>JAEPOJ010000020.1:0-57754 GCA_017642965.1 Phycisphaerales bacterium
CGATCAGCTCAATGAGATCACGGACCGCACGACTGTCGTGCTCGAGCTCTCAAGCGCGATGCTGTACTGGCTCTGGGGACGCGATGTGCAGAATCCGCCTGTATATCCCGCAGTCTCGTGCATCACCAGCTACAGCCCCAATCATCTGGACTGGCACAGCGATGAGCAGCACTATCGCGAGTGCAAGCAGCTTGTGCTCAACTCACCCCACACGGTGCTCCCGGAGTCACTGGCCAGTTGGAGAAACCAGACGGCTAGCATCGTCGGCCAGTCCGCAGAAGTCGACTCGTGCGCCATCCCGGGGGCACACAACGCTATGAACGCGGCGCTCGCGGTGGCCTGCATTCAGCAGCTCCATCCAGAGATCGAGCGTTCAGAACTGATCGAAGCGGTCAGGACATTCCAGGGTTTGCCGCACCGACTCCATCGCTGTCACGAGCAGGGCGGCGTGATCTACTTCAACGATTCCAAGTCGACAACCCCGCAGGCGACTCTGCTCGCCGTCCGTGCGATCGAGTCTATGGCTCCGAGCCATCGCATCCACCTCATCGCCGGAGGATACGACAAGGGCTCCGACCTCACGCCGATCGCAGATCTCGCTCCGAAACTCGCGGGCTTGTACTGCATCGGGGCAACCGCCGATGCGATCGTGCGGTCTTCGCGAGCCAACGCGCACGCATGTGGTACGCTCGATCAGGCCATGTCGGAAGTCCATTGCTCAGTTGAGGATGGGGATGTAGTCCTCCTTTCCCCTGGCTGCGCCTCGTGGGACCAGTTCCAGAACTACGAGCAGCGTGGTGAGCGGTTTATCGAACTCGCAAGCAAAACATCGGGAGCGTCGTCATGATTGCAACCATGCTCTGCATCTCCGCCGCATTCTTATCTCAGCCCGAGGACACCCCGCAGCAGCTCAGCGAACTACTCCCCGGTATCAGGGTCACGGACGGCATCGTTGAGTTCGGAGGACAGATCGCGATCGATGCGCACCACCCCGACACACCCGACGTCTACCTCGAGATGTTCATTACCGCGCCCGATTCACGCGAGCATGAGTCACTGATTGTGACAGATATCAAGCCTTCGAATCTCCACGCCGCGTTTCTTGCTGCGGGGTTCGAGTCTGGCGCACCCCTCACAAGGGGTGCCGATGGAGAGCAGATCCCCGCGCATGGGGATCCACTGATCATCGAAGTCGCGGTCGATCAGGATCACCCCGAGTTTCAGGCCATCACGGAATGGGTCATGCATGTCGAGCACGAGTCAGGCATCGTCGATGACGAGCGATGGGCTGGCTTTGTGTTCGCGGGGTCCAAGCTCACTCGCCGTGGGTACGAAGCGGACGGTGCCGGCACAATCGCATCGCTCACATCCTTCGGCAACGAGGTTATCGCCCCGACGTGGACCATCTCTCACCTCGCCGAGATCGATGAGCCGGTGTGGATCGCCAACAGAGATCAAATCCCCGAAAAAGGGACACCGGTGACTGTTCGCATCACGAAGCCCGAATCACATGAGCCAGATGGGATCGACGTCGATCGCGACCCGTGAGTCGCTCTTGAGAAGCCCCTTCTCGCGTACCGCTTGCATCGCGTCCTGCATGGGCTTGGGGCTCGGGCAGAGCATCGTGATCTCAAACCGGTACATGTTCGCGATTCGTGTGATGGTGCAGGGCATCGGGGACTGTATCTGAACGCGTGGGTCGCTGTGGGCTCGAAGAAGCTCAGCGATCTCGTTCGCTCGATCCTCACCCCGCGCATGCTGCTCATCCCTCACCACGATGCGGACCATCCGGACGTGGGGAGGCAACCCCGACTGATACCGAGCCCCGAGCTCGTCACGCGCAAAGCCAACGTAGTCGTGCCTTGCCGCTCGTGTAATGCTTGAAGCGTGCGGATTCAGGGTCTGCACGATGACCTGACCAGGAATCTCACCCCGTCCGGCACGCCCGGCCACCTGCGAGACGAGCTGATAGGTCCGTTCCTCGGCCCGGAAATCGGGGAGGTGCATCGCCGTGTCTGCACTGAGCACACCCACGAGCGATACATTCGGAAAGTCCAGCCCCTTCGCGATCATCTGCGTGCCAAGCAACAGACGCAGCTCGCCGCTCCTGAAGCGGTCCAGAACGCCGAAGTAATCGCTCGCACGGTTCATTGAGTCCGCGTCGACACGCTCATAGCTGACCCCGGCTTCCAGCCCGAGTGAGTCCCCGAAGCGGAACGCGATCTCGTCCTCCACGCGCTGTGTGCCGACGCCCAGCTCCACCAGTGCTTTTCCAGAGATCGGGCACGCCTTGGGGATCAGCTGCTCACTCAGGCAGTGATGACAGCGGACAAACCGCTTCCCACCCATCTGCCTCACGCTGCCCTTGTGCACGACCATCGTGGTATCGCACTGGTCGCACTCGAGTTTCCACCCCGATGCGCGATCCGAGCTGACAACGACCGAAGCAAAGCCCCGCCGGTTCAGCAGCAGGATGGCTTGCTGTCCTGAGGTGATCGTCTCACGCAGACGTGCGGCGAGCGTGTTCCCGATGGCAAAGTCCTGATGCGAGCCAAACGATTTCGGCACTTTCACCCGCTCCTCGGGCAGGGCCATGTTGATGATGCTGACCTTCGGCAGCGTGCCTGAGCCCACACGATCCGGCATCGACCAGAGCGAGTATCGCCCGCTCTTCGCGTTGTGCCAGCTCTCGAGCGAAGGGGTCGCCGAGCCGAGCAGCACCGGGCAGGACTCGAGGTGGGCACGCTTGACGGCAACATCCCGCGCGTTGTAGCGGGGGAGCTGGTCCTGCTTGTACGAGCCGTCATGCTCCTCATCGACGATGATCAGCCCGAGTTCCGTGAGTGGGGCAAAGATCGCAGAACGTGCCCCGATAACCACTCTGGCCTCGCCCGAAGCGGCGAGCGACCACTGCTGATTGCGAGCGGACTTCGTCAGCCCTGAATGCAAGACCGCAACACCAGCATCGCGGAACACCTGGATGAATCGCCCCCCTGTCTGTGGTGTCAGGGCGATTTCCGGAACCAGAATCAATGCACGCTGCCCGCGATCAAGCACGCGCCGGACGAGGTTGATATACACCTCGGTCTTCCCAGACCCGGTCACCCCATGCAGCAGATGGGCGGCATACGTCCCCAGCGTCCCGCTGACGCCTTCGACCACGGCATGCTGCGCTGCGGTAAGTTCATGCGTCCCCGAGTCCTCGGCGTCCAGCACATCGAAGAGCTTGGGGGCGTGGATCCGCTCGATCTGGGTCTCGTTCAGCAGGCCAGCGCGGACCAGACGGTTGATGGAGGCCACGCTCTTCTCGCCTATGCGCGCGGCGAGCAGCCTGGGCTCGATGGGGAACGTTGAATCCGAGATCTGCTCAATCGCAGCCCAAGCTGCTCGAGCCCCCTTGCTCAGTTCCCTGATCTGCTCTTCGGTGGGGGCCGGCCCGAGCTCAACGCCGAGCTTTCGCTTGCGTCCGGTGTCTGCCTTGACGGCGGCGGGAACCACACTGGCCAGCACCATGCCCAGCGGGCACATGTAGTACGTGCTCATCCATTTCGCCAGCTCGATCAGCGACTCGGGGAGCGATGCCGAGGCGTACTCCAGCACTGCCTTGACCTTGCTCGGGTCGTAGCCGTCAAGGAGCTCTTCGCCGCCGACCTCGATGACATACCCCCCAGTCGGGGTGTTCCCTCGCCCAACCGGGACACGCACGTGCTGCCCGAGCTGGACGTTCATCGTCGCGCCGTACGTCAGCCCACCCATGCGATCCAGCCCCCGCTCGATCGCGACGCGCGCGTAACGGGGATAGATCACCGGGCTCGGTTGCGATTCAGTCGGTTCATGCGAGGAAAACAGATCCATGTCGTTCATATACTGTAATCCAGCATGAGCAATCAAATCGAAACGAATGAGCAGAATCGGACCGCCCGTCTCGCATTGTCGAGCGGGCAGCTTTATACCGGCGTCGCCTTCGGTGCGGTCGGGAAGGACATCATCTCCACAGGCGAGCTGGTTTTCAATACAGCCATGTGCGGCTATCAGGAGTCGTTGACCGACCCGTCATACATGGGCCAGATCCTGATCCAGACGCAGCCGCTGATCGGGAACACCGGCGTCAACCAGGAGGACACGGAGTCAGATCGCGTCCAGGTTGCGGGCTTCGTGATCCATGAGTTCACGGAGCACGCATCCAACTACCGGATCAGCCAGGACCTCGATGCGTACCTCGCGGATGCCGGGGTGCTCGGGATCGCCGGGGTCGATACCCGGGCGGTGACTCGGGCCCTGAGGACCGGCGGGGTAGTCCAGGCCGTGCTCAGCGACCGAGATGACCTGAGCGATGCCGAGCTGATCGAGATGGCCCGCAAGGTCGAATCCATGAGCGGTCAGAACCTGGCCATGAAAGCCACCCGCGGATCCGACATCGACTGGAAGGACACGCTCGGAGAGTGGGAGACTGGCACGGAATCCGCATCGGATCCGGCGCACGCGCCCTGCGTGCTGCTGCTTGATTTTGGCCTCAAATCAAACATCGCACGCCAGCTCGCCCAGCGGGGGCTTCGGGTCAAAGCAATGCCCGCTACGACTTCGTTCAACGAAATCAAGCCCTTGCTCGTCTCTGGAGAAGCACACGGCGTGTTCCTCTCAAACGGCCCGGGCGATCCGCAAGCTGTGGAAGACGCGGTCGCCATGACCCGAGAACTGCTCCAGGACCCGGAACTGCAGGAAGTCCCGGTCTATGGCATCTGCCTCGGACACCAGCTCCTGAGTCTGGCGATCGGGGCGAAGACGTTCAAACTCCCGTTCGGTCACCGCGGCGCGAACCAGCCGGTCCATGACATCGAAAGCGGGCGCGTGGAGATCACGAGCCAGAACCACGGGTTCGCGGTCGAACCGGAATCGCTGGACCAAGCGGGGGGTGTGATTACCCATGTTCACCTGAACGATGGGACGGTCGCGGGCTTCCGCCTCGGCTCCCGTCCGGTCCGATCAGTCCAGTTTCACCCGGAAGCGTCGCCGGGACCGCACGATGCGGCCAGATTCTTTGACGACTTCTTGGACCGATTACTTGCGTACGCAGGCATGCAGAATGCATGATTTCATGCTATCGGACCCATCACGAATCCTCATTCGTGAACAGAAATCCTCGATTGTGCCCAGAAAAACTCTGCTTTTTCCGCACATCGCCCCTTGCGGGAGATGCTGGATGGGGTATATTCGTCTATGACCCGTCATGAGACGGTTCAGCCGTGCGTGCACGGCAAGCCCCCTTGCACTGCAAGTGCATCGGGGTACCGCAGGCAATGCCGATCACCGAACCGGTTCGAATGATCAGGCCACGCCAGTCAGGGGAGAGAGAACCTCGACGCGGTACTCATTGTGTTGACGACTGCTCAGGCAACTGTGCTCAGAGGGTCTCATTTCGTTCGTTCTAGATGACTATTCAAGCTTTGTGAAAGTTCTAGTCATCTGTGTCGAGTTGTGGTTTCACTGTTTCAAACAATCAAAAAGAGGAGCTTTTCCATGAATGCGAAGAGTGCACTGACTGTTGCCCTGGCTGCTGGTATCGCCAGCACCGCGGCTGCGTCGAACACCCCGACGACCCTCGGTCCCACCCAGGCCAACATCAACAAGGCCGGACACATCTACTACAACGTCTCCACCGGCGAGCGCGTTGTCACCATGTTCAACGACGGTCAGACCGCACCCGCCGACACCGGCGCGAGCGAAATGATCTGGTCGGCCCTCGTCCAGAACGCCTGTGAGGCTCAGGGCTACATCACATCGTACTTTTTCGGTGTTGATAACCCCGGCACCACGTCGCTCTCGACCAACGTCACCAACATGGACTACGGCGACATCGCCCTGGACACCGTTGTTGACTGCATCCAGATCAACTGGGTTGTTGCTCACCCCGACGCATGGGCCAACGGCACTGACTCGACCTCCGGCGTCGTCGGTATCGAAGAACTCGCAGGCCAGTGGATGGTCTGGGACGCAGACAACGGTCGCGAGCTCAACCGCTCCACCCGCCTGCCCCTCGTCGACTTCCTGTTCTTCAACCTCCCCGGCAACACGCCTGACAACGTCACCGCTGGCGCTCTGACCGGCTGGACCGCTGACGTCGACCTCGTCGCATTCGGCACCTCCACCGACCTCTCCTTCGAGATCGGTGACTCCGACGGCGACTGCCAGACCGCAGCGTTCTGTAACAACGACGTTGACACCGACTTCGACGGTATCGGCGACGGCGTCTCCATCGCCAACGCTGACCGCGACTTCGACGGTCTGATGGACTCCGACCTCGACGGCGATGGCCTGTTCGACTGGTCGTGGACCGTTCGCTTCTACCAGCCCGGTATCGGCAACGACTTCGACAGCGACTCCGACACCGGTTCGGCAGCGGGCACCGCTTCCGACACCATCGGTATCAGCTTCGGCTACCCCACCGGTAGCGCAGTCGACAACGGCGACGGCACCTGGACCTGGCAGATCGATACCTCCGTCGCTGACGCAGGTACCGGTGAAGAAGACCGCTTCGCGATCTACAACCCGCCAAACTCGACCGGCGCCATCACCTACAACGGTGGCTACTGGTTCGGTGGCTTCGCCTGTACCGGTGGTCTGATCTCGACCGGCGGCCTCGGCTACACCCCGCCCGCGATGTTCCAGTTCGTCCTCTACGGACCGTCGACCGGCAACCCCTGCCCGGCTGACTTCAACGGCGACATGAACCTGGACTTCTTCGACGTCTCGCTCTTCATCCAGGCGTTCAACGCTCAGGATGCAAGCGCTGACTTCAACAACGATGGGAACTGGGACTTCTTCGACGTCTCGCTCTTCATCCAGGGCTTCAACATGGGCTGCCCGTAATCCGGGCCATGCTTGACTGACTCGTAAGAGTCACTCATACAAACCGCAAAGCACCCACGACTCCGGTCGTGGGTGCTTCTTTTTTGCCCTCAGAACCGCAAGAGCCAAGTCTGAACAACCGCCATTGCTCTCGCTCCGATCGGGAAGCTCAGTCGCAATCCACGCCCTGCGCTGCCAGCGCAGAACGCACCGGCCCAAGGTGCGCCTCGTAGTGCTCGAACCGCCGCATCGCCTTCGTGTACATCTTCTGGCGCACCTGATCCGTGGAAGCGGTGATGACCGCCCGCTCATGCTCGTGGAATCGCAGGCAGGCCTCATCGAACGCGAGCCCGATGTGCTCCAGCAGCCGCTCGGTCTGCGCCCGCTGATCCTGCACGATGTCCTCGTAGCGGACCTCGAGGATCGGCAGCGAGCAGACCCGCTTGTAGTGCTCGATGTACCGCAGATGGAGCGCGTAGAAGTGGGCGAACCATTTGGCGTTGTAGGTGTACGCGTGGGAGTTGGCCCCCTCGAAATCGAGGAGATAGCTGCTGATGAACGTATCAAGCGGATGACGGCTGCACACGATCACGCTCGCGTTGGGGAACAGCTGCTCGATGAACCCCAGGTGCTGGAAGTTCAGCAGTAGCTTGTCACAGATCCGAGCAGGCTTCGAGCCGGAGGGCGCCTGCTTCTCCATGTTCTTGAGGATCCGCCGCGCGGTCCGATCCAGGGTCGCGGTCTTGAGTCCCTCCGCGAGCGACCGCATGCTGGTCTCAAAATCGGTGGGCGTCACGAGCTCGTGGGCAGCCGTAAAGACATTGATCAGCTCCCCAGCGCCGTACGCCTCCGGATGAGCCGCGATGATCTGCTCCACAAGGGTGGTCCCCGATCGGGGCATCCCGACAATAAACACGGGCTTGTCCGAGTTTGATCTGGAGCGGGCCAGCTTGGGCATGGTCTCCTCGGACCACGCCTCGAGACGGTCGTGAAAGACGCGTTCCCGCATCTCGGGGTCGTAAGTCTTCCCGCTGAGCTCAGCACCACGCGTCGCGGCCTCAAAGGCCTCGTCGTACTGCCCGGTCTGGTCGTACAGCTTGGAGAGCGCGTACCAGTCGGCCGAGAGCATCTTGGGGTCCGGGTGGGCTTCCTCCGCGATCGGCCGCAGGACCTCGATCCCACGCTCCGCCTCGCCCCGTTGCCCGAGCAGCCCGGCATACGTGCGGACACAGCGGTGCCCACGCTCACCACCCTGGTAGAGCGTATCGAGGATCTCGAAGGCCTCATCGGTGAAGCCGGAGAGTCGCAATGCCCAAGCGAGCGAGACCTTGTGGCTGGATTCGTGGGGCTCGAGCTCGATCGCCCTGCCGAACGCATTGCGGGCCCCGTCCGTGTCGTCGAGGCGGTGGAGGATCTCGCCGAGCTTCGCATGAAACGGTGCCGCTGAGTCCTTGAGCGAGATGGCTTTCCGCGCCGCCCGCCGGGCCTCCTCGAAGCGGCCGAGGTTCGCGAGCGACGTGGCCAGCGAATAGTGCGCGTACGGCCAGCTGGACTGCTTGCTGACCAGTGCCACCGAACCCTCAAGCGCAAGATCGCGCTGCCCCGCATTCTGGAGCTGCTCGATCCGTCTGAACTCGTCGAATGTCTTGTTCTGCCCCGCTGAGTTACCCGTACGCATGGGATGATTCTATGCGGTGAGACCAGTCTGATGCACTAAATCGCGGTGAACTCGTCCCGACGCGAACGGTCCTTGTGCGCGGGTTCGTTGAGCTCTTCGAGCGTGGGGAAGTAGATGCCGTCTCGCTCGGGGTCGGTGGACTTAAGGATGATCTCCCGCTCGCCGTCCCATTGGATCAGGTCGATCGAACCGTCCGCACGCTCGACGAGCGCGTTGCAGTTCGCCCGGTCCGTCCAGCACCCGCTGTTGAGGTACGCCGGCCCATCGTCGTGCATGCTGATCTCTGGGTTGTGAATATGCCCGCAGATGATGCCGTCGAACCCGTGCTCACGCGCGTAGTGGAGGGCGCTCTCCTCGAATCGCCCGATGATCATCGTCGCTTTCTTGACCTTGAGCTTGATGAACTTCGAGAGCGACCAGTAGCGGAGCCCCATGCGGCGCCGTATGCGGTTGACGATCCTGTTGATCCAGATGGTGAACTCGTACCCGCGATCACCGAGCTTGGCGATCCAGGGGGCCGTGCGGGTCACGAGGTCAAACTGGTGACCGTGGAGGACGAGGTACTTCTTGCCGTCCACCGTCGTGTGCACGACGCGCTCGTTGAGGTTGATGTTGCCGAACTCCCGCGCCTCGTTCTGCTCTGCCAGGAAGTGCATGAGGAACTCGTCGTGGTTGCCGATGGTGTAGTGGACGCGGGACTTCTTTTTCGCGAGCTTCAGGATCCGCTGGACCACGTTGATGTGCTCCTGCGTGTTCCTCGCCTTGAGCAGCCCCGCCTGCTTCCAACGCCAGATGTCGATGACATCGCCGTTGAGATACAGATCGTCGAACTCGTTCTTCTTGAGGAAGCTGTAAATCAGCTCCGTTTCTGCCTTCTTGCTGCCGAGATGAAGGTCAGAGATCCAGCACGCCCTGTAACGCATATGACACCTGCCTGTTGTGGTTGTGGGTCCAAGGATCATCCGTGACTTGGGAATCACACATGGGCCAGAGCGTACCCCGTCCAAGCCCTTGCGTGAGAAGGGTTTGGCAGAGATCACACACTCTTCATGAACACGCTGGATCGCGCTCAGACGGGTTTCAGTCCTTGATCCCCTGGACCCGGTCCGGATCGGTGTACTTCACCAGGGTTTCCGCGAGGTCCACGCCGTTGATGTTGGCCAGCGTGGCCAGCCACGCGAGCACATCCGCGAACTCCTCTTCCAGGTTGGCCCGCTCAGTATCGCTCGGTGGGCGGCTGGAGCGGTTGCAGTTGGCCAGGGCCGTCGCGAGCTCCCCGAACTCTTCCGTGAGGTAAAGGAACGTCCCCGCGGTGCCCCTGGCGTTGTCTGAGGCGAAGTATCGTTCCCTGATCAGTTCCTGAAACCCGCGGACGGTCATGCCCCGGGCCCGGGCTTCCGGGGTCTGGTTCTGTTCGGGCGAGTTGATCGGCGTATCATTCGTGCTCATGGCAGCGATCCTAGCCACGCGACGCAAGTGAGTGAGTTCGGGTCGTGCATGGGTTTATGGCTCCCCCTTGCTTGCTTCACGGATTCTGGGTGCTACACTTCCTGCCCGACCAAAGACGGTCGTAAACCCATGCTGCGCTGTGCAGCAGCCTCACGATCAGCTGAACTGGATAGAACGAATGCCGACGATCAACCAGCTTATCCGCAAACCGCGCAAGACCCCCAAGGTCAAGTCCAAGGTTCGTGACATGGAGAGCTGCCCGCAGCGCCGTGGTGTCTGTCTCACTGTGAAGACCACCACACCCAAGAAGCCCAACTCCGCACTCCGGAAGATTGCGCGTGTCCGGCTTTCCAACGGCAAGGAAGTCACCGCGTACATCGGCGGCGAAGGCCACAACCTTCAGGAGCACTCCATCGTGCTCGTCCGCGGCGGTCGCGTCCGTGACCTCCCCGGTGTCCGCTACCACATCGTCCGTGGTGCCCTCGACTCGCTTGGTGTCGACGACCGCAAGCAGGGTCGCTCGAAGTACGGTGCCAAGAAGGGCAAGGGCTAAACCCGATCAACGCTTTGTTGAACGCATCACACGCGTGGTGCGTTTTTTTATCAGGCAAGTAATCCCAGCGAACACTGGGGTGAACAGCGCCCGCAAGGGCAGATGAGCCAAAAAGGAAGAAACCACATGGCAGGCCGCATTACCGCATCGCAGGATCAGCTCCGTCCCGACCCCAAGTTCAACGACAAGGTCCTCGCGAAGTTCATCAACTGCATCATGCTCTCGGGTCGCAAGACCTCCGCCGAGCGTGTCGTCTACAACGCGCTCGACGTGATCCAGGAGAAGCTCAAGGGCAACGCGGAAGCGGAAGCCGAGGGCATCACCGAAGCGATCGAGATCTTCCACCGCGCAATCGAGAACGTGAAGCCCTACGTCGAGGTCCGCTCCAAGCGAATCGGCGGTGCGAACTACCAGGTCCCGATGCAGGTCAAGCAGAACCGCCAGCAGTCGCTCGCGTTCCGCTGGATCATCACCGCGGTCCGCTCCGAGAAGGGGCGCTCGACCCATCTCAAGCTCGCCGACGAGCTCTGGGCAGCCGCACGCGGCGAGGGCAAGGCGATGACCACCCGCGACCAGACCCACCGCATGGCCGAGGCAAACAAGGCGTTCGCGCACTTCGCACGATAAGCCAGCCAAGCAGAATCGATTCAAGATCCGGTCATCGAGCGATGGCCGGGTTTTTCTCTTTTGGATGGGTCATCTGAACTGTTGTTTCAGCGATCTTCAGGACCGATCGCTCGATGTCGATCGCAATCCCACTCGGAACGCAGCACGCCCCATCCGAGCCGGTCAGTACAGCCAACGCCCTCGACGTAGTAGTCGTCGCGTTGCATGACCTCAGCGCGAATGGCGAGTTTCTCGATCAGGCGTGTCGAGGCCTTGTTCTCGCCGCTGCAGTAGATCCGCACGCGCCGCAGCCCCATGCCCCCCTCATGCTGGTCCTGCATCGCCCAGCTGATCGTTCGGCGGCATGCTTCCTCGCCGTATCCCATCCTCGTATGGGACTTCGAGATCCAGTACCCCGTCTCGCACGAAGCCGTATCGCGCCGGATGTCATGGATCCCGCTGCCGCCGATCAGCTCGCCTGTTTCTTTGAGGAACACCCCAAAGATCACGCGTGAGAGCTCCATGGGCTTGCGCAGCTCCATGATGAAGGTCGATATCTCGTGCGTCGAGACGTCCAGGTCTGTGTAACCAGTGCGGCACCATGGCAGCCATGGAATCAGGTGATCCCGAGTTTCGTTGACAACCCGGAAGACCTCCTCGACGTCCTCAAGCGTGTACGTTCGCATGACGAGGCGAGCGCTCTCAATCCGCAATGGGAGGGGATCGGGCGCTGTCCACTCAAGGCCTGCGGCCGGGAACTGGTTCTCGCTGGAGCAATGTGTCATGTCTCGGCCCGATCTTCACTATCATCACGCGTGACGCATACCCCTGAGAATCCGAGATACACCCGTCAACGGCGCCTGTCGTTTTGGGATTCTACCGCACAAACCAACCTGGCCAACGCCCATGCGATGATCGTCGGCGTCGGTGCCCTCGGCTGCCCGTGCGCTGATCTACTCGCCCGGGCCGGTGTTGGTCGCCTGACCCTGATCGATCGGGATGTGGTGGACGTCACGAACCTGCACCGTCAGACGCTCTACACGGACGCCGACGCCGGCTCCAATCGGCCCAAGGCGATCGCAGCCGCGGAACGGCTGCGGGCGGTCAACCCCGACATAGAGATCCACCCGGTCGTCGCGGATCTCAACGCGAACGATGCGGATGAGATCCTCGAGCGAGAAAAGCATGGAAAACCCGATATCCTGATCGATGGTGCCGACAACTTCGAAACCCGCTACATCCTCAATGATTTGAGCGTGAAACACACCATCCCATATCTTTACGCGGGAGCAATAGGCACCAGGGGGATGGCAACGGTGTTTATCCCTCCGGAGTCGCCTTGTCTCCGCTGCCTGTTCCCCGAACCCCCGACTCCCGGGTCCCAGCCGACCTGCGAGTCGGTCGGTGTCTTTTCGCCCGTTTCGTCGATCATCGCATCCTACCAAGCCAGCGAGGCCCTCAAGGTCCTGATGGGGCACGAGAGCCGTGCGATGCGCTCGCTGCTGGAGTTTGACCTCTGGGAAGGGCAACGCCGCAGAATCGATCTGAGCGGCTCCAGAGACCCCAGTTGCCCCTGCTGCGCGAGACGAGATTTCGAGTTTCTGGAGCGGGATGAGGAGGACACGGTCTCGATCTGCGGCAAGGACGCGATTCAGGTCAATCCACGTGTCCGTGAACGCCTCGATCTGCATCAGATCCTGGCCGCACTCAGTGTCCACGGCGAGTTTTCCCATCTGGGCGTGCTCGTCAAGGGGACGCTCAAGGACGAGCCATACACGCTGAGTGTGTTCCACGACGGGCGGGCAATCATCGAAGGCGTCTCAGAACCCGCGCTTGCACGCTCGATCTACGATCGCTATATTGGATCCTGACTACTCGGTTGGAAACGGGTGACTGAAAGGGGCCCAACATGTCTGATACGGTGACCATGAGCAAGACCGCTCGATTACTGCTGACGATGACCCAGCGGACGTCCGGACTCGCGGATGCACTCGCGGAGGGGATCGATCCGAAAACCGCCGGCTCGATGCCCACCGCGAATGGCCAGTTGATCAACTGCAACCATCCGAAGTTCGTGTACGGGCACCTCGCGATCTATCCACAAAAAATCATGAAGGCACTCGGGGTGGACAGCGCAGAGGCGGCGGTCCCGGATGTGTACACAGAACTCTTCGAAGCCGGTGTCGAGTGTCAGCATGATCCTGAGAACACGGTCTACCCAGCATTCGAGGAGATCCTCGAGCACTTCCAGAGATCGCATAATGCCGTGAGGGAGCACATCGCCACGCTCAGTGACGAAGCGCTGAGCGTGGCGATCGGTGGGGAAGGCAACGAGCGTGCTGCAGAGTTCTTCGGAACATGTGACACGATGGGGCTGTTTATGCTCCACGATCACTACATGTTCCATCTCGGCCAGCTATCAACGTGGCGCCGATGCTTCGGGCTTGGCAGCGTTATGGGCTGAACAATCAGGCAGGCACGAACGGGTTTGTCGCCATCTCGCGGCCGATCGTGGTTGTTGGCCCGTGACCGGGATACACCCGGGTCTCTGGATCGAGCGTGTACAGCTTGGTGCGGATTGATTCCGCGAGCGTTTCGAAACTGGAACCCGGGAAGTCTGTGCGTCCGATCGAGCCGTTGAACAATGAATCGCCCACGATCGCGTTCTTTGAGCCCGTATGCACAAGTGATATTCCTCCGGGCGAGTGTCCGGGGGTTTCTTTGACGTCGAAGATCACCGTTCCGATCCCGACCGTATCACCCTCCGAAAGGAACGCGCTGGGCATCGGTGCCGTCACGTTCAGTCCTAACGCCGCAGAAAGATTCAGCATCGGATCATTCATCCAATCCTCCTCGGATTGGTGCATCGAGATCGGGACGGGTCCGAGGCGGGAATGCAACTCATGTAGCCCGGCGATGTGGTCCGCGTGCGCATGAGTCAGGACCACACGCTCCGCCCTGAGCTCCTGTTCCTCCACAAAGCTCAGGAGTTCATCGGGCTCGTAACCGCAATCTACGATCAGGCAGTGCTTGCCCGGGGCGGGTTCGCCGTCCGTGACCACCATACAGTTGGTCTGAAAGCCACCAAGCGCAAAGACCTGAATCACGGGGGTGCCAACCGTTTCTTGCTGCGTCTCACTCATGGTCTATGGTAAACTCAACAGAACCGGGTGCCAATCCCGAAGTAGAAAACTGGAGCGATACATCGATGCCGCTGATCCGAAACATCCATGAGACCGAGATGAACACCGTGCAGATGGAAGGCGTGCAGGGCGCGTCCATGTCCGTGATGATTGGTCGCGATGACCAAGCCCCGCACTTTGCCATGCGTTCATTCGCGGTCCAGCCTGGGGGGCACACCCCCAAGCATCAGCACGATTATGAGCATGAGGTCTACGTTGTTTCGGGCAACGCTCAGGTGCTGCTCGAGGGCGAGCAGCACGAGCTCAAAGCCGGGGACGCCGTGCTCGTCCCCGCGAACGAGCTCCATCAGTTCACAGTCCCGGAATCGGCATCCGAGCCGTTTCGATTCCTCTGCTTTGTTCCGATCGAACAGAACTGTGGTGGCCCGGTGCCCGGGAGCTGAACCCGGCGCATCCATTCCGGTAAACCTAGAGCAGGAGCTAGACGATGGACGAGCAAGGAAGACTCTCCCCAGGATGGATCATCGCGATATATGGAGTTGCAGCCGTGCTCTCTGTCGGCGCCGGCATGCAGGGCATCATGAACGCCAACGAGCTCTGGGTTCTCGCGGGGCTGATCTCGCTTGTGCTCACGCTGACAACGCTCCCGGTGTGCCTCGCCGCTCGCTCATCAGGTGATGAGGAGAAAGACCAATCCATCGAGCTCGATCGGATCAGAACACAGATCCGATCGCTCAGCGACACCATGAACTCGCTCAACGAGACGATCATCCTCTCCGACGATGCCCGCCGCGTGATCAATCGTCGCAAGGAGCGTGACCTGCTGTGCAAAGCGATCGAGGAAGATATACACCTTCAGGACTGGGACGCCGGCCTAGTTCTGGTTCGAGAGCTCGCTGAAAGATTCGGCTACAGGGTCGAGGCGGAGCAGTTCAGGACCCGGATCGAGAGCGCGAGAGCCCAGACGCATTCCAAGGCCGTTCATGAGGCGATCCGCGGCCTGGATGAGCTCATCGCTTCGCACAAGTGGGAGCAGGCGCTAACCGAAGCCGCCCGGATCTCTCGCGTGTTCCACGACTCGCCTCAGGTCGAGGGGCTCCGCCATCGGGTCATCGGTGCCCGGGATCGCCACAAGGAGGCCATCGAGCGTCGATTCCTTGAGGCCGCGCAGCAAGAGAACATCGAAGAGGCCATGGATCTGCTCCATGAGATGGATCATCTGCTCAGCGAGCATGAAGCTGAGCAGTTCCGTGAGGTCGCGCGCGGCGTGATCGGGAAGGCACGCGACAACCTCGGCGCCCAGTTCAAGCTGGCCGTGAAGGACCGCTCCTGGTCGGAAGCACAGTCTGTCGGCGAGCGGATCATCGAGGAGTTCCCGAACTCGCGCATGGCGAACGAGGTGCGTGAGATGATCGATGAGATCAGGGGCCGCGCGAATACGATGAATCGCTAATCATCTGATTCGGCGGGTGTCGTGGTCGTGAGCGACCCCGATTCGTTGTCGGCGCTGGGTTCAGGCATGCGCCACGCGTGGTACATGAGCATCATGATCCCGATAATCAGGAACGCATCCGCGACGTTGGAGACGTACGGCCAGACCTCGCTGCTCCCGCCTGGCCACTTCAGCCCGAATGGCAGTTGGACGCCCGGCAGCGGATGGATAAAGTCACGAACACACGCGAAGACGAGGCGATCGTAGAGATTGCCAAGCCCGCCGGCGATGATGAGCCCGAAACCCGCGTGCGCCACCCAGTCGCGTGCGCGGGTCCACTTCAAAAACAGTGTCACGGCCACGATGCAGGCGATGACGGTGAAGATGACGAAGAACCAGCGCTTGCCGGCGCCGATGCCGAATACGGCTCCCGGGTTCAGTACAAGCGTAAACTCAAGCACGCTCGGGATGACCGTCCGCGGTTCATGGGGCGGTATGAGCATCCCCAAATCCGGGACGCTAAGCACGTCCTCACGCTCGACGATCACCGGATACCCAGCGACGCTCGCGAACGCGAAGGACTTGCTCCAGAGGTCAAGCACAAGCCCGACAAGCGTTGTGACAATCAGGATCGACCAGGCCCGTCTGCTCTTTGCGGGCGGACGCTCCGGGTTGTCGCGCTCCTGCACACTCAACGACCGCCGCCCCGCCGATCCAGCTCGCGGGCCGCCTCGATCGTGTAGCGGGTCCATGGGATTTCGTTGAGGCGTTCTTTGCTGATCGGCTCGAAGGTCAGCTCGCATAGGCCGTATGTTCTGTCCTGAATACGCTGAAGCGCTGCGTCGATCTCAATGATGCGCTCTCGGTCTGAGGCGGCGAGGTTCAGGTTGAGCGACTGCTCGTAGCTTTCAGACCCTGCCTCGTCGAGATGCTGTGCGGTCCGGCTCGTACGCCCGGAATCGCTCCGCAGTGCCTCTTCTTCGAGGTTGTGAACATCGCCAAGAAGCTCTTCACGCTTCCGGATCAGGATGACCCGGTACTTCTCGAGTTGTGTCTTTGTCAGCGGCGTCTTTTTACGTCGTGATGTGACGTTGTCGAGCACAGACGCGACCTGCTTGTTGTCTTTCCCGGAAGGAATCAGCGGCTTGATCGCGGGGCCGTTGGGGCCGAGCAGCAGGGGGCGGACGGGCACCTTGAACTCGGGCTTCTTGGCTTTGCTCGAGCGCTTCTTTTTGCCCGTATTGGCCTTCGACGCCGGCTTCTCGGTCTTCGCGGGTTCTTGCTTCTTTTCGCTCGGTGCGGCGGGCTTCGTCGAAGTTGCCTTCTTCGCCGTCTTCTTGGTGGCGCTCTTCTTCGTGCTCGATTTCTTCTTCGTTGATTTCGCAGCGGTCTTCTTCGCTGTCTTCTTCGTCGATTTCTTGGTCGTCTTTTTCTTTACAACCTTCTTCTTACTGACCTTCTTCTTCGCCGTTTTCTTCTGCGCGGTGCTCTTTCGCTTGGTCGTCTTCTTCGCGGGCTTCTTCTTTGTCGTCTTCTTCGAAGCACGCGGAGATTTCTTCGAAGTGCTCTTGCGAGCGGTCTTCTTCGACGTCTTCTTCTTTGTGACTTTTTTCTTCGCCAAGCGATTGCCCTCACGCAATTTGCGGCTGCAGGGTACGCAACCCCGCTATTCGGGCACAAGAGTAGGCGCACCGGGCATCTCAGTCAAAGACCGCCGAAAACGACCCGAACAGAACGCCCCTATCGGCTGAAAAATGAGGATTCAGCCCGTCGCCGGTGCCGTTTCCTGCTCTTCGTGGTAGGAACCAAGCTTCCGGAATCGCTCGTAACGCCCGTCCACGAGCTCATCTGGGCTCAACTCGGAGAGCTCGTCCAACTGCTGGACAATCCAATCCTGAAGCAGTTGAGCGGCCTGCTCGGGGTCACGATGAGCTCCGCCCAGTGGCTCCTCAATCACCTGGTCAACGATCCCGAGTTTCATGTTGTCGCGTGCCGTCAGGTGCAAGGCCTCGGCTGCAGCGGTATTCGTCTTCTCATTCGCCTCCTTCCAGAGGATGGCGGCACAGCCCTCGGGAGAGATGACGGAGTACCAGGAGTATGCAAGCATCGCTACACGGTCAGCTACGGCGATGCCGAGCGCTCCACCTGAGCCGCCCTCGCCGATCACGATGCTGACGATCGGGACTCGGATCCGAGCCATCTCCATGAGGTTTTTCGCGATTGCCTCCGCCTGGCCACGCTCTTCTGCACCAAGCCCCGGGTAGGCGCCGGGGGTGTCGACCAGCGTCACGATGGGCAAGCCGAACTTCTCGGCCTTCTTCATTTTCTCGAGCGCCTTGCGGTACCCCTCTGGGTGGGCACAACCAAAGTGGCAGGCGAGTTTTTCCTGTGTCGTTTTGCCCTTCTGATGCCCGACGATCAGGCACTTCCGCCCACCGATCCGCCCGAAGCCGGTCACGAGCGCGGGGTCATCCCCGAAACGGCGATCACCGGAGAGCTCGCAGAAATCCCGGCACATGAACTGGATGTAGTCACGCGTTTGGGGGCGTTCCGGGTGGCGGGCGACCCGCACAGTGTTCCAGGGCGATAGATCCTTGTAGATCTTCTTCAGTGCCTTGTCTCGCTCTTTTACGAGCTTGGCGATGTCTTCCTCAGATGCCTGGGTGTTTCCGGCCTGCTCCGCGACCCCACCAAGCGCTGGGATTTCGGCCCCGCTGGTGTTGCGTGCTTGCGCAATCTTGGTCTCAAGTTCAATAACAGGTTTTTCGAAGGCAAGCTGGTAGAAACTCGACATACACACCTCAAATCGGGCTCGTATTCTGGTCAGGTCCGGTGAATTGTACCATCGATACCCGCGGAAGGGTACAGTCAGCCATGACAACCCTCGATACAGCTGTTCTCTCTCTCGGTGCCGGCAATATGGCCCATGCCATCCTCCAGGGCGCTCAGGACGCGGGCGCTCTTGAAGAACACCAACTCGCCGTGCTCGACCCCAACGCAGACCGGCGGGCATTATTCACACTTGCTTTTCACTCGCACGAAGACGCGGCTCGATGGATCAACGCTCAGGACGGGGAAGTGCCGATGATCCTCCTCGCCGTGAAGCCGCAGAAGCTCCGTGAAGCGATCGAACCGCTGAGAGAAGCGTTACGAGCGCAGGGGTGCCGCCCATGCACATGGATCTCGATCCTCGCCGGATCACGGATCGACTCCATCCATTCGCTCGTTCGGGAACAAGACCGTGTCATCCGCGTCATGCCCAACACGCCAGCCCAGCTCGGCCTGGGCATGACGGCGATCGCGACAGACAATGATCCCGATCCAAGGGATCTCGATCGCGTCCGGACACTGTTTCAGGCGGTGGGGGAGGTGATCGAGATCCCTGAAACTCTCATGGACGCTTTCACCGCCGTTGCTGGCTCGGGCCCCGCGTACCTGTTCTATCTGGCTGAGGGGATGATGCGTGCCGCCAAGTCGATCGGCTTCTCTGCGGACCAGGCCAACACCATCGTTCGTCAGACCATACTCGGATCGTCTCAGCTTCTCTCCGGATCTACAGACTCGCCCGGTGATCTGCGTGCCAAGGTGACCAGCAAGAACGGCACAACCTACGCCGCGACAACCACGCTCGATGATCAGGGCGTGATGGAGGCTGTCGTTGCTGCCCTCACCGCTGCAAGAGATCGAGGGCGCGAACTCGCGAGCGAGTGATCTCAGAAATCACGGCGTGCGAAGATCCAGCAGCACAGGGCGAGCAGGACGCCCTCAAAGAGGAACGACGTGCCCAGGATCCACAGGATCGATCGCTCACGCATCGCTTCTGCGACTGCCTTCGTCGCGCGTGGGTCGGCCATGGCAGGCATGTCTTCATCCGCACTGAAGTCGTCATTCCCCGTGCCCATGAGGCGGCTGAGCTCTTCGTCAGATATGAGATTGCGCTCGAGAAGCGCGATGGTTTCCTGGGTCTTCGGCAGGATGGTCTTTAGTGCAAAGACCCGAGCGGACCATGTCGTCCAGGTCTCGACGGCTTCCTCGGCTTCCTCGACACGCTCACGCGATTGGCGGAGTGTGGGGTTGACGACCTCGAGTACATCAGAGGCGTCTTCCGGCAGGGGCTCATCGCCTTCGCCCGGGATTGGACGACCTTCATCTCTCCATTGCTCAAGCCGAGTCTCCGCAAACCGAATCTGCGGTTCGATCACACCTTGACGGTCCTGCAACTGCAGCTTCCACCCCTCACGCTGTTGCAGCATGATGCTGTCACCGAGATTGACGACGAAGATCATGCTCCAAAACAGCATCGTGAGGAGCAGCGAAGCGATTGTCGATCGCGTCACGAGCCCGACCAACGCGCAGAAGGAGAAGAGGAAACTGAAGAATGCGAGCACGATCGGCAAGGCGAGGAACAGCCCGAACTCCCACGCTCCGCCGCGGATGCCGAGCACGACAAAGCAGCCGAACGAGAACACGAGGATCTG
Organism: Phycisphaerales bacterium; assembly: GCA_017642965.1. Lineage (GTDB taxonomy): Bacteria > Planctomycetota > Phycisphaerae > Phycisphaerales > UBA1924 > UBA1924. The sequence continues at coordinate 20,186 of JAEPOJ010000020.1, forward strand.
CAGCGCGACGAACAGCAGGCCGGTAAGGTACTTGGTCAGAAACAATCTGATCCGACCGATTGGCTTAGAGAGCACGGGCTCGATCGTGCCTCCTGAGATCAGATCCGGGATGATGCCCGCCGTGGAGACGAGCGCGAGGATCGTCGTGACCCAGCTGAGCCAGAAACCCGCTCCCCAGGAGGTGAACTGCAGCTTGTAGAACAACTCTTGCGAGATCAGCCCGGTGTTGAAGAACATGCTCTCGAACTGCCAGTGCCAGAACGTGACGCCCTTCTGCGTGATTCCGAGTGAAGCAAAGATGATAACTGCGACAAGATTCAGCGCCATCGTGATCCAGAACAGCTTCTTCGCGTTCAGCTCACGGTACGCGTCGATGAACAGGGCCTTGGTCTGCATTAGGATCATGAGCGTCCCCCCTTCCGCTGCGCTCCTGGGCGAGCCCCGTCCGGGTGCTCCTGCACCGCCTTCACGAAGAGCTCCTCAAGCGATGGGCGTCGGAAGCCGAACTGGCGGATGGTCACGCCGCTGGATCGCAGCACGTCGATCGCTGGTTGCACCGCGTCCGCATCGCTCGTGGCAAAGACCAGTTCGCTCGGATCGCTGGTTTTGATGGGATCAATCCCGCTCAGTCGCTTTGAGATCGTCTCTCGGAGTTCATCGCTGATCGGTTCAAGCGCGCGGACCGCGAACCCGCTCTGCCCGTCCGTGAGTTCCTCGATCGTCCCCTGCTGACGCACAAGCCCATGCACCATGATCGCGACCCGATCGCACACCATCTCAAGCTCGCTGAGCAGGTGCGAGTTGAGGAACACCGTCCGCCCCTCGTCCTTCAAACGCAATAGCACCTCGCGGATGTCCTTGCGTCCGATCGGGTCCACCCCGTCTGTCGGCTCATCCAGAATCACCAGCTTAGGATCATTCATCAGGGCCTGGGCTAGCCCTACTCGCTGACGCATGCCCTTGGAGTAGCTCCCGAGCTTCGCGTTCGCCCAGTCCTTCATCCCAACGACCTCCAGCAGCTCGTCCGCTTTGCGATTCCGCTCGGCACGCCCAACGCCCGACATGGCTCCGAAATGGCGGAGCAGCTGCTTGCTCGTGAGGTACTTGGGGAAGTTGTGATGCTCTGGGAGGTAGCCGACCTGACTCAGGACACCTTTGTCCCCGACCTTCGAGCCGAGAAGCGTCCCCTGACACTTCGTGGCCCGGATGACCGTCAGAAGCACCTTCACGAGCGTGGACTTGCCCGCGCCGTTGGGCCCGAGGAGCCCAAAGATCTCTCCCGAACCAACCCGCAGATCGACACCACGCAGGGCGTGAACCCGCCTGCGATACATCTTCTCTACGCCCTGAACGTCAATGACGGCTTCCATCCATCGTCCTCCTGGGTTCATCCCAGTGTACTACTTCTTTCGGGCGACGATGTGGAACACGTGCCAGTGTTTCGACACCCCGGAACAGTCTTGGCCTTCGCGCTCTTCCTCTTTCAGCAGTTCGATCTCGAAGGGAGCGAGCAGTGCCTCGATCTGATTACGCGTGAAGTGCGAACGATCCGGTATCGAAGCCCACGAATCCCGATCCCCAAACAACTGGCCCGAGAACCGCCCGCCGACATCGATCGCGTCCACGATCCGGCCCCACATCGCCTCAAAGTGGTCCGGCGCACAGAACGGCAGCGAGAAACTCGCGTTAAGCAGATCACACTTTGGCAACTCAACCCGTTCCAGCGACGCGAGTTGCATCGTCAGCCGCTCCATCGCATCGTGGTCATCCCGATGCATCAGGCGCGTCAACCCGTCCGGGTGCCCATCGATCGCGTGCACCTTCCACCCCTGCCGGAGCAGCTCCGCCGTATCGCGCCCCTCGCCGCACCCGAGATCCACCGCGAACCGCGTCCGATCGTTTGCTTCTTGCGAAAACAACTCCAACGCGTGCAGCAGGGTATCCCGAGGCGGCCGACCCTGCGTCACCTCGAAGTACCCTGCCCAATCGCGCCTCGTCGCATACACAAACGCGGGCGTCGTGTCCCTCGTCTCGCCATCCGTTTTCTGTGGGAACTCTGACATATCCTTCATCATGTTTCGCGACCTGCACCAGTTTGTCGACCAACTCGAGCGTTCATCCGAGCTGAGCCGGATCTCCGAACCCGCTGATCCTGTCCTCGAGATTGCGTCACGCACGGACGCGGAGAGCAAGTCGCAAGCCCCAAAGCCCGGCTCAGCTTCATCCCAAACAAACGACCCCGAGTTCGCCCAACTCGGTGGTTCCGCCCTCCTCTTCGAGAAACCAACCGACGCGAGCTTCCCCGTCCTCATCAACGCGTTCGGTTCGTACCGACGCATGGAGCTCGCACTCGGCGATCGACCCCTCGACGACATCGCCCACACCATCGGCGAGCTCGTCAAACCCGAACCGCCGCGCTCCCTCTCCGAAGCCATCGCGAAAGCGAAGCAGTTCGCACCCCTCCTCAAGATCGGTCCCAAACGCCTCAAGTCACCCGGCATTTGCCAGCAGGTCATCAAGACCGGCGATCAGATCGATCTCACCACGCTCCCCATCCTTAAGTGCTGGCCCCTCGATGGCGACTTCGAATCCGTGGGCTACCCCGCCGGGCTCAACGACCACATCCCCGATCTCGGACACCCCGATTTCGACGACAACACCTGGAACGAGCGATTCCGCGGGCGTTTCATCACCCTCGCCGGCATCCACACCATCCACGCCGACGATCGCAACGACCTCAAACCCAAGTCGCACAACATCGGGATGTACCGCATCCAACTGCTGGGCAAGAACCGCCTCGCCATGCACTGGCATATGCACCACGATGGTGCTTCCCACTGGCGCTCATGGAAAAAGCTCGGAGAGCCCATGCCCGTCGCCATCGCGCTCGGCGGCCCGTCCGTCATGCCCTACGCCGCGACATGCCCGCTCCCGCCAGGGATCTCCGAACTCCTCATGGCCGGGTTCCTCCAGGGCAAGGGCGTCCGCCTCTGCCGCGCCAAGACCGTCCCGCTCTGGGTGCCCGCGGACTCCGAGATGATTATCGAAGGATTCGTCCGCACCGACGCCGGGTACCCCGGGTGGGACCCGCGTGAACCAGGCGCAGGACCACTCGGCGAGGGTGCCGTCTTCGAAGGCCCATTCGGCGATCACACTGGGTTCTATTCCATGCCCGATCGGTACCCCATCGTCGAGGTCTCCGCGTTCACCCACCGCGAGAACGCGATCTACCCGACGACAATTGTCGGCCTTCCGCCGCAGGAAGACTACTTCCTCGGCAAAGCCACCGAACGCATTATGCGCCCGCTCCTCAAAACCATCCTCCCCGACATCGAGGATTACGACCTGCCCATGTACGGCGCGTTCCACAACGTCGCCAACATCCAGATCCACAAGCACTACCCGCTCCACGCCCGCAAAGTGATGCACGGCATCTGGGGTGCCGGCCAGATGGCCTGGACCAAGAACCTCTTCATCGTCGATCATGATGTTGATGTCCACGACCTCTCCGCCGTGATGACCGCCCTCTACCGCAACTGCAAACCATCACGCGACATCGAGAAGGTCTTCGGTGCTCTCGACATCCTCGACCACGCGGCTCCCCGCCTTGGCTCTGGGATGAAACTCGGGTTCGACGCCACCCGCAAAGTCCCCGGCGAAGACCTCGACGCAGAGCCCATCAACCCCCGAGACCAACTCCCCACAGAGGATCAACGCCAAGCAGACATCAGCCTTGCGCTAGAGATCGAAGGCGTCCTCGAAGCTTCCGCCCCCGATCCAATCCCCGGCTGGCTCCTCATCCGCGCCGACCGCGATGTCGAAGAACCCAACCACGCGGGGCTCGGACAACGAATCCTATCCGAACTCTTCAAATCCAAGACAACAACCAGGTTCATCGCGGTTCTGGGCCGAGAGATCAATATCAACGACCACCACCGCGCGCTGTTCCATTGGGTTGCCAACTGCGACGCATCACGAGACGCCGTCTGGGATCAATCGCACGGTTGCGATCGTGTCGGGTTCGATGCGACTCCGAAGACCACCGACGATCAGCGTTTGAATCAACCCGTCCGGGCCTGGCCGCCGGTTCTTCCCGAGCATTGATTAGCCACCCATGACTGGTTCGCCGGCTTGCTCTTGAAGATAGAGATCGATTTCTTCCACGATGTCATCGATTAGGGGCTTCGCGTTGCGGGTGGTGCTCCCGGCCTTGACGTCATTGAGCATGATCGAGAACACTACGCGCTGCTTGGTGCGCGGGTGCTCGATGACACCCGCGAGGGCGTAGGTGCCGGTGAGATACCCGCTCTTGGCGTACAGTTCTGAGTGCAGTTCATCTCGGATGAACCGGCTACGCAATGTGCCCTCCCCAGGGATTGCGAGCGATTCCACGAAGGGCTCCCAATCATCGCTCTTGGCCAATGATCGCATCCATGCAACGAAGGTGCTCGGGGTGACACGGTTCTCTCGTGACATCCCTGACCCATCTGAAATCAGTGTTGATTCGGCAGCGCTGGCGCCGATCTCCTCTGCGAGGGTCATGCGCACAACCGCGCCCCCGTTCTCCCACGACCCTGGATCCGATGTGACGGCATGCCCAATACGCTTGAGCAGGGCTTCGGCGTACAGGTTGTGGGAGTTGGTATTGACCCGCCTGAGCACATCCGCGAGCGGTGTCGTGATGACCGCGACGGTCCTTGCGTCATCGAACTGATCACGGAGTTCCCAGAGCCGCACCGCGCTCACCGCGGATTGATCCCCGATCCCGACGCTGATACCCCGCTCGTCGATGGCGTCCGCGATCACGCGCCCCGCGAAGAGCGGGGGCGTGTCGACGGCGACCGGTATCTCAGACTGAACGCTGACATTCCCATGGACGGTGAAGGAGTTATTCTTCGTTGGGCGGGATACCCATGCCGTATCGCGTGATTTGCGGTTTGATTTCGCCCTGACTTCCAACTGGACCCAGTAGGCGTCCGGCGCGAGCCGTACGACCGGCGTGCCGCTGGTCGAGGGACGTGTGTACACGTTGATGACGTTGGTGTGCAGATTCAGCCCGCCGACCTGAGCGCAGTACCACCTGTTCAACTGATCCAGCGGCCAGTCGGGGTGGGTATACGTGCGATCGAAGACGCGGTCATCGACGACCACCTCGGAGACCGCCGTGATGCCGGCGGATTTCAGGGCAGCGGTAATCTGGTCGAACAGCAGCCCGACCTCGACGCCCGGCTCTTCATCCACAAAGATCGCGGGATCACCCAAAGCCGGGTCGCCGTCACCCCGAATAATCAGGACCGGCGGCGATACAGACTCGTCAACGATGAGCTCTGTTCGGAAAACAAAATCGCTGCCGAGAACTCGAAGCGCGGTTCCGGTCGTGAGCAGCTTCATCGTGGAGGCGGGGATGAGGGCCGTGTCAGCATTGTGGCTCGCAAGCTCCTCGCCGGTATCCAGATCAGCGATGTAGAACGCCGCGACCCCACCGCCGAGGTTAGCTCGCTGAACGAGACGCTCAGTTTCCTCACCGATCGGCCCCGCGAGAATGACACCAGAGCACACGAAAAGAGCCATCATGACTGGGCCCATGCCCAGTTGATTCAGCAGCGATTCCATAAGCAATACATACCGATCAGTGCGCATCAGAGCCTCCGCGATTTCAATACGTACCCGATCCGTTCATCGGCAGATCGTGCGCGATCTCATGATTTCAGGCGTCATGTAGAACGGAGCTCGCTGAGAAGTGTACAGATACCCTCCGCATCGGCTGCACCGCTCAACGGGCACTCGACCCATACCCGTCTCCCGATGCAAGTACCCTCACGGATGCTGGGCTGTACTGACTTGGGGAAGTCGCTGAGGCGATGCTGTTCGAAGAAGAAGCGGTCGCAGCAGAGCGCAACCCGGGTTTGCTCCGGTGCTGGCACCAGATACACCCCGGACAGCGCCCCCTCATGAGGCTCAGCGAGCACGTACTGCTCGGCCCAGCCCCACGACGCCTGGTAGTACTCCATCTGGCCTCTGACACCGAGCTGCTCCTTGGCCCAGTTTCGGACTGATGAGATCGCTTTCTGCTCCTCTGTGCTCAAAGCCGCCAGAAGGGCATCGAACTCGGGTACCTGAAACTGCTCATTCCAACCGCTCAAATCCGTACCTCCGCCAGCCTCATGCGGGGCGTCCACCTAGACTCAGGCGTGCGCTCCAGCGTTCCTAACATAGAGTAGGCCCGATAGAGCTGAGGCAAGCGAGTTTCCGCATGCATGATCGCCACACGCAGGTACGCAAATGACTGATACACCCACCGCAGACCCGAAACAAGACGAGCACATCCAGAGTCATCAGGGGATACTGCTCGTCGACGATAACGAGCAGAACCTCGAACTCCTCAACGCCTACCTGGACGACGTGAGCGGCCCGATCCGCTTCGCTCGCAATGGCATTGAGGCGCTGGAGTCGGTCGAGAATGAAGCACCGGACATCATCCTGCTCGACATCATGATGCCGCAGATGAGCGGGTATCAGGTCTGTGAGAAGCTGAAAAAGAACCCAGGCACCCGCGACATCCCAATTATCATGGTGACCGCACTCAACGAAGTCGGTGATGTAGAACGTGCGGTCGATGCTGGCGCAGACGACTTCCTGACCAAGCCGGTGAATAGACTCGAACTCATTACCCGCGTGCGCTCCCTGCTCAGGGTGCGTCAGCTCAAACGCGATCTCGACGCCGCCGTAAACGAGGTGAAAGAGATGCGGGATAACAAGGGCGACTGAATCTCTGGATCACGGGCAGCCGGCGCTATACAGCGCCAAGAACCCTGAAACGTCAAAGAAATCAAAGTTGCCATCACCCGTGATATCAGCGGATGGCTCCATCGCCGAATACGCGGCCAGGAACGCGCTCACATCGAAGAAATCGAGCGTGTTGTCATCGTTGTAGTCTGGCGGAGCCGGGCAAGGATCGCTCGCGGCTTCCGGGAGAATGAAATCAACGATCACCGGACGGTGATCTGATGCCAGCGATGAGGCGGAAAGCGGATTGACCGGGAAGGTATTGACAGGGAAGGGCAGGCGGCTTGTATTCATGTTGCTCCCGGAAGAGCGGAAAATGAACTGGCGACGAACCTGAGCGATCGAGTCCTGCCAGCACAGGTAGTCGAGGCGGCTGGAACTTCCCTGCGTGCTGGTGTCGCCAGAGACCGGCTGAGAAGCGTTCGTGAACGACGCGTCGGTACGATCACGATCGGTCCCGTCCGTGCCACCAACGTTCTCGGCACGGGTCATGATCGAGTTCGGGCTGGATGAGCTCGGGTTCTGGTTGAGGTCGCCACCCCAGATCACGGGTGTGTTCTCGTCAAGAATCGTCCCGACGTTCGGCACCGCAACGCGGTTGTTTGGATCGCTCACGCCGCTTCCCGCGCCGTTGTAGTAGTAGTCGATGAAATAGGCCGTGTTGAATGCCGCGGTTTCTCGCTGATCAAAGTCATCGCCCGATCCGCCCGCCTTGAGATGAGCGTTGCCGACCACAACATCACCCGCGTACAACTCGTCCGGGAGATCGATCTCGCCGAACATGAACCCGCGGATACCGCCATTACCGCCGCTCTGATAGGCATCCGGGAGCACCACAAAGTTGCTCAGCTCGGCACCGCCCCCGTTGAGATCTGCGAACGGATACCGAGACATGATCATGTTCCGATTGAACCCGTCCGAGTTCGTCGATGCGAAGACATATGGAAGGTCGTAAGTAGGGACGAAGCGCTTCGTGTACGAGCCGACGCTGCCGCCCAGGAACGGATCGCTGCCGCCATTGATGAAGAGGTCCGCGACGGTTTCCAGCTCGCTCACAGAATCGACCCCAGAGCCGGTGTTATTCCCGCTGTTGTCACCGCACTCCTGAAGGATGAGCACATCGGGCTGAAGCGCGGCGACAATGCGCACCAGAGCATTCCAATCCGCGAAGGCATCGTCCTTGTCATTCGTCGAGCACATCCCGTCCTGCACGTTCCAGGTCATCACGCGAAGGTCACGGTCGTCCTCCTTGCCCCAGTCGCCGTTGAACGGATCCCACTGTGCAGGGGCCAGCCCACACATCGTACACAGAACTAGACCGATCGATGCCACTTGAGTCTTCATGGGTGCTCTCCTCATTCCAAGCTCATTGTATCTCAGTACTTACGGGTGTCCTGCTGAATCTTCGCAATTGCCTCGGTTCAGAGCTCGTTATCGGTATCAAAAAGCACAGCCGCGTCCCGAAGGACGCGGCTGTGGATAGTGCAATCAGTGTTTGAGATCAGATTACGGGCAGCCCGCGTTGTAAGCGGAGAGGAATGCCGACACGTCAAAGAAGTTGAACATGCCGTCACCCGTGAAGTCTGCGATGGGATCCATCGTGTTGTACGCCTGAAGGAATGCCGAAACATCGAAGAAGTTCAGCATGCCGTCGCCGGTCAGGTCGGCGGGGCAGGGCGCCGGGCCGTCCTGGTAGTAACCGATGTAGAGCGCCACGCTGTACGACTCGTCAGCCGGAGCGTCTGGGTTGAAGTTGCCGCTGGTCGGATCGTTGAAGATGCCGTCACCATCGATGTCGTAGGTGATGGAGGTGTTCACGATCACGCCGCCGTTGGCGATCTCGTCGCCGGGCTCGGTGCCGGAGATATCAACGCCGTTCCAGGAGGATCCTGAGACGTTGTTCGACCAGAAGGAGCCGGGGTTCGCCCCGCCGCCGCCGTTCGCGGTGCCGAGGAAGTCGACCGAGTACTCGCGGTTCGAGTTCGGCCCCATCAGGCGGGTGCCGTTCTCAAGCACAAGCTCGAGGCGGTATGAGAAAGTGTCCGGATCGAGGACCGCACGGAGCAGTGCGCCGTCGAAGTCCGACCCGCCGTCCATGAAGCGATCGTAGAGCTCAACCGCACCGATGAACCAGACGTTGCCGGCCGCGTCGAACGCCGGGGCCGAGAGCGACGGGCCGAGCGGCGAGCCGCCGGTGACCGCGTCGAGGTTCACGAGCTGGCCGATCTCAACGCCCGCGTCGTCATAGATGGGCTTGCCTGCGTCCATGGTGAAGAGCCCGAACTGATCGATGTAGCCGGCGAAGGTGAAGTCGGTTGCGCCGGTGTCGGGGTTGTAACGCCCGACAATGATCTGGTTCGAGAAGTCGTCGCTGAAGCCGTTCTCGGAGACGGTCGCCGCGAACAGCGCGTTGCCGTTCAGATCACGGCCAACCGCGACGTTGCCCACGCCACCACGGAAAGCAACCGATCCGAGGTAGTTCACGAACTCCTCGAAGCCGCTGTAGGTCAGCGTGAATCCGTCGTCATTGTCGGTGATCGTGGAGGGGATATCCCAGGCCTTGTTCCCAACGACCGCGCCGCTCGCGTCAACGCCCCAGACGTTCATTGTCTTAGTATCGTTTGCCGCATCCTTGGCATAGATGCCGTAGGTGTACACGCCGCCGAATCCGAAGGGATCGCCGATCGTGCTGCCCATGTTGCCACGCTGATCGCCGGTGCGACCGCCGGTCAGGTCAAAGTGACCGGTCGTGCCGGTGGTCATACCGAGCGAGGGACCGTAGACGTACTCGCTATCGAAGTTCGGACCGCCGTAGACACCGTTGCCGCCTGCGATCGAAGCGGGCATGTTGTTAGGCACGCCGTGTGTCGTGGCGTCACCCTGAATGATGAAGTCGGTTGCATCAAGCGTGCCGCCGGTCGAGACATAGTTCTGCACGCCGCAGTCGCGATCGGCAAGGCGGGTACGCAGGATGTTGGCCCCGGAGACCTGATCCGGCCCGGTTGAGCCGAAGTTGTCTGCCCGGTAGTACATGTTGCCGTTCGCGTCGACCGAAGGGCCGCCGAACTGCGAGGAATCACCAACAAGACCAGAGGCGCTATTGACCGCGGTCATGCGGCGATCAACAAACAGGCGGTTCGCGTTATTGGGGTCGTAGTTGACGATAGCGCCGATCAGGCCGTTGTAGCTGTTGCCCGACACGCTGGTGCCGAACTCGGACCAGCCGATCGAGAACTGGGAGCTCAGGCCGCTGGTCGAAACAACCTGGGGCTGGTCGTTGTTCATGCTCACGCCCGCGCCCGCGGTGTCCCACGCGAGGTAGTCAACCATCGAGAACGGGACATCGTTGAGCACGTCGGGGCTGATGGTGGCCATCGACCCGAGGTTGTTGAAGAAGGCAGGGTCGATCTGCGAGCTCTTGAGCAGCGGAGCCACACCGAACATGTGACCCGCCGAGGTCGTGAGCGGCGCGAGGTCAGCGACGTAGGCTGCGCAGTGATCCGACCAGGGATCGAGCGCGTCGCCGGGGAGCCCGCCGAGGTTGCTGCTGACGCTGTCCTGCGCAAGTGCGTTGCCGCACATGCCCGCCGTCGCGATGAGTACCGCGATTCCAATCTGATGACGCATCGTCTCAATCTCCTTTGATTGGGCTCGAAAACCCGGCCGGCGAAAAACAGGGACACTCTCCCTTGAGACTCCGCCGGAATCTCTCGTATTAACAGCCGCAGGAGTCTCCTGCCCCTGTGCCTGTGGGAAACACAACATGCTAGCACGAATCCCCCTGCGAACGGGCAAATTCACCCGCAATCATCTGTCAAAGTTCAGTGAAGCGGGGCCCGATAAGGTTGAATCATCAGAAGGAGCGGTGAACCTGTACGGATACCGATCGGGTTAGAGCGCCGCCTCGATCATCGCCGCGACTCTGGTGTTCGATTTGACGAGAGCGATATTCGCTTCCAGAGTCCGTCCGCCTGAGATCTCGTGCAGCCCTGAAAGCAGCGCTGGCGTCAGATCCCGCCCGCTCGCGCCAGAATCAATCGCACGCCTCTGTGCTTCATCTAGCCACTGCTCCCACAAAACCCGATCGATTTCATGCTCCTCGGGGATCGGATTGGCAACGACAACCCCACGCCCCGTACGAGGCAGTTCCGCGCGCAGGAACGATGCGAGCTCGCCAGGATCGTCGAATCGCACATCGACATCACATCCGCCATCCCGGAGGTAGAACGCGGGGAATCGGTCTGTCTGAAATCCGACAACGGTCACGCCGAGCGATTCGAGTGATTCCCGCGTCGACTCGACATCGAGGATGGATTTCACGCCACTCGTGACCACCGCCAGCGGGTATCGCGTGAAAGCCAGCAGATCCGCCGAGATATCCAGGTGCTCCCCGTATCCCCGATGGACACCGCCGATCCCCCCCGTCGCAAAGACACGCAGGCCCGCAAAGGATGCCAGTTCCATCGTGGTGCTCACCGTGGTGGCTCCAGACATCCTGGCGTGGAGGGCATGCCCGAGATTCGCGGTGTTCAGCTTGGCCACTGCCCCAGACTCGAGCATCTCGGAGAGCTCTTCGCTGGTCATCCCGACAGTCGCGAGTCCGCGAACGACGCCGACAAGCGCTGGCACGGATCCGGCTTCACGAACGATGGCGTCGAGCTCTCCAGCCAAGCGCAGGCTGCTTTCGGGGGGCACGCCATGCACCAGCAGGGTCGTTTCCAACGCAACGGCTCTGGAACTCACACGCTTCTTCAATCGCACCATGACACCCTTCTGCACCATCGGTGCCCACCTGTCGCAGGATCCAAGCAGCCAGATGAGCTGTTTTCAACATCAAACCGGAGTAACGCTCGGTTTTCCCAGATGTGCAGCACCGAGGAGGCACCCCATCCGCCCGTTGCCGGCTTGAGCGATAATCAGTGCCCCAAGTCTGATAACGACATCCATGTTCTAGGGGTTGGGTTTGCCAGTCACTACAAACAGACCCGCTTACTCAAATTGCCCCCACAGACGCTCGCAGCGTGGGGCGTTCGAATTCCACATTTCGGACTCACGCACACGTTCCGCCAACGTCGTTTGCATCAACCAAAGGCTCCAACCATGCTAATGCGTTCAACACTGTCACTGTCCGTCATCGGGCTTCTCATCGCGGGTACCCCTGCGCATGCGCAGGACGAGGCCCCTGTGGAAGAGTCGAAGTTTCGCCAGAGCGAAGGGCAGGAACTGGTTGAGATCATCATCCGTCTCCCGGACGGACGGATCATCAAACGCAAGGAACCCAAAATCGCATCGAAGGTTGATGCTGAACTCCCCGGACTTAATAGCTCAAAGGCACCCGTATCCAAGCAGGGAGCCATTGTCCGCAAGAGTAAAGGGGTGAACACCACAAATCGCTCAGTTACGGGCGGCTCGAACGCGTCGTCTGTGAACACGGGCGGGGGCTCAGGGGGCGGTGGTGGAGGATCATCCCGCAGCAGTGGCGGCGGTGGAGGTGGAGGCGGCTCCAGCGGCGGTGGGGGCGGTCACTCTGGTGGCAACGATGGCAACCTTGGCGATGACTCCCCGAGCTGGACGGTCGACAACTCGCTCCTACTGGATCAGGATCGCACAGTCTGGATTTACGCGTGGCAGGATACCGGTGGGCCGTTCACGAACCTGACGTTCAACATCGTCGTAAATCCGCGCAATAAAACGCCTGAGCGTCTCGCACAGCTGGTCGCTGAAGAAGCAACGCAGCGGAACATGCCCCGAGTGGTCCTGCGACTCAAGGACGAGTTCATCCCAGCGGATCGAGAACCATTCGATGTCTCGAATCCCGCTCAACTCCTCAACAACGGCGGATATCGATCAGGATTAGTTGAGTACTGGAATCAGTTCGCGATCGAGCTGCGAGACCGTGGGGTAGAGCCGGACTTTGTCATCATGGACCAAGAGGACGGGATCGATTTCATCGCACTGGACAACCAAGAGCAAGAGCACTTTTTCCGCGCAATGATCGAATCACCTTCGATCCTCGAACCAGACGCACCCCGGCTCATGCGTAACCTGACGTTTGAACAGTTCAACTCGCTGCAGTCAGCTGCAAGCCGGGCGGCTCGCTACGAGTACCATGAGTACGCACTCAAGTTTCGTTCACGATTCCTTCGTGACGTGATTATGGAGGCCTTTAACTCTGCGTACGGCCACCATATCCCAATCAGTAACTACAACGAATCGAATCCCACATTCGATGTCCGGAGATTCACGAACTTCCCGATTCCGAACTCCACTATCGCAGATGTCTCTTCACCGATCTGCTATTTCCATGAGGTCCCGACCTGGGGATTGTTCGCGAACACGAGCAAAGATGTTCGATGGAATATGATCATCAACAATTTGAACATTTGCCGCTCCGCCGCGGGGAATGGCCCTGTCGTTCCTTGGGTTGCTGCGCCCGGTTACGGGATCCGTGGGCACAACACATGGTCACGACTGACTGAGATCGATCAGGAAATGGGCTTATGGGAAGTTCAAATGCAGCACATGCTGGCCATGGGAATTGACAACATCATTCTCTGGAATCCGATCCCGCGATACAACCCCAATGCTGCTGTCTCAGACCGCCTCGTAGACCAGTGGCTCGGAAGCAACCCATCTGCGCCAACGCAACTGATGACAGATCTCGCGCCGATCCCGCTCGACGCTGATGAGATCGTGACCAATGGAGTGGTCACGACGTACGACGAGTTCCTCGCGATCATGGGAATGGACAGCTCGGACCCGCAGTAAAAAAACGCCCCGGCATATGCCGGGGCGTTTTTCTCATAGCTATGAATCATGCACGGATCAGACGCGATCCTTGAGGCCCTTGAGCGGGCGGACCTTCACGACGTTGCGTGCGGGCTTCGCCTTGAATACGGTCTCTTCGCCGGTGAAGGGGTTGATGCCCTTGCGTGCCTTGGTCGCGGGCTTACGCTGGACGGTGACCTTCATCATGCCAGGCACGTTGAAAGCGCCACAGGCGCCCTTCTTCAGATCCTTCTCGATCATCTCGCCCATGACCTCAAAGACCTGAGCGGCTTCCTTCTTCGAAATGCCAACGTGATCGCTGATGATGGTCAGGACTTCCGACTTGGTGCGGGGCTTGTCCTTCGCCGCAACGATCTTGGTGGGCTTCTTGGCTGCTACGGGGGCCGCCTTCTTGGCGGGTGCCTTGCGAGCGGTGGTCTTACGGGCCGCGGTTTTCTTCGCGGGACGACGGGTGGTTTTCTTGGTGGTTCGCTTTGCCATTTCTGGTACTCCGTTCTTGCATACCGGTATGCCGCGTGCTCTCCAAACACGCTGTTTTTACCGGACTACTTTCGGCACTGTAAACCGATTTTGGCCTGCAAATCTCGAAGAATTCAGCTTTTTTCTTCCCTTTCCGGAAAACCACGCAGATCGCGACCGTGTCATTTCGTCCTGATATAGCAGTCCGAACGCGCCTCGATATGGTCTACGCTTGTCTCATGACAGCGACTCAACCCATCGTCGGCTTTACGCGTACACCGGTCGGAACGCCTTCAGTTCCAGGCGCTTGCATCAAAGTGCTGGGCTCAGAAAAGCCTGAAAAACAGGACCTGATGCGCTTCGTGCCCGGTCTTTCCGCGTTGGTTTCGATGTACACAGACCCAGTCGATCACGATCTACTGGACGCAGCGGGCGAGCAGCTCAAAGTTGTCTGCAACTTCGCAGTCGGATTCGACAATATCAACATCGACGCCTGCAAAGACAGGGGGGTCGTCGTCTGCAATACACCCGACGCGGTAACGGAAGGCACCGCGAACATCGCCTGGCTCCTCATCCTCGCTACCGCTCGCCGTCTCATCGAGGCGGACCGATACGCCAGATCCGCAGCGTATCCAGGGCGTGGTCAGCTCGGGATGGACGAGTTCCTCGGCATGGATCTGTGCAATAAGCTGCTGCTGGTCGTCGGGGCCGGCCGCATCGGCTATGCCACCGCGAGCCGGGCGAAGGCGTTCGGAATGCGGATCGCCTACGTCGCCCGTTCACGCCACCTCGATTTCGAGATGGCACCGCTCGGGGCCCAGCGGATGAGTCTCGAGGAAGGGCTCGCCGCGGCGGATGTCATCTCCGTCCACACGCCGCTCACCGAGCAGACCCGTCACCTCATCAATGCCGAAAACCTCAGGAGCGTCAAGAAAGACGCGATCATTGTGAACACGGCACGCGGCCCGGTCATAGACGAGCAGGCACTGGTTGATGCGCTGAACGACGATCGGCTCTGGGGTGCCGGGCTCGATGTCTATGAAAAAGAGCCCGAGATCCATCCCGGGCTCATCCATAACCCTCGAGCTATTCTCACTCCCCACATTGGCAGCGCGGAGATCGCATGGCGAAGAGCCATGACGGAGATGGTTTGCGCCAATGTCTCAGCGGCCCTAAAGGGGCAAGAACCGCCCAACCGAATCGCCTGATCCGATCAGTTCCGCCCGGTTTTACCGCCAAACTGCAGTTCCATGTACTTCGCGACATAGTCTACGAGCGAGTCCGCCTCAGGAATGTCGGGGTTGCTGGTCATGCCGTTGGGCTCGAAACGCATGCCCTTGAACCGCTTGACCGCCTCGTCGACAGGCAGGCCGTACTGGAGCGCGATCGAGAAGGCACGGCAGAACGCCTGGCACATCCCTGAGATTGCCGAGCCCTCCTTCGCGATCTTGATGAAGATCTCACCAGGGGTCCCGTCCGGGTAGAGCCCGATCGTGAGATACCCCTCGTGACGATCGATGGTGAACTTGTGGGTGAGCGATTCACGCGTGGGAGTCAGCGATTGGCGGGTCGCGAGCATGTTCTCGTCCTTGTCCATGGATCCAGTGAAGCCCTGATCATCACCGATCTCAACACCAATTCAGGTGAATCAGGCCAGATTGATATCGGACCAATGCCCCGGGTTGACTTTACATTCTCCCCCCGCATGCAGACAATACGGCGTCATCGCAGACTCCTGATTGCCAACAATACGGAGAACTGCCGATAGAGACTTCAATGCACCAGCAGCAGACGCAGGACATCCCGCTCAACCAGTCCCGGAAATCCGGGATTGTGATCGCGGCGATCGGGCTGCAACTGCTGCTGTGCTCGATTGCCTCCGCGGCCAACGCCGCCGGCGATTCCATCGATCGCTCCGCCCGTCGCCTGCCGGCCCAGATGGCCCAGGCCCTGCGTGAGATGGTCGATCGGTCCGCAACGCCAGCGAATCAGGCTTTCCGAAAGGAATCGCCAGGATTCACGCTCCACGACTCGCCGCCCTCGATCCCGACACACGCCGCCGGGCAACCTTCGCGTGCTTTGGCTGATCGCTGGGCCGAGCGTATGCTCAATCTGCCGCCCCCTCAGAGCGTCTGAGCCACGAGCGTCCGCGCGGCATCCGCGCAAACCCGACACAGACAGATCACCCACGCCGCCGCAGCCACGCTGTGCCGGCGGCGCGTCCCATTCCCAGAAAGATCGCCACCATGGCAAGCTCAGAAATCCCCGTCATCGGTCCCGTACTCTCCAAGGTCTTCGGTTCACGAAACGAACGAATCGTCAAGCGGTACACCAACCGCGTGGACGCCATCGGTGTGCTCGAACCAGAGATGAGGAAACTCACCGACACCGAGCTCCGCGCCAAAATCGAGGAGTTCCGCACCCGCTACGACGAAGGAACCAAGCCCGACGAGATGCTCGCCGAGGTCTTCGCCGTCGCCCGCGAGGTGATGGACCGAGCGGTGGGGATTCGCAATATCTTCAACCCCGAGTACGACTTCGACCCCTCGATCCTCAGCAGCCGAGGTCAGGAGCTCTTTGCCGAGTACAAGGCCAAGATCGAAACCATCGAGCCGGCTGAGCCGGAAGGCGAGTTTCTGGGAAACAACGAACCTGTCCCCGGGTACATGCAGATCGAGCTTCCCAACGAGCTTTACGACGCCGTCCGCGAGGCCCTGCCCGAGTCCAAGCCACCGTTCCGTGCTCGCCCCTTTGATGTCCAGCTCATTGGCGGGATGGTGCTCGGTCAGGGCAAGATCGCGGAAATGAAAACCGGTGAGGGTAAAACCATCGTCGCGCCGCTCGCCACCTATATGGCCACCGTGCAGCGTCAGCAGGTTCATGTCGTCACCGTGAATGACTACCTCGTCCAGCGTGACCGCGACTGGACTTTCCCCTTCTTCCACTGGTTGGGCCTCACCGCGGGCGCGATCCACCCGATGCACATGCAGCCCGAGGAAGTCAAGCGGAAGATGTACCGCTGCGACGTCGTCTACGGCACGACCTCAGAGTTCGGCTTCGACTACCTCCGCGACAACATGAAGCGCAACGTGGAGCAGCAGGTTCAGCGGAAGCGTCAGTTCGCGATCGTGGACGAGGTCGACTCTACCCTCATCGACGAGGCCCGGACCCCGCTCATCATCTCGGGCCAGGCCCACGACGAGCAGCCGCGATATCAGCTCGCCGATGATCTCGCACGCAAGCTCGTCGAGATGCAGCGCCCCTGGCAGGAGTTCGAGGATCAGGTGACGCACTGCAAGGAGACCATCAAGGGCTTGGAGGGCGATATCCGCCAGATCCGCGACAAGTCCCAGCTCCCCGAAATCCAGAAGAAGCTCAAGGACGCCCAGGCGGCACTGCCCGAGATCGAATCGAAGCGCGACCAGCATGTCCAGTACTACGAGCTCGAGCCGGAGCGCAAGAGCGCCCACCTCACCCACGACGGCATCGCCGAGGCCCAGAAGCTCGCGGGCGTCGGCTCGTTCTACGTCGATGAGAACATGGACATCCCGCACCTGCTCGAGCAGTCCCTGCGTGCCCACGCCGTGTACACACGCGACAAGGACTACATCGTCATGGATGTGCCCGACCGCATGACCGGGCGTGCCGAACCCACGATCGTCATTGTGGACACCAACACCGGGCGTCCCATGATCGGGCGTCAGTGGTCCGACGGGCTACACCAGGCGGTCGAGTGCAAGGAATCGGTGCCCATCAAGCCGGAGACGCAGACCGTCGCCTCCGTTACCGTTCAGAACTTCTTCAAGATGTACAAATCGCTCTCGGGCATGACCGGCACCGCCGACACCGAAGCCCAGGAGTTCCACGACATCTACTCGCTCGATGTTGTTTCGATCCCGACCAACAAGCCCATCGCCCGCAACGACCACGACGACCTCATGTTCCTGCGTGCGAAGGACAAGTGGGAAGCAATCGTTGACGAGATCAAGGAGTTCCACGACGTGGGACGCCCCATCCTCGTCGGCACGACCTCGGTCGAGAAGTCTGAGATGATCTCCCAGATGCTCACGCGTAAGTACCACATCGAGCACTCGGTGCTCAACGCGAAGCAGCACGAGCGTGAGGCCAACGTGGTCGAGGACGCGGGTCAGATCGGTGCGGTCATGATCGCGACGAACATGGCGGGCCGAGGCACCGACATCAAGCTTGGACGCTTCGCCCGTGAACAGATGATCGAGCATCTCCTCAAGCGCGGGCTCGCCAGCAAGGGGCTCTCCGCGGACATGACCGACGAGCAGCTCCGCGAAAACGTCTACCGCAAGATCGCGCCGACCGTCCTCAAGTCTGAGGGCATGAGCAAGCGAGAGGCCGAGTCGATGCCAGCAGACGAGATCGAGCTCGCTCTCCTGCGCTACTGGGCCAACGAGTACACCTGGATGAGCCCCAAAGCGATCGATACCGCCGGGGCTGAGGAACTCCGCGCCGAACTCGATAAGAACGGCCGCTGCCTCCTCCACAAGCTCCGCTGGTTCGACAACATCGAGGACATGGGCGGCCTCCACGTCATCGGCACCGAACGCCACGAGTCCCGCCGAATCGACAACCAGCTCCGTGGCCGCTCAGGGCGACAAGGCGACAACGGCTCCTCTCGCTTCTTCGTCTCGCTCGAAGACGATCTCATGAAGATGTTCGCCGGCGAGACCACCATGAAGCTCCTCTCCCGCCTTGGCATGAAGGAAGGCGACGCCATCGAGCACCCCTGGCTCTCCAAGAACGTGGAGCGCGCCCAGAAGAAGGTCGAGGAGCGCAACTTCCAGATCCGCAAAAACATCCTCGAGTACGACGAGGTTATGGAGCACCAGCGCCAGCGCTTCTACGGGCTGCGCCAGCGCATCCTCGAGGGACGCCAGGTCAAGGATCTCATCTTCGAGTACATCGAGGATGTCGTCGACGACGCGATCGCGGAGTACCTCGACCCCGAGTTCTCGGCCCTCTGCGCCGCGGAGTACGCCCGCGAGCAGCTCGATTGCTCGATCCTTCCAGACCGGCTGAAGGGTAAGGACGCGGACCAGATGGACATGACCATACGCAAGCTCGCCAAGGAGGACGTTGCCGCCAATATCTCGGTCACGCTCGGCGAGTACATCCCTAATGACTCTTCCGAGTTCCTCATGGAGTTCGACTCGGCTGGGCTCCACACCTGGGCGAAAAACCGATTCGGGGTCGAGCTCGATACGGGCGATCTGCGAGAAGCCGGACCGACGGTCCGACGCGACGTGCAGGAGCGACTCGAGACGGCAGCGTTTGAGAAGATCGAGAACGCCTCGCTCGATGAGATCCCGCTCTTCGCCGACGCCAACTACGGGGCTGAGCGACTGGCACGCTGGGTTAAAACCAAGTTCACCTTCGAAGTCACGGTCGAGGACATCCTCCGTCATCACAGGGACGACCTGCTGGAGGTTCGCGACCTGATCATCGAGAAGGCACGCGATCTCTACTCCAGCCGTGAGGCGGAGTTCCCGGTCGACTACATCATGCAGTCCACGATGCAGCAGGCCATGCAGGACCCCGGCGCCGCGTTCGAGGGGCTCGCCAAGTGGGCCCGCAACCGCGCAGGCACAGAGCTCACGCCTGAAGTCATCAAGTCCACGCCACCTGCCAAGATGCGCACCCGGCTCATCGAGGCCATGCGCGAGCAGGTCAAGAACGATGACCTGACAGACAAAATCAACGCTGCGATCTCAACCGACACTGACGACGAGCTCGATGAATACCTCAAATCCCAGTTCGATGAGGGGATCACCGAGCGGATGCGCTACCTGGAGGAGGATGAGCGTGAGGACGCGATCCGCGCCCGCGTTGAGACCCTTGCCAGGCCCGAGCTTGTCCAGTTCGAGCAGATGGTCCTTGTTGATACCCTCGACCAGTCGTGGAAGGACCACCTCTACGCTATGGACCAGCTCCGCGATTCGATCGGTTTCCGTGCGATCGCCCAAACGGATCCGAAGATCGAGTACAAGCGAGAAGGCCAGCGGATGTTCAAGTCCATGATGAAGGAGCTGCGCCAACGCGTCACCGACATCATCTTCAAGGCCCGAATCGCGCCACCGCAACGCCAGGCACCCATGCAGCGTCCCCAGCAGCCACGCCCCCAACAGGCACACCAGCAACGCCCACAGCGGCCAGCAGGATCATCCGCGGGCAACATCATGGGGTCTTCGATCATGGGGCCGGGCATTTCATTCGGCCCTCAGCAACGCCCGCAGCCACCCAAGCAGGGCCCAGATCAGGCGAGCAAACCCGCTCAGAACGACGAGAATCAGGGTTCCTGAGCCATATCAGAAGGATCCACCCAGATCCGGATCTCGTATACTCTCATGTAGGGACGTCACGCGCCGACCCAGAGGATTATCCATGCAGACACGACGCATCACCCACGCACGCAGTGCTTTCACCCTACTCGAACTGCTGATCGTGATCGGTATCATCGCCGGGCTCGCGGCGATCACCACGCTGGTCGGCACGGCCGTCCTCGATACAGGCAAAAAGCGTGCGACCCTCGGCGTCCTCCAGACTTTGGACGAGGCGCTTGCCGCGTACACAGATCAGAAGAGCACCAACCCGCCGCCTCTCGTTGAGATCCCCTACGAACGAATGTCGGGCAGCGGGATCGCATCGGGCCTGGGGCCCGGTGAATCGCTCTACTTCCCCGCAGTAGACGGGCGCGGTGCCGAGAACACAAGCGATGAGTTCCTTGAGATCAACTCGGTTGCGCTCTTCATCGAGTCTGTCCGCTCCGTTCCTGAGACGCAGG
The DNA here is from genome assembly GCA_017642965.1 of Phycisphaerales bacterium. Taxonomy (GTDB): domain Bacteria; phylum Planctomycetota; class Phycisphaerae; order Phycisphaerales; family UBA1924; genus UBA1924. Next base: position 41,034 of record JAEPOJ010000020.1, read on the forward strand.
AGCTCGTGAACTCCATCAACCCGCGCTACATCCGCCTCTACACACCGAACGACGAGTACTTCCCGCAGCTGCTCACCGCGTTCGATGCCTGGGGCAACCCAATACGCTACGTTCATCCCAAGTTCGACGGCATCCAGGAGCGCGAGCCCAGGTCACTCGGTGACGCCGGTGAACCCGTGAACATCGCCAACCCCCGCAAGCCGTTCTTCGTGGCCGGGGCGCTGCCTGAAAACTTCACCACCGTGATCCGATTCAAGTTCATCCGCCGCAACCGCCTCATCGACGCGGACTACGGCGACGATGGCCTATCCGGAGGCGGCCAGGGCGGCATGAACATGGGCACCCTCTCAGACTACGATCTTCTCCCGGATTCCGACGGCGGCATCACCCCGGGCAACCGTCCATATTTCTACTCTGCTGGCCCAGACGGCAATCCGGCGACCATCGAGGACAACATCTACATCAACCCCGTTCAGCACGCCGACCCGGGCGTCAACTGACACGAGGCCTCGACTCACCTTCACGGCGGGCATATCATTATCCCCGGCGATATGGCCGGCAAACACGGGGTGTAGCGCAGCTTGGTAGCGCGTTTCGTTCGGGACGAAAAGGTCGGAGGTTCGAATCCTCTCACCCCGATTGTGACAGACCTAATGGCTCCGGCTAAGGCCGGGGCCATCGGTGTTTACGGATCACTTCGGATCCAGTTCCACCTACTGCGGCATGAGTGACCGCCTACACATACGCTGAGCAACATCGCGTACTTCGGCGCACAAGGACGGAAGAGACCAGGCGTTCTACTGCATGGACCCTTGGGCGATCATGATGAGGTTCCCGCACGTGTCATCGAGGACGGCCGTGACCATGGGACCCATTTCAGTGGGCGGTTGAGTAAACCGTACGCCAAGCGCCTTCAGGCGTTGATGCTCCGCCGCGATGTCAGCAACTGCAAACGCAGTAAACGGGATGCCGTCCTTGACGAGCGCGGACTTAAACGCTTTCACAGCGGGGTGCTCATCTGGCTCAAGTGCAAGCTCGGTGCCGTTCGGGTCTTCCGGAGACACCACCGTGATCCAGCGGTGCACGCCCATCGGGATGTCATGCTTACTCTGGAATCCCAGCGTCTCCGTATAGAAGCGGAGCGCCTTGGCCTGGTCGTCTACGGGCACGCTGGTCAGGTTGATTCTCATCGGATTTGAACTCCTCTGCAGACTTATAGGCGAACGCTCGATGTTCCCCATTCTGTCGTTCGACGTTGGATCAGTGTAACTTGTAGCTGCCTTCTCTCGCTCGCCACGACGAGCGCGCGGGCTGTAAAACTCCTTCAGATGCAATGAACTCGCCTGACGAGATCAACCGATGCCGCAAGAGATAGAGTGATCAAGGTCCACGTTTGCGTGCTGCAGCGGTTGACCTGGTCGCTTCAATAGCAGTTCGGTTCGCCCTGTCTCTGGCCCAGTTCGATGTATATTCATAGCAGCGAGTCACCCACCCGCACCGATACCATCCCACATTGGACGAGCCCGAAAGGGAAAGCAATGACATACCCCCCCGCATGGCGAAAAGAACCAGATCCCGCAAAGTCAATCGACCTGATGCGAACCCACCCGTTCGCCCACCTGTTCACCGCTCACGGCAACCTCAACGCGACCCGCATCCCCTTCGTCACAGATACGGTTGGCAACCAGCCCGCACGACTCCGCGCACACCTCAACGCCCAGAATCCGCAGACAAATGGCCTCGACGGGGCCGAAGTGCTCGTCGTCTTCTCCGGCCCATCGACCTACGTCTCCCCGCACTGGCGCATCGACAAGGGGCGAGGCGGCACCTACGACTTCGAGCAGGTCACGATTCGCGGGACCGCGAAGGTGGTCGATGGCCTCGACGCCTTCTGCTCGCTCATCGACGACCTCTCCTCGCTCATCGAGCCGCAATACGCAGAGGTGGGGGACTACCCAGTCTGGCTGACCTCCATGGCACCGGAGGGCTACATCGAGCGTCTCTATCCGCACATCACCCAGTTCGAGATCGAGGTCCAGCACTGCGAGCTCATTTCCAAGCTCCACCAGCAGTTCCCACAAGAAGACCGGCAATCGATCGCTGATCACCTCGACCGCTGCGATCGTGATGATTCGCGGGCGATCGCGAGCAGGATCAGAGAATCCCTGTGACGCTCATCTCGATCAATCTCCAACCGCTTCTTTCAGCCGCTCGCTCTCGATCTTGACCATCCCCATCATCGCACACATCGCGGCTTCTGCGCGCCGCTCGTCGCTGCTGGAGATCATTTCAATCAGGATCTTCGGATCGATCTGCCATGACACACCGAAGTGGTCCGTCAGCCAACCGCACGCCACTGGGGTTCCTCCTGCCTCAAGGAAACGCTCCCAGTACGTATCGAGTTCCTCCTGCGTGTCACAGATCACCGCGATCGAGATGCCCTGGCTGAACTCAAACTGAGGGCCGCCATTGAGCGCCGTGAACGGGCGGCCGTTGAGCGAAAACTCGACAGTCATCACGCTCCCCGCAACAAACGGCGATTCGGGCCCAAGATCTGGGTACCGAGAGACTCGGGTGACCTCAGAGTTCGGGAACACAGAGGTGTAAAACGCGGCAGCCGCTTCCGCCTGATCATTGAAGGTCAGAAAAGTCCTGATGTCCGTCATCGCGATTCCTTCTGAGTTTGTGGATCAACGAGAAAGGCGTCCAACGAAGGCATGCCGCTCTCGTTGAGAGTTCTGTAGAGCCTATGCACAACCCCGATCTTTACATCACCAATATGCTCAGGAGAATACTTGCGTAGCGAGCCGATTCGCGGCCAGACCCCGATACCACCGAGCAGGACCAGATTCAGCAAGCCATGATGACCTATGGCGTGCGCCCCAGAAACTGACGTATCGATGCGTAGACTCCACGCTCAGGATCAACGCATGAATACACCGCTCGCCAACCTGCTTGCCTCACAGAGAAGTGATCAAGACGCTCGCCCGTTCTTCTACGGGTGGGTGATGCTCGCCATTACCACGCTCACCACGATGGCCACCTCGCCTGGTCAATCCTTTGTCGTCGGCACGTTCTCCGATGCCATCCGTGAGGATCTGGGCATCTCGCTCTCAGAGTTCAGTGCCGCGTACATGATCGCGACATTCTGCGCCTCGCTCCCGCTCACGCTCGTTGGGCGACTGAGCGATAAGCGCGGCACGCGTTTCGTCATGACGCTTGTGACGATTGCCTTCGGGCTCGCGTGCATCGGTATCGGTCCAGCGGCGTCACTCGCCACATCCATATCACCAGACAACGCTTTCCGCCCGTGGATGATCCTGATCGTGCTTTCGATCGGTTTCTTCTTTCTCCGCTTCCTCGGCCAGGGCGCGCTCGGGCTGGTTTCATCTCATGCGCTGGCCATGTGGTACGAACGAAAGCTCGGCTTTGCCGAGGCGATCCGCCACCTCGGTATGCCCCTCGCTGTTGCGCTGCTCCCGACAGGGGTTCTTGCCCTGATCGCCGCGACGAACTGGAGCATCGCCTACGCCGTCCTCGGGCTCTCAGTCTGGGTGATCGTGCTACCACTCCTGCTGCTCGCATACGTCAACACACCCGAAGACATCAACCAGAACCTCGACGGTGACCCGTACCCGCACCCACACCACAATCAGGACGATCAGATCGACATCGAGCTTGACGCCCCGTCGGTAGGAGACGCGGGCCTCCCAGCCGGCGCAGAAGCCACGTCCGGGCCACAGTTCACGCTCAGGCAGGCGCTCCGAACCCGCGCATACTGGATCGTGACGGCGTCGATGGTCCTGTCCGCCGCTGTGGGCACTTCCTTTGTCTTCCATACCCAGCCGATGGTCGCGGATCTCGGCCTTTCTAAGACATCCGCAGCCGCGGCAGTGGGGACCTTTGGGGTTGTTTCATTCATCGTGACTGTCCCGTTCGGTTTCCTGATTGACAAAGTCCGCCCACGACTTCTTCTGGCCGCGGCAGGACTGCTCCTCGGGTTCGCTTCGACCCTCTTCGCTTTCGCCTCGAGCACGCTGTCGCCACTCTTCATGCTCCACGCTTCGTACTTCACCCTCGGGCTGAGCCAGTCGCTCCTCTTCCTCCTCGCCAGCCCCATCTTCGCCCGTTTCTATGGACGCACTCACCACGGCGCAATCCGCGGCTCGCTGACCACGTTCATGGTCATCGGCACCAGCGCAGGTCCGTTCGTGTTTGCCTTCTGGCGGGAGTTCTCCGGCAACTTCAACCAGGTCTATCTCGCATCTGGCATCGCCGCCATCATCCTCGCTGTCTGGGCATCTCGCCTCCAGCCGCCGCGACTCGAATCGAGCCTGTAAAAGAACCGGGCAAGCCCTGCGCTTACCCGGTCTTGGGTCAGTCTTTGGATGCTGATTTCGAATCCGATCGGGTCCGATCAGTTGCGACGACGACGCCCCGCAACGAGACCGCCCATGCCCAAGAGCGCGATAGCGCCAGGAGCGGGGATGAAGGCCTGGTTCACATCGCCGTAGGTGTACAGGAGCGGATCAGACGCGAAGTCGGCCGAGAAGTATTCTGTGCCGTCAGCACCGTAGATACCGCCGGCCTCATTGAATACGTCGTTGACCGCGATCCACTCGCCGGTGGTCAGCTCACGGAACAGACGCTCGGGTTCGGCGCCGGTGAACGCGAAGGAGGTGCCCCCGAAGTCGTCCGCGTAATCCAGATCGGTGTCGATATCGAGGATATTGATCGAGTCGTAGACCGTGCCGAACGAAGCGATGTTATCGATCGTCCCGTCCTGATCCGCATCGACTGAGTCGCCGGCGCCGCCAGCGGACATCGAGGAGAGCACAACGGTGAACGTCGGGTTCTCGTAGTCCGCGAGGGAGACGTTGAGAATCCCGTTCGCATCAAAGGTGCCGGAGATGAAGTAGCTGTTGTTGATGAATCCGGTTGCGCTGCCCGGATCCGAGTCGATAAACGTCAGGTATCCCTCGAACATGGTTCCGGCATCGCCGAGGAACTCGAAGTCAACCATCGCCGGGTCGGCGCCGTCGGGGTTCGATGAGAACTCGTTGATGAGTTGTGCGTTGCTCACGCCCGCGATACCAGCGATCGCCATCAGTGCAAGTGCAGTCTTCATGGTTTGTCTCTCTCTGTGCTCGTGTGTTTGCCAGCCCCTTCCGGGCCGGCGGCTCTCCTTGCTGCGCGCTCTCTCCTCCGAACGGCGCAGGCCGTACGATCTCCGTCTACGGCGCGGAAGGATACACCTTTCCATGCACGCCAAAACCCCCACCCGATCGGCTTTTACGGATACTTCACATTGGTGCTCTATGGCACTTCTACGGGCTCGTCTCGCCCGGATCGAGTCTCTCACCGCACCGCTTGCAATACCGCGCGTCTCGGTCATGCCCCTCGGCCATGCAGTGAGGGCATGCCTGCGTCGTCACACGCTTTCTGGATTCCGAAATCTCGGCAGACAGGATGCCAGTGGGCACAATGATGAGCGAATACCCCACGAGCACCAGCGCGGCGGTTGTGATCTTCCCGACGACCGTGACCGGGATCACATCCCCGTACCCAACGGTGGTCATCGTGATGACCGCCCAATACATCGCACCGGGGATCGAATCGAATGACTCGTTCTCGGCCCCGCCCTCCACGACATGCATAACCGTGCTCGCGATCAGGATCACGATCAGTACCGTGGTCATGAACACCGCGATCTTGTGACGGCTCGTGCAGACCGCTTCACGCAACGCGGTCGCTTCGCGCAGGTATCGTGCAAGCTTGAACACGCGGAACACACGCAGGAGGCGCAGCGTTCGCACCACCAGCAGCCGTTCGCTGCCCGGAATGAGCAGCCCAAGGAACGCCGGGAGAATTGACAACAGGTCGATGATCCCAAAGAACGAAGTCGCATACCGAAGCGGACGCCGTACAACAATGAGACGCAGCACGTATTCGATCGTAAACAGCGCGGTGAAACCCCACTCGAGCGAGTAAAACGTCGTACGGTACGGCTCCTCTTCGGCGTGCGGGAGCGTGCTCAGCACCACGACCGCTACGGACAGGACGATCGCAATGATCAGCGCGATATCAAAGCGCTTGCCCGCGGGCGTGTCCGCCTCGAAGATGATCTCGTGCATCCGATCGCGCCATCCGGGCTCCGAATATTGTGCCTCCTGATGCATCAGCCCCCCGTTGTGCCTTTGTCTCGATGGTTGACCGCCCGGCGCGGCCCCTTTTGCTATCGGCCATTCCGCCCGGAATCATCCGCATCCATCGGACGCGGCTTCGTTCGCACACCCCGCTCGATCACCTCCGGCACCCGCCCGAACGCGATTTTCTCGTCCATCTCATGGCTGCAGTCGTGCAGCGCCCCGAAGAACGCCGCCGATGGCCCCCAGCGGGTATTGATCACATCCAGCGTCTCTGACAACCGATTCCCACTCTCCGGCTCGCCCCAAAGACACCCCGTCGCCTGCGACTCATGCACCAGCTTGGTGACATCCGCGCCGACCATCCAGGGGACCGCCCACAACGCCGGACGCGAACGCCACCCCTCCCGGAACCGCCGCAAAAGCGTCGGCGTGTCGTTCACCAACCCAAGCGGCACCTCCCGGCTGAACCCCTGCCCATCCTTGCACCGCACCGAAAAACACAACCGATCCGCCAGCATCTCCTCCCGACGCAGCCGCGTCCCCAACCGGTAGATCAACCGCGCCAGCATCTGCCGCGCCCCGTCCTCCGTCCGAAGCCGCGGCTCCAGCACATTCTGATGCCCCATCGACCGCTTCTGTGTCGCCCGCTCGGGCTCATCCACCCCATGAAACCCCGCCCACCAATCGCCGCCAACCACCGAGCCCCACGCCGCCACCGCATCGCGTCGGCTCAGCGCCCACAGCTGCTCGACCGTCCGCACCCCGTACTGATTCAGGCGAGACACCACGCCCTTGTTGATCCCCGTGAGGTCCGTGAGTTCCAGATGCGATAAGCGGTGGGGGAGATCGCGCACCGTCAGCGCCGTCAACCCGTTGGGCTTCTTGAGTTCGCACGCGATCTTTGCGAGCAGGCGCGTCGGTGCGATCCCAACTGAGCAGGGTAGGGCCTCGCTGAAGTCTCTGAGCATCTGCGCTTTGATCTCACGCCCGATCTCCATCGCCCGCTCGACCACACACTCATCCCCCATCAGCCGCATCGCCCACTCGTCCACCGAGTAGGCCTTGTGGATCGGCAGGTGTCGATCGATGCTCTTGGCCACCTCATGGTGAAGCCGCACATAGACCTCCGGGCGCGCCTTCACGAGCCTGATCTGGGGGCACAGCCGCTTCGCCTCCGTGACGATCGTCCCCGTCCGCACCCCGAAACGCTTCGCCTCCACGCTCGCCGCGATCACGCAGGTCGACTGCGTCACCATCGGGATCACGCCCACCGGATGACCCCGCAGCTCCGGGCGAAGATGCTGCTCCGCTGATGCGAAGTAGCTGTTCATATCCAGAAACACCCAGTTCACCTCACGCACCCAACACCTCCTCCCATCTGGTCTCTCTCCCTCTTCACCCCATTGCTGCCGAAGGTCCGCCTCTGGCGGATTGCCTGCTTCCTATTGTCCCTCTTCCTCAAACAATTCCATCTGCCCGCTCAGGTCCGGGCGACGGAAGTGCGCCGACGACAACGGACGCACATCCCGGTTCAGCCCATACCGGCGCGTAAAGACATCAAAGTTCTGGGACAGCTGCTCCGCGATCGCCCCCCGACCCCGCCCACGCATGTCGTCCGCCCGGTACAGCTTCCCGCCGCGTGATTGGCGGATCAGCGACTCCACCTTCTTCGCCCGCTCCGGGTGCACGTTGCGTGCGAGCCAGTCAAGAAACAGGTCCTTGACCTGGTACGGCAGGCGCAGAAGCACCCACGCCGCACGGCGCGCCCCTGCACGCGACGCCTCCTCCAGGATCTTGGGCATCTCCATATCCGTCAGCCCCGGGATGATCGGCGCCACGTTCACCGTCACCGGCACGCCCGCGTCCGTCAGCTCGCGGATCGTCCGAAGCCGACCCGCCGGCGTCGTCGCACGCGGCTCGAGCACCGCCGCCAGATCCGGGTCCAGCGTCACGATCGTCACTGTCACCCGCCCCGCGTTCACCTTCGCGAGCTTCGACCACAGATCAACATCACGCAGCACCATCGCGCCCTTCGTCATCGTTGAAACCGGCTGATTGTGCTCCGCCATCACCTCAAGGCACTTGCGAGCGATCCCCATCTTGTGCTCGATCGGCTGGTAGATGTCCGTGATCGCCGACATCACGATCGGCTCGCCCTTCCACCGCTTCGATGCCAGTTCCCGCAGCAGCAGCTCCGGCGCCTCGGGCTTGGCCATCAGCTTGGTCTCAAAGTCCAGCCCGCAGCTGAACCCCAGGTACTCGTGGAACGGGCGCGCAAAGCAGTAAATACACCCGTGCTCGCACCCCCGGTACGGGTTCACCGTCCAATCGAACGGCACATCCGATGTCCGGCTCACCTGATTGATGATCGTCTTCGTCTTGTCCATAAACACCTGACGCTGCACCCGTACCGGTTCCCCCTCCGTTCCCTCCTCGGCCCGCTCGACCCACTGGCGGTCGAGTTCCTCCCCGAGCACATGCAGGCGCACCGACTCGAATCGGTTCCCCGGGTTCAGTCCTGCCCCGCGCCGGTGGACCGGCCCCTGTATGAGGGCATCGCGATAGGCGTATGAATCGTGGTCCATGCGAACAATATACGAACAAAAATCCGGCGTTCAATCAAAACTCGGTCAGATCCAAACAAAAACCACAAATCGGGTCGTCCGCGGTACCAGCCGGTTGGGAACCATTTTTGAAATATGCACTGCCCAAATAACCCAAATCTGAGTCGATTGGCGGGCCATGAATCCACTCAATATTGCGTGGGTGTTGATGGCACACGCGCAGCGTGCGGAGAGGGCGTCACCCTGTTTGAGGGCATTTGCTGAGGCTTCCAAGAGAAAAACAACTGGGGGAAGGCGAAAGTGTCATGCGTGAACGCATGCTCGCCCGAACCAAAACTCGGCATCCAACATCTTTTGGGATATAGCATGAAACCACAGCGGCCGGGGCCAGACATCGGCGTTCCGAAGAAGAACTGGACAGAGCAGTGCGTAGCCCTGGGGGGACTGGCGAGTGTCATGCTTGTGCTGATGCTGGTAGGGGCTGATGCGGCTTCCCAAACCGCGGCAGACACGCTGGCCTATTGCTCCGTGGAATCGATGAACGCAGGCACTCTGGGCGCATCACACGCAGGCGGCGGTGGGGGAGGAAGCTGGTGGCTCTTCGATACCACTGGCTTCCCACGCCGGTGGGACTGCGGAGCGTGGGCGGAGTCGATGGGATGGCTGCACATCCTCAGCGACATAGCCATATGGGGCGCCTACATGGCGATCCCGTGTATTCTCGCGTTCTTCCTCTACAAGCGACGAACCCCGCTCCCACTCGTCACATGGCTGTTCATCGCCTTCATCGCCCTCTGCGGGATCGGGCATCTCCTGGAGGCCATCATCTTCTGGCATCCGATCTATCGCTTCGCGGGCGTTTGGAAGCTGTGCACCGCCATCGTCTCGTGGATGACCGTCATCGCCATGATCCCGCTGGTGCCCAAGGTACTCCGATGGCCAACACTCGACGAGGTGAACAAGCAGCTCGAGGACGAGATCCGTGTGCGAAAGGAGACGGAGAAGCGGCTTCAGGAGAGCGCCATCGAGCTCACGCTCCAGAAGAACGCGCTCGATGAGCACGCGATCGTCGCCATCACCGACCCCGCCGGCGTGATCACCTATGTCAACGACAAGTTCTGCAAGATATCGAAGTATGAGCGAGAGGATCTCATCGGGCAGACGCACCGCATCATCAACTCGGGCTACCACCCCAAGGAGTTCTTCATCAGCATGTGGAGAACGATCGCGAGCGGCGAAACGTGGCGCGGAGAAATCTGCAATCGTGCAAAGGATGGGAGCATCTACTGGGTCGATACGACCATCGTCCCATTCAAGGATGCGTCAGGCAGCGTGTCGAGTTATGTCGCGATCCGTGCCGACATCACTGATAGGAAACGCGCGGAACAACTCATCGAACAAGCAAACATCGATCTCGCCAGAACGAACGCGGAGATTGAGCAGTTCGTCTACACCGTATCGCACGATCTCAAGACGCCGCTTGTGACCATCCACGGGTACGCGGGCATCCTGCGCGAGGATATCCAGACGCAGCGGCCGGATCGGCTCGATGGCTTCGTGAACCACATCGTCCACGCGGTGGATCGGATGAAGTGCACCATCGATGACCTGCTCGAGCTGATCCGCGTTGGGCGGGTTGCCGAGGAAATCGAGCCGATCAACCTGCATGCGCTCGCGAGCGGGCTTGTTGATGAGATGTCAATTCAGATCCTGGATGCGAACGCGGTGATCCGCATCCAGGAGGACACCCCGGAACTCTGGGGTGACTTCGGACAGATCCATCAGATGCTCGAGAACCTGATCGTGAATGCGCTCAAGTACGCCGGACACCGGAGTGAGCAGTGCGAAATCCGGATTGGGGCAGAAGAAGTGCATAACGAAATCCGGATCATTGTCTCAGACAACGGCCCGGGTATCGCGAAGCAATACCACGACAAGATATTCAATCTCTTCCAGCGGCTCGACACCGAGTCCGAAGGATCGGGCATTGGGCTGACAATCGTGAAACGTGTCGCAGAACTGCACGGTGGGCGAGTCTGGGTCGAATCGAAGCCGGGTGAAGGCGCAGCATTCATCGTTTCGCTCCCAAGCCTCCGCCCATCAGCGAAGTACACCTACTGAGACGCATTCGTAATACCATCTGCATGCGGTTCCATAGCGGGACTGTATCGCAGCGCATCGTTTAAGGCGGACAAGGCCGGTATCATGTCCCGTACGCGCACAACGGGATCCGATGCACATGGCAACAAATATTCAGAGCACCCTTGAGTCACTCCACGACCGCTACCGCCCGCTCAACACCGGCGCGGTCGCGACCTACATTCCCGAGCTCACCAAGGCCGACCCGGACCTGTTCTGCATCGCCGTCCGATTCGTCGATGGGACCGGGTTCACCATCGGAGATACCGACGCCCGCTTCACCCTCCAGTCCTGCTCCAAGCCCCTCATCCTCGCCCAGGCTCTTTCCACCGTCGGGCGCGACATGGTCATGCGCCTCACCGGCGTGGAGCCCACCGGCAACTCCTTTTCTTCCATGGTCGGGCTCGACCAGATCGGCAAGCCCCTCAACCCCATGGTGAACGCCGGCGCCATCGTTACTGCGTCCCTGCTCCCCGGCGACTCGCCAGAGGACCGCTACGAGCGGATGCGGACCAACCTGAGCGCCTATCTGGGCAGCGATGCGCAGCTCGACGCCGCGGTCTACGACTCCGAGCTGCGCACGAGCGATCGCAACCGGGCACTCGCGTATCTCCTGAAATCCAAGGGGACCATCGAGGGCGACGTCAAGCAGCACCTCGACCTGTACATCCGTCAGTGCGCCATCAGCGCCAACACGCAGCAGCTCGCCAACGCCGCGGCCACACTCGCGAACAATGGAGTGAATCCTGTCACGGGCAAGCGGGCCGTCTCCGCCGAGTACATCAAGGACATCCTCGTCGTCATGCTCATGAACGGCATGTACAACTATGCCGGGCGCTGGGCCTATGAGGTCGGCATCCCCGCGAAGTCGGGTGTCTCCGGTTCAATCTTCGGCGTCGTCCCCGGGGTCATGGGGATTGCCGTCTACTCTCCACGACTCGATGACTACGGCAACTCTACACGAGGGCTCGCGGTGTTCCGTGACCTCTCGAAACGCTACAACATGCACATCTTTGATCAGCGCGGGCCCAAGTAACAGATCACACGCCCGGCCTGGTCGCCAGCTCAATGCTCATCGCAATCGTCGAGGGCATCGGCGGATATTCAACCACCAGGCGCAGGCAGTGGAAATCCTTGGGGTCCCAGCCCGCGCGTTCGAAGGCCGTGCCGATAACCTCCGGATAATCCCTTGCCATCGGTGTCGAGACGTTCGCTCCACGCCCGAGGTCAATCACCCGACCTTCGATCGGAAGCTGGGCGCTCTCTTCGAGAATCCCGCGGTCAGCCCATGGCTTACCATAGATCGCCGCAACCGCGTTTCTCGCCTCGGGCAAGTCGCGATGCACGAAGAGGTCAAACATCACCTGCTCGACTGGCATGCTCACTGCGCAGTACAGTGAACCCCGGCTCCCGGCATTCGAAGTGTATCGTGGGACAAATCGTGTGTATCCATACCCGAAATAGCAGGAGAACTCACCAGTCTTCCCGATCGGTCCCTCGCCCAGATCATAAAAGATGCCGTCGTCGCGCTCATCGATATGGATCTCGGGCATCTCGCCCCGGCAGAAATCTCGCATCAAACCCGGCGTATCCGCCTCCTGGTCATCGATCGCAAACCGTTCGCTGCGACGCGAGTCGTCTTCATACTTCCCGATGCGAAAAACCGACCATCGCGGGATTTCGCGCAGCCTTCGGACCTGTTGCAGTCCCGCGATCTGAACCGCGTCGAGCACATCTGGCTGCTCAGGGTTCGGGGCAAGGAACTGAGCCGTGATTCGTGATTTCGCCCGCACGCCCCAGAGCCCAGTGTTCCCCTGATACGATAGCTTCCGACTCTTGAGAAGCTGCTGTTCGGTGCCCCCCATGCTGTCGAGCATCAGCTCGAGCGTCGCTCGATCACCGACGTGGACCTCGATCATCGACTCATAGGAGGCCAACGCCTCGCGCACCTGCGAGAGCGAACCCGCCGACGCACCGGCTTTCTCCATCGTATCGAGGAAGATCTCCATCCCGGAAGCACCAGGAATCAGCGGCACCGCCTCGTAGACCTCGCGCGACTGGATGATCCGCGCCAGCTTCCAGGTGAGGTTCTTGTTCAACTTGTACTTCCGAGAGACGTCCTGCGGCTTCGTCGGGTCGGAGCCAACATCCTCATACAGATCCATCAAGGCCCCACGAAGCCCCAGAACCGCGTCGCGGCAGTCATCCTCAAACTTTGGAGTCACGCTGGTCGTCATCTGAGTCCTTCTATACCGCTTTTTGGTCATCGGCTCCTCAGTCTAGAGCAGTTGACAGCGAGCCACAAGATTTTTCCAGTATTTTCCCCAGGGAATCTTGCAATGGAAATCAGCCCCGGGTATTCTCGCGTCGGCATGATGCCAAATCACAGGCAGGCAGCCGTCTCTGACAACACTCAGATCACCTTCACTCAAGGGAGAGCACCATGAACCGCACCACACTTCTCGCCGCAGCAGCACTCGCCACAGCCGCAGGATCGGCATCTGCCCAGTTCTGGACCATTGACGCCAGCTTCGGTCTGTCTCAAGGCATCAGTGACAACGGCATCGTGACTGGAGATTCTCTGACAGGCGGCCCTTACTTCCTCTGGAATCAAACCTCAGGCGCGACGACGATCGGCGGCGCTTCCGCTGGCCAGGGCGTCGGCGGGCAGCCGAAGATCTCCAACGATGGTGCATACGTCGCTGGCACGCGTTTCAACGCGGCTGGTGGCTACTACGAGATGGGGCGCTACACGGTCGCGACCGGGACATGGGAAGGTTTCGGTACTTTCGCGGGCTACGGGACGCAGATCGATCAATCAGTGTCCTCCGGCTATAACATCTCGGGTGACGGTCGCTCGGTTGTGGGGCTCGGCTGGACCAGCTTGGGCACCGCCGACACACACGCGATGCAGTGGATGGAGGGCACCGGTGTCATCGATCTGGGCACTGCCACCACGGGTGAGTCCGCGCGAGCCAACGCTGTCGACTTCGATGGCAATGTTGTTGCCGGCTGGCAGGACGGCGCTGGGCGCCAAGGCTCGGTATGGGTCGATGGAGTTCAGACACTCATCTTCAAAGACGATGGTGGGATTGCGCAGGAGGCCTTTGCGGTCTCCGATGACGGTCGCTACGTCACCGGCCTCGGTCTCGGGAGCTTCTTTGCTGCGGGTCATGCGTACCGCTACGACACCTTGACCGACACCTACCTCGAACTCACCAACATCGCGGGCGGCGAATCCCGCATGGCGGGCGCCGCCATCAACGGCGATGGTTCGCTCATCGGTGGCGGGACGTGGGGGCTCGGACCGGCGACCTTTGGAACCGCCCTCATGTGGACAGAGGACGAGGGCACCATGACGCTCACGGACTACCTCGATATGAACAATATCGCATACGACCCCAGCTTCAACTTTGCGTTCGTGTCCGACATCTCATCAGACGGCCAGTGGATCACCGGCTGGGGCAACTACGGCACCCCGGCCTCGACGCAGTCGTTTGTGATCCAGGTCCCCGCGCCTTCCTCCATGGCGTTCATCGCGATGGGCAGCCTGTTCGCCGCACGCCGTCGTCGCTAAGCAACCCTCTCTACCTTTCTCTACAAAGCCCGCCCCTCACAGGGCGGGTTTTTGTTTCATAGTCATGTGTGGTTCATCTGCAGTTCATCTAGGCGTGTTCAGTTGCTAATGAGCCAACCTGAACAACGAATAGTGAAAGGCAATGTCATGACAACCACAACATCATCGATCAGTATCCGCGAGTGCATCGGCCGCTGCCAGAGCTGCGTGCAGGAGTGCTTGCGCTGCATGAACCACTGCCTGAACATGGGGGGCGACCATGCCGCGTACGATCACCAATGCGCGATGCAGGATTGTGCCGACATCTGCGAGACAACCGCACGATACCTGTGCAGAGAATCGCCCCAGATCGAGCAGATTTGCACCGTCTGTGCGCAGATCTGTCACCACTGTGCAATATCCTGCTCCCGCCTGTCTGAGAATGATGAGCAGATGGACGCGTGTGTACGCAGTTGCAACGCGTGCGAGGAGGCATGCCGGGAGATCGCGGCGTCCTGTAAGTGACTGAACATCATTGGCATACATCACCTGGCCGCCATGTCGCTGGGTCCGCTGTTCGGGGCACCATCAGACTCGACCATGGTGCGGTGTCGTACTACGATCTCTAAATTTTGCCCACCCGGGATCACACGATCGGAAAGGACACCCTCGATGCCCAACTCGACCAAGCTCCCACCCGCTGAAGCTCTCGCGCTGCTCAAAGCGGGCAACGCCCGTTTCGCCTCCAACTCCCGCAAAGTCGACCCGCACGCGTATGACTACGCGGTCGATGAGAAGCCCATCGCCATCATCCTCGGCTGCTGTGACCATCGCGTGCCGCCGGACATCCTCTTCGACCAGGGGCTCGGCAACCTCTTCACGATCCGTGTCGCGGGCAATATCGTGACCCCGACGCAGCTCGGCTCCATCGAGTTTGGTGCGCTGACCTTCGGCCCCCGCCTGATCGTGGTCATGGGGCACCAGCGGTGCGGCGCGATCATGGCCACGCTGAAGGATCAGATCGAAAAGCAGCCACCCGGTTCCGATTCGCTCAAGGCGATCGTTGACGAGATCGCCCCGACCTGCTGCTCTTGCATCGAATCCCACGGAGAGAACGATGAGTTCGAGAAGCTCACATATGACGTCACCATGAGCAATATCAATCACTCCATCGAGCGACTCCGCAGCGATTCCCCGATCCTCAAAGACCTTGCGGAGAACGACGGGCTCCAGATCATCGGCGCATACTACAACATGGACGAGGGCAGGGTGCAGTTCCTCGAGGACTGATCCGTTTACGGGCAGCCGGCGTTGTAGGCGCTGAGGAACGCGCTGACATCGAAGAAGTTCAGAACACCATCGCCGGTAAAGTCCGCGAGCGGGTCGTTGCTTGAGTAGGCGCTGAGGAACGCGCTGACGTCGAAGAAGTTCAGCACGCCGTCGCCCGTCAGATCGGGCGTGCACACAGAACCGGTCACCTCGCCCATCAGGTTCAGTGTCAGGTCCTCAACGATCACATCACCCGGGAACATCGACCGGCTGTTGTACACCCGCAGGGTGTAAGTCGCGCTGTACAACCCTTCGGTCATGTCACCGAGGAACACCTCGAAGGAGCCTGTTCCTGCACTGCTGAGATCTGTGATGACGCCGAGCGTGGTCGTAAGAGCGGCGGTATCACCAACCGCTGAGAGCACCTCGATATCGATCGGGGCCGCGAACGTCCCGCCGGGGGCAATATTGAACACCTCGATTGTCTGCATCGCGTCGCCGTCACCGCTCGCGATCTGCCCGAGGTCAACGCTGATAACGTCCTGGTCGACACCCATCATGAACGAGGCATCCCCGGGGTTGAAGACGCTCATCTCAACCAACACCATGTCGTCGCCATCATTGGCGCCGTTCCCGCTCCCTCCCGACGTTGTCACATCGAGGTTGTCGACAACGACGGAGCCGAACACAACGCCCGCGGTCGCTGTGAATGACGAATCAAAGCTGACCGTCATCGGGGTAGATGTGCCGCCGCTCCCGATGGGGAACGCCTGGTAGCACCCGTCGAGACTGGTCGTGATGCCCGCACTCGGCATGACACGGAAATAGGTGCCGTCATCACCGTTCTTGTTGAGCAGCAGATCGATCGAGCCGAGCGATTCGCCGACCAGCAGATTCCCGAGATCGATATCGACCGTTGACTCACCATCCGCGGGCTCGAGATCGCCGAAGAACAACGTCGAATCGTTCATCTGATCGACATACACCGACCACACGTACTCGGGGTGATCCACGTACGCGTTCCGGTTGTTCGTCCGCAGCGGG
>JAEPOJ010000020.1:57764-71169 GCA_017642965.1 Phycisphaerales bacterium
GCGGGTTGAGCGAGGCGCTGTAGATCGCGTGGTTGCGCCGTCGCTCGAACTCATCGGGGATGTCGAGGTAATGCCACGCGATGAGCGATTCGAGATCGCCCATGCGGTTGCCGCTCGGGGTTCCGTCGACAAGCTGCAACCCGCTGCTCGCGTACCGCGTGTCGCTGTAGAACAGGTTGCGAGCGATATCCCCTTTATCTGCGTCGCCTGGGAAGTAGAACGTGCCCAGCGAACGATGGTTGCCGGTCGTGTTTGCGCCACCGCCGAAGGGCTTGTTGCCACGCGAGCTGTTGATGCTCGGGTTGCACGGCCGCAAGGCGTGGGGGTCGCCGAGATTCCCCGTGCTCGAGTTGCTCGCGCTGCCCGGCTGGCGGCTTTGCGGCCAGACGTGCTCACGGTTCCAGGTTGAGCCGCTGTCCCATGAGCCGCTCACGCTGGCTCTGTTATACGCCAGCAGGATGTTGCTCGGGTTGTTGGGGTCGGTGTCGATATAGCGGGACATGTCGCGGAAGTTGCCGTAGTTCCGCTGGATGTGGCCAGCCGACATCGCGGCGGTCAGCTGCGACTTGAGCACCGAACCGGTGCCGGTCACCGAGCTGTAGTAGCTCGAAGGCGCTTCATAAGGGTCCGCGAGCCCGAACGCAAAGGAGCACGCAAGGCCTGAAACCACAAGAACAGCATGAGTCGAACGCAAGACGGGCTCCCTTCCATGGATGTGATTCGCCAAGCCCAAGGATAGCAGGGACATCGCTCAAATCACAGGGCGACATCGCAGTGCACCGCTGATTCCGCCCGAAATCCGGGGCGTTTGACCGAATCTGCACATTATGGGAACATGCACCTAAACACCGGAGCACGCCATGGCCAAGAAGAAGACCACGAAGAAGAAAACCGCAACGAAGCGCCACGCGGCGAACAACAAGACCCAGAAGACGAAGGCGACCGTCGAGGCCTACCTCGAGTCCCTCCCCGACGATCGGAAGGAGGATTGCACAAAGATCGCAGAGATCATGCGTTCGATCACCAAGGATGAGGGCGCCATGTGGGGGCCGACCATCGCTGGCTTCGGGCACACACACCTCGTCTACGAAACTGGCCGCGAGATGGACTGGTTCCAGGCCGGGTTCTCATCGCGCAAGCAAGCCATCACGATCTACCTGATGGGCAACTTCGAGTCGCGGGCGGAACTGATGGAGCAGCTTGGGCCGCACACGTGCGGGAAGGGATGTCTGTACATCAAGCGGCTGGAGGACGTTCACGTGCCGACGCTCAAGAAGCTGATCCGTGAATCTTGCAAGGCCATGAAGAAGGCCCACAACCCGTAGCGATCTGCGCAGTTCCAAGACGCACACATCAAGATCATCAAGATTGTGTTCAGCAGGAAGATTTCCATTCCAAACGCCAAGTCTCTACCCCAAAGCAATCTAGGATCATGCCGGCGTGATTCTGGAGTATGTTCGCGCCCCAACAGGAGAGACACACCATGACGAGTTTCCGTATCTTCGCCGCGCTGAGTGCGGCAGCTGGGATCGCTCAGGCCAGCGATCTGTACGTTCAGAACTTTGAGACCGCCGGCCTCGGCTACACCACATCCGTCGCAGAGTTCAGCGATGGCTCGGGTGATTACTTCACACGCACCGATGGCTCAAACATCAGCAGCAGCGTGAACTACAACAACGTCGACGGCTTCTATTTCGGCGGACAGGACCTCGACGGCGAGGGCGCAGGACTCCCGATCTACCTGACCACGGACACGTTCAGCATCAGCGGCGCGACAGATCTGCAGTTCGCGATCGACCTCGCAGAGGACGCCGCGAACGACGGTAACAACGACTGGGACGGCCCCGGCGCTTCATCCGGCGCTGACACGGTCGCGTTCGAGTACCAGCTCGACGGCGGCGCCTGGGTGAATATGTTCACGGCTCAAAATGACGGCTCAACGTTCAACTCGGCCGCCTTCGTCAACGGCGTGATGATCACCGATACCTTCAGCACCTTCAGCGCCGATCTCTCCGCGCTCTCCGGCTCGACCCTCGCGATCCGACTCGTGTGGGATCTGGACGCCGGCGACGAGGACCTGGCTATCGATAACATCCGCGTGACCGGCAACATCGCGGTCGTGCCGCTTCCTACGGCCGCCTGGGCTGGGATCGGCATGCTCGGCCTTATGGCCAGCGCCCGCATGCGTCGCAAGTAACGCCAGATGAGTACATGTATGTATAACGCACCCCGCCCATCAGGGCGGGGCGTTTTTGCTTTGAGGCCAGCTGCGGATCACCCACGCCGCTCCCCAGAACCACCACAGCCAACACGACCCTCGTGTGCCGCTCGTCTGGGTCGATGGGCTGCCGGCCGCTGCCACTCAGGGTGTACCCGAGTCGCAGTTCGTCGCGTAGGCCCGCATCAGCATGAGGGCGTCAAAGTAGTTGATCTGGCCGTCCTGGTTCAGGTCCGCACCCGGGTCATTCAGCGAATAGAGCCGGATGAACTCGGCGATATCGAAGATGTTGATCTGATTGTCAACAACGAGATCGTACGAGCAGATTGAAGGGACGAGCAGGTGCAGGTGCCGATCAGAGAGGCGCAGCATGCCCATGTCTTGCTCGAGGAGCTTGAACTCGGTCACAACCGCGGGGGGGCCGAAGACCATCTGATCGATCTGTGTCCGCGTGGTTGTATCAAAGATCTTGATCTCATTGTTATCGACGTTGTAGAAGTACTGGCCGTCCTCGGACATCGCAGAGATCCCGCGGATCAGGTAGCCGTCCATGTCCACGAGGTAGTCGACCTCTTCGAACGTGTCCGCGTCGAGCACCTGACCCCGGGAGAGATAGATCAGCTCGCCATCGTGCGACACCGCCGCACGCTGCGTGCCGTTCACGGACCCGTGCTGATCCTCACGGATCACCGGGGCACTCGCGACCGACAGATCGATCTTGTACAGCGAGTTCGGGCTGAACCCCTCCCCGACGTACAGGTACTCATGGGTCGGATCCTCGATGAATCGGGGCGCACCGCGGAAGTACTGCCCGTTGGCGGCGAAGCTGACCGTATTCGTCAGCACGTTGTACTGCGCCACACGCGCCGAGGTCCCGTCACGATAGCCGTTAATAAACACCCGCCACGGCTGCGCCTCGATCAGGTCGTACGCGGCACGATCGCCCAGCGCCGCACGGATCGAACGCTCCGTGCGGTCATACGTATCCAGATTCAGGCGAGCCACCGCCCCCTCGCCCGCCAACGCGATGAACAGGAACTGCCCGTCGCTGCTGATATCAATGCCCATCGGCTCATCGCCCGCGTAGACCACATCCAGCAGCCGCCCCGTGATCGCCGAGACCACAACGATCTGATCAAACGCCGGCAGCGATACATACACCAGATCCCGCTGAGCATCGTGCTCGGCATCGAACGCCTCGCTGCCCAGCCTCGTCTCGAGCACCAGAAAATCACTGAAATCAGGCTGCGCAAGCGCCTGAGCAGCAATTGTGCACAACAGAGCAAAGGCCATACGTCGCATCATGATCAATCCATACGGGCTCGGGGTTCAAAGGACGCTGGTCACAAGCCGCGTGCGACTCGCGAACAGCTGGATCATAGCGGCACTGCTCAGCACTGAGTGCCCCATGATCCTGACGACATACCCCGACCGATGTCAACCACAAATTCCGCTATCGCGCTGAAAACCGAGCGACAGTGCCATGCATACCAAACCACGCCTTACGGGCAACCGGCCTGGAAGAGCTGCAGGAACACGCTGACATCGAAGAAATCGAGCCGGCCATCGTTGTTGAGGTCCGCGGTGCATTCCTCGATACGGGGATCATCGACAACCCGCACGGTGTACTGGATCGATGCGTTGCGGTTGATAACGGCGCCCATGTTTCCGAACTCGATGAGTTCGGTGGTTTGGCCGCCGAGTGACAGATTGACGTTTACCCCAGAGATGCCGGCGTTGAGATTGACCATGTACTCCGCGGGATCATCGGGGAGCGTGGTGAGAGGGGGCTGGATCGCGGGGCGTGATCCAATGATGGCAATAAGGAGTGTGAATGGCTCATCGTTATCGATGAGCCCGAAGCCGTAGGAATCGGGCAAGAGAGTCAGGGTGGCTTGTTCGAGATCATCGAGGGTGTATGACCAGCTGTTTGGGTCGGGGTCGACGGAGCCGGCGAACTGGGAAAACGGGCGTTGATGGACGCTGATCTCCGCATCGATAAGCGCGAAGGTATCGTTCGATATTTCGCTCGCACCGGCATCGAACACGACACGTGCGTTGATGACGGTCACGCCGCCTGGATCAGCTTCCTTGTTGGCGTCGATCTCGAACTCAATAAACGGCTGCCCAACAGCGGGTGCCGCAAACAGAACGCTACAGATGACAGCGATGACGTAACGGTAGTTGTGCATGGTGTGATTCTCCCCAACGAAGTGAAGCCACAGCATACCAGAATCAGGGAGATGCAAAAGCTCAAATTCGAGTCGGTGGGAGCATGAGGCCTGCACAGAGCCGGTTATCGGCCATAGGAGCATTCATGTTCCTGACCAAGCGTGCGTGGTATACCAGTTGAACGAGGAGTTGCGGGAACCATCTACGCCATAGGTCGGTTCTTATGATTTGATGTATAATGTCAAAAAATGGTGTTTCGTATAAGGGGCGCACATATGAATAGCATTGGATTGATAGCACTGCTCGCCGCCGGCTTTGTCGTTGTGCTTGTTGGCTTGGCGATCGTGGCAATGGTGATCGGTATGCCATTGTCGAAACTGATGAGGGAGGAGGCAGCCAAGCCGAATCAGAAGGGTCGTGTCGATGTTTCGGTATATGAACAGTGCGACTCATTTCTGAGTGACGCTGAGCTCAACTTCTATCGGGTACTGGTGAAGGTGCTGGCGCACCCAACCGACCCTCATGGTGCACCTCAAGCGGTCGTCATGTCAAAGGTTCGCGTGCCGGATCTGATTCAGGTGAAAAAGGGCCTCGATCGGTCGGCATGGAGGAGCGCCTTCAACCGGATCAAATCAAAGCACGTCGATTTCGCCATCTGCCACCCGGTCACGATGCAAGTACTCTGCGGCATCGAACTTGACGATAAATCCCATAACCGCGCCGACCGCCAGCAACGCGACACCCTCATGGACGCCATCTACACGGCCGCTGGCCTACCGATCGTGCACGTGAACTGCCGGCGCGCGTACTCGATACAGGAGGTCGGCGGGATGATCCGGGAGGCGGTGGGGCGATAAGGCACGACCAGCCAGATCAAGGCCCTGCAGGAGACTTCGACTCCTGCAGGGCACCCGGCTGCTTGCGGTCATCGCAGTCCCAGCGGCCATCGGGGATACCGTCTTCGAGCATGGCGGGTTCGCGGGGCTCGAAGTGATCCTTGGGATTGGATGGATCGAGGCGTTTGCACGGGGTGTCGTGCATCGCGGGGATGGCTGTGCCCTTGTAGTTCACTCTTGAGACATGTGCTTCGCAGCCTTCGGAAACCGATTGATCCCAATCGAGGGAGAGGGTCTTCCAGTGCCAGCAGTAGCGGCGGGGGCAGTCGCAGGGGTTCATCTCGTCGACGCGTTGCAGGTCCACCTCGGTGGGGAGGAGGTGGATGGGGACGCGCTTGTCGATGAGGCGGCTGGTGCGTTCGCGTTTCGGGTCAGGCATGTGGTGAAGTATATGGAATCAAGGACATGCAGGAGAATTCGTCACCTGCATGGCACCCGGCAACGCCTGAGTAGGTCAAACTGCTTCGTTTGCACGCTTCCAATCTGCCAGTGCCATGAGACCTCGGTACTGCCCACTCTTGTGCTTGCTTCGATCTTTGCACATCGAGCCGAACTCAACAAGGCGCCAGAAATCATCATCGCGGTTTGAGGCGAGCAGGAGCTCCCCGATCAGGTTGAGTCGCCATTCCTTCTCATCAAGCTTGTGCTCATGAATGAGTTCACGCAATTCAGATGAGCCTGCGGCAGGCGCACCCGGAGCCCAAAGGACCGTGAGCCCCTGTTCAGGCGGGGTCGAGCCGAGCAGGATGGCACTGAGAAAGTCCTGCCTTGCGTTCGTACTCAGCTCCGTAATGGCGGAATCGAGACTCAGCCACGCAGCGAGTTCGTTGTGCCAGAAATCGTCGAAATGCGGTGCCAGGTATTTCGCGGCTTCCTCGATGGACCACCAGTCGGTGAGCGTGACTTCAACTGAACCAGGCGAATCGGGTGTGCGGAGGTCCCCCTCGTAGAGTGTTTCGGCTCCCCTGCTGATTGTGCCGCCCGAAACCGGGGCGCCGGCTCTGGCGAGCTTGCGCATCGCATATGAGTCGATGCGAATACTGAGCCATCTCTTAGTGATCTCGGCTTCGGAATAGTGGGATCCGCGAGGAAAGACAAAGACCGAGACGTCCTTGTTCTTCCAGTACAGTCGGGTCTTGGAGATCTTGAAAAAGTGCCCGTGCTCATTCAACTGCTCGCCGAGCATAGAGAGGAGGAGTTGGCAGCGTTCCTTGGGCGTGTACATCGAGATTGAGTGTAGGATGAGCTGTGGGGCGGTTGTACTTCGGCTTCCTTTGCTCTTCGAGTCAAAGGAGGACACAGTTCAAATAGATGGAGGGCGCCCAGCGCATACACCTAGGCTCAAGCATTTGTATCAACAAACTCTAACGACGCGATCCAATCAGCTTCTTCATGGCTCACCAATCTCCATTCGTGATACTTCTCTTGAAATGACGGTATCACAAATTCAACAAACCTGCCCGCAATCATGTTAAACATAGTCCTTGCGACAGTCACTGGAAACAGGATGTCACTGCCAACTCTTAGTCTTTTCATTACCAACTGGCCATCTAAAGTGCTGAATGCTTTGTGCGATGACTTTCCGTGCGCAATTCGTGACTTAAGTCCATAGACCTCAGTGTAAAAATGCTTTAGCTCAAAATGTTCCGAAAGCGCCTTTAGGCTCCTCGGTCCGTCGTACAAGTTGTACCAAGACGGGAACCTGATATGCCTGTCTTTCTTGGTCCGGTGATACTCGTCATAATGCGATGAGTACCTGCCCTCTTGCAGCTGCTTTTCCAGCTCTTCAATGCCTGCCTTGGCCAGCTCTACATTATCGACAATAGCCTGCTTGGCATAATCCTCGGTGATCGAATCAAGATTCTCATATAGTTCAACTGTACGCTTGCAGGAATCAAGTTCGCTGATCATGTCGTCCATAAAATACAGGATGGCGCGGCGCTCCGAATCCTTCTCAGTCAGGTAAGACATGAAAAGGCAGAGCTCAAATGAGGTACGTACTAATGGAAGGGAAGCTGTGTCAATGGCATTTGCTATCAGGGATGAGATCGCGTCGTGATTTGCAAGTGAAGACCGAAAGATACCGAGGGCGATGACATGCTGCAATTTGAGTCCGCTAGCCGCAAAGGCAGAATCCATTGCGTGGGTCCCAAAATTCACATCCCTGTTTAATGTGATGCAGATTCGTTTTAGAACGGACTCAAACTGATCATTGTCGATCTCCCGCACCAATATATTGGCTACAGGAGAATCAAAGAAATGCTCATTCATCCCAACCAATCCTTCGCCTTCAACCTCGCCGGCACATACTCCTCCGTCACATACGAAATATCCTTCGTAATCAGCGATTCAACCTCCATCTTGAACCCGTTGGAGAGCATCTTCTTGATCTCACGCTGCCACTGCTTGTCCTTCTCGAACCACGGGTAGGCCGCGATCTGCTTGGCGCGGGAGATATCGCGATCGTTGAGCGAGATCTTCACATCGTCGGACAGGTCGCACCGCTCGTAGTCGATCGCACGGATGCCCAGGAACTTGGCGTCCGGGATCGCCAGGCGGGAGGACTCGAAGGCCAGCGAGATCGAGCCCTGCTTGATCACCGAGTAGATGTAGTGCCCCCACGGGTCGCAATCCAGCAGGCAGTAGATCGGCAGCCCGTGCTCCTTGTTGAGCCGGTGGAGCATCCGCCGCACGCCGCGGGTCGGCTGGCCCGAGCCCTCGGTGAGGATGCAGTTGTGCTTCTCCCAGAAGCGGTCCTCATTGAACCGCTGCCACACCGTGTCCTTCTCGACATGCAGGATGAACTTCGCATCGATGTTCTTGAACTGGATGACGTCCGGCTCACAGATCGACGGGATGGCATACCCGCCCGAGCCCATCTTGCGGCAGTTGATCTCGTCGCCGTTATCCACCACGGTGATGTTCCCGACCATGGTGCCGCGTTTCTTCGCAAAGATGTGCAGTTCCTCACGCAGCGACCCCAGCGAGACCTCCAGGTCCTCGAGGATGCCGTCAGACTCGGTCTGGTCGTCGAAGGTCTTCTCCTTGGTGCCCTCGATATCGTGGAGCGACTTGTAGAACATCCCACGAAGCGACAGCGTCTTATCGGCCTCGAGCAGCTCGTCCACCGACTTGGAGTGGATGAGCGTCTGCATGAACTTCCGGGCCTGCCCCAGGTTGAACAGCTGGCGGTTGCCCACCGAGTCGCCCATTTCCAGGATGCCCTTCTTCGCATTCCAGTTGGTATTCGACGCGGCACGCACAGGCACATCCATCTCCGGCTCAGAACCGGCGAACACCGAATCCACGATGTTCTGCGCGAGCCCGGAGAGCTTCTCAGCCGTGCGCGCATCCCGCTCGGCGCGCGAGTGCGACTTGGTGCGTGTCGAAGCGGACGACTTCTTCGTCGTCTTCTTCTTGGAGACCTTCTTGCTGGTCTTCTTGGTCGCCGCCTTCTTGACGACCTTCTTCTTCACGACTTTTTTCTTGGATGTTTTCTTCTTGGCCATATCGAGCTCATGTATCTGTTTGCGGTGCCGGGGGATGATTCAGGTGTATGATGCCGCATGAATCAGCGTACATCAGGTTTTGCGATTACGAGTCTGATCCTTGGAATCCTGGGGGTCCTGTGCCTGCCCATCTTTGGGGTGCTCGGGCTGATATTCGGGTTGCTTGGCCTGCGAGAGATATCGCGTGCCGAGCCGGGCATGGGCGGCAGGGGCATGGCGATCAGCGGTATCGTGCTCGGGTCGATCGGGACGCTGCTTACGGCGTTGTTGGCGGTGGGCGTGATCATGGCGGCGATCGAAGGCGCGGCGCAACAAGCGACACAGCTCACGCCGCGCGACGCGAACATGCCGGCGCCCCAGTACGCGGACGTCATCGGCGGAGGCTTCTCGGGTAGCGGCTTCCACTTCCGCTGGGAAGACCGCCAGTTCTTCTGCGCCAGTCTCCACCAGTTCGACGGCGCCGTGCCAAGCGAAATGATCGTCTTCCCGGCTGATACCAACGCGGACCTTTTCCAGGTCACGATCTACGACCGGGTCCACCAGCTCGAAGACGTACAGATCATGACTTTCGACGAGCAGGCCATGCAGGGCATCGATCCCCTCATCTACGACGGCGAGGCCGATATCCGGTACGGCGAGCTGGTGTACATCATGACCCGGGACGGCCCGCTGGCCGCACACGTCATCGATGCCGGCACCGATGAGCCGCACATGCGATACGCCCGCCTCAGCGAGGAGTTCTCGCTTGCGGGCACCAGCGGCAGCGCCGTCGTAAGCGGGGTCACCGGTCATGTCGTCGGTGTGATGCTCGTCAGCGCCACGACCCACGACGACGAAACCCTCGCGGGTTTCGAGCTTCTCGAACTGCCCAGCAGCGTGCTGTCTAAGCCGTAATAGAGTTTCCCGCTCGGCAGGCATCATCAGCCCCCGAACAGTCCGGACGCGGACTTGGTGGTTTTCTTGGTGGTACGCTTCTTCTTCGACGCCTTCTTCGTGACGCGTTTCTTCTTCGTGACCGGCTTGGTCTCGGAAATCGTTGAATCCCCCTCCGGCGAGGCATCGTCAACCGCCTTGGAATCGAGGATGATGACATCATCGTCCTTCGCCAGCCGCCCGTGCTCGTCCTTCACGAAGTTCCCCTCGTCATCGAGCTGGGCATCCGCGATCTCCGTCCGCGCCTTCGCCTGCTCAAGCAGCTTGTCGTAGAAGTCCTTGGTGTCCACGCCGGTGAGGTGGTTGCACGCCTTGGCGATCTCGCCGATGTACCGCTCGAACACATCCCGCTTCTGGGCGTCGCGCTTCATACGCTGGCGACGCCGGATGTACTGCCCGAGCTTTCGCCCGCACTCCTGCAGCGCCAGCGTCATCTCCTTGCGGATCTCGTCGTAGTCCGCGATCGCTTCCTTGGACTCCGAAGTGAACGGCACCCACACCGATGCCATGTGGATCATCACCACCAGAGGCCCCACGGGCGCCCCGCCACGCGGCTGCTGCATCCCGTAGTTCTTCCAGCTCGTGTCCACGACCGATTTGAACGCCGAGCACGCCGACTGCTGATACAGCAGCGGCACCCGGTTCGCGTACCGGATCACACGTGCCTGCTGATCACCCGGCAGGTCCCCGCCGTACGCGATCGCCGCCTCGATCTGGAACGGGTTGCCGCGATACACCGCCGGCTTGCGCGTCGATGCGGTGTAGAACTCCGCCTTCACGCCCTTGAGCAGCCCCGCGAGCATCGTCTTCACCCCGATCGGGCTCAGGCAGTCGGTGGGGGGGGCACGCAGCTTCGATTCCTGCAGCGCCTTGTAAATCTTCTCCGCGTCGTGCGAGTCGATCGTCTTCACCCACGTCGATCCCGAGAACGACTTCGACTTCGTCGACGCCTCCTTGGTCACGCTCGCCACCACACTCGGCGGCACCCGGCAGAACTCGTTCTTGAAGAAGCCCGTCAGCTGCTTCTCTTCGGTCTGCTTGAGCTTCGAGAGGAACGTCCCAAGCTCCACACCGTACGGGTGCGGCTTGATCTCCTCCGTCTCCGGTGGCAGCTCGTCCACCGTCCGCGGATACACGATCCGGTCGGAAAACTCCTGCGTCCGCACAATGCCCTGATCATCCGCCGTGATGTCCGGATCCGCCTCAGCCAGGTCCGGGTTCTCGTTCGCCTTGTCCGGCGGGATAAAGGTGATCGAGCAGTGGGGGTTCGAGATCGCCGTTTGTTCCAGGTACGTCTCGACCGATCCTTTGCCACGGAAGAACTTCGCCTCCATCTCGATGGCCACCCGCGTGCCGGTGCCCTCAGGGAAGTCGTCGGTCTCCACGTCGATCGTGACCTCCGGCTTGTTCTTGGAGGTATCCATCGCCAGCTCGAGGTGATGCGCCGGCTTGTTTTTGTGCGGTCGCGTCGTGATTACCATCGGCTTGCCCGTGGTCATGAGCCCGTACATCCCCGCCGCCGAAATGCCAATGCCCTGCTGCCCACGCGACATCTTGAGGCGATGGAACTTCGACCCATAGAGCAACCGACCAAAGATGTTCTCAACCTGCTTGCGGACGATACCGGGGCCATTGTCCGTGATCGTCACCCGGTAGCGCCCCGGCTTCGATACGGCCGGTGGGGGGGTGACCTCCTCGATCTTGACCTCGATATCCGGCAGGATCCCCGCCTCTTCGCACGCATCAAGGGCGTTGTCCACGGCTTCCTTGACGGTCGTCAGCAGCGCCTTGCGCGGGTTGTCGAACCCCAGAAGGTGCCGGTTCTTCGCAAAGAACTCAGAAACAGAGATATCGCGTTGTTTCGCGGCCATCGTCTCGGCATTGGCGCGCGAACGGGAAGACTTGCCTTTGGCCATGCGGACCACCCTCCTTGGTGGTGAAAAACAGCCCATGCGTGGGCGAAATCCAGATGTCTACGTCAGGATAGCACAAGCAACTCTCGGACGGGCGTGGACAGGGGAGCGAAATCGCGTCCGGGACTGGGAATTTGGTGGCTTTCACCGTCTCAGTGCGCGTCCCCAAGCGCTTCGAACGCATTGTGATACCGCACGATCCCGCTCGCAACCCCGAGCGATCCGGGTCGCAACTCGAGCGCCATAAACACCTCATCAGGCACGTCGTACGTCGAGTGGATGCCGAACCTCGAAGCCGGAACAAACCCGAACCGTGGGTAGTATTCCGGATACCCAAGCACAACCATCGCATCGAACCCAATATTCTGCGCGTGCTCGATCGCCTCATCGACGAGCAACGAACCGATGCCCTGCCGCTGATGAGCCGGCGTGACGGCCATCGGGGCAAGCCCAAAGATCTGCAACCGCGGCTGGTTATCGCATCGCATCGGCGAGCACATCAAATGGCCGACAATCTCCCGATGCTCGATCGCGACGAGCGAGAGCAGGGGGGACGCATCCATCCGGAGCCGATCCACCAGGCGCGCCTCCGCGTCCGTATCGAAAGCAGCGATGTTGACCCGCCGTATCCCCTGCTCATCCCCGGGCTGTTCTGGCCGGATACGCATCACACCTTCGCCTTAAGCCAGCCGCCCTGGATGAACCGGATCGAGAAGATCACACCGCGGAGGAACATCTCCGAGCACAGGGCGATCCACAACGCCGGCAGCCCGGGCTCGATCCCGAACCACTGCTCAAACAGGCGAGGATTCGTGATCACCCCGCCGCCGAAGACCTCCGGGACCGGGATATCAACGCCCGAGACCAGGTACGCCAGCGGCAGGCGCATCCCATACGTCGCGAACCACGTCAGCCCCATCACCCATTTCACATCGCCCGCACCGCGCATCGCCGAGCGGAACACGATCCCGATCGCGAACGGGATCTGCACGATCCCGCACGTGATCAGCAGGGGGGGCACGAGCTCCATGTGCGCCGCCTGCTCCGACATCGCGTCCGTGATCGCCCGAGCAAACACGATGAAGATCACGCCCAGCCCGCCCATGATCGCCGAAGCGATCACCGTGCACCGGAACACCGCCTTCTTCGCCAGGTCCGGTCGCTTCATCCCGAGATACTGGCCCGTGAGCGTCGCCGCCGCGATGCCCATCCCGAACCCCGGCATGAAGCTGAACGCCTCAATCCGGATGCCGATGATGTGCGCGCCAAGCAAACCGTCGCTCTCCACCTGCACCGCGAGCAGCCCGACAAACGTAATGATAAAGAAGTTCCCGAGCCACATGCCGAACGTCTCAAGGAAGTTTGGAACCGCCAGGCGAACAAAGCGATACACCGTGACCAGATGCGGCTTCAGGTTCCGCCGCTTCAGGCGGATCGACCACTTCCCCGACATCGAGTACGTCAGGATCAACGCCGCGCCAAAGATATCACCGACCACCGTGCCGATCGCGATCCCGACCACGCCCCAGTCGAGCCCCAGCGGGCTGGTCAGCCCAAACACCGTCACGCCCGACACACCCCAGCTCACCAGGATATTGATCAGGTTCCGGATGATCATCGCCTTGAGCGGCGAGATCGAATCGCCCGCACCCCGCGAACACGCGATCAGCCCGAACAGCAACGAAGCGAACGGCGTCCCCAGCGCGATGATCCGCATGTACTCAATGAAGTACCCGCCAGCCGCGTCGG
Source organism: Phycisphaerales bacterium (assembly GCA_017642965.1). Taxonomy (GTDB): domain Bacteria; phylum Planctomycetota; class Phycisphaerae; order Phycisphaerales; family UBA1924; genus UBA1924. The sequence continues at coordinate 71,155 of JAEPOJ010000020.1, forward strand.
TCATGTTCAGCAGCG
>JAEPOJ010000021.1 GCA_017642965.1 Phycisphaerales bacterium
GTCTTGGGGCACTTCACATCGACGAACTCGGCCATCTGCGGGCGTCCCTCGCGGTCGCACGGGCAGGCCCAGTCGCAGTCGGGGTAGGTCGAGCAGCTGAGGAAGCGCCCGTTCTTGCCGAAGCGGTAGACCAGCGTGGAGCCGCACTTCTCACAGCGGTACTCCTCGGGCGCGGGCTTGGTCTCGGCCTTGGCGTGGGTCATCTCCTCGTGCGCTTTTTCCAGCGACTTGGAGAAGCGGCCGTAGAACTGCTCGAGCATCTCGATCCAGTCGAGGTGCTCGTCCTCGATCTTGTCGAGCTCGTCCTCGAGCTGGCGCGTGTAGCTCAGGTCCATCAGGCGCGGGAAGCCCTCGACGAGCTTGTCCGTCACCACCTCGCCCAGGTCCGTCGCGTAGAACGCGCGCTGGATCTGCTCGACGTACTTGCGGTCCTGGATCGTCTGGATGATGCTCGCGTAGGTCGACGGGCGCCCGATGCCCTCGGACTCGAGCGTCTTGATGAGCGAGGCCTCGGAGTAACGACCGGGGGGCGAGGTAAACTTCTGATCGACCTGGAAGTCGAACGGGTAGAGCCCCTGCTGCTCTTCGAGCTTGGGCAGATTGAGCTCGTCGCCCGAGGTCGGCACGCCCGACACGCGGTAATGCCCATCGAACGCGAGCGTGCGCCCCGTCGCGCGGAAGACGGCCCTGTTGCCCTCGCCGCCGCGGATCATGACGCTCGTCGCGTCCCATTCCGCCGGCACCATCTGGCAGGCCACGAAGCGCTCCCACACGAGCTTGTAGAGTCGGTACTGGTCGGGCTTGAGGGCGCTCTTGACCTGGTCCGGGTGTCGGCTGACGTCGGTCGGGCGGATCGCCTCGTGGGCCTCCTGCGCGTCCTTGTTGGTCGACTTGAAGAAGTTGGGCTTGGCGGGCAGGTACTTGTCGCCGAACTGGCTCTTGATGTGCCCGCGCACCGCGTTGAGCGCCTCGCCCGCGATGTGCGTGCTGTCGGTACGCATGTAGGTGATGAGCCCCACCGGCCCCTCGCCCGGGATGTTCACGCCCTCGTAGAGCCCCTGCGCCGCGCGCATGGTCCGCTGCGCGCCGAACCCCAGACGCGAGGACGCGCTCTGCTGCATCGTCGAGGTAATGAACGGCGCGGGCGCACGCGACTTGGTGCGTTTGGTCTCGATCGAATCGATCGTGTACGTCGTGTCCGGGCTCGCGATGCCCGAGATGTTGCGGATCCACCGCGCCGGGCCCTTGCCCCGCTCGTCCTGCGTCACCTCGGTGGATACACCCGACAGGCCAATCTGCGACGCGATCGATTCGACCTGCGCACTGATATCGTGCGCGTCGGCCTTGGCGAACGCCTCATCAACCTTCTGCAAACGCTGGGTGACATCGTCCTCGCCGAGCGTCTTGGGCTCGGGGACAATCTCGGCGCTGAGGATGCGCGGATCGAACTTCTCGCCGTCGAACTCGACGAGCTCGGCGCGGATCGTGTTGTTCTTGCTCAGCCAGCCGTTCTGCGACTTGACCGTCGGGCCCTTGCCCTTGTCGTCCTTCTCCGCGAGGAACTCCCGCCACGCGTCGCCCAGCGAGCCGGCCTTGGCCTGATCGAGCGCGAAGTAGCCCGTGATGTTCCAGTACTCGTCGGGGATGAATGCGCGGATCTGGCGTTCACGCTCAACAATCAATCGCACCGCGACCGACTGCACACGCCCGGCGCTGAGACCCCGCGCGACCTTCTTCCAAAGCAGCGGCGAAACCTGGTAGCCGACGATTCGGTCGAGGATCCGGCGCGCCTGCTGCGCGTTCACGCGGTCCTCATCGATCGGGTGCGGGTTGTGGAACGCCTTGTCGATCTCGCTCTTGGTGATCGCGGGGAAGATCACACGCTTGGCGTCCTTCGAATCGATCTTCAGTTCCTGCGCAAGGTGCCACGCGATCGCTTCCCCTTCGCGATCGAGGTCGGTCGCGAACCAGATGTCGCCGCCCGTGCTCAGCGCGTCCTTCGCCGCCGCCTTCAGGTCCTTCATGACCTGCTCTTTGCCCTTGAGGATCTCGTAGCTCGGCTGGAAGCGCTTCTCGATCTTCACGCCCGGCACCGGGTCCTTGACACCCTTCGGGTTCTTGGACGGCAGATCGCGCACGTGCCCCACGGACGCGAGCACAACATACTCATTGCCGAGGTGCTTGTTGATCGTCTTGGCCTTCGCCGGGGATTCCACGATCACGAGCGACTTGCCCTGGGCGTCGCCCTTCTTGTAGTTCGACCCGAACGACTTGCGCGAGCCCGACTTCTTGGTCGTCTTCTTCGCGGCCTTCTTGGTCGTTTTCTTCGTCGTCTTCTTTTTGGTCGTCTTCTTGGCCATAAAGCGTGTGTTGCCTCGTGATCGGCGGGGTGCAGCACCGGGCTGTATAAATAAGGATGGGCACAGAGGGAACGCCGCAGATTCGCATTTGTCAAGCCCTCAACTGCAAACTCGGGCAGGATCACGCCGCGGAGTGTCCTACGCTTGAGCAATGACCCATGCTCGTGAAGTGAACTTCGACGGACTCATCGGCCCGACGCACAACTACGCCGGTCTCTCGCCGGGCAACATCGCCTCCGCGTCTAACGCGGGAGGCGTTTCAAGGCCCAAAGCCGCGGCGCTGCAAGGGCTTGCGAAGATGAACACCCTGCGCTCGCTCGGGCTCACCCAGGGAGTTCTCCCCCCCCAACAGCGACCGGACCTCGGGGCGTTGCGGGCCATCGGATTCAGCGGCGACGATGAGAAGATCCTCCGCGAAGCCCACGAGAGCGACCCCACCCTCCTCGCCGCCATCTGGAGCGCCAGCAGCATGTGGGCCGCCAACGCCGCGACCGTCTCGCCCAGCATCGACTGTGCCGACGGGCGGGTCCACATGACCCCCGCGAACCTCATCTCCAACTATCACCGATCGCTCGAGCACCCCACCACCACCCGCATGCTCCGCATGATCTTCAGCGATCAGGACGCGTTCTGCGTCCACGAACCGCTCCCGCTGCAGATGCGATACGCCGACGAGGGGGCCGCCAACCACGTGCGATTCGCACCATCACACGCCGAGCCCGGCGTCGAGATGTTCGTCTACGGCTTCGACCGTGAGGACCCGGCCGGCGGGGCCCGCAAGTACCCATCCCGCCAGACCCGCGCCGCTTGCGAAGCCATCGCACGACTCCACCAGCTCGACCCGACACGCGTTGTGTACACACGCCAGCACCCCGACGCGATCGATGCCGGCGTCTTCCACAACGACGTCATCGCGACCGGGAACGAGCGGGTTTTCCTCTACCACGAGCAGGCCTTCGCAACATCGCGCTCGCTCATCACCGACATCGCCTCGCCGATGGGTGAGCCGCTGGTCCTCGTCGAGGCCCACGATACCGATTTCACGCTCGAAGACGCCGTCGCGAGCTACCTGTTCAACTCCCAGATCGTCACGCTCCCCGATGCCTCGATGGCGCTGATCGCGCCGCTCGAATCGCAGGAAAACCCGCGTGTCGACGCGTTCGTCCAGCAGATGGTCGCATCCGACGACAACCCCATCAACGCGGTCCACTACCTCGATGTGCGTGAGTCGATGCGAAACGGCGGCGGCCCCGCGTGCCTGCGCCTGCGCGTCGTGCTCAACGACGAGGAACTCCGCAGCGTCCATCAGGGCGTCATCCTGACCGATGAGCTGAGCCAACGCCTCGAATCGTGGATCAACGAACGCTACCCCGAAGAGCTCAGCGCCGATCAGCTCCTCGACCCCAAGCTGGCCCGATCGCTCACCGACGCCCTCGACGAGCTCACCAGCATCCTCGGGCTTGAGGGGCTCTACCCATTCCAGCGCTGATTCTGCGCGTTGCATCACCACAGCCCTGTGGCATCGGAGCAATGTCGCCCATTCTCTGACCCAAAACACACCAACACGCGCACGCAAGCTGAACTCCCGCCTTGAATCGACACGATACAGAGGCGTAACCCTCTGGGTTATCGACCCCCCTGTTGTGGCGGGTCTGCGTGCGCCCCACCTGACGCATCAACAAGGACGATCCGATGTCAGACGACCACCATATCCCTACCGCGAAGCACGGCCTGAACCCCGAACCCGGCGAGCGCCTCGCGCGCCCGTTCGAACGCTTCGCGAGCCTGTCAAGCTCGGGCGGCATCGTCCTGCTCCTGATGACCGCGATCGCGATGATCTGGGCGAACAACGATTACGACAGCTACAAAGAGATCTTCAACGACACCGAGATCCGCATCACCGTCGCCGACAACCCGCACGATACCCACGGCGGGCACGACGATCACGCGGAGCACGGCGACGACCATGGCGGCGACGACGCGCACCACGACGCTCACGCCGGTGAAGACCCAGAAGAACACACCGAAGAACACGCGGACAACCCGGTCGAAGAAGCCGCGCAGGACGTTGAGCAGGCCGTCGAAGACCTCTCCTTCACCGACACTGCTCACAATGAGGGGCATGTCGATGAAAAGGGCGACAAGCACGCATGGCACGAGCTGCCCAACGAGCCCTACTGGTGGCAGGGCCACTCGATCGCCCACTGGATCAACGACCTGCTCATGGCGATCTTCTTCCTCGTTGTCGGGCTGGAGATCAAGCGTGAGATCCTCGTGGGCGAGCTCGCCTCGCCCAAGCGAGCCGCGCTCCCGATCTTCGGCGCGCTCGGCGGCATGATCGGCCCGGCCCTCATCTTCGTCGCGTTCAACGCGGGCAAGGAAACCATCGGCGGCTGGGGGATCCCCATGGCCACCGACATCGCGTTCGCCGTCGGCATCCTCGCGATGCTCGGCTCACGCATCCCCAACTCGCTCAAGGTCTTCCTGACATCGCTCGCGATCGTCGACGACCTCGGCGCCCTCATCGTCATCGCCGTCTTCTACACGGAAAACCTCGCGCTCGAGTACCTGGGCTACGCGGGCATCGTCATCGGCATCCTCGCCTTCATGAACCTGCTGCGCGTACGCTGGATCACGCTCTACCTCGTGCTCGGCCTCCCGCTCTGGTACTTCGTGTACATGTCCGGCGTGCACGCCACCATCGCCGGTGTGCTGCTCGCGCTCACCATCCCGGCGCACGCACGCGTCAACGCCATCAACTTCGTGTTCTCGACCCGCAAGGCGCTCGACGTCTTCGAGAACGCGCACGACGATCCCGAGTTCGACGTCAAGCAGTCGTCCGTGCGTCGCGCATCGGTCAACGCCATCATCAAGAACGCCCGACAGGTGCTGCCTCCCCTGCACCGCATCGAGTACGTCCTGCACCCGTGGGCCGCGTTCGTCATCATCCCGATCTTCGCGCTCGCCAACGCCGGCATCGAGATCCACGGCGGCATCGGCGAGAACCTCAGCGACCCCGCCGCCATCGGCATCATCCTCGGCCTCTTCGTCGGCAAGCCGCTGGGCATCATCCTGCTCTGCTGGTTCGCGTGCGTCATCAAGGTCGCTTCGCTCCCGCGCGGCGTCTCGTGGCGACACATCCTCGGCGCAGGCATGCTCGGCGGCATCGGCTTCACCATGGCCATCTTCATCGCGAACCTCGCCTACGCCAACTCGCAGTCGCACCTCGAGCACGCCAAGCTCGCGATCCTCGTCGCGTCCGCGCTCTCGGCCATCGGCGGCGCCATCGTGCTCCTCTCGTGCAAGAGCGCACCAGAGCCCGAGCCCGAAACACTCGGCCCGCTGGTCGATGACGACGACGACGATTAAGCAATAGACCTCTGACAAAGATCAAGCCCTCGGCATCTACCGAGGGCTTTTTTCATCATCCCACTCTGTCACGTGCCGGCGTTCAGAACTCTGGAAACACGACGCCCTCGCCCGAGCGGTAGGTGGCGTCTTCGATGATGTACACGCCCAGCACCCACCCGTCGACGACGTAGGGATCGACGTAGAACGTGCCCTGCACCGAGCCGAAGCCGACCGCGGAGTTCCCAAAGTCCACGTCATGGTTCAGCGAGACCTCGACCGCGTCGTACGGCGTGGGCGGCACGCCGATGCAGCAGCCGTCCCACGGGTTCTGCATCACCAGCAGCTCACGCGTCGTCGAGGCCACAACCGGCACCAGCGTGTTGCCCTCGATCTGGACGACCTTGCCTTCGAGCAGATCAAGCCAGTCCGGGATCGTATCCTTGCCGTTCCTCGGGTCGTACTGCTTCTCGATGGACTTGAGCACGTCCCAGCTCAGCACGTACGGCTCGGATGGCGTCCCCGCACCCTGCACCCACGCGTTCGCCGAGATGACACGGAACGACCCGTCCGCGCGCTGCTCGTACCCGGGCTCGGGCTCAGCTGGCGACGCGTCCTCGGGCAGGTCGATCACGATCTCGCCCACCGGGGCCGGATCGGGCTCGTCCACCGGGCGTGATTCTGCCTGCGCCTGGGCGGGCCTGATCTCCGTCGACGGTTGCTGCTTGCGTACCTGCTCCGGGAGCTGCTCGCCCAGCTCATTGATTGTTTCCAGCAACCCATCGACCCGGAACGCCGGCCCACCCGCATCTTCTTTCGCGACCCGGTCGGTTTCTGGCACAAGCTCGGTGTCGGTCTCGGCGAGTTCCGTCGCCGACACATCGGGCTCGGATGGCCGCGGCTCCTCATCGATCACCGCGTCCGCTTCTGGCTGCGCGGTCGTCGCCGGATCACCATCGGTCGACGGCGCCGACTCTCGTTGAGTCGATCGCTGGCGATCTCGCGGGCGCCGCGACGGCGCCGCGTTCCGCGCGGCGTCCTCCTCCGCCTGCAGGCGGGCCTGCTCCGCACGCTCCGCGCTGACACGCTGGGCATAGAGCACCCCGGTGAGCACGCAGAGCGAGAAGATGAAGAGCCAGAACCAACGCATGCAGAATACTTCCTTCCACCGTTACATCGAAGGGCGCAGCGCCCGCACGACACTCGTGCGATACGCGACGACCGCCGGGATCGCGCCCGCCACGCACGACAACGCGACGCTCGCGAGCACAATGAACAGGTACCCGTCGAGCGGCAGCGCGGGCTCGACCACGATCCCGACCCGCTGCGCGAGCACGCTCGTCACGAGCATACCACAGCAGATCGCCAGCACAATACCGACCACGCCGCCAAGCAAGCCGATGATCGCGCTCTCGGTAAGCACCATCCCGAACACCCGCTTGCGTGATGCGCCCAGCACACGGATCACCGCGATCTGCTTGCGACGCTGCTCCATCGAGTTGTACAGCGCGAGCAGGATCGACACGCCCGAGGAGAGCATGACCGCGATCGTCATCGCCAGCAGCACCTGGTCGATGTTCGACACGATCGAGAACAAGCCGCCCACCGTGTCCGACGGGTTGGCCACGGTCCAGTCCGGATCGCGGCGCAGCGCGGAGAGCACCTGAACGAGCGCGGCCTTCCGCTCGCCGAGCGACGCGTAGACCGCCGTGATCTTCATGTCCTCGTCGATCAGGTCATCGATCGTGGTCACGATGCCGTGCCCGAAGATCGCCTCACGCCGATCGTGCGCGTGCAAAATCCAGGACGACTCGAGCGACGTGAACATCGCCCGGTCGTGGGCGGTCCCCGTGGCCTCGAGGACGCCAACCACCTCAAAGCTGAACTCATCGTGCGTATGCCCGCCCTGCGTGCGCGGGGCGCCGTGCTCCAGCGCCACCGTGTCGCCAAGACCAAGCCCCAGCCGCGAAGCCGCGTCGCTGCCCAGCACGATCTCGAAGGGCGCGTCGAAATGCCTGCCCGAACCGACCACCCACTCCACGCCCTGCGCCGGCTGGAACGACTCGAAGAACGAGGCGTCCGTGCTCATCACCGGCGCGTCCTGATACGAATCACCGAGCTGCGTAGGAACGGTCCACGCGAACGGGTACGAACGCTTCAGCTCCAGATACTGCGCCCACGTGATCGGGTTGCCCGGCGCCTCGGCGTAGAACATCGAGTTGAGCACGCTCGGCAGCGGGCCCGGCTCCTTGGAAATCAGCATCTGCACGTTGCCCGTGCCCCGCTTGAAGCTGTTCTCGCCCGCGTTCCGCATCGAGACGAGCAGCGTCACCAGCCCCACCGCGATCGCGACACTCAGCACGGTCACCACACTCGAGAAGAGGCGCGAACGCATCGAGCGCGTCACGATGTTCCAGTCACTCATGGACATCACGCATCCTCCAACGCGGCCTGGAGTTGCTCGTGCGGAGCGTTCAGGTGCTCCGCAAGATCGAAGCGATCAATAAACCGGCGATCGTGGGTCACGCACAGCAGCGCCGCACCCGATGAGCGGCACGCCTGCTGCAGCAGATCCAACGCCACGTCCGCGTTCTCTGGATCGAGCGAAGCCGTCGGCTCGTCGGCCAGCACAAGCACCGGATCGCACGCCAGCGCCCGCGCAATCGCGACCCGCTGCTGCTGCCCCACGCTCAGCTTTTCCACGCGCTGCGTCGGTGTCGGGATCCCCAGCGTGTCCAGCAGCGTGCGAGCCCGTGCCCGGTGCGAGCCTCGGGGGATATCCGAGAACATCAGCGCCGCCATCACGTTCTCTTCCGCGCTGAAGCCGTGCAAGAGGTGGTGCGTCTGGAAGACCATCCCGATGGCCCGCCCCCGGAATCGATCCCGCGCGTGCCCGTGCAGACTGTGGATATCTGTCCCATCGATGCGAACGCTGCCCTCCGCGGGGTCCATCAGCCCGGCGATCAGGTGCAGCAGGGTCGATTTTCCCGATCCTGACGACCCCGTCAGGACCAGCTGCTCACCCGGGCGGACAGCGAGCTCCGCGATGTCGATGACCGGCGTCTGGCCAGCCGTATAGCGGTGAGTGAGTCCGGAAATCTGCAGCGCGTTATGTGTTTTGGCTTCTGACACGATCAAGGGTATGGTCGATCCCGGGCGGTTCTTGGGTCTGAGGTCGAGGAATCGGGACAGCGGAACGGATGTTCGGGAAATATTCTGGGATAAACCTTTTAGATTTCGCGGCTTTTCACTTGGCAGGTGCACCAAACGCCTGTTAACCTGTGAGAAGTATCAAAAACCCCATTTCTGGAGGACAAACACGATGTTCCGAATTTCAGCTATTGCAGCACTCGCTGCGAGCTGTGGTGTAGCCGCCGCAGTTCCCGACGTAATCTGTGGCTCGCTCGACGACGTCAACCACTACGGCGTGGTGGGCGATGTTCGCGCCTACGCAGTCGGTACCACCGCGTGTAACGCCGGTACCGTGAACCTTGACTGGGTCGATGGCACCCCGCGCCACCCGGTCATCTCCTGCACCATCTACAAGCTCGACGACGGCCGCCTCACCCAGCTTGGCGTCACCTTCGTGAAGCACTCCTTCGCGTCGCTCCAGGGCAACGCCTGCGGCTTCGGCTGTGGATCGGGCGGCACCTTCTCGGCCCTCGGCCCGGGTTGCTCGGACCCCTACGGCGCAGGTCTCAACGGCGGCCAGACCGGTCTCGGTCCGCGCTCCGAGATCAACGCGTTCAACGGCCAGTTCGTCTACCCCTTCACCACGATCAACCAGAGCGGAAACTCGATCTTCAAGCGCATCCAGGTCCCCGCGGCCGAGATGCCCGATACCGGCGCTCAGTTCTTCGTTGAAGGCCAGTACGTCATCAAGGACGAGATCCAGGCCAACGGCACGCCCTACATCGATCCCGATACCGGCCGCCCCGTGAACTGGAACAACGCCAGCTACGAGCGCATGAACGTTCAGAGCAGCGGTTCCGCAGGCACCACCGGCGCCACCTTCCGCGAGCGTGCAGCCATCTACGCATGGCAGGACCACGGCAACGGCCCCAACAACCCCGACAACTCCGTCGAGGTCGTTGAAGTCCCCGTTCCCGATGAAGGGCTCCTCCACGTCGCCTGCAAGGTCACCGACCTCGGCGACGGCACCTACCGCTACGACTACGCGGTCCACAACCAGAACTCCGACCTCAACGTCGGCTCGTTCTCGGTTCCCGCCGCTGGATCGATCTCGGATTACTTCTTCAGCGACGTCGACTACCACGACGGTCCTGACGAGAACATCAGCGGTGCAGACTGGGTCCCCGTTGAGGGCGCAAACTCGATCAGCTGGGCATGCGAGCCGTTCATCGGCAACACCAACGCCAACGCGATCCGCTGGGGCACCATGTACAACTTCTCCTTCGTCTCGGACGCAGCTCCGGTCGACGGCGAAGTGACCGTTGGCATGTGGAAGGCACCCGCCGTCCAGCTCACCGCGAACGTCCAGGTCCCCGGCGGCGTCAGCTGCCCGGCCGACCTCACCGGTGACAACGTGCTCGACTTCTTCGACGTCAGCGCATTCCTCAACGCGTTCAACGCGCAGGATCCCATCGCTGACTTCGACGACAACGGCGTCTTCGACTTCTTCGACGTCAGCGCGTTCCTCAACGCGTTCAACGCCGGCTGCCCGTAATCTGATCACGCCCAAACGGGCATGATCTCTTACACATCTGTTTGTTCAATCCCCGCCCGGCAACGGGCGGGGATTTTTCATGCGCACCCACCACGGCGCGGTACACTGTCCCCATGCCCACGCAACACGAGACCGGCGTCGTCGTCTTCGATCACCCGCTGATCGCGCACAAGCTCGCGAGCATCCGCGACCGAAACACAGGCCACCGCTCATTCCGCGCGGCCCTCTCCCAGATCGCCGGGCTCATGGTCTACGAGGTCACACGCGAGCTCCCCACACGCGAGCAGACCATCGAGACACCCATGATGCAGACCCGCTGCAGGGTCCTCGCCGGCGCCATCACCATCGTCCCCGTGCTCCGCGCCGGGCTCGGCATGATCGACGGCATCCTCGAGGTCATGCCCGAGGCACGCGTCGGGCACCTCGGGCTCGCACGCGACGAACGCACGCTCGAACCCACCGCCTACCTCAACAAGCTCCCACGCGACCTCGACGACGGGCCCGTGATCCTCGTCGACCCCATGCTCGCGACCGGTGGCAGCGCGGCTGCCGCGCTCAAAATGCTCCGACAGGCCGGCGCCAGCGACATCCGCATGATCTGCCTCGTCGCCTCACCTGAGGGTATCGAACGCATGCGCCGAGAGCACCCGGACGTCAAGATCTACGCCGCCGCGCTCGACGACCGCATCGACGAGAACGGCTTCATCCTCCCGGGCCTGGGCGACGCGGGCGACCGCATGTACGGCACAGTGGAATAACTATCACTCCGCCGGCGGCACGCCGATGTCCTCGTCCCAGAGCTCCGGGTGCTGAGCAATAAACCGCTCCATCAGCTCTACGCACCGCGGATCGTTCGCGAGCACGATCTCCACGCCCTCCTGCGCCATCCAGTCCTCGCGCCCAAGGAACGTCTCGTGCTCTCCGATCACCACACGCGGGATACGGTGCAGGATCGCCGTCCCCGTGCACATCGCGCACGGCGAGAGCGTGGATGCCAGCGTGAGCGTGTGCCAATCCCGACGCCGCCCCGCGTTGCGGATGCACACCGTCTCGGCGTGAGCCGTCGAATCGCCGGACTGCACGCGCTCGTTGTGCCCGCGGGCGACGATCCTGCCAGCCGGGTCGATCAGCGCCGAACCGATCGGGATCCCCCCCTCGTCGCGCGATTTGATCGCCTGCTCATACGCGGCATCGAGCGCCAGCCGGTCGTTGTTGCTCAGTGTGCTCATGCCACCAGCGTATCACTCATCGCCCGGCACGTCACGATCCGGATCGTTGATCTCGAGCGGGATCGGCTCGCGCACGATTGGCTCAGCGTCCACCGGGATCATCTCCGCCTCCGCGTGCAGATGGATCGGCTCAAAGAACGTGCCAGGCAGCTCGGAGACCCACGGATCCTGCAGATGGCGCAGCAGCCCGTATGGCACACGGATGCGGAAATCGACGAGCGTTGGATCATCGGGCTGAACGATCACCTCCACATCGCCCCGCCCCTCGCCGCCGTCGAGTGCGCCGGGCGTCGCGTTCACCCCACGCTGCACTCGCCCGCCCAGCGTGTCGTCAGGGTCGGACAGCAGATACTGATTCCGCGCCGTCCCGGGCAGCTCGCACGCCTTGAGGTCCGACAACGCGTACTTGAGGTGCATCATGGCGGTCCCATCGTGATACTTCACGGGCTGATTGAAGCGCACGCCGGAGATCTCGATCGACACCTCCGTGAACGGGTCGATGCCCCGGAAGAACGCCTTCGCGTTGTCCGACTTGGTCAGACCCACCCGAACCACCGCGCCCTTCGGGTGCCCGGCCCCGGTCTCGATCCGTGTGCCGCCCAGCGTGGCGTACGCCAGCGCGTTCGACTCGCCGAGCTGCTCACCGCCCACCGGGGCCGTGTAGGGCATGGTCATCGTGTACCGCTGCGCCTCGCCGTCAGCGATCCAGGAGATCGTCACACGCGGGTGCTGACGGTCCTCGACGAGGAGCAACGATGGCACGCGCGCCGACCCCGCCCCAGACGATCCCGACTGCGAAAAAGCCGGATTCACGGGCAGAATCGCCGCGACCAGCACCCAAACAAGCGTCCTCAACGAAGGTCTCATAGCCAGAATCATACCCCCTCGCCAATTTCGCACAAGGGAATCTGGAATTTGGCAACCCCTAACCAGGAATTCTCGAATAGTCTGATGCTCACTCGAGCAAGGGGCGTGTGTGCGCATGAGCCCCCGAGATACCTCAGCCCGGTTCTCGCGGCTGAACGATACAGAACGAAAGGACGCCCGATGGGTCTTCAACACGGTTCGTGGAACGCTGTCCGTCTTGGCACCGGCCTGGGTCTGGCACTCGCCATCAGCGCAGGGTCGATCGCCACCGCTCACGACGATGATGTGCGCAAGCTGCTCGACCGCCAGCCCGCCGTCAAGGGCCCGATCTACTCCTACAACGGGCAACGCTCAGGCCCATACGCCGCCCACAACATCACCCTGCTCGCGCAGATCCCGCTCAACAACTTCCCCGGCGTCAACACGGGCTCCGGCAACGACTGCTGGGGCTATGTCTCCCAGAGCGGGCGCGAGTACGCCATCATGGGGCTCGAGGGTGGCTACGGCTTCGTCGAGATCACCAACCCCACAAACCCCGTCATCGTCGACACCGTCTCAGGGCCCAGCTCGCTCTGGCACGACGTCAAGGTTGTCGGCGATTACGCATACGGCGTCTCCGAGGGCGGATCGGGCATCCAGGTCATGGACCTCTCCGATATCGACAACGGCAACGTCCGCCTCGTCCGCAACTGGCAGAGCGGCGGCTACTCCACCACGCACAACATCGTCACCAACGAAGACACCGGCTCGCTCTGGGTCGTCGGCGCCAACATCGGCAACGGCGGGCTCGTCCACATCGACATCTCCAACCCCGAGCTCCCCCAGCTCGACGGCGGCTGGACCAACATGTACGTCCACGACGCACAGGTCCTCACATGGAACTCCGGCGCCCTGGCCGGGCGCGAGCTCGCCTTCTGTGCCGGCGGCTTCTCAGGCGGCTTCTCCGAGACCGGGCTCCGGATCGTCGACGTCACCAACCCCAACAACACGCAGACCCTCGCGACGCTCTTCTACCCGAGCTCCGGCTACGCCCACCAGGTCTGGGTCACGCCCGACCAGAAGTACCTCTACCTCAACGACGAGCTCGATGAGGGCTCGAGCGTCTCCGTCACCACCACCCGCGTGATCAACATCGAGGACCCGCAGAATCCGTTTTTCGTCGGGACCTACACCACCGGGCTCCCCGCGGTCGACCACAACCTCTACATCAACGACGACTTCGTCTTCCAGGCCAACTACCAGTCCGGGCTCCGCGTGTTCGACAACCTCGACCCCGAGAACCCCGTCGAGGTCGCCTGGATCGACACGTTCCCGGGCGGGAACGACGCTTCCTTCAACGGTGCGTGGTCGAGCTACCCCTTCTTCCCCTCAGGCAACATCATCATCTCCGACATCGAGCGCGGGCTCTTCATCGTCCGCGTCGACGCCACACCGCTGCAGATCGCCGTCTCCAGCGAGGGCGATCTCCCTTCGGTCGTCAACCCCGCCGGCGGCGAGGTCCTCACCGCCAAGACCGTCACCCGCGAGGGCGTCGACGTCGCGAGCGTCTCGCTCATGCTCGACACCGGCAGCGGCTACCAGCCTATCGCCATGAGCGACAACGGCGACGGAACCTACTCGGCGACCATGCCCGTCGTGCCCTGCGGCGATGACATCAGCTACTACTTCCAGGCCGAGAGCTCCAACGGCGCGACCGCCACATTCCCAAGCGACGCCACGAGCAACCCCCTCACAGCGTCGGTCGTCTCCGACATCGACACCGTCTTCGCGGATAACGCCGAAACCAACACCGGCTGGAGCGTCAGCGGCGACGCGGGCGACGGCCAGTGGGACCGCGGCGTGCCCGTCGGCGGCGGCGATCGCGCCGACCCGCCATCTGACGCCGACGGCTCGGGCCGGGCATGGCTGACCGACAACGAGGACGACAACTCCGACGTCGACAACGGCACAACCACGCTCACCTCGCCCGCGCTCGACGCCAGCGCCGGCAACATGACGCTCAGCTTCGCACTCTGGTACAACAACGCCGGGAACAGCGCCGTCGACGACAGCATGACCGTCCAGGCATCCAACAACAACGGCGGATCGTGGACCACCATCCTCGACCTCGGCCCGGGCGACCCCAACACCGGCGGCGGCTGGGTGAACTACGAGTACGACGTGGACTCGATCTTCGCCAGCCCCTCCACCCAGTTCCGCATCCGCTTCAACGTCTCCGACGTCGGCGATGGCTCGATCGTCGAAGCGGGCGTCGACGACATCCGCCTCGAGCAGCGCTCATGCGAGGATGTCGACGCGGGCTGCAACGGCGCCGACCTCGCCGAGCCCTTCGGCACACTGAACTTCTTCGACGTCTCCGCGTTCCTCAGCGCCTACAACAGCGCCGACCCCGCGGCCGACTTCAACAGCGACGGCGAGTTCAACTTCTTCGACGTCTCGACATTCCTCAGCGTCTACAACGCCGGCTGCCCGTAAGCGCGTTACCGCAACGTGATACCCCATCGAGCACCCGTCGCCCCGCGCGTCGGGTGCTCTTTCTTTTACTCAACCGCCTGCAAGTCCAGCCCCAGCGTCGCGTACCCGCTGTGCTCAAAGTACTCCACCCGGATGCGCGTCGCCTCCTCGCCGCCAACCTCGAACACCACCTCGTCCGGCGTCGGCCCATGGATGTCCCACCGCTCGATGACCACCTCGCCGTTGACAAACACCCGGATGCCGTCGTCGCTGAGCGTGGAGAGCTTCCATCTGCCCAACGGCAGCGCAATCTCCGTCTCGGCAATCATGCCAAACCGGTCACGCTCGCTCACCGTCAGCGCATGGTTCACACGCGACGGCCCGTTGTAGCCGAACGGCAGGTCGAGTTGATCGATGGCCGTGAACTCAACACCCTCCGCCTCGGCCCGCCAAGCCTCAAGATCGACAAGCGGATCGTTCTCCCACGCCCAGCATTTGGCGTTCCACGTGGTGCTGATGAAGCGGCCGGAGATCGGACGAGACCAGTCGTCCCCGATGTGCACGGTGCCGGAGTACGAACTGATCGGTGACTGCCCGATGGGCGAAACCCTGAGTCTCCACGGTCTCCAGCCCTCATCCGAATCCGGCTCGATGATCTCGGCCTTCGCGCCGTTGATCGTCACGCGCATCGTCAGTTCGTTGCCGACCGGCTGATACAGTTCGAAGTGATCCGCGCTGCCCGACCGGGAGTGCTCACGCAACAGCGGCAACTCAAAGTCCCAAGGCCCCCACTCGTCACAGACGATCCAACGACGACCGGAAGGCGAGATTCGTTCAGGCGGTGGGCTGATCCTCCAGTTCCCCGCTGGCCATTTCACGTCGCTCAGAACTTCGATTCCATCATCAACTTGGTATCGCTCAGCCAGGTTTGAATCGATCGCCCATCGGTTCTGATCCGCCGCGAAGGTGTTCACACCAACTCGGGGACCTTCAAAACCAACTGCCCCGCCGATGTCCAGCACTTCGACCCCCACAAGGGTCGTACCAGCGCGGAAAGGATGATTGTCATTCATTACGAATGAGTTATTGAAAATCTTGTTCCCGGTCACGCCCTTGTATCGATCGTAAACACCGGCTTGGGATAGCAGCGATTCGTCATGATCCCACCAGAGACGCACGCCAACCTTGTTGTTGATGAACTCGTTATCGAAGATCGAATGGTCCGCCCCGTGCTCGATGTTGATCCCGCCGCGTTCTTGACCGTACGCCATGCCGCCGTTGGTGATGAAGTCATTGAACGCGATCTCAAATCCCTGCGAGTACCCGCCCCAAATCCCGCAAATCGCGTTGCCCTCAAACAGATTCCCCTGGACCCGATTCCCCTCGCTGAAGGTCATTTCCAGCCCGTGGGCCGGCGAGAATGAGAGATCGTTCGATGAAAATCGATTATTCGCGTTCCCCCACGCCCCTTCGGTCACCGTCTTCACCGCGTCGTTTCCACCGAAGCCAAAGATCCCATCACCGCTGTGCGTGCAGGAGTTCCGCACGACCGTGTTCTCCGTGCACGCCTCGAACATCAGGATGCCCGCCGAGTCCTGCCCACGGTTATACACACCCTCCACGTGCCCGCGCACACAGAAATCAAACCGGTTTTCACTGATCGTGTTCTGCGACGCCCGCCACATCGCCAGCCCCCAGCCGCTGAGGAACGAGCAGTCGTTCTTCGTCACCGTTGCGCCGTTGGTGTTGTCAAGAATGATCCCGTTCTGCCCGCGCCGCACACGCACGCCCTCGAAGTGCGCACCGTGGCAGCGCTCGGCCCAGATCGCCGCGCCGTAGCTTGTCAGCCACTCGTTGTCGTCGTTGTTGTGCGGATACAGCCAGTCGCCGCTGCCTTCGCGTGTGGCCGTGGAGGTCAGGCGATGGCGGTACATGTCAACCAGCTCGGTATCCCTGACAACCAAGCCCGGCGCATCGGTCGCGACGATCCCGTTGCGGTAGCCCCGGATGTTCGCGTGATGAATCTCGACACCCTCGCGACCATCAACAACGATGCCCGTACCCGTGAGCGTGTCCCAGCCATCGCCATTCTGCGTGGCGCGCGAAAGCCACGCGTCGATGCCGCCCCGACCCCGCAGGACCGATCCTTCCTCGAACATCACCACCACACCGTCCGCCACGACATGGATCACGCCGTCACCGTTCGCATCCTCGATGACCAACCCGGCGGGGATCCGCACGATGCAGCTGCGATCGATCAAGAAGTCGTCGCGATCAACCGTGACCGTCGGCAACGCCTCCTCGATCCGATCGATGCTCGACCGATCGAGCCGCAGATCCTCGGTCGTGAGCGTCGGCTGGGAGGCCAGAGCCGCACCAGCCGCGAAAAGTGACAAAACGGCGATGCGCATCATGTCCTCCCAGGGCTCAGGGAATGCGGATGACAGGAATCGAACCTGCACGGGTTGCCCCACTGGAACCTAAATCCAGCGCGTCTGCCAGTTCCGCCACATCCGCGTTTCAGGGTCGGCAGCGACCCGCTCAACCATACGCACGCGTCCGCTTTCAGGTCGCCCCAGAGGCGGAATATGGGCCCCAGACCGCATGATTGGTGGAGTTGAACGCGCATCGCCGATCTGAAATGAGATCGGCGTGGATTCCAAGAACCCTGTATGCTGTATGTACTTGGGACGATCCGAAGCCGTTGAACCCCCGAGAGGTATCGAACATGCGCCTGCGCGACTCGATCGCACTCACACTGCCGTCCTTCTTCCTGAGACTCGTCCTCGGGATCACCTTCATATGGGCGGGAACGGGCAAGCTGATGGGGACCATGCAGGTCTCCGGCGACGACGCCGCGCGCCTCGCCAACCTCGGGATCGACCTCAACGTCATCGAAGCCGCACCCGCCCCCACCGAAACCGATACCGACGAGCTCATCGAACCGCTCCCCCAGGACCCGCCGGTGACCACCGACCCGTCCCCTGCGGACCCGGACACCGAGAACCCCGATCTCGAAGACCCCAACCTTGAGAATCAGGCCAGCGAGATCATCGAGCGCCTCAACAATGCCGTGGACAACCCGCCGGCAAACACCACACCACCCGCTGAAACCCCCGAGCAGCCCACAAGCGACGACCCAGACGCAAACACCCCACCCAACACCAGCGGCAACACCATCGGGCGCGCCATCACCCAGGGCACCCGCTGGACACGCGTCCAGAACACCACCGCCGACCGCAGCGCCAGCGACTTCCCCGAGCCCGTCGAGTGCCAGCGCGTCTACTCCATCGCCCTCATGATCTCCAAGGCCGCCGACCCAGGCCTCACCGCCGACTCGCAGCCCATCACCCCGATCATGCCCGCCAAGCTCGCCAACCGCCCATGGCCCAAGGTCCTCGCGTGGTGCGCCGCCATCACCGAGCTCGTGGCCGGCGGCTTCCTGATCCTCGGGCTCCTCACCCGCCTGAGCGCCTTCAGCACGTTCTTCGTCATGCTCGTCGCCATGTGGATGACCCAGTTCGGCCCCGCCGCGCTGCACACCAACGACGCGATCCTCGGCTTCATCCCCCGTGCCGACGACCTCTTCTCGCCCGTCGCCTACGGCCAGCTCTTCTGGCAGCTCGCGCTGGCCACCATGTCGCTCGCCGTGGTCTTCCTCGGCAGCGGCGCCATCGGGCTCGACCGCCTCTTCTTCTCGCCCCACTCCCGAGACCCCTACCTCCACGGCGACCCCAAGGCCGCGCCCAAGGGCCAGCGAAAAGCGCCCATGAACCCCGCCACCGCCCAGCGGAGCGAGTTTGACCGCTCACCCGCCGAATCCTGAACCGACCCGCCCCTCAACCACTACGATGGAGTGATGAACCGCTCCTGGCTCAGATGGACCGTGCCGCCCGGCATCTCGCTGCTCGTGCACGCGCTGCTGCTCGCCATCGTCGCCTACATCGGCATGCAGATCAGCGCGGCCCAGGCCCCAGAGCAGCGCGTCGCCATCACCGA
Source organism: Phycisphaerales bacterium (assembly GCA_017642965.1). Classification (GTDB taxonomy): domain Bacteria; phylum Planctomycetota; class Phycisphaerae; order Phycisphaerales; family UBA1924; genus UBA1924. The sequence goes on from JAEPOJ010000021.1 coordinate 18,945, forward strand.
GCTCGCGCTCCCCGCGCCGCCCAGCGTCCCCGAAACACGCACGCAGGACCCAGCGCCACCCAACGCCAACGAAGCGCCAGCGCGATCGCTGCCCAGCGCGCCCCAGCTGCCCGACATGGTCGAATCGCAGGCCGAGACCCTCGAGCGGAACCGCCCCAGCGCCGCGCCCACCATGGACCCCATCACCCTTGAGGCCATGCGCGAGACCACGAGCACCATCGCCCGGCCCGAGAGCACCAGCCCGCCCAGCGTCGCGTTCGCCGGCGTGCAGTCCAAGGCCGCGCGCACGCTCGTCTACGTGGTCGACGGCTCCGGCGCCACCGCCAACTCCTTCGCCTACCTGCAGAGACAGCTCATGCGCTCCATCGACCGACTGAGCCCCACCCAGCGCTTCCAGGTCGTCCTCTTCCGCGAATCCGACGACTCCGCCTACACCCTCGCCCCCATCAACAGCGAAAAGCTCGCCCGAGCAACGCCACAGCACAAGCAGGCCGTCGCGGACTGGCTCGACTCCGTCTCCGCCCGAGGTCGATCCAACCCGCTCGAAGGCCTCAAGGGTGCGCTCGCCCTCAAGCCCGACCTCGTCCTGCTCATCACACGCTCCATCCAGCGCACCGAGATGGGATGGGCACAGGGCCAACGCGAGATCCTCCAGACCCTCAACGCGCTCAACCCGCAGAACCCCATCAGCGGGCAACGATCCACCGTCATCAAGTGCGTACAGCTCCTCGACGAGGACCCGACCGGCATCATGAACGCCATCGGCACGCTCCACGGCGACGGCGTCGATGACTACAAGGTCGTCCGCTACGAGGACCTTGTCTCCAGCGACGAGCCGCAACGCATCGCCGAACGCTCGATCGGCGCCAGCGACGAGCAGCGCATCGCCACCGCCGCGCAGATATGGGGCGAGCTGGCCCAGTCCGGCACCACACAGAGCGTGCTCACCAGCGTCGCCGACCGCTCGCAGCGCATGAGCGTCACCGACGCCGCACAAGCCGTGCGATCGCTCACCGCCCCGCTGCGCGAGCAGGACGGACGCGCCGATCTGCTCTGGGCGCAGGCCACACTCGCGCTCCACAAAGCCGACGCGCTGCGCGAGCCCGAGCCCGCGCTGCGATCCATCACACAGGCCCTCGGCCCCGTCATGTACACCGACCCAGCGACCGACGCGCAGCGCATCATCACCGTCGCCCTCGCGCGCGATGCGCTCGGCGAGCGTGCACAGGCCGCCCAGCGTCTGCGTGAACTCATCGAGCTCAGCGATGAACTCGAGCTCGACGCCCTGACCCGCGCCCAGGCGCTGCTCGCGCTCGTCTCGATCGGTGAGGAGCCCGACACCCTCAGCGCCATCGCCGCGCAGCCACCCTTCACCACGCCCACAGGCAATATCGACGCACTCTGGGGCCTCCTGCTCCGTGAGGGCGTCACCATCGCCCGCCTCAACCGCGAGGCCGCCAACGCCTGGGCCCCCATGCTCCGCGTCCGCGATGCCGCACACGAATCCCAGGAGATCGTCGACTACATCGACCAGCGCCTCGCCCTGATCTACGAGACCCACGCACCCCCGCGGGACCCCACACCCACGACCGTCCTGATGGCCGCGGCCCACGCCCTCTCACGCTCCATCGCGACCCGCGAGCGTGCGCTCGCGCTCTATGACCGCGTCGCCAACGACCCCGACGCCGCCCCGGCTCACCCCGAAACGCTCTGGCAGATCGGCGTGCTCGGACGCGCAATCGGCGTTACCGACACGATCGAGAAATCCAACGCCGCCCTCACGCGACTCGCCCGCGAGCACCCGGCCGACCCACGCGCGCTCGGCGCCATCAGCAGCGCCATCGGATCAACCAGCGAGCACGAGCACGACGCGCTCACCGACCGCCTCGCGCTCGCGATCGAGACCTTCCCCGAGTCCCCCGCCATCGACCTCTGGCGGCTCAAGCTCGCCGAGCTCCGCGAGGACTTCGCACGCCTCGACACCCTCGACCCGATCCGCCCCGAGACCCGCGAGGGCGTCCTCGCCGGCGAGCTCTACGAGCAGACCGTCATGGGCATGCTCGATCGCTACAACGACCCGCAGGTCCGCAGCGGGCTCGAACGCAGGATGCAGCTCGCCGCCAAGCGATTCGGGCTCCCGAGCGTGGACTTGTGGACAAAGCGCAGCGCGATCAGCGCCTCGCTCCACGACCCCCAGGGCGCGCTGGGCAACATCGACACCCTCATCAAGCAGGCGGAATCCAGCGGCGAGCCCAGCGAGGAGCTCCGCATGCTCCGCGCCCAGACGCTCCTGCGACTCGACCAGACCCAGGCCGCATTCGCCGAGCTGCGCGAGCTGATCGCACGCAGCGACGCCAACGCCAACTATTCCAGCACCTACTGGCAATCATGGGCGCTCATCCTCGAATCAGTCGCGGAGCACGGCAACGCCGCAGACAAGACGGAAGCGCGACGCCACCTCGCACGCCTCCAGCTCATCGATCCAGAACTGGGTGGAAGTCCCTGGCGCGAACGCCTGCACGACGCGCGAGAGACGCTACACTCAGAACCGTGAGCATTGAAACCAAACAGCGTGCACCCATGAGCGAGCCAAAGCCATTCAGAACAGACGCCGACGCGCCCACGCTGCCGGGCGACGTGATCGGCGCGCTCCCGGGCAAGTTCCTCGTCTTCGACGGGCCCGACGGCTCTGGCAAAAGCACCCAGCTCAAGATGTTCCTCAAGGCCGCGAAGGCAGCGGGCCTCAAGGTCCAGGAAGTCCGCGAGCCGGGCGGAACCGAGATCGGCGAGAAGATCCGCGACGCGCTCCTCGAGCACCTCGACCGCGAGGAGATGAGCCTCCGCTGCGAGATGCTGCTCTATATGGCCTCCCGCGCCCAGCTCTGCGAGCAGGTCATCGCACCCGCGCTCGAGCGGGGCGACCTCGTCGTCGCCGACCGCTTCGTCTCCTCCACCTACGCCTATCAGGGCTCGGCCGGCGGCATCCCCTTCAGCGAGATCGAGCAGGCAGCCCGCATCGCCATGCAGGGCGTCACCCCGGATTCCACCCTCATCTTCGACGTCGATCAGGAGACCGCCGCCTCACGCCTCAACCCGCTGCTCGACCGCATGGAGGCCAAGGGCGCCGCGTTCCACAAGCGCGTCCGCGAGGGCTATCAGGCACTGATCGCGGGCGACCCGCAACGCCAACGCTACCTCGGCATCGACGCAAGGGGCACCGAATCCCAGGTGTTCTCCAACATCGTCACCGCGCTCCGCGAACGATTCGTGGACTGAGCACCCCTATGCTCACTCGTCCATGAACTGGCTCCTCTTCATCCCCTTCGCATTCCTCTGCGGCTCGATCCCCTTCGGGTACCTCATCGCGCGCATCAAGGGCATCGATATCCGAAAGCACGGCTCGGGCAACATCGGCGCCACCAACCTCGGGCGCGTCCTCGGTCGACCCTACTTCTTCATCTGCTTCTTCCTCGACATGCTCAAAGGCCTCATCCCCACCGCCGTCGCCGGGCAGGTCATGGGCACCCTGGGCACGCTGCAGGTCGAGACCGGCGACGCCTTCTGGTGGATGGGCGTCATGTTCGCCACCGTGCTCGGGCACATGTTCACACCCTGGCTCGGATTCAGGGGCGGCAAAGGCGTCGCGACCGGGCTCGGCGCGCTCGTCGGCGTCTTCCCCGCCATGACCCTCCCCGCCGCGGGCGCACTCATCGTCTACATGATGGTCCTCATGCTCTGGCGCTACGTCAGTCTCGGATCGTGCAGCGCCGCCGCCTCGCTCCCGCTCTGGGTCTGGATCATCTTCGCCCAGTACCAGACGCTCATGGAACGCAAGCTCTCCACACGCACAGACTGGGAACGCCTCACCATCGATCAGGTCGAGCAGCTCAAGTCAGAAATCCCCAACTACGGCATCCCCTTCTTCATCGTCACCCTCGTGCTCGCGCTGCTCGTGATCTACAAGCACCGCACGAATCTCGCCCGGATCACACGCGGCGAAGAGCCCAAGGTAGGGGAATCACGCAAAGCCGCGCCGCAACCCGACCCCTCGGGCTGACACGCAACGCGCAGGAATGACTGATCCCCACGCATCCGAAGGGCCGATATCCCTAGTATGGGCCCGCGCATCCCGCACATCCCGCTCTTTTGGCCGCCGAGTCATGGGTTGGGCTCCAGCGCGCGGAACCCCGCGACGATAGGTAATGCACGATTCCAAGTGCGTCACTCGACGCGAGGAGGTCAAGCATGCCCTATCTGAAGCTCCACCGGGACGAGCCGGAGCAGCCGGATCCCCCGGCACCAATCCCCTTCAACTCCCCCGACCGCACCTGGCGCAACGCAGGCACGCAGGAGGCCGCAAAGATGGACACCATCCTCCGTGTCGAACAGGCACTCGCCGATGTGGAATCGAAGTTCGACGAGCTCAAGCAGCACGCCGACGAGCTCGAAGACTCGTTCCCGCTCTCACGCTGGCTCGACAGCGACGACGACGACGACGGCCCCTGGGCCGCCTGAGCACGACCCGCCGATCACAGATCAACACCAACGCCCCGCGGAACACGCGGGGTTTTTTTCATTCAGCACGATCCGTGACACGCATCACTACCAGCGTCTCGTCGTCCGCCTGCGACGCCAGCCCAGAGAACTGACGCATCGACCAGAACACACGCTCGAGCACCTCGTTGGCCGTCGCGTCGGGCTGCTCACCCAGCAGCTCCAGCGCCGAGCCGAGCAGGCGAGCCTTGCCGAAGCGGCGGTTCTCAAAGTCCGCCGCGTCCGTGATGCCGTCCGTATACGCCAGCAGCACATCGCCCGCCTGCAGCTGGATCTCATGCATGCTGTACTGCTCGCCGGGGATCACCCCGATCACCATCCCCTCGCCCGGCAGCTTGTGCTGCGCGTACACACCATCCGCGCCGCGCCGCAGCAGGATCGGCAGGTCGTGACCGGCAACCACGCTGCGGAGCACCCGCGTCCGAGGGCACATCATCCCATACCACACCGTCACAAACTCAGAGACCGTCGTGTCCCGGCACACCGCGTCGTTCGTCCGGATCATCACGCGGTCAAGCTCCTCAGAGAGCTCCGCGTACGCGCGGATCGTCGCCCGCACCGCGCTCATCAGCATCCCCGCAACGACACCCTTGCCCACGACATCCCCTACGACGATGCCCAGCTTGTCGTGCACCTGAAAGAGATCATAGAAATCGCCGCCGATCTCCTGGCTCGGCTGATACCGCGCCGCCAGCTGCAGCCCGTCATACCGCGGCGTCACTTCAGGAAGCATCCGCTTCTGCACCGCACCCGCGATCCGCAAAGCCCGCTGCGTCCTCCGCTGACGCGCCTGCATCTTCAGAAGCCGCGCCTGCTCCACCGCCGCGGCCGCCGACTCCCCGATCGAGCGGATCAGCTTCCGCTCCGCGCTCGTGAACTTCCGCGCCTGACGCGAATACAGGCGGATCACCCCGATCGGCTGATCGTCAAACACCATCCCCGAACCAATAAACGCCGCAAGGTTCTCCTCGCGGCACTCGTCGGGCACCAGCACACGCGGGTCCTCACGCAGGTCCGTGCTCGTCACCACCTCACCGGCAAGGCACATCCGGTCAAACTGGCGATCGATCGACAACGGCACCGGGTTGCTCAGCCACAGCTCACTCAGCCCGATCGCCGCCGAACGCTCGAGCTCGTTCTCACGATCGACCTGCGGCAACGCCTCGGAATCCTCCGGCAGCAGCATGATCGCGCCCGCATCCAGCCCAAGCACATCCAGCGCCAGCTCCAGCGTCAGCCGCAGCGTGTCGTGCACCCGCCCCCCGCGCACCAGCAGCGAGCTGAGCCGGTAGAGCACCGCGACCTCGCTCACGCGATAACGCAGCGCCGCGACATCGCCGCACATCTCGCTCGCGGTCTGCGCGATCAGCTCCGAGATCTGATCGATCAGCGTGGACTGCGTCAGCTCGTGATCGTGCGGGTGCACCACGATCGACCCGATCGGCTCATCCGCGACCACGATGGGCAGCACCCGCGAGCCCTCAGGAATCTCGCGCTCCACGCCCGCAGTTTCGCCGAACGTGCCCGGCTTGAGCACCAGCCCGCGCTCGTCACGCAGCTCGATGGGAACACCACCAAGCTCGGACAGCGCCGCGCACAAAGACGCGATGGTCCCCTGTGTCCAGTAGTCACGCAGCGAGTGCCCCGGCGTGTGTTCGAGATCGGGAGCCGTGTTCTTCATCAGCCGCGTGTACCCGTGCGTCACGATCCTGGGTTATGGGTTCGTGGAACCCTCCGGCGTGAGCCAGAGCTGCGAGAGCAGGTTCGCAAAGCGCCGGTCCGAATCCGCGCCCAGCTCACGCACTGCCGCCAGACCCGCACGGACGATGTCCTCGTCGCCCGTCTGGTAGCCGAGGTACGCGTACAGCATGCCCGCCGACACCCGCACACGATCACCCTCGAGCGGGCGGGTCCGGATCTCCATTTCGATGATCCCGGCACGCTCGCCCAGTCGCTGCTTGAGCGCCGCAATCCGCTCGGCGTCCGGGAGCAGCTTGCCGGAATAACGCGTCGTGATCAGCTCCGGGTGCTCAGAATACAGCGTCTGCATGTTCACCGAGGCGCTCAGCAGCATCCCCGCCCCGATCTGCGCGTGCAGGCGACCCTGCTGCGCAATCACATCACGCGGCTTGAGCGATAACGCGTGCGTGAAACGCTCCTCGGCATCGAAGTATCGCCCCGCAGCAATCAGACGCTGACCCGCGACGATGTGCTCCGCGTACAGGTCACGCGACTCGGCGCCCGGGTCGAGCAGCTGATCGACCTCGTCGGCGGCAATACCACGCAGCACCTCGAGCGTCTCACGATCGATCGCAACCTTGGTCGGGTCCTGCAGCTCGAAATCCTCGTTGAGCTTCTCCAGCTTTTCCTGCGTCTCGGCGATCCGCTCAGCGATCGGCGAGCCCGAGTTGTCCGGGATCGAAACGATCGGCGTCGTCGGCGCACCATCGCCCCCGCCCTGGCCAGAGGGCTCCTCTTCGCCACCGGTACCCGTGCCCTGCTCCGTGTTCGGATCGTCCGACTCGTCGCCCGCCTGATTCGGCTGGTTCGGCTGCTCGCCGTACAGGTTCCGGCGGATCTCTTCCATCTGACGCACGAGCCACGCATCGTTCGACTCGTCCGGCTGGATCGTGGTGCTGGTGCCGTTGACCATGCTCTCATCACGCATCGCCTGCACCCGCTCTCGCATCTGCTCGACGAGCGCATCATACGAAGTCGTCATGCGGGCGCTGGGGATGGCGCCGGGGACACCCTCCTCGGTCGCCACGCCGTCAGCGCGAGCCACGAGCGGGTTCGCCGGGCGCTCGTCGGTCTTCAGCGGGGTCGGCGTGATCCCGAGCAGCGGCGACGCGACCAGCCCCACCGGGCGACGATCGATCCCCTCGGTGTACACGCTCAGCAGCGACGGCTGCATCGTGCTCGTCGTGTTGTACGTCGCCGATGATCGCAGTGTGCCCATCATCGAGCCGGAGTCGAACCCCGTGATGCTCGCCGCGGTCGACAACGCCTGTCCCATCGGGTCAAGGTCGCTTTGCTCGCGGTCGATGCCCAGCGTGCCCGTGTTCTGCGTGCCCTGGCTGGACTGGAACTGGCTGCCCGTCGCGTACGCGTCATCACGCGTGTACGAGAGGTTCCCGATCAGGTTCCGCGGCGGCGCCGAGCCGGTCGTCAGCGCGAACTGGTACTGCAGCGCATCGGTCCCGCGGATGCCCATGCCCGCGAGCCCCGAATACAGCGAATCCCGCCGGAACGCGAACAGCGAATCCGAGCCCAGATCACCGGTGAACTCGCCGGCACTGCGATAGCCCAGATCACCCCGGAAGCTCAGGCCGCCGGGCGCGTTGCCCGTCGCGATCGAGTTGCGGAAACGCAGCTCATCAACCAGGCTCGGGCGGGCGTAGTTGCTCGAGCCGTACTGCCCGGGGTTCGCGTCCAGCGCGTTGCCATCGCCCAGCGCGTTCTGCGCGTTCGCGGCCGAGCCGGCGAAGAGCAGCAGCGCCCCCACGCCAAGGCCACCAACCGCCTTCGTGCTCAGGATTGTTCGGGTTCGGATCGGCATCGTTCACCTGCTTTCTTGCTGTACATATTCTACTCGGCTCGGGCACGCATCGGTTCGAAGAATTCCATCCCTTGGACGGAGAGATTTCACACCGCCACGCAAAAAACGCCCCGATCGCGGGGCGCCGCTGCCTGCCAAGGCGATGCTCAGATCTCACTCAGGCGATCGGGCGCATTCATGATCGAACGCACGCTCGCGCAGGTCTCGTCCGTCGCCTCGGACACCAGCACGTACTGCACCCCGCCGCTCACCCACACGAACAGGTTCGCCCCGGCCGACTCGCACGCCGACGAACGCATCTTGTAGGTCGTGCCCTCCTCCAGCGGGAGGATGCCCGGATCGGGCGCGATGAACAGACTCAGCGCGATGTGCTGGCCAGCATCGTCGTACGCGTCGAAGCGCAGGTGCCCCGACTTGCTCGTCATCGGCAGGTGGCAGTCGCCGCCGCCGTAGAACTCCACGCGGTGGGCGCTGCGGGCCATGTCCGGCACGCTCAGCATGCAGTCAAAGCGATCGCTGAAATAGGCGAACGCCTCATCGACATCATGCTCCACCAGCTTGTTCTGCGCGGCGTCATCCTTGCTGCACCGGTTGTGCTCCGAGATGACAAAGTTCCCCACACGCTCCGAGTAGCTCGCCGGCTCCATCTGGCCCGGCGAAACCCCGGGGATCAGACTCAGGCTCGCGCTCTGCCAGATCAGCACCCCGGCGACGCCGATCAGCAGCACCGCCGCGATGCCCATCATCGGCGAACGCGACCAGAAACGCCGGTCTCGGGTGTACGAGCCCGCGTCCTCGATCCGCTGCGCAAAGCCATCGTCCGCCCCGACCGCCGCCGAACCGCCGGACGCGACGATCGCGCCGACACGCTCACGCAGCGCCTGCGGGCAGCAGGGCCGCTGCATCGAACGCTTGCAGCAATCGCGGAGCCGCTGCTCGAAGTCGTGCTGCGACTCCGACTCGGGCCGCTCCGCCAGCAGCTGCTTGAGGCGGGCGCACTGCTCGTCGTTGAGCTCGCCGTCCGCGCAGGCACGCAGGAGTGCCGCGAAGTTAACCGGTGATTGCTCGAAGAGCGCATCAATGAACGCGTCCTGTGCGTGTTCGTGATGGGGCTTCTCGTTCGTCATCGTCGTGTGTTGCTCCAGGTTCTGTTCCCTGCGCGGTCGTGCACCAGTGGGATCAATCAGTCTCGGGCGTGGTCTGGTGATACCGCAGCCCAAGTTCGTTCACAATCTCGTCGTCGCCCATGAGCGCATCGCTCAGGAGCTTGCGTGCCCTGTGGAGACGGCTCATCACCGTGCCGATCGGCACCTCGATGATCTCCGCGATCTCGCGGTACTTGAGACCATCAACGCCCCAGAGCATGAGCACCTCGCGGTACTCTTCCTTCAAATCGTCGATCGCCGACTTCAGCCGGCCATCCACGTGCTCCCAGTTCAGGTCGCCACGGTCCCACACCGGCGGCGCCTCGTCAGGAAGCGATTCGGTCGACGACTCGTCAAAGAACGAATCGACGCTTGTCGGCTGGCGAGACTGCTTCTTGATCCGCGTGTAGAACACATTGTGGCAGATCGCAAACAGCCATGATCGCATCCCACCGGAGCCCGACGTCGGGTCATCCGGATCGCTCTTGTCCTCGAAACGCTCGATCGTCCCCGGACGGAACGCTCTCGTGTACACCTCCTGAACAAGCTCTTCGGCTTCCTCAGGGCGGCGCGCCAGATGCATCGCCATGCGATACACCGCGTCAAGGTGCTCAAGGGCGAGTTGTTCGAACTTCTGACGCTCCAACGATCCGCCCTTCTTCACAGTGGAAAACAGCGATCCCCGCACGCCTATTCCGGTGCGTAACTGATGATAGCGCAGAACGATCGGTTAGGTTTACGTGTTCTCGGACATACCGCGCATGCGCCCCGTTTCACACCAAAAACAATGACCCACGCATGGTCCGCAACAAATCAGTGGAAAGTCCGCAATAGAACCGGAAAGCCCCTCAGCGCACAGGATCGCCCACCGTTAAAGTGGGCTGTTTAGACGCCGGGTTGTCGATCCGCCTCAGCGGACCAACTCATTCACGAGGAGCGTCACAGCACCCCCCCTGTCTGAGTGCACGAGCTTCCTGCTCCGGGTCGTAGCCCATCGCATCGAGCTCCTCTTCCGAGATCAGCCCCCGCTTCCGAGGGCCTGTGTTCTTGACGTTCTTGAGCCCAATGGCGCTGCCCGCGTGGGTCCGCACCTGGGCGACCTGACGCTGCTGGAACGTCAGGACGGCCGCACAATCGGGGCAGTCGGCGTACCAGGGGGCATCGCAGCACGAGGGCCAGTTGGGCGATCCGAACTGGCATGCCGGGTCGTTGCACGGGTTCGTGGGGCCGGGGCCAGCCGTGTTGCAGCCCGACTGTGACCGGCGGATCGTTCGAGGTGATGACCGTGGGGTAGTATCGCTCGCCCATGTAGATCATGGTGAGCGAGCCTGGATCCAACGACGCGGGGTCGTAGGTGATCTCGCCAGGACCACCCGAGCACTTGCGGGCGATGCGGTAGGGCGACTGCGGGCAGGGCGTCGTCAGCGCCTCCACGGCGACCGGGCTCTGGGTGGAGAGCTTGCTCGAGATGAAGTAGAGCACCGAGTTGTAACGCACGGTCTGGGTGCCGCCGGGGATCGTGGCCGGGTCGATGGTGATGGTTCCCGCCTGCCCATCGCATCGGTAGCAAACGGGCCACTCGGCCGGGGTGCATCGCAGGTCTTCCCAGGTCACCGCGACCGGGGTCTCGTTGCTTCGCTGGCCGGTGAGCCGGTACTTCACGCTGTTGTAGAAGCAGTACTGGTGATTGATCGGCCTGCCCGAAACATCGACCGTGATGTGATCATCCGGATCATCGCAGTTGATCGCGTAGTAGTTGTTCGAGGGATGCCCGGCCGGGCATTCGATCGGCGTCACGATCAGCGTGGCGTTGTTGGGAAGCACGACCTTCTGGCATACCGTCGAGATCGAGTTCTCCAGGACCGTCCCGAATGGGACCGGGTCGCCGCTGTACTGGAAGAGCACGCCATCGGACGAGCCTGCGCCGCCGAACTGCTCCGAGGTAATCTCCGCCCCAACCACGTGCCACTCATCGAAGAAATCCACGCCGTCGGTGCACGTGAGCGTGATCACGATCGTGAACCGCTCGTACACGATGCCGATGTGTGTGACGCCGCTGTCGTCGTACTCACCGCGCACCATGCAGAAGAAGTTGTCCGACCAGGCGACGCCATCGCCAACGATGTGCGAGCCGTTGATCCCCTCGAAGCTGTGCGGGCGATCGAGCGGGACGGCCGCAGTGAGCTCGGGCACCCACATGCTTGAGTTGATGTCCGGGCGTTCACAATCGGCCAGCTCGAAGCCCGCGATCGTCACCAGCAGGCAGACAGGCGGATCTTCATCGCAGGGGAATCCGCCGGACCCGGTACAGTTGCAGCATCGATCGATGTTCATTCGCACACCCCATCGATCGCGTTCACCGCCTGGAAGAGCCAGTAGTCCGAACCATCGATCTTGAATGGGCCGTCAAGGCGCACCACCGCCCGATCGCTGATGGGCTGGATGGCGAAGTCTCCATTGAGGTTGGCGACGTCGACGCCGTTGCCCTGGACGCCGGTGCCGGTGTTGAGCATCTCGATCGTGTTGTACGCGGTCCCGTGCGTCGAGCTCTTTCGCGATGCGCCTGTGGTGACCGGCTCGCCACCCTCAAACCGAACCTCCTCCCAGTCGTAGACCCACCTGTTGTCGCCATCCGCCGTGCTGCCCGTGATGCGTGCATAGATCGATCCCATCTCCGGGATCGTCGCCAGCTCAGCTCGCGGCCGCGGACCCGCATCGATCGTGCCCGTCACACCCGAAACCGAACGCTCACGCCCACGCGTCGAGGCCATCCCCTCTGGCGTGGAGGACTGCATGCCGCCGCCCGACTTCTCCTCGGCCACGAACGTCGTGCGCAGATCTCCGAGCGACGCGCTGGAACGGTTGAGCTGGATCGCGCCGATGCCCGAAGTGACCGAGCGGCCCGCGACGCGCTGGAGCTTCTCGAAGTGCGATCGCGGGATCTCGTGCTGGTTGATCGTAATGACCGTCGTGTTGCGGTACACGTCGAAGAGCACGCTCGTGACCGCACCGTCGAGATCGCCGGGGTTGATGTCCACGATCCCGCGAAGACGGATCACGCCCGCCTGCGCCGAACCGCTGCTCAGGTACGCGATCGCGTACTGACGCGCGACCTCGTTGATCTGCACCGCGTTGAGCGTGACGCGGATCTGCGTGCCCTCATCCACCGTGTGCACGTTGCGAAGGAAGGGGGCGGCGACCTTCACCACGAACGGGTCAGCGAGCGCTTCCTCGAGGCCAGCCGTATTGGTCGGCTCGACGGTGATCACCCCGCCGTCCTCCTGCCACTCGAAGCAGATCGCGAAGTAGTCGACCAGGTACTCGCCGGTGTTCGCTTCATGCGCGAACGTGATCGCCAGGTCATCCGAGTTCAGCTCACGCACGTCGCTGCGCCGCCCGGATTCGAGCCCGTTGACACGCAGGAACTCGGCCGTCGTGGGCAGCACGAACACGCCCTGCCCTGGGATCGCCCGCAGCCCCTCGAGGCGGACGAGCGGGTCCGCGTCATGGGCGGGGATGTTCTTGAGCTGATCGCCGGGCAGCTTCACGGCGCAGCGTGCCTCCACCACGCCCGCGCTGCCAGCGAAGGGCAGGAACTCGCCCGCGTCCAGGTTGGTCGGGATATTGATAAATCGCGACTTCGTCGCCAGGTGATTGTCCGCTGGATCATCATCGAGCCGCAGTGCGCGGTAGAGCTGGCCCAGCTCGCGTGCGCCCTCCGGGTCCGCGTTGCCCGGCTTGAGCCCCTCCTGGTACGTCGCCAGCGCACCCGCGTCCTGGTCAACCCACTCGTTCGTGACCGAGTCATACACGACCCAGTTGAACTCGCTGAGTTCGAGCGTGGTGATCTCGACGCTGCGGGTGGTCCCGCTGGTGATCACGATCTTGTTCGCACGCGCAGCCGGTGTGCTGATCAGCTCGTACGGCTCGGCCACGTCCTGGATCGCCTGGGGGATCGTGACGGGCTGCCCCGCCCGCAGGAGCGGACGCACCGCGATCGTGCCATCGTTGAGCTGCACGATCGTCCAGCCGATGCGGCCGAGGATCGCTTCGAGCTCGTAGATCGGGCGGGCGTTGCCCCAGTCCATGGGGCCGGGCGCATCTATCGGGTTGCCGTCGATGCCGAGGTTCAGCTTGGCGGGGGCGGTTTCGTAGGGGAGCCCGATCGCGGCGAGCGCGTACTCGACCAGCTCCTGGATCGTCTTGTAGTCGTCGCCCGCTGTATCGACGAAACCGTTCTCGTCGAGCTCGTTGAACGTCTTCTGCTGGATCAGGTTGCCGTAGCCGTCGCGCTGTGCACGCAGGGCGTTCTCGAAGATCAGCCGGTACTGCTTCGGCTCGGGCGTGCCGTCCGGATCGTCGGTCTCGTTCCCGAACGTGATTGGGAGCTTTGATTTGAGCAGGTAGCCCGAGAGCGTGAGATCGTTGCTCGCCTGGGCTGTGTTGATCTTGAACTCGAAGTCGCCGTGGTCGTCGAAGCCCGCTGGCCACTCGTCCTTCTGCACGATCATCGTGATCGGGTCACCCGATGCGCCGACGGTGCGCCTGATCGGTCCTTCGAGGTTTGCGCGTACGGTGTCCACGTGCCAGTTCTGGGTGACGCGATCGCGGTTGCGGATCCGGATGGTGGCTTGGGGAAGCGTCATGAGAGCTCTCCCAGCTGGCGTGGATCCGGGAGCGGATCGGGCTCGGTCGCGTAGAGGTAGTTGATGGTGCGCGAGTAGGTGCTGAACAACCCACGGCTCGCCTTGCTGATCCGAGCACCGCCGACCTGGAACTCGCTGTCGAGGTGGGTCGAAGGATCGACGTCGGCGAACGAGCCGATGAACTCGATCGAGAGCGACTCGGTGAGGTTGTATGGCAGCTTGAGACCGAGGTGCAGCGCGGGGTCGCTCTGGAGGTAGGACGAGGCGATGAGATCACGCCCGCCACCGCCCTGCGAGATCGACTCGTCGAGTCGGGTGATGAAGATGTTAGGGAAGTCCACGTGCGTGACGCCCGAGACGTACTGGTAGCTGAAGCTGACACGTCCCGAGGGGAGCGAGGGGGTGCTCGGCCCGTCCTTACGCATGAGCTTGAGGTTCGTGGTCTGGGCGACGAGCTGCGAGTTCGCGAACGCCGTCGCGTTGCCACCCTCGGCGTAGCCGCTGATCGTGCGGATCCAACGGCCGGACGAGTCCTTCACCGTGCGGTCCTCGACCGATGCCTCGGTCACGTCCTGCTGGCCGGTGGTCGAGGGGGACACCGTGTAGGAGTACTCGCACTCGGCGGGGTTGTTGCCCGTCTTGATCCTCGAAACGACGCCATCGCCAGAAGTGCTCGCCGCGTTGCGTGCCGGGGTGATGATGTTCGTTTGCACGTAGTCGGCCGCGTCGTTGCCCTGGTCCATCTTCAGCGACCCGCTCACGCTCGTGACGGCCGTGCCGTCCGTGTTGGTCGTGATCTCGGTCGTGGTCGAGTGCTCGTAGATCCCGTTGCCATCGGCCAGGGGGATGCGGGTGGTGGCGCGGAGATTGAAGCACTGGTACTGGGCTCGCGACTTCTCGGGGATGTCGACGATCTCGACACGCGGGTAGCTGATCATGCTCCCGCCGGCTCCGCTCGCGGGGAGCTGGCGTGCCGTGCCACGCTCGGTCAGTATGACGGCCACGCCGCGCTTGGCCAGCTCGCTGCGCAGCGTCTGGTTGAGCTGCGTGATCGATGTCGGCTCCGCGATCTCGGCCAGGCATTCGAGTTCCCATGTAATCTCCTCGTACGAGTTGGTGTCGGTGTCCTCCAGACCGATCACCTTGCTGGTCCCTCGGATCTGCGTGACGGGGTACTCGGCGGACGTGCCCACCTTGACCTTGGAGTACGGGATGAGATCGCTGGTGAGCGTCATGGTCCCATCTCCGCGAGGTACTCCTGGCCACGCTCACGGTTACGGTCTTGGGCTGCGCGAATCCGACGTGCTTCGGGGCTGATATCTGTGCTCTGCACAAAGCTCTCGACACGGTCGCTGGCAACGAAGTAGTTGTAGAAGACCTCCTCGCCTACGTTCTGGATCGAGCCCACCGTTGTCGCGACCGCTTCGAGCACACCGAGCAGTGCCTCGAGGATGACCTTGAAGTCGCGAGCCGCAGGACCGAGCTTCTCGTTGATCGATGCCGCAAGGTTGATGATGCTCTCGTCGGAGATCTCAGCAGTATCGGTAAACGCAAGGATCAGCTCGCGAACCACACTCGCCTGGACACCATCGATCGCCTGCTGCATGATCCCGAGGTTGGTGTTCAGCGCAGCGAGCTTCGAGTTGGCGTTCCGGTCGACCACATAACCGAGACGCACGTACTGATCGATCATTTTGGCGATCGCTTCAGACCCTCCACCGATCGCATTGATGAGTTCAGGTCCGCCCATACGCCCAAAGATCTGCATGGCGATCGCGGATCGTGTTGCGGGATCCGGCAGCTTGCTAAGCGCATCGACGATCGCAGAAAAGCGGGCATCGGTTCCTTCGAGACCATTGAGGCTTACGCCCAGCTGCTGTACTAGCTCGTTCGTGAGCTTCCCGCCGCTGTTGTAGTCCTCAATGAACTTGTTGAAGAATGTCATGCCCTGCGATGCCCGCTCGGCTGTGAAGCCCGCAACTTCGAGACGCTTCTGGAGAGCGATGAGCAGACCCTCGCTTGCGCCGGTCTGCTGACTTAGACGCTCGATCGTCTCTGCGTATGCGAGCGTCTCCTGCGAGTTCCGGACCAGGTAGCCGCCGACATTCTTGAGGATCTGGATCGAGCCCAACAGCGGATTGCTCACGAAGGAAGTGAAAGTCTGACCGAAGATCCTGTTCGCGGCCTGCGCGTTGATCATCCCTCGGGCATAGTCCTTCTCATCCAGACCGAGCCGCGCGTTGAATCGCCCCAAGATGTTCC
This sequence comes from Phycisphaerales bacterium, assembly GCA_017642965.1. Lineage (GTDB taxonomy): Bacteria > Planctomycetota > Phycisphaerae > Phycisphaerales > UBA1924 > UBA1924. The sequence continues at coordinate 35,111 of JAEPOJ010000021.1, forward strand.
CGCCGCCGATCACTCTCGCTTGCTCCCGTCTTCGTTGTAGATCAATGGGTTCAGCCGAGCTTCAAACGGGTACGGTTCGCCGGGCTTGAGCTGCACCATGCCGCCCGCGTTCGGAGCGTCCTCTGCGGGCTGAGGTGACTGACGACGCAGGTGCTCGCTGATGCGTTCGCGGGCGTGGAGTGAGCAGGCGTGGATCCACTCCTCCTGCGCCGCCATGTAGGTGCTGAAGATCTGCACGCACTCAGCGTGCTTCAGCTCGCTGACGAGATCCGCGTACGCATCGCCCAGGATGATGGTGCAGATGCTTCGCGTGTGCGCTGCCCCACCATCGGTCGGAAGATCCTTCACATCGATACGAGGGCCACCGAAGATCACCCGCCACAACCAAACGAACAAGCCCGGCCATCGCTTGGTCCTGGCGTCGAGCTGGGCCTGCGTCGGGACGGGTGACTCGTTGATCTCCGGCGCGTCCTGGGGCGAGATCATGGGCAGCTCCATGCCGCGCACGCGGACGCTGAAGTCCCACTTGGGCATCGCTGCCAGGTCGATCGAGTTGAGCTTGGGCTTGCTGTCCATCACGGTGCCACGTACCCGATCTGGACCACGTCGCCCGTCGCCGCGTCAAGGATCGCGGTGCCCTTGACCTGCTGCTTGGCGACCGGCCCCCCGTCGATGTTGAAGCCCATTCCGCCGAAGACAACGGCGGGGAAGACGATGTCCTTGGTGGTGTCATTTCCATCGGCGGCATTGTGCAAGCGCACGCTGATCGCTGGCATCTTCGAGCCAACCGCAGGGAGCTTGTTCACCGGCGCGGTTGGAGCAGTGATCCCGTTCCACCGCTTCATGTCATCGATCGTGCGCTCGATGAACTCGAACGCGAGCTCGGTCTTGTGTCCCTGCACCATCATCGCGATCGGCGTGGTGCCGTTCCGCTGGGTGGTGACGGGTGCCAGGTCGAGCCCCTCGCCGACCGACACGCTCATCTCGAATGGGGCTGCGCTTCCTCCGAGGAACACGTCCCACTGATTCCCCTGAACGTTGTTGACGTCTTCTGGCATCTGGTTACTCCTCAACCGTGGCGGTGTACTGCACCGCGTGTGTTTCGATCGCGAACTCCGCGACGGCCTGACCGCCGGGGCTTCGTGGTGCTGTCTGCGGGAACGTGAGCTGCTGCATCCCGGTCAGCCGCCACACGTAGTGCGTGCCGACCTCGGACGGGACGCCGATCACGCCGGGCATGTACTCGCCCTCGGTCTTGACCTCATAGCGTGAGTTGGGGAACAGCAGGTTCTGGACCTCGCCGAGCAGCTGCATCACCTCGCTGTTGCTGTCGCCCTCGGCATGGATGACCAGGTCGATCCGCTGGGTCACGCCCAGGACCTCGTCGTCCGCGCTGGGCTGCTGGCTGATCACCAGCGCGGGCGAGAGCCGGTGCTTCTTGGCGGGGAGCTTGTCGGCGTAGATGTTGCCCTTCGCCGAGCTGCTCGGCTCGACGAAGGTCAGGTCCATCTCGCGGCCGAGGAAACGCCCCAGCTGCACGCACATGTCGATCGCGTGGAGCTTCATTCTGCACCCCGCTCTCTCAGCGCCTTGATGATCGCCTTGCGGCCGACGCGTGCGAAGTTGCGGACGACGGCGTTCCAGAACCACCGCGACTTGGTCGGGTGGGTCTCGTGGACCGCGAGCCCGTAGTCGGCGTTGACGCCGATTTCTACGGCATCGCCGTCGAAGTCCTTGCGGTAGTGCGACTCGCCCAGGAAGCCGGTCAGCTTGGGCGCATCGACCTGGGCCTCGCCGAGGAGACCATCGCCCAGGTCCTCCAGGACCTGGGGCTTGATCTCGTCGGGCAGCCGCTCAAGGCGGTTGAGGAAGTTGCGGATCTGGTGGATGGGGATCTCGGCGGTGGTCTCCGGCATCACGCACCCCCCGCGTTGTCATCGCGCACCGCGAGGGTGAGCTCGAGCACGTTGCCGATCCCGCGCGCGTTCACATCGGTCACGTCGTACTCGGTCTCTGTAGCGTTGAGGGTATTCGGCTTGATGACCAGGCGGTCACCGACCTGGGCCTCGTGCCCGATCACATCGAGCTGAGAGCGGTTGATCCAGATCATCGCGTCGTTGCGGATATCCCGCTGGCGATCGGTCTCGACCCGGTACGCCTTGGGATTGATCAGCTGAACCGGAACAAGGTGCGTGACCAGCTCATCGCCCAGCGCGGGTTCGCCCAGACCGGTTGCGCCGGACTGGGTCTTGAGCGAGATGAGCTTTGCGTTCGACATCATCACACCATCTCCGCGCCGCGAGCCAGGTAACGGTCAACCAGACGCCGCACGGTCTCGTGCAGTCGCGAGCTGGGCTGGCGGGCGATCATGCCCTCGGTCGCCCAGCTGGTCCCCGCGCCGCTGATGCCGGTGATGCCCTGGGCCGCGAGCCCGGTGACCTTCAAGCTCTGATCGATTTCGAGCTGATCCGCGGCGCGGGCGGCCGCCTGGATCGCGACGCCCAGGCGGATCTCGCGGGGCAGGGATAGGAAGCTCCACTCGCCGCCGCCGAGCGATGAGGGGTACTGGACCTCGCCGCCAGGGAGGATCAGCTTTCCGTAGCGGTCCTTGCGTGGCCACGCGGTCGGCTGATCCGGATCGAGCTTGAAGCCATCCCAGCGTACGGCGTCGAAGTCGATCGAGGCGTTGGCGATGCAGGCGATCTTGTCCTCGGTGCTCAGGGTGGCGACCGCCTGACGAAGGATGTGGGCGCTGATCAGGAACTCGGCCAGGATCGCCTCGAACTCTGCGACGCTCAAGTACTCCTGGCGTGTCTGCGGCCCCGTGTAGTCGTCCGAGGGGTTGGAGGAAGCCGCCACGTTGCCTGTGACGGTCACGACCCATGGAGAGTCGGGATCATCGCTGGGAACGCTGACAGAGCCGCTGACCGGCCCCACGGCGTCCGTATCGACCTCGATCTCAACCGACGTGGACTCAGCTGGTGCGAGGACCTCGCCCGACGGGTCTCCGCCCGCCGCGATCATGAGCCGCCCGCCCACCATCACCGTGCCCAGCGTGAGATCACTCATGCCGCTGTTGGCGATGTCGAGCGTGAGCACATAGCCCTCACCCTCGATCAGCCCCTCAAGCTCGATCTCGCCGCCGCTCGCGTAGGGATCATCGGCCACGGTGACCGCCAGGTCCGCCCCGACGATCGTCGCGTTGATGTTGACGGTGAAGACCGCGTTATCCGGGTCATCGCTGGGAATCTGCACCACGATCGCACGCGCACCCGCCGTGGCCGTATCGATCGTGATGGTGGCCGTGACGGAGCTGCCCGCCTCGATCACTGAGTCGCTCGGGTCCGTCGTGAGCGTCCCGCCCGCCGAGACCGCGATGGTGCCGAGCGTGAGTTCGATCGCGGGCACGGGCGCATTGTTGCGGATGGTCAGGTCGACGGTCTGGACCGATTCCAGCGCGAGGTTACCCAGGTTGATGTCGCCATCGTCGGGCGACTCGTCCACGAAGATGTTCTGATCCGCGCCGCCGGGGAGGTGGTTGACCGCCCCGCGATTGATCACGCCTGTGAGCTCGTTGCCGTAGTAGTCGAAGGGGTACACGCCCGGGGCGTTGAAGGTGTTCTCGCCGGTGGCCTTGTAGTCGTCATCGAGCGTGACGAGCGTCTCGCTGTTGTCCCCGATGCCAGCGAGCGCGTTGAACGCGGCCAATGCGTACGCGACCCCGTCGTAGCTGTACACGTCCAGGTTGGTCGCGTTGCCGAGCGAGAAGTCGTTGGCGTCCACGTTCATGGTGCCCGTGCCGGTCGTGATCTCCATGATCGTGATGCTCGCGGCCGGGCCGTCGTAGATGAAGATGTTGCCCAGGATCTCCAGATCCGCCTCGGTCGGGATCTGGAGCCACGCCGACGTCTGCGCCGAGGAGCACCTGATGGTGTTCCCGACCAGGCTCGCCGAGTAGCAGTTGTTCGCGAGCGTGTTGTCGAAGTCGAAGATCCGGTTGACGCCGTTGAGCGCCGCGATGTCCATCACGTTGCCCACGAAGGTGATCGTCGCGTTGCTGCGGACTGCGCTCCAGCCGTTGTCGCCGATCTTGACCATCGGGTCGACGTCGACACCGTTCGCGTAGAAGTTGCAACGGGCGATGCGGATCTGGCCCGGATCGAAGACGGCGTCGCCCATCCACACGCTGACCCACGTCCCGGCCGTGAGCCCGCTCAGCTTGCAGTTGGTCATGGTGTGGTGCTGACCGCCCTGGTAGCGGATGCAGCTCTTGAGGCGGGCGATGAGCGTCACGCAGTTGAGCGTGCTCTTGCCGACGCCCGACGCCCCGTCGTTGATGCGGAGCACCGCCTCGTCGGAGTCGGTGTTGTTCTCGAACCAGCCCCCGAAGATGTCGAGCTGCGCGTCGATGAATGCGCACGCGTAGCCGTTCGCGCCCACGCGGTTCTCGCAGTCGTGCATCAGCAGGCGGGTCTCGGTGGTCGCGGTCAGCCCGATCCATGATTGCAGGCGGTTCGCGCCGCCGGACCTGCACTTGTGCATGTACAGGTCCTGGAAGCCCGAGCCAAGCGCGTCGAGCCCGTACGAAGAATCCGCGGCCGCCGAGTTGACGACGATCATGCCCGAGACGGTCATGTTGTGAGTGCCGCGCATCCGGAAGCCGTCGTTGACAGCCTTGTCGAGCGTGAAGCCGACGTCGGGATCGTCGGCGTAGATGCCGATGTTCACGTCGTCGCGGAAGTCGGTGCGGTTCGCGGGCGTGAAGGTCTGGCCCGATCGCACGTAGAGGATCGTGTTCCCGCCGCTGCCCGAGATCGCGGCCGTCGCCTGATCGAAGGTGGTGTACGCGTCCGCCCAGCTCGTGCCATCACCAGCGCCGACCGCGTCCTGGTCGAGATAGAGGGTGCTGCCCGTGAACGCGGAGACGGTCACGGTTGTCTCGGCCGTCGAGACGTTCCCGTCGAGATCCATCACACTGACGCGGACGGTGTAGTCGCCCTCGTGGGTCATCGGGAGAGAGAACGACCACCAGTACCAGTCGCCGTCGCGTGCGTTCCTGGTGCTCGAGTATGGCTGACCGGCGAGCTCGGTGAAGCGTGGATCGAGCGTCGTGAACTCGAAGCCCGCCGGGTACGACGTAACCTCCCACCACACGATGTGCTCGTCGGCTCGGCCAGTCCCGAGCAGGGAGTCGACCGCGTGGAACGAGTACGTCCCGCACCCCACCATCTTGGTGGCGGGGATGACGGTGGTATTGACATGGATCGCTGCGGTTGGCGGCATCAGGTGCACTCCTCGAAGTCGATACCCTTGAGGTACTCACCCAGCGCGAGCAGGCGCTGGGCACCGGCTTCGGCGACGCCCTGATCCGTGGCCTGGATCCAGAGCACGATGTTGGGGCAGCGCTGGCGCGACATCTCGATCGCGTGCCGGTTGAACACCTCGCACTCGTGCACGCCCTGGCGGAAGCTCAGCCAGTGCATCGCGAAGATGGGGAGGTTGTACTTGCTGACCGCGCGGAAGTGCGTGTCAGCACGCAGGGCCTCATCCCGCAGGAACCGACCCTGCATCGAGTCTCGCTCCTCCGAGTTGTGCGGGTAGCGGTTGACCTGGACGTAGTCGAAGTGATCGCGATAGAACTTCGCGTCATCGACCACATGCTCGTAATCCTCGTGCGTGAGCTCGCCCTTAGTCAGGCGGGGGAGGTTGTAGTAGGCGAGCGGGATATTGAGCACATCGCGTGCCCCTTGGAGCATCCAGATAAGGAACGGGAGCTCATTGTCGGCGAGCCCGTCCTGGAGCACATCGAGCATCCACCGCTGGTTGATCGTGTTCGTGCCAGGCACGTAGCGGCGCGGCTCGTAGTTAATGAACGCCGCCTCCACCTCGCGCGGACGCCACTTCCGCATCACCGATTCGGTGCGCTCCCGCATCAGGCGACGGGCCTCACCGAGCTGTTCAGCCGTCTTCCACTCGCCCGGCCAGTTGCAAAGGTTGTAGCGATCGCGGCCGACCGGGGAGTTGAGCTGCTCCATGATGCGCGAGAAGCCTTCGAGCCCGGCGTTAACGACCGCGTCCCAGATGATCTGGCGGTACTCGGAATGCCCGGCCATGCAGATGTAGAGCTTGTGGTTCATGGTGCAACTCCGACGAGTGGATCAATCAGAAAACACCCTGCCCGATCTCACGGGCAAGGTATGTGGTGGATTCGTTACGCTGCCTTCTGATCTCCCGGCGCGAAAGTCAGCCAGAACTCGTGGCCGTATGCCGGGTGCTGCTTGAGTTTGTCCGCGACACTCGCATCATCAGTCGCAAAACGATGCTCGAAGAAATCCGCACCGGGTACGCGGTATCGACCGAACTGCGAGTGGAAGTGCCAGTTGCCGTCTGGCGAAGGAGCGGGATCCTGCTTGGACGATGGCTTGCCAGCAGCTTGCGTTGGTGCCGTATTCACAGCACCGTTCTTGAGCACGTGCTCGGTCTCAGCCAAGATCTTGTTGGCCTGTTTCTCCGCCGCCTCCTTCGCTGCGTTTGCCGCTTCAAGCTCTTGCTCTTTCGCGTCGAGCTCAGCGATGAGTTCGGCCTTGGTTCGATTATCCTTTGAAGTCATGGTGATGTCCTTGTCAATGTGCCGGGCATCCCCGGCGCGGTTGTGTGATTGGATCTCTCAGTCCCAACGTCACCGCTCGGCTTAGGCCGCTGCGGTTACGCCACGGATCTGGGCGTGATTCTGCTCTGCGCCGAAGTCCAGGGTGTGCTCGGCGAAGATCTCCTCACGCGAGGAGTCCTGGCCCTTGTCCTGGGTGTTCTCCTTGAGCTGGAGTCGACCGCCACCGTCCTTCTCGGTCGGGCGCAGCTTGAGGTTGTCGACATCGACGGCGATACCGTCGCCTGCGAACTGACCACGAAGTCCCTTATGCGGGACGAGATTGAGCCTGCCGTGGGGTGTGTCGATCGCTTGGATACGCAGACCGACGTTCGTCACAGTAGTGCTGTAACGTGTCTTATCGTCGTAGAATGCGTGGATGGTCGTGAGCAACGTAGGTCCGGAGTACAGTGTCTTCTCCGCTGACCCGGTATCGAATACTGTCTCGCACCACGCGATGAACTGATCCTTGGTCATCGTCCCGCCCTGATTTGTCACATGGGTAGTGACCATCTCACGCAGGCCGCCCATCGTCGTCACCTTTTTGCCGTTGACATCAACCAGAGAGTCGTTCCGAGCACCGAAGATCAGCGCGTGCTCGATGTCACGGGTCACGGCCTTGAAAGCTTCGGCACGCTGGAACGCACGCTCATCCTCGGTGAGTGTTTCGATTCGGTTCTGTCGCCCAGAAATCTCGACAGCATGGCGGAAGGTCTGGAGGTAGTTGAACGCCTTGACCTTGCTCGCCGCGCTGCTTTCTGGCGAACCCGCGCCCTCGCCATGCGCATTGCCGATATTCATCAGGTACGCATTGTCAGCGACGGACGCATCGGCAGCAGCGACCGAGCCGATGCCTCTCACGAGGGTGATCGAGTGCTCCGCTGGCTTGGCCGTTACGAGCATCACCTCGCCGGTGGCTTCTGCGATCAGCGTATCGTTGACCATGAACATGTTGCCATCGTCAACTGCGACGGTCGTCGTCAGATCGGTGTAGTCATCAGCAGGCCGGTTGATCTGCGTGCGGCGCGAAGCGGCCTGCGTGGTGTACCACTTAACCTCCTCCGATTTTGCTTTGAGAATCCGATTGCCGCCGAGAAGCATCGCGTAGAGCGGGGTCTCGTTCGCGGCCTGAACACGCACGACGGTCGAAAGCACATCGGGCGTCACTGCACCTTGAAAGTTCGTTGTATTGATCATGTGTGTGCCTCCATGCACTCCGGTGTTGCCGGACGCGGCGTCCTGCCGCTACTTGGAATGCGAACGCTCACCGTGAGCGATCGCGGTTGATTCGTTACGCCTTGGGAAGCTCGGCCTCCATCGCTTCGATCTTGGCCTTCGCTTCCGCTTCTTCGTTGTCGGGCTCGTTGTGCTTGCCGCCCTCCCCCGAGCTGTCGGCAGAGAACTGCTTCTCGACCGCGTCTTTGCCGAGAATCGCCTCCAGCTCATTACGCTCCTTGTCGAACGCGGCCTTCACCGCGTCGTCGTCTTTGGGCTTGGTGGCGCTGATGCGGGCGATGATCACTTCCTTCCCCTTAAGGTTGGGGAAGTGCTTCTCGATGTAGCCCTGCGTCCTGGCCGATGCGGCGCTGGCCTCGCGCTCTGACTGCGACTTGTTCTCGAACTCTTCCTGCTTTTTGGTCAGCTCTTCGAGCTTGGAGAGGATCGCCTGGACCGCAGGGTCGTCCGACTTGGGTGTCGTGTTCTCGCCTTCGCCTTCCTTCCCAGATTCACCGATTTTGCCGACCTTCTCGATCACCTCGGTGAGTTTGTCCGTGTCGAGCGCGTCGAGCTTCTCGCTCAGCGGCTTGATCGATTCCTGGACCGTGGACGCGAGCTGCGGTGTGATGCCACCGAATGCTGAGGTGAGGACCTTGACGACCTTGTCGTCGAGTCCGGTCGTGTCGATTGGCTTTCCTTCTTTGTCTTTCAGTTCCATTTGAGAGGTTCCTTTATCGCTTCACTGGATCGAGCAGCTGACCCCTGTCGAGCCGCTTCTGGTATGTGCGCAACGCGCGGCCCGCGTCGTGGCGGCGCGCCCTGCTGACAAGCTCGTGGATATAGGGCGCGGTGCCCTTCGAGCAGTTGGGGTGGAATGGAGGGCCTCCTCCGGGCAGAGACGACAGCGGGACAACGGTCAGACCGTCAACCTCAGCCTCGCCGTTCAGCGAGCACACCAGCCCGATGAACGCCGTGCAGAAGTTCTCGGAGTTCTTGCCGGTGATCTGGACGAGGTTCACACCACGCTCGCTCAGGCGGGCGTGGCGGGCGGTCACGGTCGCCTCACGGGTCCGGGTGATCGCGACGGTGCGTGCGTACGCGCGAACGGTCATCGTCGCCTTGCCGACCTGGATGCGCTTGTTGCCCAGCTTGCGGACCCGCTGCGCCTCGGCGCTGTCGCTGGCGAAGAGCTCGCGGATCGCGCGGTCGGCGATGATCGGGTTGCCGGTGATGAGCCCGCGTGCGATCGCGGTGTTGACGCTGGACTCCGCGATCGCCGTTGTGCTCAGGGTCCGGAACAGCTCGATAGCATTGGTCGCGTGCTGCTGGGCCGCGTTGCCCAGGTCAGAATGGATCGATTGGGCGGTCTTGTTGAGCGTGTCCTGGGCGATGATCTCGACCGCCTCGCCGTTGACCAGGCCAAAGCTCACGCCCACGGCTTGCGTTGCCGGGTCGGTCGGAATGCCCAGCTCCGCGAGCTCGGCGTCGCCGCGCTTGATCGCGGCGTTGATCTGGTTCTTGAGCGGGCTGTCCACCATCAGGCGTGTGCGGCCCTCAAGCTGCGCCAGCTTGCTCTGGATCTCACGCGTCATCTGGCCCGCGCGGATCTCACGGAACTGCGACGCCCGGCGATCAGGATCTGCGGCCAGCTCCTGGAGCGCCTGGCCCGCGAGCTTGTTGATGTCGTCCATCGCGGCGTCGTAGAGCTTGACCATCTGCGCGGCGAGCTGGTCGCCACCCTCGGGCGTGTGCGGCGGTGCCATGGTGACTCCCATCGCGATCAGGATGATTTGGAAGATGATCACGCGGCACCCCCTTGGAAGCCGAGCATCAGCGATCGCTGTTCACGCTGGATGCCCGCCTCGTCTTCCTCGAGCAGCCGCTCCATGATGCCAGCCGCTGCCTGCGTGCCGAACACCATCTCGACGGCCGTGCGTCGGTCAACGAGCGCGCCGCCAGGTGCACCGCGCAGTTCGGCGACCTCGCTGGCGATCTGCTGCGCGTCCTTGGGCAAGCCGGGGTGCATTGTCACGCCGACGGGCGCGACCGCGTAGCCCCGCATCGGCTGGCGGGTGTCGAGCATCGATGCGATGTCGAACACGCGGCCGATCGCTGGCTCCATGTAGCGAGCGGAGACCTTGCCGCGTGCGATCGTGTTGCTGGCTTCGAGGCGCAGCTTGTCGAACGTGTCTGGCATCGCCCCGCCCTCAAGCTTGATGCCGATGAGCGCGGGCGAGAGCTGGAGCTGGGCGGCGAGGAACTGGAGCGACTTGTTCATCACGTCGAACATGGGTCCGAAGTCGAACTGCTGACTGATGTACTCGAAGAACCCGTCCGGGTCCAGGATCGCATCGCCGACGTGCACCTTGCCCGTATCGGGATCGATCATGCCCTCGCCGATCCGAACCTTGGGTGAGCCGTGCTTCTCCATCGAGCGGTCCAGTCGGCTGACGGCCGCAGCTGACATGTCGAGCAGATCGAGATCATGCTCGCTGATGAGCATCTCAGGCTCGCCGTTGAAGTACTCGTGGATGAGCCGGGTCACGAGCGGGTAGGGCACGCCGGTTTCCACGACGGGCTCGACGGTGCTCTCGGGCATCGCCTCCTTGAGATCGACACGCTTGGCCAGGTCGGATGCGAGATCGACGAGCAGGTCACCGCCCGCGTACTCGTACACCTCCTGCTCGACCTTGCCCGCGCTGTGCCGCTCCACGCGGAGGTACCTGACCGTGCGGAGCGGTTGCTTGCGTTCGATCATCCAGCGACGCTCCCAGACCGTGGGCTGCATTGCGGCGTCGTCCGGGCCGACCGGGATCATCATCATGTTCTCGTCGGAGCAGATCACCGTACCCGTGCCGCCCCGCTGATCCACGCGGAGCGTCGAGAAGCTGTCGATGTTCGCGGTACGCACCGCCTGCATCAGCAGGGCGTCGAAGTGCGACCGGTTGCGGATATCATTCAGGGCCGTGCGCTGTTCCTCGTACCCCTCAGGCACCGAGAGCGAGATCGCCTCGCCCGCCAGGACAAGGACATGGAACCGGATCGCCATGCGGACGACGTTGACCTTCATGAGCAGTGGCTTGATCTCACCGCTGTAGGTTTCGAGCGACGGGTACCTGTGCTTCGCCTTCTGGCATTTGAGCAGGAACTTCTCCCAGTTGCCCTGCTCAAGCAGACGCATCAGCATCGCGAAGATGCGGCGTCTGCGCAGCTTCTCCAGCCGATCCTTGGGGGTGACGTATCCGGGCTTCATAGACCCTCCCCTGCGACGCTGTACGACTTCATGACGGCCTTCGCGGACTCATCGGCGACGAGCCCGAGTGCGGCTGCGGTCGCGCGGTCGGCGTGGCCGTGCTCGTTACTCGCCGCGCTGTAGCGGATGTTCCCCGCGACGGTGACTTCCTTGCGGATGCTGCCGAAATCGCGGCACGTATCGTCATCGTCAGGCAGCTCGACGGTGATCTCCTCCACACCTGCACGCAGGCGGGTGAACATGTCCTCCTTGACCGCGTTGGTCATGCTGACCGCCTCGGCTCGGGAGCGATGCTTCTTCACCATTCGCTCTGCCAGCTGCATACCCAGACCGGTCTCATCGATGCTGATGCGAGTGATGCGTTTACCGTTGAACGTCGTGTTCATCAGCGTGTTGATCGCGTGCTCCATCACATCGAAGGGCTTGTTGTGCAGGACGAGCACGCCGAGCGTGATCCGCTTGGTGCCGTTGCGTCCCCAGACCCAGATCACGAAGCGGTCCTTGCGCCGACCGATGTCCGATCCGGCGCTCAGCTTGGTGCATCCCGCGCTCCGCAGCTTGATGTCCGCGATGAATGTGTCGAGATCTTCGGTCGGCTTCGCTGCCCGATCAGAGACGCAAGGGCGGAGCAGCGCGTGTGGGAAGTACGATCCACCCTCCTTGCTGGGGTTGCACTCAAACTCCTCTTCCCAGATCTCCTGCGTCGAGCACAGCGAACGCATTTCTGCGATGAACTCGTCGCGGGTGAGCTCTCGACCGGTGGCACGATTGATCTGCTCCACGAGGCCGTCGCTGACCGCGTTGTAGATGTCCGTGCGGTGCACGCTCGCCTTCAGGTCGGTCGGCCTGGGCGTGCCGTAGAGCTCCGGATCTTCGTGCTTGCGGGCCTGACTGATCAGCGCGTTGAACTTCGTGCCGTGCCCGTTGTGCGTGCTCAGGATCCGGATGCGACCGCCCCAGGTTGCGGTCGGTGCGGCTGCCTTCCACATCTCGTCTGCGTCCTGGTGGAACGCGAGCTCCGAGAGTGTCACATCGCCGCCCTTCGAGCGGAACCGCTTCGGGTTGCTCGTCATCACCGTGATGCGTGGACGACGCCCGTTGATCTTGGGCAGCGTGAATGTCATCTTGAGCCACTCGCGGCCATCGTCGATGCCGTTGGTGGTGACCTCTTCGCTTACCTTGTCGTACAGCTGGAGCCAAGCCCGCACGTACTCCGCGAACTCGTACGCGGCCGACTCGTCTGCGCTGGAGTACCAGTAGTCCAGCACACGCTCGCCATTGATCCGCTCACGCACACAGCGGAACGATTCGCAGTAGTCAGCGCCGACGCGTCGCGCCTTCTCCCAGATCGCGACCTCGGACTCATCGTTGATCCAGGCGAGCTGGTATGGGAGCCAGACCGTGCTCGCGAGCCCTGCAATCGCTGGCAAGATGGACTTGAGCTTGCTCATGCCGACTTCTTGATCCCCATAGCTTCATCAACAAGTTCTGCGATTCGCTTCTGTGCCTGCTCGCGGTCGAGCGGTGCACGCTTGTCATCGCCCACGATCTTGACCTGCTCGCGCAGCTTCTGGAGCACACGCTCGGTGAGTGCTTCGTTGTGTCTGGCCTTGGCCTGGACTTCAGCCGCCTTGATCTGTGTGTCCATGAAACGCAGGAGCGTGTTGTGCTCGTCCTTCGAGCATTCCGAGAAGTCGAGGCCCTTTCCCCACACAATGAACTGAGGCGCGAGCTGAGACATCGTCACGCCTAGCACAGCGGTCAGATCCCCGCTCGCGAACGCGATTGACTCGGTCGCGGTGATCTCGTCCATGTACGCGTCCTGCTGAACGCCGAACGCCTTGCGGATTTGTCGCAGCCAGGTGTCGAGGTTCCGCTTGTTGACCCCTGCTTCCTTGAACCGATGCTCAAGCTCTTCGTAGATCAGCGAGCCGGATTTGTGTTCGATGATGTGCATGCATGCGCACTCGAAGCGAGTGTGCGTGTCGAGCTTCCAGCACTTCGATGTGTTGCCTCGCTTGTTGCCCGGCTCAGATACACGCAAAGCCTTGAAGATCAGCGACTGCTTGTTCATCTCCAGGAATCGCTCGGTGTTGTTGGCGGTCTGGCTCATGCCTCACCGCCATTCCGGATGTGCTTGATCTGCGATTCCAGTCGCTCGTGCCCCTGCTCCAGGTGCCCGACGCGGACCTCGACTTTGTCCATCCGATGCGCGACGCCGTCGACGCTCTCCTTCACGCCGCCGATCAGCGTCTTGATCTCGTTGTGGCGTGCGGAGGTGGCGTCGTCCGCGTTCTTGCTCGCGACCTTCCGGGCTTCGCTCAGCTCCGAGTTCTTGCTCCGGAACGCCGCCAACGCCAACGCGATCAGTGCGCTCACCACGAGCATGAGCACGGCCCATGTCGCCGTGCTCGTCTCGCTCGCGAGCGTCATTGCTATGATGAGCTTCTGGCCGGGGTTCACGCCGCCTTGACCTCCAGAGCGACCTGACGCTTGCCGACCTTGCCGGTGACGGCGACGGTGGGCTTCGCGCTCGCAGCTCCCGCCTTTGCGGGTGTCGAGTGCTGCTTGGTCATCTTGCGACGTTTCGCGCAGGTGAGCAGCACCTTGCTGGTCGCGTCGTCCTGGGCGCTGCGCGATTCCTTGTCGCTGCCCTTGTGCCAGGCGAGCGCGTCGCTGACGAGCTTGTCCGGGTCTTCAGCGTTCGCCATGATGCCGCGCATCACGTCGTTTACGCTAAAGTCGACGACGGTGACCTCGGGACCGGCAGCGCTGCCCTTCTTGACGAGCAGCTCGCCGACGATCTGGGTCTTGATGTCGAAGGGGTACGAGCCGGGCTCAAGCTCGGCGGTGCCCTGCGATGCGACCTGCTTGGCGGCGGTCTGGAGCGCCTTGACGGTGATCTGGTTCTCGTGTTTCTTGGTCATCCGCATTCGGTTGCCTCCTTGCAATCCGTGGTGTGTTTTCTCAAAGCGGGGCGGGGATCATCGCGTCCGTGCTCCCCCCGCCCCGTCCTCTCCCGAGCGTGGTGTGGTGTAGTTCAGCGTGGGGGCGGGGTCATGGCGTCGAGTGACGCTCACCCGCCCCCGTTCCATGGGCTATGTCGTTGTCGCGATCCGGGCCTTCGCCTTCGTCGCGTTCACCTCGCTCTTGACGACCGCGAGCTGCTCGCCTGCGGCTTTACCGATGCTCTGCTTGGACTGCGACCGCGTGACCTCGTCAGCGTCGTTGACGCCCTTCACGATCGCCTTCAGTGCGACCTCGCGCCGCTTGTTCCGCCACGCCTCGTAGCCCAGCCATCCGGCCACGCCGAGGAACGCGATGATCGCCAGCACGAACACCCACGGTGCCTGCTCGCTGACCACGCCAGCTGCAACGATCAGCAGCCCGGTCAGCGCGACGATGCCCGACGCGACCCAGCGTCGGGGCGGTGAGATCACAGGGATCACGGCGCAGATCATCACGATCCCGCCGAGGATCAGCAGGGGGTTCATGCCACGGCTCAGCAGGCTCGCGTCGAGTCCCCACTTGGTCTTGCCGCTCTGTCCGCCCCAGGGCAGCGACGCGCCCGACTTGCGGCCGTCGAAGCCGATCGCCGCCTCGTCGCTGGAGGTGGTCAGGCCCGGCCCGGAGTCGTCGAGCGATGAGTTGGATGTGTCGGCGGTGAGGGGGATCTCCTCGGTCTCGCGCGTCTTGAGCTTCACGCCGTAGCCGTTGCGGACGGCTTCGCGGATCGCCTCGCCGATCGAGTCCCCCCTTTGCTCCGGCTCGAAGGCGACAGGCGTGAGCGGGGCCATGCGACCAACCCCGCTCACGCTGTTTACGCCGCCTGGACCGAGAGGAGCTCTCGCTACCGCAGGGCGAATCGGGGAGGTTGTCGTGGCCCCGATGCCCTCAGCCCCAGTGCTTTGCGGCTTTACCTGGGAATCCGTGTCGCCGCCTGCCGGTGTGCTGGAAGGCGGCGTGATTTCGAGTTCGGTCTCGCTCGTGACGGTGCGCCCGGCCCGCTCATGACGCGTCTCGTGCGTCGCGCTCGTCGACGCGGGCGAGACGTTGGTGCGTGAGCTGGCGGCGCAGCCAGTGCTGGCGGTGCTGATCAGGATCGCAAACACAACAAACAGCAGCACAAAGAATGCGCCGCCGCAGATCCACTCAACGGGCGATTGAACGCGTGATTTACGGTGCGAATGTGTGCTGCTCATGATCGCCTCCATGCGACAACAGCGGCCCGAATCCATCCGGTGCCTGATATTCGTTTTGGTTTAGAACTTGCGTCTGCTGATGCCGGGCCAGACGCGCCGCGTCCTCGCGGCGGTTGATCCCGTACAGCACGGTGAGGCAGATTACGAAGATCGAGATCGCGACCCATTCGGAGCCAGGGAAATCCCAGAGGATCCGCTGGCGTTGCGGCTGCGGGTATGCAGTCCGGGTCGTGGATGAGAGGGGCGGGTTACCGCAGAGTTTGGGTTCGTATTGCGGTTGCGCGGGCGCATGAGAACGCCCGGCGGCTTCATGCCTCCGAGCGTGTGGTGTGTTCGTCTTGTGGGTTCGCGTGTTCACGCCCCTGCATCCTTGAATCAGATGCAGAAACGCCCGCCTGAAGCTGAGACCGTCTTGATCCCGTTGTCCACCTCTCAGGCGCTAGCCCGAGTTCATTCGCGCTGGCAGCTTAATCGGAACGAATTGTGTTGTCAAGGTGAGTGTGAGATATCCACATCTGAATCAAGAAGTGCGTTACTGATTCTCGTCTACTTCATCAACTGACCAGATTGGCTCGATGATCTTCGTCGAGTTCTTATCCCTCTCATTGATGAGCATTTTCATCAACTCAAGCACTCTGCGTTTATCTAAGCCTTCTGGCGATTTGAACGTCTTCTGGAAGACGTACTTACAGATCGTGTCCCGATCAGTGCTATCTAGCGACATGAAGATCGCAAGCGCCGCTGTGCCAATCACCTTTACCCCGCCATTCCCAAACTCGCCTGCGGCTTCGCGTAGTTCCTCGCGCAGCCATTTCGGGATTTGAAGCCCCTGACCTTCCCATCCTTCTGGAATTTTGCCGTGGCGATTGCTGCGTTCTGTGGGCTTCTTTTTGGCCATGGTGCATTTTTTTCCCCAAATGGCATCGATGCCGGTTGACAAACCGATAACACCTCGGTTTGATGGAAGGCCGAGAATGGTTTGAAAACCATTTGAAATCGACTATCGGGAATCATGTCATGACCAACAGGATTCGAGAACGTCGGGAAAAGCAGGGTATTTCTCAACGAGAGCTTGCCGCCCGTGTCGGATTGGACCACAGGACCATCAGCAACTTCGAACGAGATCGCACCTCTCCGAAGATCTGTGATCTTGTGAAAATCTCTAACGCTTTAGGTACCCGTTTGGTTGATCTCCTTCCTGCTGAGTTACTGAAACCACCTCGTGCGGCTTAGCCGCACTTCATCGCAACAGATGGGCAGAGATGCCCGTCTGAAGCTTCGACCCAGACGCCGACGCGAAGTGCTCGGCAAGCCAGGGCATTGATACACCGAGGTTCCCACGGGGCAAACGGTGAGCCACACCTTGGAGCATGATGCGTCGCGTCTGGGTCACTGAACATCATCGCGACCTACGGACGGTTCGCGTAGCACATTCTCGGGTGACTTCGTGTCACCCACGCGAGGGCATGACGCCATGAACGACCACCAAGAGATCAGCGTCATGCAATACCACAACACCATCGCCGCCCGCGTGCTCGACCGCCACGACCTCACTCAGGATCAGCTCGCACGCGAAGCGCAGATCGACCCATCACATCTCAGCCGCATGCTTCGCGGCGAACGGACCCTCTCTCCCGAGGTGCTCCGGGCTCTGTTGAAACTGACACGAGACCCGGAGCTCCTCGCTGCCATCACCGGCGAACCAGGCATCATCTATCTCTACAACGCCGAAGGCGACGGCGATCCAGGCGAGCTCAAAGCCAACTGCGTCGTCTCCCTCGCCTACATGCTCAACCAGTGCCACACGCCGATCAGCAGCGACGATGACCGCATGCGGCGCGTCGCGGATATCGACCAGACGATGAGCGCACTCGCGTCCATGCGGAGCAGCCTGCTCAGCTCACCCCTTCCCTCAACCCAGCAACCCCGCGAGCGTCGGACGGTCAAGCACCCGCCCAACGTGCTCGATGAGGTTGCGTAACCCATGCGGAGACCTAGCCAATGAAATCGGAACTCACCCCCCTCGCGAGAGAGCTCAGCGAACATCTCGAAGACATCAAAGCGATGTTCCGCGAGGAGCATCACCCGCAAGTCGTGATCGTGGTCATGAACGACCACAGCCACGAGGAGCACGATCGAGATCTCGTCATCGGTGACCTCCAAGATCGTGAGCGAGTGATCCACACGATCCGAGCGCTGGACCCCGAGCCGTTCAGCCCGGAAGAGGTAGAACCCAAGGCGCACCTACTACCAAAGCGTCAACCCAAGGCCCCCGGCCCGGACATCGACATCGAGTTCACCATCCTCAATCGGAAGGGAGCCTTGGTGTGATGATGAACACTTCAAAGCCGAATGTGCCGGTCAGCACGACCGAGCAGCCCAAGCCCGGCCCGCTCGCCTCCTCGGTCTCACGGGGCAAGTACCTGGAGCTGACTCCCGCAGAAGAAACCGTGCTCGCGATGCTCGACCGGTTCGCCCCCAGCGGCAGCCCCGCCGCGTGGCCCTGCGACTTCGATTCCATGATCCGCCTCGCGGAGCAGAAGCCCAGCATCGCCCAGGACAAGCTCATCGGCGCACTGGTCAAGCTTGCCAGCAAGCACATCATCGACTACCAGCTCGCCGTCGTTGATGGCAAACTCCAGATCTGGGTGAGCCAGTGGGCGCACCGAGCACGCCTCCGCCACGAGCTGCTCACCCTCCTGCACAGCACCACCAAGCGCGTCAGCGCGGTCCAGTTCCCAGCCGCATGACCGCACTACCGATCCATCGCGAGCAAACCACCGATCAGGAATGGATCCCGATCGATGACTGCGCCGAGCTGCTCGGCAAGTCCGAGGGCAACCTGCGTCGAGTCTGTGACAAACAGCTCGCGCCCAAGGGGCAGGCCAAGAAGGTGCTCTGCGGTGGCACCTACAAGTGGCACATCCATACCAGCTACTCGCCGCGCCTGCGCCGATGCAGTGTCGAGGCCGATGCCGAGGGCAGGTCAAAGCTCCGTGAGCTCATGGAGACGATGCCAGCTGACAAGATCGAGCAGGCACAGATCGATGCCCAGATCGTGATCGCGTTCCGCCAGTTCCGGGCCAAGAACCCCACGAGCCGGATTCCGGCATTCCAGGCAGCGATGAAAGAGAAGTACGGTCGCTGCCCAGGCAAGACCCGCCTCTACGACATGGACAAGAACTCGCCCGCGTCTGACGATATCGAAGGCATCGTCTACGAGGTGATCGATCGACGCGGCCGCAAGAAGGGGGACATCCAGACCTGCTCGGAAGCCGCATGGCAGTTCTTCTGCGCTCTCTACCTCCACCCCAATCAACGCTCGCTCGCCAAGTGCTGGAGGCACACCAAGGAGCACGCCAAGCAGGAGCGATGGGCGTGGCCTTCAGAGCGTCGCGTCTACCAACTCGTCCAGGAGCGGATCGACCCTTCCATCCTTTGCCTCAAGCGTGAGGGGCACGACGCCTGGAACCGCAAGTTCCTTGCCCCCATGGAGCAGGATCCCAATGCCTGGGAAGTGGGCCAGTGCTGGGAGTCAGACCACTCCGTCTTTGACTTCCACATCCGCGTGATCAAGGGCGGTAAGTGGACCCGCACCCGACCGCAGCTCACATCGTGGATGGATCGACGCACCCGGCTCATCACCGGCTACCACGTGAGCGAGCAGGGCAACCAGTTCACCATCCGCGCCGCGCTGCTCAACGCGCTCAAGAACCCGGAGATCTCCTCGCCCGAGATCGTCTGGCTCGACAACGGTAAGGACTTCATGGCGCAGTCGATCGGCGGGCTCACCAAGAAGCAGCGACGGGCGATCCCCAAGGACGAACGCGAGGAGTACGAACGCTCATCCACCGGACTCCTCGCGATGCTCGATATCACCCCGCACTTCGCTGCCCCGTACAACCACGACGGCAAGGCACGCATCGAGCGATTCCACGGGACGATGCACGGCGAGTTCGACAAGGACTTCACAAGCTACTGCGGCAACAAGCCGGGCATGCTCGACAAGCTCGCGCACCAGGCGACGCAGGGTGACGTGATGAACCTCCCCACTCTCGAGGAAGTCCGCGAGCTGTTCGACGGGTTCATCGCCTGGTACAACACCCGGAGCGAGCACCGCATCGACGATCTCAAGGATCCCGACACCCTCGAACGCTTGAGCCCGATACAGTTCTACGACCGTCACCTCCCCACCAAGCGGGTGGTGAGCCGCGATGCGCTCAAGTACCTCGAGCCCGTCTGGTCGCGCCCGCTGAAGGTGCAGAAGAACGGGATCGCCGTCGCAATCGGGGGCGGCACCGTACGCTTTGGCGATACCGAGGTGGCCCTTGAGCCCTTCGTTGGATCCGACCGGCGCGTGTACGTGAGCTGGGATCCGGACGACACCACCCAGGTCACTGTCTGGGACGAGGACTTCAAGTTCGTCTGCAACGCGATGGAGAACAAGCGCTATGGCGGGCTCGCGAGCGATCGCGTCACGGTCCAGGACCGTCGGGCAGGCTTCGGCGAACGCCGCGCCCAGAAACGCCGCGTGAAGCAGCGCGCCGACCTCATCACCCTCACGCTCGACAACGCCGAGCTCGCCTCCCGCGAGACACGCAAGCGCGAAGTCGCCGAAACGCAGGCCCGCCTCGAGGCCGAGCGTCGTGACCGTGATCCCAACGACACACCGCCGCTCCGCCTCGTGCGTACGCGGCTCGACGATGCGCCCGACGACATCGAGGAGAACAAGCACCGCAAGGCTGCGGGAGCGGAGCACTACGAGGATCCGGACGACTGCGGATCCATCATCGACGCAGCGCGGGATCTTCACCTAGGCGAGGAGTCCGACTTCAGCTCGACGTCGCTGATCAGCTCAGATCTCGATATCGAGCACGACGAGTTCGCGGGCGGGAGCTTGTGTGACCACGACGAGCTCGACTTTGAAACCGAGGCGATCGAGAGCGATCTCCGCATCATGGATCACCTCTGATGGGTGGTGATCGCGACAACCCGAGAGACAAGAGTCTCGTCAATCAGGCCGCGAAGGAGTCGCGGGCTATGGAGGCAAGGATGCTGCCAACCTCTGGAGAGCTGACGCAAGAGCAGCTCGACTACGTGCGGAAGCGCGTAGACGAACGATGCGATGAGCAGTCGCTCAACTACGAGCAGATCGACAAGAAGGTCGGCGTCTCACGCAAGGCCGTCAGGCGGTTCATGGAGGACCGCTACGAGCACAACGACACAATCATCGCCCGCAAGCTCGATCGCTGGCTCCGGGGCTCCGAGGGCGGCGTGGGCGAGATGCCAGGGCAGTACGTCTCCACTGACGTCGCTGAGAAGATGATCGGCGTGATCAAGCAGATCTACCGCCGCAAGTCGATGGGGGCGATCGTCGGCCCATCCGGGACCAGCAAGACCACTGTGCTCAAGGCACTCGAAGTGTTGATCCCCAACGCGGTACACATAGAGTTCACGCACGCGGACGGCTCACCCTCCACCGTGCTGCGCCGCCTCTCCGCCGAGCTGGGGCTCAACGATCGCTACACCACCTACCGCATGATGCAGAACTTGATGAAACTGCTCAAGGACAGCGATCGCCTCATCATGCTCGACGAGGTCCACTACCTGGGCAAGAAGGCGATGAACATCCTTCGCGACATCCATAAGCAAACGGGCTGCCCGATCGTGCTCGTGGGCACCCAGGACCTCCTTGAAACAATCGACGACTTCGATCAGTTCCACGGGCAGATGAAGTCGCTTGTATCCATGACCTACAACATCACCGCCGAGTGCATGGCCACCGGCGAGCCGCTCTACAGCGTGGACGACATCAAGAAGTACGCGGCCGAGATGAAGATCAAGATCGATCTCTCCGGCGCGGATTTCGTCGCGTCGCTCGCGAGCACGCTCGGCTGGGGCGGGCTCCGCAGCGCCGCGTACCTGCTCCTCAACGCGAACATGCTCGCCAAGGACAAGACGGTCACCCTCAAGCACCTGAACTCTGCCCTGCGTGAGATGGAAGGCTACGACGGCTTCCAGCGGACCAAGCAGAAGCAGACCCAGAGCAGGAAGGCAGCGGTCGCATGAGCTGGACAGAGAAGCAACAGAAGCTGGTGATCGTCGCGACGCGGCTCGCGGGCTGGAACATCCTACAACGCTACATGGTGATGAAGCACTGCGGCTGCCCGATCGATCGCGAGACCGGTCACCCATCGACCAAGCACGAGCGGAACACGAACCAGCAGTTCGCGATGTTCATGAGCTACGCCGAGCCGGTCGCCCGCGATCGCGGCAAGCCCCTGCACCCACCCCGCGGCCACGCGTCCTGGGAAGCCGTTGTCCGCGACGACGCGCACCGCCTGCGTGAGCGCGCCCATCGGATCATGCTTGAGGCGATCGAACGGGTGCCGAGCAAGTACGACGGTGGCATGGAGCAGTACGTGGTCCGCCACGTGTACAAGTGCGATCAGTCGGAGAGCGGTGCCGGGTTCCTGGAGTACGAGCCCGAGAACTTCTCGCAGTGTGATGCGCCGACGCTGGTCCGCTGCATCGAGTGCATGCGGGCGTTTGTCGGCCGCGAGTTTGAATCACGCGGGATCAAGCCGCAGTCGTTCGAAATCCCCAGGAAGGCAAGGGAGCGGGCGAGGCGAGCGAGTTAAGCAACCGAGTAACCAACCGCCCGAGTGCATGGAGGCACGGATGGCACCCATCGAAGATGACTACGACCAAATGAGCTTCGCTGACTTGGACCACCTGCCCAAGCCGGGCCGTCGCGTACACGACCTGGGGATCCGTGTGATTGAGTCCACGTCGTCACCCAACACACCCTCGCCCGAACGCAACCGCAAGGTGCTCAAGCTGCGCTGGCTGCTTTGGACGTACGTGCGCATCCATGAGGTTGGCCACGAGTTCCAAGCGATCGACTTCTCTCACTGGGCAGCTGCTCAGCCGCAGTATGACGACGACATCGATCTGCGCAGCTCGGGCGGGATGTTTCGGACGATGGTCAATGCGGGCGTCCTGGCGCAGATCGGCTTCAGGAACAACGGCGGCAACAAGGACACCGGCTACCACGGCACACCACGTGCCGTGTACCGCACCGCGCACCTGGACTACTCGCTGCTCGGCTGGCCCGAGGACCTCTCAGGCATCGAGCAGGACGGCGTATGGACCGACGACGTCCCACCTAGGAGAAAGGGGGACGCAGCATGAGACTACTGAATTTCATATGCGTGAATGAAACAAAGTGCTCCCCTTCCGGACGGAAAACTGATCTCTACTACTGCACCTCGTGGAACAAATATGCCGCCAACCTGAGAATGTGGATTCGAGTAAGCAAGCTGGTGATTGCCCGCCGGCAACTGAAAACTCGTTTCTCCATGAATCCGAACATTGACGAACTCTGTGTTGGATATATACAAGATTACTGCGTCATGCGTTTTACTTACAGGACGAGAAGTATTGGGATCCCAATTGCCTGTGATCGTCTTTATGGGCGTGCCGGGGTTCAGTGTTTCACTCGAGTTTTGTGCTGCCATGTTGTCTCCTTAGGTGTACGAGGACTTGACTGTACTTCTTTGTGTCACACAGCCAAAGGTTTCAGAAAACTGGCATCAAATCTTACACCGCGTTCAATTCCCATCAAATTAGGGGGGAGGCAAGAAAGTCAACAACGAGCGCCGAGTGTGGGCAGGATGAAAAAAAGGCACCGGCCTCGGTGACTTTTGGGGCGAGGCCGGCACCAGTGGAGCGCAGCCAGCAGAAGCCGAGCTGCACTTTGTTTTCAAAGGGAGTTTCGAAGATACCACAAAGCACGATCGGAGCCAGTGGGCTTCGGATGAAAATAGAAAGAATCTCACCACGCAAGGAGGCGTGGCTGAGACTCAAAAAAGGAGTGGGGCCGGGCGCGGGAACGCCCGGCACCCCTGACGACGGCCAGCCTAGAAGCAAAAACCGTCGCCAACCGAGGATATGAGCATGGAAGCGAAGTATCTCAATGAAGAAGGAATCAATGCAGCGTCTCGTCAAGGGGGACGCGATGGTCAAACTGCGCTCGGTGAAGACCGAGAGCGCTCAGCTGGTCCTGACGGACCCACCGTACGGGATCGGGTACACGTCCAGAACCGGTGTCAGGATCAAAAACGACGAGCACCCGTTCATCTGGTGGATGCACGACGCATTCCGGATCTGCAAGCCGGGCGGGGGCATCCTCTGCTTCACCAGATGGGATATTCAGGACAGCTTCAAGCTCGCCCTGGAGTCCGCGGGCTTCAAGATCCGCTCACAGATCGTCTGGGACAAAGGGGGAGGCGGCAAGGGCGACCTTCGGGCTCAGTTCAGTCCGCGTCACGAGCTGATCTGGTGGGCGACAAAGGGGCGGTTCGCGTTCCCAGACAAGCGACCAATGAGCGTGTTCCCGATCGCCAAGCCATCAAACCACAAACGCACACACCCGACCGAGAAGCCCGTCGAGCTGCTCTGCCAACTGATCAACGCGACCACCCGGTCAGGCGACCTAGTCGTCGATCCGTTCTCTGGTACTGGCTCCTGCGGTGTGGCATCGACGCTCTGCGGAAGGCGGTTCTTCGGAGTCGAGCTCAACGCCAAGTACGCGATGATCGCTCGCCGACGCATCGCGTCAGCCCGAGGAAACACGTACGACGGCTCGCGCAAGTCAACGGAGTTCTGAGTGCGCATGAAAAAACCCGCGACTCGCAGGCGCGGGCATTGGTGTCAAATCGAGAGATTGTTGATGAATCTTCGGAATCGAGAATGCTTGATTCTCAAGAGCTCATCTTGCTTCTCCTTGCGGAGTTGCTCGATGCGGCCAGTCGTTCGAGAGATCGAATCCTCGATCAACTGCTGCGCCTCACGCTTCTGAACTTCAGTCAGTTCTGCCTTGATCTTCGCTGCCTTCTTGTGACCCATTCGAAACGTCGCTTTCCGTTTCACGCCCAGCTTCATCTCGGTTACCACCGCTGGTGGGCGATTCACTCGCTTGTCTTTCGGGTTCATCATCGGCCCTCTCATCTACGCACTTTAATCGATTTGGGTTGTCGATTATTGCCTGTCTTGGTGAGAAAGTATCGGACATTGTCGCAAGAACCAAACACAGAAAGGTGGCTCCAAGCCAGAATGCCCCCATTTTCAGGTGCTCAGATACGGTTCGGTTGGCCTGCGCCAGTTCGTAAGTGGCCAGCCGTCGGAGCTGAGTTTTCAACATTAAAGCACTTTCAGGATGGATCTCTCCCTGATGCAGTGCTTTGACTTCATCGTTCGAAATGTCCGCGTACTCCGACGCACGCGTCTTGGTGTAGCCGCTCGCTTTGCGGATCGTGCCGCCTTTAAAGAGGTAGTGAACAGACGTTATCAAACAGATCACAGCGAAGAAGATGAACGTTTTCACAAATCCGATCGTGATGTCCGGCTTGACCTGAATGAATTTCGGGTCGGCGTAGAGCTCGATTTTAAACACGCCGAGTCCGACGATCAGCGCGAGCAACGTGGTGTACATCTTGCGGCGATCACGAAGAGTCTCAGCGTACTCAACCTCATCATCCCAGCGAAGCTGACTGATTTCGTTGCAGACCTTCGTCGCCAGATAGCTCCGATCCAGATTGTCATCATCCATGCGTATGCCCTTCAGACTGACGGAAAACTCAGCTTTGAATCAGACGGATCCCAGCCGTCAATAGAATGTAGATACTTGGTTGCTCGCATGATTGAGCTGGCTGTGTCTACCCATTTCAAATTTGCTTCATCTGCTAGTTCGTTCGACAAAGGCACTTCCGCTTGGATACTGTCGGCGATCACGCCATGGAATGCCCGAAATTTGATATCTAGATCATTCATACACTCTTCCCACCCAGAGGTATCCAGTTGAACTCTACAGAGCTTCAACTTTGCAATAGCCGTAGATGTCGCGATGAGATACGGCAGCCAATGCTGCCGTCTAGTTTTCTCACCGGTAGCATCGTATCGATTAACCACCGCAATCATGTACTGCTGATGAACCTCGTACACGCTGCTGATCAACTCAGAGAAAGAGTTTCTTATCATGCTCATCCTCACATCGACTTGACGGCATCGATACAAAAAATGAGCTATATAAAGCGTGAGGACACTACCGAGAAAAAGAGAGCCGATGGCAACAGAGATATTCAGCCAAAGACCGCTAGATCCAATCTGAGCATTACTGAGCATAATCATGGACTTTCCCCCTCGCTTGAACCATGGATCATATCCAACTTCAAAGACTCAACCAGAGGATCATGTTCACCTAACTTGCTGACCAAGAGCGTCTTGGCTTGCTCGAACGAGCTCCTATACACCTCTTCTTTACGCCCAGCTGCTCGCTCAACCTTCGCAAGCAACCACCACCAGTATGCAACTGTGATCCGAGATACAGAGGCGTCGCGAGTATGCGATTCTACTTCACTCCGAAGCATCATCTCACCATCCATTGTCGTCAAAGCGGCATACGACCAGACTTCCCACTCTGGAACCACTTTGCTTAGCTCAATGATCGCCCAGTATGTTGCGGGGTTTAGTTCGCCATCACGCAAACGGGCATCGAGGATGGTCTTCTGGAACGTACCCTTCATCTCCTCCACCTGCATACGGAGCAAGTGTCCCTGCTTAACCTGCTCTCGCTGGTTGAGAATCGTTGTCAGGAGCACCGCTAGGACAACAAATAGGCCCAAGAGACCGATCGCATTGCGACGCGCAAACAGAGCTGTTCGAGTACCAACCTGCTGCTTTGGCAGACCAGAACCCCTGAAGTGCTTCAAGTCAACGAGTGCGATCCGGATTGCCTCCGCAGACTGGTATCGATCAGCTGGCCTGCGAGCCAAGCATCCTTTCAGGATGTGTCGGATGCGTTTGGGCACCTTACTGAGATCAACCTCGTCCTTGCTGGCAAGGAACGCAAGTGCCATTGCGTCGCTGTTCCCGTTCGGGTACTCCCCGGCGAGAAGGAAGAACGCGACCGCACCGATGCCGTATATGTCAACGAGCGTCGAGTCCGCGTCGTGCGTCAGCTGCTCGGGTGCCATGCACTTCGGCGATCCCGCAACACTCTGGTCATCATCCGCGTGCGCGGCGATCCCGAAGTCCGCGATTACTGGTCGCCCCTTAAGCATAATGATATTCGACGGCTTCAGGTCGCGGTGCACGATGGGGAGCGTATGAATGGCTTGCACACCCAGGCAGATCTGCATCAGGATCTCGATCACCTCGCTCATCCGAGGTGTGTGCTTAGGTGCCCACTCTTCAAGCGTCGGCCCGTCGAGATACTCGTACACGATGTACGAGACCGGGCTCCCATGGAGATCGACGTCGTGATCGTGAACGCGGACAACATTCGGGTGGTCCATGCTTTGAACTCGGACACTTTGGACAGCGTCGGGGTTCTTGTGGATCTTGATCGCCACGTGGGATCGGTTCGCGGTCCTGAACTTCCGATCGACTGCGCGGTAGACCCAGCCTTGGGAGCCTTGAGCAATCAACGCCTCAATTCGGTAGCGACCCTTGCCATCAGTCAGAGTGGGACCAAAGTACGCACCCTCATGAAGCTGTTCACGCGGCTGCCTGATCAGTGCTCGGCGATTCGACTCGGCGACGATCGCTGCCCGAAGTTCATCATCAACCAGGTCAGGAAGCTCTCGCTCGATGTGCTCGATCGCTTCGCGGCCTTGTGTTTGCGCGATGATCATCTCGGTGTGTTCGATCCAGACATGCAGTACATCGCGGACAATGACTTGATCGGAAGGCTCTCGATTCCTCAGGACCTCCTCGATCGCCTCGCCATTTGCAAGCTGGTCTTCGTAACGCGGATCGATCATGCGCGTCTCGATTCAATGTGCGCGCGGATCTCTCGCTTGCAATCGGCGATCCGGGTTCGGACTGTCGAAGCCTTCATGCCCATCTGGTCTGCGATCTGCCGTGAGCTGAACCCCTTGCAGTACTGCTGGAGGATCGTCCGTTGACCTGTATCGAGCATCAACATCTCGTTGATCGTCTCAACGACGAGCTCCTGCTCGAGATCGGGGAAGTCGATGCTCGCAAGCCGCAGCATGATCTCCTTCTGCTCGCGCTTGAATTGCTCAGACTTCGCCTTTCGAGCGTGATCGATGGAGGCGTTGGTCATCACCCGGTTGGTGTAAGCGCAGAACTCGTCCGTCGAGCTGAAGCGGTCTGCGTCGGGCAGCTCGCCCATTCTCCGGCACGTCGTCGAGACCAGCTCGTGCGTGTCGGTGTGGTGGTTCTTCCTGGCGATCCGGCTTGCATGCGTCCGGAACCATCCGAACCTTGCAGCGATGAACTCAAGAT
This sequence comes from Phycisphaerales bacterium, assembly GCA_017642965.1. Lineage (GTDB taxonomy): Bacteria > Planctomycetota > Phycisphaerae > Phycisphaerales > UBA1924 > UBA1924. Next base: position 62,742 of record JAEPOJ010000021.1, read on the forward strand.
CACGAATCCCCATGGTTCGGCCATCTTACTTGTAATTTTTCTCAAACACAACACAACAGGGGGGTACTCGGCTCCGCTCTATTTGCATGGGAACCATGTTTTCGCTCCGATGCCTACAAGCTGTTTCTTTGCAGGCCGATTTGACTCGGATCTGTGGCAGACGTGTCGTACCGCGAATCACCCAGTTTCTCCGATTGAAGAGGCATGGGCTCACCGTAGTGGTGAGCCATCTACACCTCCCAAAAACGGAGATCCATCATGTTCATTGCTACAGCTGCCGTTGTCGCAGTCCTCCATTTCTCAGGCGGCCAGCAGCCCGCTGGACCCACTTGCCAAACAGCACCGGATGGTGCACCTCCACAAGTCGTCGATTGCTACGACATCGAATGCAAGCTTTACAGAGACGCTTGGAACGCATGCTCGGACTCGGACTGCCGAGCAGCGGCGGCTGCGGCATATGCATTCGCGATTGGTGAGTGCTGGGAAGGGTACCTACAGCAAGTCAGTCATGACTCGTGGGTCACGCTCTGGTACGCGGGCGATGAGTTCGGGGTTTCATACGACAACAGCATCCCGGTCGGCGCACACGCCTTCCTCTTCTGATCCTCGAACGCCACAAGGCACGGAGGGCGGCTGGGAGGCTAGCCGTCCTCAGATTCGACAAGGTGATAGAGAGATGGACGCAAGGACGCAGACGCAGCTGAGGAAGCTCACGGAGCAGCATGCCCCGCACCTCACCGCCGCACTCGACGAGCTGATCCTACAGACGCCCCGCCTGGCCGATGGGAGCATCCACGACCCACGTGAGCCCGTCTTCCATGCGAGCACAGCATCCGATGACTATCCACCGCTCCAATTGGGGTTCACTCCGTCACTCGGCTACCACGTGATGGTGTTCCAGGATCTTCCTGATGGACCCAGCCTGATCCGTTACCCGATCGCAGACTGTGATCGATCACCTGAAGCAAGCGAGCAGCGTCGGCGCGCAGCGCGCACCAAAGGCGCACACCCGATCCCGCTTGTCGGCTTGAGATCCGCAATCCCGTCCGGATTCAAATCGCGCACTCTTGATCACGCGACCGGTTTTCCCGCATTTTGAGTTCTGGCCCGACGGCTCGCGTAAACGCTGACCATACCGAGATATACCGCAATACGTCGCTATACGAAGGCTCTTCCGGTATTTCCTTGCGGCTCATGCCACGCCCCACGCGATCTACAATCCCGCGATGTCCACCCAGACCACCAATCAGAAGCCGTACTACGTCACCACGCCGATCTACTACGTGAACGACCGCCCGCACATCGGGCACTGCTACACGACCCTGATCGCCGACGTCGCCGCACGCGCCCAGCGCCTCGCCGGGCGAGACACCTTCTTCCTCACAGGCACCGACGAGCACGCCGAGAAGGTCTCCAAAACCGCCCTGGAGAACGACAAGACACCCTACGAATGGGCCACCATCAACGCCGAACGCTTCAAGGACGCCTTCGCGTTCATGAACTTCTCCAACGACGACTTCGTCCGCACCACCGAAGAGCGCCACATCACCCGCGCCAGCGCCTACATCCAGCAGCTGCTGGACCAGGGCGACATCGAGCTGGGCGACTACGAGGGCTGGTATGACCCCTCACAGGAAGAATACCTCACCGAGACCGTCGCCAAGGAGCACGACTACAAGTCACCCGTCACCGGCAAACCGCTCGAAAAACGAGTCGAGCAGAACTACTTCTTCCGCCTCGACAAATACGAGGGCTGGCTGCGCGAGCAGATCGAGTCGGGCGCCATCCGCGTCCTCCCCGAAGCGCGCAAAAACGAGGTCCTCGGACGCCTCAAGACCGGGCTCAACAAGGTCCCCGTCTCCCGCAAGATCAAGGACGGCGACCCCGACTGGGGCATCAAAATGCCCGCCGACGACAGCCACCGCATCTACGTCTGGATCGAGGCCCTCTGCAACTACCTCTCCACCGTCGACACCGACGAACGCCGCCAGTACTGGGACGGCGAGGTCGTGCACCTGATGGCCAAGGACATCCTCTGGTTCCACGCCGTCATCTGGCCCGCCATGCTCCACGCGCTGTGCCGCAAGGTCCCCGACACCGTCTACGCCCACGCGTACTGGATCAGCGAGGGCACCAAGATGTCCAAGTCGCTGGGCAACTTCATCGAGATCGACCAGCTCCGCGCCTACGCCGACCGCTACTCGCTCGACGCCGTCCGCTGGTTCCTCACCACCCAGGGACCGCTCGGCGCCAACGACGCCGACTTCGCCCACGCACGCTTCATCGAGGTCTACAACGCCGACCTCGCCAACTCCATCGGCAACTCCATGAGCCGCGTGGGCAACATGGTCAACAAGTACTTCGACGGCGAGATCACCCGCACCTGCAACGGCGAGTTCGGCTTCGAGGGCGGCAAGGCCCTTCAACTCGCCATCAAGGCCCTCGACGACGCCGGCAAATCCCCAGACGACCCGAGCCGGACCTTCAACTTCGAGCAGATGACCTCAAAGGCCGTCGACGACGCAACGGACGCGCTCGCCAAGCTCGACCTCGAAGCCATGCTCGCCGCCGGACGATCCATCGTCCGCTACGTCGACGACTTCATCTCCTACAGCGCCCCCTTCACCCTCGCCAAACGCGTCGGCGAGCTCGAGCACGCCGACAAGGCCCTGGCCACCATCCTCTACTCCTGCGCCGAGGCCCTCCGCATCGCCTCGCTGCTGCTCTCCCCCGCCATGCCCGAGAAGATGGCCCAGCTCTGGCGCGACTGGAACTGCAACCACCTGACCGACCCCGACGACGCCAACTCCGCATTCGTCGCACCACTCAGCGACCTCGCACGCTGGACCGGCGAGCACTCCCTCCGCGTCGGCCAGACCATCAGCAAGGGCGAAGTCATGTTCATGCGCGCCGACACCAATGAACCCGCGCCGGGAACCGCGATGGGCGGCGAGCCCGCCTGATGCTTAAGCTCACCTCCTACAACTCCTCCGCCTTCGCCCACCTCGCAGCAGCCCACCTCCGCGAGCACGCCATCATGGCCGGCGTCATCGACGCGTCCATGTCCGTCATCACCGGCGTCATGGCCACCACATTCAACCGAGGCATGTACGAGCTCGTCATCGCAAGCAAGCGCGACGAGGACCGCGCACGAGAACTCATCGAGCAGCTCGAGACCAACCCCCCCGAAATCGACCCAGACTGGGAAGACGACGTTGCGCCAGACCTCTCCAAACTCGACCGAAAACTTATCCCCAACTGCCCGGGCTGCGACTGGCCCATCATGATCGCACGACCGCTCGGCCCCTGCCAACGCTGCGGCACCCGCTACGACGTGCTCGAGATGATCTTCGACAAGCACGGCCCAGAAGCACTCGCGCCCTGCTACGAGACCGAGCCACCACTCGCCAACATGACCGACGCCCAGGTCTGCGACATCGCCATCGACTGCCCCGCATGCAGCTACCCGCTCGACGGCCTCGGCGTGCGCGGCCACTGCCCCGAATGCAGCACCTACTTCGATCGACGCGAACTCTTCAACGGGCTCCTCGGCGCCTGATCCCCACACACCAACCGCCCGTAAACCCTGAAACTCCCGGCGTTTGCCGAGCATCACGCTTGATTCTCGCCGATCGTGCATATGATTCCCGACTATGCCCATCCCACGGATCGCCATCGTCGGACGCCCCAACGTCGGGAAGAGCTCACTGCTCAACCTGATCGCCCAGGAACGCATCGCCATCGTTGACCCCACGCCGGGCGTCACGCGCGATCGCATCTCCACCATCGTCTCGCTCCCACACCCAGACCTCAACGGCCCAGACCGCGAGGCAGAGATCGTCGACACCGGCGGATACGGCGTCTACGTCGCCGACGGCAAGCGATACAACGAGATCGGCGCCGACCTCGCATCGCTCACAGGCGACATCGAGCACCAGATCGCAGAGGCCGTCACCAACGCCGACCTCATCCTCTTCGCCGTCGACGCCCAAGCCGGCATCACCGCGCAGGACCAGGCCATCGCGCAGATGCTCCGCGAACAAAAGCTCGGCAAGCGCGACCACGAAGACCACGAAACGCCCGTCCACGTCGTCGCCACCAAGGTCGACGACTCACGCTGGGAACCCCACGCCTACGAACTCAGCGCCCTGGGATTCGGCGTCCCCCTCCTGGTCTCCTCCACCACCAAAAACTTCCGACGCAAGTTCCTCGACGAGCTCTACGAACTCACACCCGAGAACCACGACGAGCCAGAGCCGGACGTCGACGTCAAGCTCGCCATCGTCGGCAAGCGAAACGCCGGCAAATCCACGCTCGTCAACGCCCTCGCCGGCGAGCCACGCGTCATCGTCTCCGAGATCGCCGGCACCACCCGCGACGCCGTCGACGTCAAGATCGAGATGGGCGAGCGCACCATCATGGCCATCGACACCGCGGGCCTCCGCCGCAAAAAGAGCTTCCAGGACCAGATCGAGCACTACGCCCTCGACCGCGCCAAGCGCGCCATCGACCGCTGCGACGTCGTCGTCTTCATGGTCGACGCCACCACCGAGATCTCGCAGGTCGACGAGCAGCTCGGCAAGATGATCGTCGACTCATTCAAGCCCGTCGTTATCGTCGTCAACAAGTGGGACATCGCCAAGGACGCCACCGACGACAAGGGACGCCCAGTCACACCCCAGAAGTACGAGGAGTACTTCCGCAAAGAACTCGGCGGCCTGCGCTTCGCGCCCATCTCATTCATGAGCGCCAAGGACGGGCTCAACATCCCGGGAACCATGGAGCTCGCCTTCGAGCTCCACGAGCAGGCCAACACACGCGTCAGCACCGGCAAGCTCAACCGCACCGTCAAGGGCATCCTCGAAGCACGCGGCCCATCCAACCGCCTCGGCCAGGAGGCCAAGGTCTACTTCGCCTCACAGGTCAAGACCGCCCCGCCGACCCTCGTCCTCGTCGTCAACGACCCCGACCTCTTCACCAACAACTACGAACGCTTCCTCATGAACCGACTCCGCGAGGTCCTCCCGTTCGACGAGGTCCCCATCCGCCTCATCCTCCGCGCACGCAAACGCGTCGAACGACGCCAACGCGCGGGATCGGGTAAAGCAGCGCTCCACGCGCCGGACCAGACCACCGGCAAGTTCGACGGCGAGATGAGCATGGAGGACATCGACCGCGAAGCCCTCATGCTCGACCTCCCCGACGACGCCTCCCTCTACTTCGACGACTGATGATGACTCGGCTGATGGGTGGCCCGACGGAGCCGTCTTCGGCTCCTTCGGGATCAAAGCCCACGACGCACGATTCCACGCATCCTCCCCCGGTCATCCGGGGGAGGTCCCTCGCGCAGCGAGGGGGAGGGGGCTTCTCCACGCTCTCTGTCTCCGTAAACCCCGCCATTACGCCACGAATCTGAGTCACTCACCCCATCCCGCTTGAGTCAACCGCCCCATCGCCCGATTCTGGACCCGAAGGGGTCGCTTTATGCGTCAGAATCGGACCATCATCATCCTGATCGCTGCCTGGCTGGGCCTCATCGCCGCCGGATTCGGCGCCATGGCCGTCTACGCCGTCAAACCAGGCGCGGTTGGTGATGTTCCTCAGACCTGGCCCAAGGACGCCCCCGCGAGCATGTCGCTCGACCCCGAACAGCCCACGCTCGTCCTCGCCGTCCACCCACGCTGCCCCTGCACCCGCGCCACCATCAACGAGCTCGAGCGGGCCCTGACCAAAGCACCCGCGCTCCCGACCACCTACGCCCTGATCTTCGAGCCCGCCCCGGACGACCCCGTCCACCAGGACGAGTCCTTCGCGCGCACACACATCGCCAGCCGCCTCGCCCGCATGCCCGCCGTGACCCTGATCCCCGATCCGGGCGCCGAGATCGCCGCTCGCTTCGGCGCGCTCACGTCCGGCCACACCCTCGTCTACACCCCCGACGCCGACCTCGCCTTCTCCGGCGGGCTCACACCCACGCGCGCACACGAAGGGCCCAACACCGGCTCCGCCTCGCTCATCGAGCTCTTCAACGCCCGCGCGACGCTCGCCAGCGAAGCGCCCGTCTTCGGCTGCCCGCTCTGCCCAGACGTTCAGACAGACGCACCTACACCAGCCATGGATACCTGCTCACCCACTGAGGACCTCCCATGACTTCGATCACGCTTGAAGAATCTGCCAACAGCCGCTTCACGGCCTCGTTCCGCCAGCTCTGCCAGAAGTCCGACACCATTCTCGCCATCGGGCTCGGCGTGCAGTGGCTGATCCTCGTCGCGCTCGCGCTGATCGTCACGCCCAAAACCTGGATCGGCTCGACCAGCAGCCCCAACACCCACCTCATCGCCGCCGTCGTCATGGGCGCCGCCGTCGCCGCCCTGCCAATCCTCCTCATGCGGTTCCAGAAGGGCGAGCTCTCCACACGCCTGAGCATCGGCGTCGCCTACGCGCTCATGGGCGGGCTCTTCGTCCACGTCGGCGGCGGACGCATCGAGTTCCACTTCCACTACTTCGCATCCATGGCCATCCTCTGCATCTACCGCGACTGGCGCGTGCTCATCGCAGCCACCGTCGTCGCCGCGGCAGACCACGCCTTCCGAGGCATCTTCTGGACACAGTCCATGTACGGCATCGCCACCGCAAGCAAGCTCCGCTGGGTCGAGCACGCCGTCTGGCTCGTCGCCGAGGTCGGCTTCCTCATCTACATGTCACGCACCGCCCTCGCCGACATGCGCGAGGCCGCCTACCGCGAATCACAGCTCGACTACGTCGCCAACGAGGGCGTCGCCCGCGCCGCAGCCGAGCTCGGGCAGCAGCTCGCCCAGCTCGAGGCCGACAACGACCTCACACAGGAAATCCGAGTCGACGAGGACTCACGCCTCGGAGAAGTCGCCGCCGCGATCTCCGGTTTCCTCCGCTCCATGCACCAGACCATCGACACCATCGCCCAGGTCGCCGAGAAGACCCGCGAGTCCTCCATGCAGATCGCCGGCGCCGCGGTCGAGACCTCCGGCATCACCCAGACCATGACCGAGCGC
>JAEPOJ010000022.1 GCA_017642965.1 Phycisphaerales bacterium
GGCCGCGATGATGCTCACCCTCTCCTCATCAGAGCCCGGACCGCTGCGATTCTTCATGATTCCATCCCCCAAGGCTGATCGGTAAACATCACCAACCCATGGGGTTGCGTGTCCCATCGGCACAGGGTTGATTATTCACGATCTCGCCGACAGGGTCAACAGCACTTGTGATCCGGTTCAGTCGAGGTCAGCCCTGCCCATGCCGGGCTCAAGGTACATCTGGACCGAAGGGGTATCCAATGCCTCATCAAATGCCTCAATCGTGTCTTCGATCCGCTTGATGATGGCAGAGTAGTACAGCTCCGTGTGGAAGAAATAGCGGGCAACATCAGCATCGATGACGGTGACGCTGTCCTTGTTCAGCTCCGGGGTGTGCAGGATCTTGCCGATCGTGAAGTTCTTCAAGGATAGCGTCTGCTCCCCGCCGTTGAGGAGCACAATCTTCTTGAGCATGATCGCACGCTGGAGGCGTTCGATATCGCGCGGGTCCTGAATCAGGATTGTGAAGCGGCTGATGCCGTCGGTGTTGGGCTGGTTCATATCCCAGAGCAGCTGCTGCCAGGTGTCCCGGTCCGGACAGTCCACAAGGGCGACTTCAGGGATGGGCTCAGAAGCCAGATCCTGCTGGGCGAGTGACTCGCGTGAGTACGTGTAGGTGATGGCGATCGCCTTGCCCGGGTTGAGTTTGAAGAAGCTGTCGGGGTTCTGGCCATCCCCGATCTTGGCGAGCATGGAATCCAGGAAGCGGACGTTGTATCCCTCGTAATCCTTCTCCTCGAAGTAGATGATCCGCTGAGGATTCACACGCTGATCGACACCGGTTCTCTTGATCAGCTCGTAGATCATGCGGTGCACAAGCACCTCTTCGCCTGGGATGGTGTCGTCGGCGAACTCGCTGAATGGTTCGGTCTGAGAAAACTCGAAGTTGTTCTCGATTAGCACCCGTGCCAGATCACGATAGATCTTGAGCCGCTTGTTCTCAGCGAGGAATCGCAAATCAAAGACATCAACATCGCGAATGCGGTAGGCGTCACGGAAGAGCTGATTGCCCGTGCTGTCGAAGAGGTCATCATCCTTCGGCAGGTTCCGCTGGATGATCTCATCATCCTTGAGAACGTACGGCGTCAGCACGATGATCACTTCAGTCTTTTCAGTGGACTGCCGCTCGGAACGGAACGCGTGCCCGATGAAAGGCAGATCTCCAAGCAGCGGCACCTTATCCTGCGAGATCGAAAGGTCCTTGGAAACCAGCCCCCCGATGATCAGCGGCGTCTTGTTGTCAATCCGGGCGTACGTCTGAACGCGGCGCGTCGAAACGGTGGGGGCCGACGCGAGCAGATCGCCATCGGTCGAGCGGATCTCAAGATCCCGCCCAGGGACCTGTGCGGAGACGACGGTGTCGATCAGCATGGAGACCACATCGCCCGTCTCCCCGATACGAGGTCGGATATTGAGCAGAATGCCAGTCGCGAGATACTTGAAGTTGAACGCGACCTTGTTCGAGTTCCCGGAGAAGCCCTCCTGGCTCGTCGCGATGGGGATATCCTCACCGACCCGGATCGTGGCTTGCCGATTATCGAGCGTGAGCACACTCGGGCGCGATAGCACCTCGGCTTTGCCGTCTCGGACCAGAGCCCTGAGCTCGACGGCCCAGTTTTTGACCAGCGTTCGGTCTTCGATATTTGTCAGTCCGAATGTGTCCGTCAGCCCCGTCGGATTGAGCGAGCCCAGCACAAAGTCAACACTCCCCTGCTGGTATGACCACTCCACCCCGAGCTCATCGAGGCCCTCTTCGCTGATCTCCAAGACCATACCCTCGACGAACACCTGCTGCGCAGGGCGATCGATGTACTCGTCGAGCAGCTGTTTCACGAGGCTGAACTGCTCGGGATGAGCGGGGTGATAGACAATCATGATTTCTGATGTCGGGCTCATCAGAACATCGTTATTCAGCTTCGATGCCTTCGTTGGTGTCGAGGTCTGCCCAAACGCACCGGTCGAAGCCGCCTCGTCACCAACCAGGGCCATCGTGTCCGCGGCGGGTTCCGGCATCACAGCAACCATCGGGAGCTGATCAAAGTTGAGTGTCGCGGGGAGCTGCTCGATACCGCCGACCGTCTGTATCCCGAGCCCCTTGAGCGATTTCATCGCATCCGCAGTATTCACGTAGCTGAGCTTGATGATGTTGCGTGAAAGATCCTTCTGAGCGAGTCCGGTCCTCATTTGCGCGAGCTGGCTCAGGTTTCCCGTCACCATGTCCGGGACTTGGTCAACGACCGGGTTCGGTGTGACCTCGCCTTCGGCGTCCACGCTGATGCCCTGGACCCAAAGCTGCGGCAGCTGGGAGAGATAGCTCACGTACCCAAATCGGATGATGTCCTCGCCGCCATCCTCACGGCGCAACACAAGCGAGGGGCCCTTGCTCACGCCCGCGGGGCGTGGTCCCATCTGCGCTTCAAGGACAGGCAGCGCGGCCTGGTAGCCCTGCTCCGTCTGGAGCTTGAGCGTGATCGATGCGATCAGTTCATTGATCTCCGAACGGCTCATCCGCTCGAGCTGGATCAGGCGGCCCGCATTCTGAGGGATCGTGTGCTCAACCCGGGCTTCTTCACTGATCGTGCCACCAGTCTCCATGGCGCGCTGATCGAGCGTGCCCGAGAGCGACTCATGCTCAAGCCGGTCCCGCATCGAACTGAGCACGCCTGGGTTAATCTGGGGCGATTGAAGTGAGTCGAGTGCGGTTGCGATTTTGGCCAGTGCGTCCTCACGTGAGGGCTCGCGTTCATCGAGGATGATCCCTCCCGGCGTCACGCGTGGTTCAGAGACCTCATAGCCCTGCGACGCTGTACGCTGCTGACTACAACCCGCAACCCAGAGCGACCCGGCTAACGCGAGTCCGGATACGGCCTGAACGAGAGCGGGGGCTGTGAGGCTGGGGCGCTTCATTGGTGTTCTTCCTCATCGGGCTTGGTGCCCGCGTGCTCGATGGCAGACCCGGTCTGATCATGGGGACCAAACCGGTTGCTCCTGCCCTGACGATCGTTGCCATCCGAGGGCTCAATATAACCCATCGACACAGGATCGGCATCATCTCCGGAATTCATATCCTGGTCGTCGGCGTTCCCCACACGATCGTTTCCGTCGGCCCCTATCGGGGGCTCTTGGATGGGGGCATACCCGTACTCACGGCTGATATACCGCTCCGGGGTCCCCTCAAAGTCCTTCCGCCCATCCCGGATACAGACAACCCGGTCGACCAGATCCAGCAGATTGGCCTCATGTGTGACCATGATGATGGTTCGGTTCTGGATTTCCTCAAAGATGGTCTGGACGAGCGAGCGGGACGATTCCCGATCGATCGAAGCCGTGGCCTCATCAAGGATCAGGATGGGTGAGTTTTTCAGGAGCGCCCTGGCCAAGGTGATGCGCTGCTTCTCGCCGCGGGAGAGTTCGACACCGTAATCGCTCAGGCGAGTCTCGTAGCCCTTGGGCAGGCGCTCGATGATGCCGTGCGCACCCGTGATCTTGCAGGCACGCTCGACCTCGGCTCTCGTTGCATCCGGTCGCGCGTACCGCAGATTCTCATCAATCGTCGCGTTGAAGAGGAACACCTCTTGGAACGCAATACTGATCCCCGCACGGAGCGTGGGCAGCGGGAGTTCACTCGTGTCCCGATCCCCGATGCTGATGGCTCCGCTGGACGGCTTGATGAACCGCGGCAGCAAGTTGATGGCCGTGCTCTTGCCAGATCCGCTGGGACCAGTGATGGCGATCCGGTCGCCCGGGCGGATCCGGAAACTGATGTCGTGCAGGACCTCCGTCGCATCGTCATACGCGAACGAGACTCCATCGAACCGGATCTCGCCCCGCATTGTTTCGCCGGCGTCCTCCTGAACGTCCCGACGCATCACCCCCTCGTCATGGATGGGCTCCTCGAGCATGTCCATAACCCTGCTGACACTGGCGGTCGCCTTCGACGAATGCCCCACGCCGCTGATGATCTCAAGCACAGATGGGTACAGCATCATGACGTACCCGAAGAACATCATGAACTCGCCGCCCTTCATGCGGCCCTTGATTACCTCGAACGCGCCATAAGCGAGCAGCAGGATGGTGCCGAGGCCAACAAGCAGGTCTGCGGTCACCTTCTGGGCAAAGTGATACCGCTGCGACTTGATCTGAGACTTGCGGCTCTCGTCGATCGCGGCGTGAAACGTCTCGCTCTCACGGGCCTCAGCGTTGAAGCCCTTTACGACCTCGATGCCGAGGAACTTTTCGACAACGGAGCCGTACGCGAGTGACAGGTTCTCCTGGGCCTCACTATGGCTCACCTTGATCGGGCCGCGGAAGAACCTGTAGGTCACGAACTGCAGCGGGAGGATGATGATCGATGCCAAAGCCAGGCGGATGTTCATCACACAGATCACGCAGATCAGGATCTGGAACTTCAGGAGATTCAGCATCAGCAGCGGGAGCTTCTCCTGAATGAAGGTCTGGATCTTGTAGGTGTCATCCATGACCCGAGCGCTGACCCGACCCGGCTGGTTCGACCGGTAGAAACGCAGGCTCAGCTGCTGCAGGTGATCAAACAATCGACGGCGCATTGAGAAACAGATGTCCTCGCTCATCCGCAGTGAGAGCATCCGGCTCGTGTAGAACAGCGTGTTGCGAGCGATGTAAGACACAAACAGCCCGCAAAGGATCAGGCCAAGGAGCTTCCACGCGCCGCCCATAGACTCGGAATGCCCGCTCCCGGTGAACACATCATCGATCAGGAGCTTGATCGCATACGGCGGAGCGAGGTCGGTCAGCGCGAGGAGGATGAGCAGCACAACGATGAGCGATAAGCGCGGCCCGTGCTCACGCAGCAGCCCGATCATCGAGTTCGATGATGGGGCACTCCCATTGTCGATGGGTTTACTCATTCACTCTCGCTCCAGGTAGCGCAATCCGTGGGCGAATGCCCGTAGAGAAACATATCGGCTTGGTACACGCGGCAGATCCAGAGATCCACGCCATGCACGCGTATCTGGCTTGTATGTTCACACTAGCATACAGGCTGCCTGCACGGATTGATGCGATTCGTCGGAGAACTGCAAAAACTCACAAAAACACACGCCCCGGATGGGGCGTTTGTTTGGTTTGGGTAAAGATCGGCGTATCAGATCGGGCGAACGACCGGGTCGTTATCGCCGACATTCGTGCCGCCGGGGCTGGGACGTCCACCACCCAAGCCGCCGCCGTTGCAGTAGCCGGGGGTCCAGAGCTGGAGGAACGCGATCACGTCGTTGTAGTTGATCGTACCGTTGACGTCGATATCAGCACGGGTATCGGAGTTGAGCCACCAGTTCACGAAGATCTGGAGGTCGGTGAGATCAACGAGGCCGTTGCCATCGAGATCACCCGGGCAGCCCGTGAGCGCCGGTGGGCAGCCATCAAACACCGGTGCGTTGATGCTGTGACCGTAGATCCGGAGCTGGTAGTTGACGAGTTCCTTCTCGGAGTGGTCCGGGTTGCCGGGCATACCGAACGGACCGAGGTAGGTTACCTGCTCCACACCGAACGAGGACGGGTCCATCGGATCCGGCATGTCGTCTGGCGGCTCACCCTCGGGGCTTTCTTCATCCGGACGGAAGTCCTGAATGATCAGATCCCAGGTGCCACCCGCAAGCTCGCCCCAGTGCTTGTACGTCGTGAACGTATGTTCAAAGTACGCGGTCCCGTTGAGGCCGTTCGAGTCGCCACGGGGGAGTGCCAGGGGTGAGATCGTGCCGCGTGGGCTACGCAGTGCGATGAGCAGATCGCCCGCACCGTCACCGGTGATCGTCAGATCGAGCTCGATGCCCTCGATCTCGATGTTGTCACGGACACACGCGATGGGGAGAACGAGTGCCGCACCAGGAACGAGTTCATTGGTCTCGAGGTTCTCTGAGACGACTGAAACCGCCTCAAATGTAGCGTCCGGGATCTCACCGTCCTCGAAGAACGGGTTGCCGCCGTCATCGCCGTCGCCGGAGGTTTGCACACCGGAATCGAGCAAGATCAGGCGACCGACGCCCGGCCAGGTTTCTGCCGCAGCGATCGCGGCGTCGGCATCAATGATACCAAAGCCGTACTCGTCACTGTGGCGGACGTCTGCCGAGTTGGTTGTCCAGAAGGTCGGTGTTGGCGAGTTCTGATCGTCGTCAGGATCGAGACGTCCGAGACCAAGGATGACAGATGGCCAGTATGATTCTGTTGGATCATAGAAATCGGCGCCCGTTGGGTCCGACCCGGTCTCCTCAGGAATGATGGCTGTCTGCTGCAAGATCGCCTGGATGTCACGCAGCGTCAGTGCGGGATTGGCTTCGAGCATCAGGGCGATGATGCCAGAGGCGACCGGTGCTGCAGCACTGGTGCCATTGAAAATGCAGGTCTCGAGATCATCATCAGCGAAGGAGATGCCCGGGAACACAGCGTTACAGTTCACGGTGCCATCGCTATCAGCACCCTCGCCCTGTTCTAGCGTCACGATGCCGGTGCCGTCTGGGGTTGAGAAGCCCCAGCTGTCCATCCCAAACTCCTGACTTGGTGTCGCGATCTGTGAATAGGCGCTCACGAAGACCGAGGTGCCAGTGGTGGAGTAGCTCGTGCGTACGCGGTTCTTGCCAACAGCGCCAATAGCTATCGTGCGTGAAAGCGAGGTGTAGGGATTGTACTCCGTGCGGCCCCCGAGGTGCCCGCTCCAACGCCAGCTCTGATCGAGCGTGCCGTCAAGGATAAACACATCGGGGATGCCATCGCCGTCGGCATCGTCTGCAGAACCGGTGCCCGTAATATCAAGGTAGCCGTAAGGTGCGACGTTCATCGGATCGGTGCCGATGCCGGGCAGGCTGATCGCGTTACCGAGCGCCAGGCGAGCAAAGTCGGTGAAGTGGCTGCTGTTGCCCGCGGAGAACACGAAGATACGGCCATCGCGGTTGCGTCCGAGACGGATGCCGCGGTCAAGCCCGATCTCTTCGATTGCGGCCGCGTTCGAGCTCGTGACATTCGGGACAACGATCTCGTAGTCATCGGGGAACGTCACCAACACCTTGCCGGTGTTGTCCGGCGGGAAGGACTCGTTTTGTGGGCCCCATGAGTTGTTGATGATGTCGATCTGGTTCAGGGCGTGCGCGAACGACTCGCCGGAATCGATGTCCGACCCGTTCCGGAGCGATGCGAGCGTGGCGCCGTATGCTACGCCTGCACCGTGGATGCCGTTGTTGCCCTCGGCCGCGATAATGCCGGCGACGCTGACACCGTGCGTGTAATCGACGTTGAACGCAGAGGTTTCGAGCGACAGGTCGAAGTTGGTCTGCAGCGCCAGATCAGGGTGGATGAAGAGCGTGTCGTTCTCGTCGTAGCGGAAGAAGCTGTTGGTGAACGCCTCCAAAACACCGACAGTCACACCCGCACCGGTGTAGCCGCGGGCATACACCTGATCGATGGCGTGGTTGCCGTCGTTCGGTGCAGCGTTCGCAGCGATCGCTGGGTTGTTGAAGATGTGCCACTGGTAAGGCGCGGTCGGATCGGAGGTGATCGACGGGCCACCCATAGAGAGGTTCTCGACTGGGGCGCGAGAGCTGATCTCTGCCCAGTCGACCTCACCCAGGCGCTCGAGCCTGTTCACCAGCTTGATCGCGTCCTCGACCGTCGGTGTCTCGACAATAAAGACATCTGTGGTGTCCGCGAAGTTCCGGTAGGTGAGCCCGTTATTCGTAGCGAGCCCGAGCTGAGCGCCGGCGTTGTTCAGTGCACGCTCGAGACGCTGCTCGTCCTGAGTCTGAACCACCACGCGAGCGAACACGTCACGAACAACGTTGAACGCCGGGACGGCCGGGTTCACGACTCGAGTCGCAGTCGAGACCTTGGCTTGCGGCTGGGCGATGACATATTCAGCGCCGACCTTGCCGAACTTGACCTGCATCGGCTTGCCCTGAAGCACGTCGTTGTAGTTGGCGACGCGACCGGATTGCTTCGCGCCGGCCTGTGATGCGGGAGCGGTCGTGGGTTCCGCGTGTACAGCGCCGGCAAGGCCCGCGATGGACATGATCGCGAGTGCTCGGCTGATCCGTCGTGGTTGACGTTGGGGTATCGTCTTTCGAGCGGGATGGCTCATGGTGGACTCCATTACGTACCTTGGTGTGTATGGGGTTGGGGCCATTATAGTGCAAACGAGACACGTTCGCAGTACGTTTTTCGTGGGTTTTACACCCTCATCGGGTGTATGAATGCTGCCCGGTGAAAACCAGTCAGCAACGATGATCCCCCTTCAGAGTATGGATCGATACGGGCGATGAACGCCCGCGGTTGCAGACATCCAGCAACCGGACGTAATCCTTACTCACCGGGTTCGGTCATGGATCGGGGATCGAGCAGTTCATTGAGACGATCCGCGTCAAGGAGCCCTTGCTCGAGGGCCAGTTCACGCACGGTCTTACCTTCCGCGTATGCCTGATATGCCAGCTTTGCTGATGCGTCATAACCTATGACTGGAACAAGGCTTGTGCACATCGCGAGGCTGCCTTCAATCAGCTCGGCACACCGCTCCTCGTCTGGCTCAAGCCCCTGGATGAGCTTCTCGTTCAGTGTGGTGCAGGATCCGGAAAGAATCTGGATCGAATCAAGCACGTTGGCCGCCATCATCGGCATCGCAACGTTCAAGTCCAGAAGCGATCCAACGCCGCCCAACCCCCCGGTCGTGACCGCTGCATCATTCCCGATGACCTGACAGGCCGCCATCACGACCGCCTCACAGATCACCGGATTGACCTTGCCGGGCATGATGCTCGATCCGGGCTGCACGGCAGGGAGCTTGAGTTCACCAATCCCGCAGCGTGGGCCGGAACCAAGCCAACGGATGTCGTTCGCGATCTTCGAGAGACTGACCGCGATGGTCTTGAGGAGACCAGAAACCTCAACAAACCCATCCTTGGCGTGCTGGGCCTCGAAGTGGTTCTCCGCTTCTCGGAACTGAACTCCGGTCGATTCCGTGAGCTGATCGCACACGAGCCGGCTGAAGTCAGGGTGCGTGTTGATCCCGGTCCCGACCGCTGTTCCACCGATCGGCAGCTCGCTGAGCGTGGCGAGTGCCCGATCGAGCCTGTCTGCCGCATGATGCATCTGTGATGCGTAGCCGGAGAACTCCTGACCAAGCCGAATGGGGGTCGCGTCCTGCAGGTGCGTACGACCAATCTTGACGATGCTGTCCCAGGCCTTCGCCTTCTCATCGAGCGCTTCAGCGAGCGTGCGAACCGCCGGCAGCAGCTTGGACTGAATCTCAACCGCGGCGGCGATATGCATCGCGGTGGGGAAGGTGTCGTTGCTCGACTGACCCATGTTCACATGATCGTTGGGGTGGACCGCGTAATCGTTCTCCAGGTACGCCGGGTCCTTGCTGGAGCCCACCGGCGCCCCGTGCTTCAGGCAGACGAGGTTCGAGACAACCTCGTTGGTGTTCATATTCGTCGACGTTCCAGAACCAGTTTGGAAGATATCCACCGGGAAGTGACGTGCGATACCACCCCGATCGCCTAATCCGGCAAGGATCTGGTCGCACGCCTCAACGATGGCATCAGCCTTCGTGTCCTCAAGCTTGCCGAGCTTCTGGTTCGACCGTGCCGCGGCGGCCTTCAGGCGGGCGAACGCAAGTATGACTTCGCTCGGCACAGGACGCCCTGAGATGGGGAAGTTCAGCACGGCCCGCTGGGTCGAAGCGCCGTACAAAACGTCCGCTGGGACGGGCATCTCGCCCATCGAATCCTTCTCGATCCGGGTCGTATCAGGGGTCATAGTCGAGCTTGAGGACACTGGCAACTCCTTTGGCACTTTGCGAGAATCGTGCTCACTTGTCATGATAGATCGCCAAGGCGGAACACTCACCGAAACCGGAGGGTTTTCTGGGCGTATGAATCTATAGAACGGGGAGTCCTCACGATGATCAACTTGTCTAGTCCATGTGCCGTGGGCATCCTCTCGGCCGCAATGATGTGCACACTTACGCTTTCGGCTTCGGATGCGATTGCGCAGAACGCCGCACACCCAGAAGCCAAGCCGCCAATACCGGAGAACCCGTACATCAGCTACCGTGACCCGTGGCGATGGGACCTGCGGGCCCAGCTCTTTCTCAACTCTGTCAACATCACGGCAGATAACCCGAGCACGCCGGGGCGGAACTACAACGAGGAAGTCATTACCACACTCTGGCAGCCTCGCGAGATCGAGCTCGTATACCCGGTCGTCCGCAACGGCGGGTTCTACTGGTCCCCCAACGAGGATGTCGAGGTTGGCCTGCGACTTGATGATGTCGAGATCTGCAACGCGTTCGGCGGGACCGGCTGGGGTTTCTCTCGTGTGCCCGATGCGCCAGTCGTGAACGATCAGCCAATCATCGATCAGAAATACGTCAAGGGCACAAACGCCGAGTACTCACACTGGGAATCGGGGGACATCACGGGCGAGTACCGTCAGCTCTACCTCAAGCATCTTTCCCACATCGTTGTCGCGGACACGGTGTTTAACGACGACCTCGCAAGGCGACTGCCGTGGCCAGAGGCCTGGTCGCCTGAATCGCAGGCATTCCTCACGCCGGTCGTCGACACGGTCGGCGGCCCAGTCTCACCCGACGCCGAAGAGACCATCGACACACTGGTTAAGTACTGGATCGGTGAGGACACCGATCCACGTGACGGAGTCCAACTCGATGTCGTCAAGTACCTGACCGGGAAGGTCATCGAGTACTTCACCATCCGCGGCCAAGCCACCGAGTTTACCCAGCGCACGACGGCAGGCGGTCGCCCATCCTTCGCCGTAAGCACGAACACATGGGGAGGGTTCATCGTCAGGCCCGCCGACGCGATCGCTCGCGACCCCTCGGGCTCGCGCCATGACCTCGCGGTCCTTCTGACCTCGGTCCTTCGGAGTGCCGGTGTCCCTGCCAGGACCGTGATCTGCATCGATGAAGAGATCGAAGACCCGCTGCTCAACACCGTCAGCTTGGTCGAGTTCGCTATGCATGACCCCGAGCGGGATCTCACGTTCTGGGTGCCGATCGATGTGGATCGCGTCCGTCTCAACGGGGCGCGATCTTCGCAGTTCCAGCGGAAGTGGCTTTACTTCGGCACGAACGATGAGCTGAACCACATCATCCCCATCGCGTACTACTTCCATCCGCCGGCCAACTATCAGGCGTACGACCTGCCGCTCCTCTACGGGATTCGTTCAGTCGGCAACAGCGGGAACCTCCCGGAGTACATGATCCAGGGACTGCTGATCGAGCCGATCGTCACACCGGTTTCAGGAAACTGAGCCCGCGATCTGAAGACTGCTGTGCAGGTGATAAAGGTCTTATGCGTTGGCGCGGCTGAGGTGGGCTGCGTGGATCGGCGCGATTATGCTCAGAACCTCGCTCATGACCATGGCCATGGTGTTGATCGCGTCGACGTCGTGCACGAGCGCGTCGTCATAGACATCCAGCACCGGGCGGGTTTCCCGCTCATAGATATCCAGGCGATTGCGAACGACATCTTCCTTCGCATCGTCCGCCCGGTTCTGCTTGAGCGCACGCTCTCGCAGTCGCGCAACCATCGCTTCCTTGTCCTTGGCATTCAGGTGGACCACGGCCAACACATCGATCAGCGGGTCGATCACCTTCGCCTGATTGACAGTGCGGGGCAGCCCGTCCAGGATCAGCAGCATCGTGTTGGGGTCGTAGCTCCCGTCCGCGATCCGCTGGTTCATGTAGTCCTGCCAGAGCTCGATGGTCACCTCATCGGGAACCAGTTCGCCTTTGGACGAGTATGACTCGAACTTCTTCCCGGCCTCTGAGTTGCGATCGAGTGATCGGAACATGTCTCCTGTCGACATGTGGAAAAACCCCGGGACACTGCCAATGAGCTCACCCTGAGTTCCCTTGCCCGCACCGGGGGCACCAAAGAAAAGGACCGTCTTGTACTGTTCCGCCATCACTGGCTCCTCAGTCAACCTGGTGTCACAGGCAGAGTCTCGAAATCACCCTTCAACGTGGGGTGCAGATCATAGGTCGGCAGTTACAAACACAACCTTCATCAACGCACAATGAGGTCAAGAAAGAAAAACGGGCGTGACCCCTTGGATCACGCCCGAGAACGTTCATGCGACTCAGATCGTGGCGGTGCCAGCGATCAGGAAGCGGACTCGATGACTTCCTGCTGGAGGTTCATCGGCATCTCGCGGTACTCCTTGAACTCCATCGAGTTCGCGGCACGGCCCTGCGAGAGGCCGCGGAGCACGGTGGTGTAGCCGAACATCTCGCTCAGCGGGACGTCCGCGGTGATCTCCTTGATCATGCCCTTATCCTCGGTGTCGAGGATCATGCCGCGACGTGAGGAGAGGTCACCGGTGACGTTTCCGAGGTACTCCTCGGGCGTCGTAATGACGACCTTCATGATCGGCTCGAGGAGGACAGAGCCAGCCTTGGAAACCGCTTCACGCAACGCCAGACGCCCGGCCTGCTCGAACGCGACCTGCGACGAGTCGACGTCGTGGTACTTACCGTCCGTGAGGGTAACCTTCACGTTGATCAGCGGGTACGGTGCGCTGACACCGCTCTTGGCGGTCTGGCGGACACCGGCTTCCACGGAGGGGATGAACTCCTTGGGGATCGCACCACCGACGATCGCGTTGTGGAACGCGACGTTGTCGGTGAAGTCCAGGTTGTCCTCTTCCGCCTGTTCCTTGGTGTAGGGCTCGATATTGATGGTACAGTCACCGAACTGACCACGACCACCGGACTGCTTCTTGAACAGGCCGCGGCAGCCGTCAGCGCTGCTGCGGATCGCCTCGCGGTACGAAACACGCGGACGCCCGACCTCAACGCCGATCTTCATGTCACGCACGAGCTTGTTCTTGATGATCTCAAGGTGAAGCTCACCCATGCCCGCGATGATCGTCTGCCCGGTCTCCTCGTTGTACTCGGAGCGGAACGAGGGATCCTCGCGACGGATGGTGACGAGCGCCTCGGAAAGCTTCCGCTTGTCGTCGGCGGTCTTGGGCTCGATCGACATCGAGATGACCGGCTCGGGGAACTCCATGCGCTCGAGAATGATCGGGTCATCCGTCGAGCAGAGCGTGTCGCCCGTCATCGAGTTCTTGATGCCGACCACGGCGACGATGTTGCCCGCGCCGATCTCGTCGAGCGCCTGGCGATCCTTCGCGTGCATCTCGAAGATACGCGATGCGATCTCTCGCTTGCCGTTGCCCGGGTTGAGCACGCGGGTGCCCTTCTCGAGCTTGCCCGAGTAGACGCGCACGTAGGTCAGGTCGCCGTGGGTGTCGGACACGACCTTGAACACCAGGCCCGAGAACGGTGCGGTGTCGTCGTGAGGACGGGAGAGCTTGACTTCCTTGTCCTTGGGATCGGTGCCCTGAACCTCGGGGACTTCCTGCGGGTTGGGCAGGAAGTCAACGACCGCGTCGATAAGGCGCTGAACGCCGATGTTCTTGAGCGCTGAGCCACAAAAGACCGGATTGCACTCGAGGGCGATGGTGCCCTTTCGGATCGCCTTCTTGATCATCTCGACGGTGATCGAGTCCTCGTCTTCGAGGTACTGCTCCATGAGGTCATCATCGAGCGCAACAGCAGATTCGATCATGTCGTGACGCCACTGCTCGGCCTTCTCACGGAGCTCCTCGGGGATCTCCTTCTCGGTGACGATCGCGCCCTGTGACTCGATCTCGAACTCGTACGCCTTCATGGTCAGCAGGTCGATGATGCCGGTCAGCTCATCGCCCTCGCCCCAAGGGAGCTGCATCGCGATAGGGTTCGCGCCAAGTCGCTTCTTGATCGTGTCGAAGGAGTACTCGAAGTTCGCCCCGAGCTTGTCCATCTTGTTGATCATGCACATGCGGGGGACCTTGTACCGCTCGGCCTGACGCCAGACGGTTTCGGACTGGGCCTCAACGCCCTCCTTGCCGTCGAACACAGCGACTGCGCCATCGAGAACACGCAGCGAACGTTCAACTTCAATTGTGAAGTCAACGTGGCCGGGGGTATCGATCAGGTTGATTTTGTAGTCCTTGCCGTCCTTGGTCCACGGGCAGGTGGTCGCCGCCGACTGGATGGTGATGCCGCGCTCCTGCTCTTCCTGGAGGAAGTCCATGGTCGCGGTACCCTCGTGCACCTCACCGAGCTTGTAGTTCTTACCGGTGTAGTACAGGATTCGTTCCGTAACGGTGGTTTTACCCGCATCGATGTGGGCACAGATACCAATGTTTCTGATGTTGGAAAGGTCAGTGGCCATCGCGATCAATCCTTTGTTCTTCTCACGGTTCGCGTTTGTGATTCTGGTCTTGGACCGCTGACTCGGGGGAGGGAATCACCCTCTCCCCAGATACAAATCCGAAGCGATCCTGAGTTAGCTTGTCATTCTTTGGAACTACGCCGTTCTGCGCACAATCACGAAAGAGAATCGGCCGGTTCCGGGTCCGATGAGTCTTCCATGGCGTGCTCCTCACTGCCGGGATCCATCACCCGACAAAAGTGTTCTATCTCAAGGTCTTGTCAGCACAAGACATCCGGCGTCTCAGACGGCTCGATAGGCAAAGGATCGCCCGATCGGCCCGTTACCCGAGAATCGTAGCGCAGAGCATCGCCGGATCAAGAGAATATGCCGAACCCGTCGGATTCTCGGACCTTCTGGGCATCAATCTTCGGCCACGTCACGGGCCTGGGCCAACGCCGCCTCGTCCAGTCCCCGGATCGGATCAAGACGCATCCGTTCATGGATCTCGAGTGACCGCTCCGCCCACTCCACGGCCTCCCTTCGCGAGCCGAGTTCCAGCCAGAGCGTCATGATCCGGAGACTCAAATGGGGATCGTTCGGGGTTCGCTCGTAGGCCCCCTCTAACGCATCAATGGCTTCCCTGAGCCAGCGTTCTCGCTCGGTTGACTCAGGAAATGCGGATACCCTCCCGAGCCAGATGTTGCCCAGCCATCGCTGTCCCTGAGCATCAAGAGGTTTATCTGCGAACAACTCGGTGGCATCGTCCCACGTGCGCGATGCATCCTCCGGTCGCCCGACCCCGATCTGTATTGATGCGATCCATAGCAACTGCTGAGAAGCCGCAATCCGGGTTGGCGTGTGGGAGGGGAAGGCGTCTATCGCATCCCTGAGATGCTCAACGGAGGCCGAGCGGGCAGAGAACTCGGCCTGATTCAACGCAGGAATGATCGAGTCCAAAGAGCGCCCCACCGGCACCCCGAGAAGGGAACTCAGCGCCGAGCTGATGCGATCGGCGTCAATTTCGGGGGTCGCGGTGTACTCGAGCCCATTGACCAGTGCCCGCACGTCCGCGATCGGTACCGCATCGTGCGCGCCGGCGTGCAGCGATCGCTCCCATCGATTCAGAGGTCCCCACATGGTCAGCAGGACCGCAGTGAGCACCAGACCCCCGCCTGCGGTGCAGGCATGACCCAGGTGCGACGAACCGCGTGGTTTTCGTTCCTGCGCCGCGAGACCGAGCATGAACGCCCAGAGCGGTGCCGAGACAATGAGTGTCCCCGTGACCTCGATCATCGCATGCACCAGCAGCACGCCAGCTGCGACAAGGACACCAGCACGCAGCACCTGATCAGGGACCGTCGGCCGGATCGTGAGTGCCGCAAGGCCGATCCAGATCAGCATTCCCAGCAGGATCGGCGCAAGGTCCATCGCACCGAGCACCGCGGTTTGCATCTGTAACGAGACCAAGCACGGTAAAATGATCACCAATGCAGCAAGCTTGATCAGTGGAGTTGGGCAGGGGCCTGCTGTGATGTGCTCAGGGGTATCCATGTCGTATCGCAACACGGATCGACAGAGCACGACGCACAAGGCAACCCCCCCGATCCCGAGTGTCGCGATCCAGGCAAAGAGCACACTGTGCGGGCTCGCGACATCTTCGGGGCTCAGGGCGGGCTTGAGGAGCGCGTACCGATCCTGAAAAAGCCCGGGGCCACAGCCCAGCAGCGGGTCCGCGATCCAGATGTTCATCGCGCCGACGAGGTACTGGTACCTGAACAGCAGGCTCCGTTCCCCGATTACCTCGCCGAGCATGCCACGCACAAGCAACGCGCCGATCGTGAGTCCGCACAGGATGAGCAGGGATTGCCCATTCAGCCTTTCCCGGATACGGGTCTGCGTGGCCGCCCCCATCGCGATCCCGATGGCGAGGACAGCAAAGCCGCCCTTTGAGTTGCACAGGTACACTCCGTATCCACAGGCGAGCGCCGCGATGAAGTACGCCTGCGCGGAGTTTCGATGTTTTCGATAGCACCCGAGACCAAACGTAAAGAGTGCGCCGGCGGACGCCGCGACGAAGCTCGCGAAGACATTTGTCAGGCCAAACCATGCCACTGGCTCAGGGTTCCGTAGGCGTCGCTCGTAGGACAATGCTTCAAATGAACCCTCGCTCCACCCACGAGCCGACAGGAACGAGTCACGTCCCTGTTCATAGATCTCGAGTGTTTGTGGATGGCTGACATACACCTCGTATGCCCCCACAAGGGTGAGCATGATCGCAAAGCCAACACACACACTACCCAGAACTCGGGGGGCGCCAGGGAGCGTTGAGGCTGTCGTGGCGGCAACCAGCGCCGCGATGACCGCGGCGATCGTCGAAGCATCGAGCGTGCGTTCAAGGTTAGCCTGTGCGTGGTAGCCGATGACAGCAAACCCGATCAGAATTAGGATCGATTGAAGCAACGATGCGGGTCTACCTCGCAGAATCTGACCCAAAACTGTCAGCGTTGAACTCAGCAGGATGCACGTATTGAGCAGCAGCGCCCAGCGGGGTGTTAATCCGGTGAGTGGAGGGGCGAATACAAACGGATCGCTTGACCACCATGGGAAGGGATCGTGCTCGATCATGGCACGGGCCAGGCAGAGCATCAAGGTCGCGACGAGCCCGACCCATACCACCCGATCTCCCATCGACATAGGGCGTAGTTCATCCATCCTTCTCGTCCCCCCGGCGGATCGGCGAACGGTACTCAAACAAGGCGATCGCAGCGAGCAGCGCGAGCACCTGCAGCCCAAGCACGATCGCCTGCCACGGGACGGCGCGGGTCATCAGGAGTCCGGAGATGCCCGTCGCCAGCGTGAGGGCATAGATCACCAGAATCGTGCTCCGCGCCCCCAGCCCACGATCGCGGATTCGGTGAGAGAAGTGCTGCGTATCGCCCACGAACGGACTCTTGCCCTGGTAGAGGCGGATAAGCGTAATGGTCACGAAGTCGTACAGCGGCACCGCCAGGATCACCACGGGCATCAGCACCGCGTACCACCCTCCGGAAGCGTCATCCAGCGGGGTGTAGGTGGTCCGCACGGTCAGAAAGGCCAGGAGCAGCCCAATGATGAGCGACCCGCTGTCGCCCATGAAGATCCTTGCGGGCGGAAAGTTGAACACCAGGAACCCGAGCACCGATCCGACGAGCAGGGCGCAGACCGCCGCGACAAACCACTGCCCGTTGAGAAGCGTTGCAACGAGCAGCATGGAGCCGGCGATCAACGCGATCCCTCCCGAGAGCCCGTCCATGTTGTCGATGAAGTTCATGGCGTTGATGATGGCCGTGAACCAGAGCACCGTGATGATCACGCTCAGCCAGGTCCCGCCGATATGGGCGTCCAAGAGGGTCATCAGGCGTGTATCGAAGAATACGGCGAAGATGATTCCCGGCACAAGCATGATGACCAGCTTGAGCCAGGGCCCCATGGGCCGCCGGTCGTCGATCAGCCCGAGAACGTGCAGCCCCAGCACGCAAGCGATCAGCGTCCAGCCAAGCGGGAGCATGGATTTGAGCCCGGGCAGATGCTCCCGGATCGGATCCAGGAACCCGGGGAACGAATCCGGATCGAGCACGGAGAACCCAGTCGCCGCGACGATCATCGGGAGCAGCACGCCCAACGCGATCGCGATGCCCCCGGTGTTCGGTATCCGCCGGTGGTCCGATTTCACCTGCCCCTCGATCGGAGCGCTGTCGAAGGCTCCTGCTCGCTCACTCAGACGCAGCACCACCCAGGTCGCAGGAAGCGCGATCAGCAGCGAAACAATCAGCAGCGACAGGATCAGGATAATCACTGGCAGAGTGTAGCTTCAGGTCGCTCTTGTGGGCCCACAAAACGGGGTGGGGGCTTCTTCAGCACACGGGTTCGAAACAGCATCATCAGGCGGGAGATTCCATAGATCAGGCAGAAGATGAGGAATGCCCCGAGGATCATCCAGATGGTCCGCTGAGGGAACGGCCCGAGATTGTCCACGATCGAGGCCCCATCGTGCTGGCCTTCGCCCAAGTACGAATAGTTCGTGCCGAGCAGGACGTTGAGCCCGATGGTGACCAGCGCATACACAACGCCCAACACGGTTGCGAACCGCAGGTCACGCCAGTTCGGGCGGTAGCCCAGCACGACGATGTCGTATACCGCAACGCCAACGATCTGAACGTGATTGAGCCAGTAGATCCAGAAGGACAAGTACCCGTATCCCACATCGAGGTAGGGCGTGAAGAAGATCTGCGAACTCAGGCCCAGCCCCCAGAACAGGGTCAGTGCTCGCGCTCGCCGATCGAGGGTGAACAGATGCCACGCCGCGATGAAGACGCCGAGGCGGCACATATGCAGCGGGAGCGAATCCTGCAGATCAAAGTAGACCATCCGGCGGATGAATATAAACCCCTGGGTCAGGATGATGGACCACGCAAAGAGCCTACGGAACTGGTATTCGTGTTCCTCGCTCTTCGCGAGCAGAAGCTTCCCGATCACGCAGGACGCGATCATGATCGCAAAGCAGGTCCCGGTGACGAGCCAATGAAAAGCGGTAAACGCGCGGAACTCGATCGCCCAGTCGTATGACTGCACAAGCTCAGGCAGCGGGCTGGCGGTAGGGGGCGTCGCCATGATTCGTCAGGGTACCAGACTCAGGCCGGGGCGTGCTCGTGGCGAAGCTGCCCGCAAGCGGCCGCGATGTCCCGCCCCCGGCTCGCCCGGATGTGGCAGTTCACGCCATGCTCACGCAGCACCCGCTGGAACAGGTGCACGTCGTCCCCGCCGGGGCGCTCGAAGGGCAGGCCCTTGACCTCGTTGTAGCGGATGAGGTTCACGTTGGCCCTCAGCTTGCGGACCACGCCCGCGAGCTGCTCGGCGTGCTCGGGCTGGTCGTTCACGCCCGCCAGCAGGATGTACTCGAGCGTAATCTCCCGCCCGGTCTTGCGGAACCACGTCGAACAGGCGTCCACGAGCTGGTCGATCGTCGTGAACTGGGCCCACGGGATGAGTTGTCGCCGCAGGTCGTCGTTCGGTGCGTGCAGTGAGAGTGCGAGCGTGATCGGCAACTCCAGCTGATCGGCGAGCTTCTCGATCGCCTTATGCATGCCGACCGTGGAGATCGTGATCTTGCGGGCGCTGATGCCCATGCCCCACGGCGCCACGATGGTCCGGGTTGCGTGCACGACCGCCTGGAAGTTCGCCAGCGGCTCGCCCATGCCCATGAACACGATGTTCGAGATCCGCCCGACGCCCTTGAGCTGATTGAGACGCCAGACCTGCTCCACGATCCTCCCCGCGGAGAGGTTGCCGTCCAGTCCGCCGATCCCTGTCGCGCAGAACTTGCACCCCACCGGGCAGCCGATCTGTGAGCTGATGCAGGCCGTGCGTCGGTCGGTATCCACCGCCGGGATCATCACGCACTCGGTCTGGCGCTCCGTGTTGGAGTAGGGCATCTGCTGATCGAGGATCGGGAGACGTGTGTCGTGCTCGACGGACGCCTCGCTCGCGTCGACTTTGCTGGTTTCGATGTCGTCGGGCCACTCGATGAGCAGCTTCTGCGTCCCGTCGGTTGCGAGCTGATGCGCGACCGTCGGGCCAGACAGGAACGTCATCTGCTCCGCGAGCAGCTCCCGGTCCTTCCCGGATAGGTTCGTCATCTGCGCCGGATCGACCACACCCTTCTCGTAGACCCACTCGAGGATCTGCTTGCCCCGGAACTTGGGCATGCCGTACTCGACGCACCATTCGGAGAGCGTGTCCGGTGTGAACTCAAAGATGTGATTGGTGGGGTGTTTCACGAAGCGCCGCCCGTGCTAATCGTGAGCGGCACCGCCACCGTCCCGTACTCACCCTCGGTAATGACCGGCGGCTCGACCCGCACCCGCCGATCCCGATGATCGATATCGTGCTCCTCCATTAGCTTCTTGAGCGTCAGCGGGAGCCCGAACTCCACCGTCTCCTCGAACAGATCCGCCAGGTGCAGCGTCGCGCCGTGCTTTTCCACGAAGTGGCGGCAGATCGTGCTCACCAGGTCCTCCGGGGCCGACGCCCCCGCCGTGAGCAGGATTCGTTCATCCCCATTGGGGTACCAACTCGGGTCGAGCTCTGAGACATCGTCGATCCGTACGCCGCGTGTGCCCGAGTTCTCCGCGATCTCCGTCAGACGCACCGAGTTCGATGAGTTCTGGCTGCCGACCACGATCACCAGGTCGCAGTGGGGCGAGATCTGACGCACGGCGGACTGGCGATTCGTCGTCGCGTAGCAGATGTCCTCGCTCGGCGGCTCCTTGATGTTCGGGAACGCCTCCTTGAGGGCCGAGATGATCACGTTGGCATCGTCCACGGAGAGGGTCGTCTGGGTCAGGTAGACCAGCTTGTCCGGATCATCGATCCGCAGGTGGGGGATGCACTCGACGGACTCGACGACCTGGGTCTGCTCCGGCGCCTCGCCGTAGGTCCCGGTGATCTCCTGGTGGTTCTTGTGGCCCACGAGCAGAATCTGGTACCCCTGCTTGGCGTAGCGGATCGCACGTGAATGGACCTTGGTCACGAGCGGGCACGTCGCGTCAACCGCCCGTAGATTCCGGGCTTGGGCCTGCTCACGGATCGCCGGCGACACGCCGTGGGCACTGAACACGACGATCGCCCCCTCGGGGACCTCCTCGAGGTCGTCCACAAAGACCACGCCTCGGCCCTCAAACCGGTCCACCACGTGCTTGTTGTGGACGATTTCGTGGTACACATAGATGGTTTCGTCATCACCAACGATGTCGAGAACCTGATCTACGACATCGATGGCCATCCGGACCCCGGCACAGAATCCACGCGGGTTGGCGAGCACAATCTGCATCCCCAGATCGTAGTCCGCAGCACGCCCAACAGTTCACGAAACGTTCGATTGATACGCGGCTCGCGCCTAGAGTTGATGCCGGGCTCGGAGCAGTCCATCACACCCGATGAGGATCATCGACATGCCCAACGGCACCAACCGATTCGTCGCGGCGCTTTGTGCGTCGATCGTGGCACTCCCCCTCCTTGGGTGGAGCGGGCACAACGCCCAGCCCGGACAGGACGACAGCGCCCTCATCGAGCTGATCGAGCAGGCCGAGAGCACCATGCGTCGCTTCGGGCAGTCCGAGGCACCCGCGAAGGAATCCGGGACCTTCCGCCTGACCACCTACAACATCGAGAACCTCTTCGATGATGTCGATGACCCCATGCTCAGTGGCGACAACGAAGACATCGACGACACAAAGCCGCACCACGAACTCCTGGCCGCCGCCCGCGCCATCCGTGAGGTGGATGCAGATGTGCTCTGCCTGCAGGAGGTCGAGTCCAGGGCCGCGTTGGACTGGTTCATCGAGAACTACATCTCAGATCTGGGCTATGAGCACGTGATCTCGCTCGACGCGGGCAACTCGCGTGGCATCGAGAACGCGGTGCTCTCGCGATACCCCCTGAGCAACCCGGAGCTCTGGATCGGCAAGGAGCTCGGCGGCGTTCATCCGGACAACTACGGCCCCAACGCCAAGAACTACTACGCGGGTGAGCCGATCGCCTTCCGGCGCTCGCCGCTCAAAGTAGATGTTGAGATCCCGAGCAACGATGAGGCGGGCTCAAGCTGGACGCTGACGCTCTTCGTGGTGCACCATAAATCTGGGCGTTACAGCGGCTATTGGCGTGAGGCAGAGGCGAAGACGATCCTCAAGCTGGCCAAGTCGATCGAAGATGAGCATCCGGACCGTGCGGTCGCGATTCTGGGCGATTTCAACGCCCAACCAAGCGACGAGAGCGTGAAAATCTACCTTCGCGGCGGGTTTAACGATCTCTTTGCAAACGCATCCGCTGGGGATAAGTCCACGATCACACACGAATCCAACCGTCGGATCGACCTCATCCTGCTCAACGCAGCGGCGATGGAGCGCTTTCACGCGGATTCTGGGTTTGTGTATGGCACTGCTGCACGTCCAGAGGGCATCAACTGGAGAGATATACCGACGTTCGAGGGTTACAGCTCGGACCACTACCCAGTTTCAGTCGAGATGTCCAAGCTTCGCTGAACCGTGCCGTGATAAGGCAGGTTTGCCAAACTCGACGACTCAGGTACAATCGACGAGATCAACTTCACCAATACCGCAGGGAAACGCGACATGGACAACATCAAACCCTGGCAGATCATTCTCATAGCGGTAGCAGTGGTGGTGCTGGGATTTTCACTCTGGCGATCCTTCACGTCAGGTCAGGTGAATCTGCCTGACTCGGTCTTGGTCATTGATGTTGAAACCGGCGACATGTACCGCATGGGCCTAGGCAAGCGGAACGGGGCGTACTTTCCTGAGAAAAACCCGGAGTCTGGTCAGCACAACCTGATGCCGGTCGTCAAGACAGAATCCGGTGATTGGATCGTGCCAAACCATGCAAGGCCGGCCATGCAGGACATCGATGGTGAGAATAAGTTTGTGAACGAATCAGACTGGCGTGTGAACATCGAGAGCGAAGATATCAAGGGGACGCTAAAAGCAGGCGGATGATCCTCGCCATCCTAAGGAAGTGATAGTCATGAGAATGAAATCGAACAAGGGATTTACACTGATCGAGCTTCTGGTTGTAATTGCGATCATTGCGCTCCTGATCGGAATCCTCCTCCCCGCACTTGGTCAGGCGAGAGCGACCGCGCAATCCATGTCGTGTTCAGCAAACATGCGCAGTATTGCACAACTCCAGTACCAGTACGCTCTGAGCAACAGCGACTACTTCTCGGGCCCGAATACGAGTGGGCTTGAGTATGGGACACGACTACTGGGAAGTGGCGGCGGCGATCCGATCGATGCGATCTACGAGGGGCGTACATCCACGACACCTGTTCAAAGACAAGATTGGCTCTCACCGATTCTGGGTGATGCCGTGGGCCTTCCTACGGACCGTCCAGAGAAGTTCGCCCGACTGCTTAACGATTGGGGCTGTGCGTCCTCAAACCAGTTCAGCGTGCCTTACCGTCCTCAAAGCTACGAGGACGGTGACCGATTCATTGACATCAGTGAATCAGAGGGGTTCCTGCAGATCAGTTATCTCGCTCCATCATCAATGTTCTTCCGCTCAGGTCTGGCCCGTGCTACAGATGTTGCACCTGGATCCAGCATCACGTTTTACTACACGGATGTCGCTGGCGGCAACATGCTCGGAGCCGAGACGCCAGTAAACTTCCGGAACAAGATCACGCAGGTTGGTCGGTCCGCGTCGAACAAAATCATGTTCGCGGACGGAACTCGCTTTGCAAGCGAGACTCTGGGGCTTGATTTTGATGGTGGCGTTTCACTCAACGGTGGATGGGGAGGCAGCTTCATTGACCACAACCCGGTCATAGACACGGGCACTGCATACGGCAACGATCCGTTCAACCCCGAAGTGTTGCATCCCACGAATCAGCAACTCTCGTTCCGTCACCGTGAGGGTATGAACGCAGCTTATTTCGATGGACATGTTGAGTACCTGAGTCAACAGGAGGCTCAGGGCGACCCCAATCCGTGGTACGTCTCCGGATCCGTTTGGACTGGCAATCAAGCGACCCAGGCAGCTATCGAGTTTATGGAACGCCAGCAAGGCAACAGGTCAGAAGCCCGCATCTACTGAACCCGATTCGACGCTCGCTGACACGACCACATGCCCACCGAACAGGTGGGCATTTTATTACCCACTTATCCTAAATTGCCCAAAGTGACACTTGGCGGCCACGGGCTATTGTCAAAAAATCTTGAAGATCACTGGAAAAAACGGAAATCGATCTCCCGGATTCGAGCCATTCCGCTATACTCAGGACTGAGAGAATCCATGCCCGGCTTGTACCCAGGCCGGTATGGCAGAGATTGATGAGAGAGTTCGTACCCCGAATTGGAGGGATCTCGTGAAGAACACTGTTGCACTTCTGACTGTTGCTGGTCTCGCGACCGCTGCCAGCGCTGGCGGCCAGGTCATCGCATTCACCAGCTTCGAAAACGCCTTCGTTGGTGATCAGTACGTTGACACCGGCGACGCAAGCGTTGACCACGACCTCGTGAACAACGCGGGTCAGTCCGATGTCGACTTCCTCGCCGACGGCGTCGAAATCGGCTTCGATTCGTTCTACTTCAACAGCCGCAATGATGTTGGCCTCACCGACGGCGACTTCGTTGGTGCCACCAACTTCACCGGCACCGTCGGCAGCTTCACCGACGGCGTGCAGGGCTTCGAGCTCCAGGACGCCGATGGCACCATGCGGACCACCTTCGACACCGTCACCTCGCCCCTCGGCGCTCCCGGTGCACGCGTTGACTTCGAGTGGTCGCTCTGCCTCGATTACTTCGTCCAGGAAACCGGCTGGGAAGGCGACGACCGCATCCGCATCTGGGTTGACGCCGACGGCACCGAAATCGACATCCTCAACACCATGGGGCAGGACATCGACGACCTCGGTATCGAGGACGGCTGGCGCACCGCGGTCCTGAACCTCACCGGCTACGCCAACGTCACCCTCATGGTCGAGCTCGAGTCCAACTCCGGTTCGGAGTCGCTCTACCTCGACAACATCGTCTTCAAGACCGGCATCCCGACCCCCGGCTCGCTCGCACTGCTCGGGCTCGGTGGTCTCGCAGCGACCCGCCGTCGCCGCTGATCCCAAGAGTCGATCACGATCATCTGATCAATCAGCCCGCTGTCCACACGGACAGCGGGTTTTTTCGTCCTATCGTCCTTTCGAATCCACACCAGCAGCAGGGAGGACATCTGCATGAGCACCGAGAGCGCACTCAACTGGCTGAGCGACAACGAAGATGATTCGATCCAACGCCTGATGGATTGGCTCGCCATTCCTTCCGTTGGGACGGACCCAAGCTATGACCAGCAGACACGGGCCGCGGCTCAGTGGGCTGTGGATCACCTCAGCGCGTCTGGATTCAAGTGCGAACTCAGGGAAACGGGAACCAGCGACGATCCAGGCCACCCGATCGTGATGGCGCACTGCCCGGGCAGCGATGATTACACGGGGCCGCACGTGCTCTTCTACGGGCATTACGACGTGCAGCCCGCGGACCCTATCGAACTCTGGGAGTCTGACCCGTTCACGCCAATCCGCAAACCGGCGGAGGGAAAGCTGGGTGAGCGGATCGTGGCGCGGGGGGCCTGTGATGACAAGGGACAGGTGATGATGTTCCTGGAGGCGATGCGTGCGGTCTATGAGACCTCAGGTGTGGCCGGCGGTGGCGTGAAGTTCACGGTCATGCTCGAGGGCGAGGAGGAATCCGGCTCGGTCAACCTGGAGAACTTCGTGCGTGAGATCGCGGACGAGCTTCGAGAAACCGATGTGTGCGTGATCTCCGATACGGGCATGCTGGGTCGGGGGCGACCCGCGATTACCTACGGGGTGCGCGGCCTGGCGTACACCGAGGCAACGCTGATCGGGCCGGATCAGGACCTGCATTCGGGGAGCTGGGGAGGCAAGGTGCCAAACCCGATCAATGAGCTCACCAAGGTGCTCTCACAGCTCTGGGACGAGAATCGCCGGGTCACGATCCCCGGTTTCTATGAAGGTGTGCGTGATCTCACTCCTGAGGAGCGGTCCCAGTGGGAAGACCTGGGCGTCAATCCCGATGCCGCACTGAAAGGGATCGGTTTGGAACCAGCGGCAAACGTCGGCGAAGCGGGCTACAGCTTCACCGAACGCGAGTGGGCACGCCCGACTGCAGATATCAACGGCATCATCGGTGGCTACACCGGACCCGGGGCGAAAACCGTGATCCCATCTCAGGCCAGCGCCAAGGTGTCCTTCCGCCTCGTTGATGATCAGGATTCGCACAAGATCACCAAGGCCTTCTTTGCGTGGCTCGAGGAGCGGACCCCGCCAGGCTGCCGCTGGGAGTTCGAGGATCATGGCGGCGGCGCCCCTGCGACCTGCGCCACGGACTCACCCACGCTCACTGCCGCGGCGAAGGCGATCGAGCAGGCGAGTGGTGTGGCCCCGGCCATGATTAAGACAGGTGGCTCGATCCCCGTCGCAGGCCTGCTCAAGGACACGCTCGGGCTCGAGACCGTCTTTATGGGCTTCGGATTAGAAGACGACCGGGTCCATTCGCCGAACGAGAAGTTCGAGCTCGACTGCTTCCGGATGGGTGCCCGCTCTCATGTCGCGCTGGTTGAGCAGCTCAAGCAGATCTGAGCCGTGCAGTGAACTGAAGGGATCAGGCGGCCTGAGCCGGGGCGGGCTGTGGTTGCTCGAGGGCGTCTGCTACACGTTCGGCCGCGTCGATCGCACGCTCCGTTGCTTCGATGGCATCCTTAGGCGGTTCGTCCTGTTCTCGCCCGACCCGCCCGCTGAGCTGTGCGTTCCTCAACTCACGCTGGTATTGGAGTTCTTTCACCCGATTACGCAGATCGTGTAGGTCCGTCTCGTGTTCGACGATGTTCGCGAGCACCCGCAGCATCGCGAGTACGGCGACCGCGCTGCAGATGATGAAGACCGCGAGCATGCCTGGGGTCAGTTCGAGCATGCCCTGTAGATCGTCTTTCCGGGGAACTTTCTTTGGACCAATGCACCAGATTGGGGCCCTGATCGTACAATAACGGGTCCAAATCCCAAGTAGGGCTTGGTCAGGACGCATGCAGGAGGCGTGGCACATCGTGGAGATTCAGACCCTACTGAAACCAGTTTCAGGCCCGATCTCAATACTTCGGGTGCTCCTGCTCGCAGTCACGATCTTCCTCTGGGCGCCCCCGGCATTGGCCCAGGATGCCGGTGATTCCGGGGATGAGGTCCAGCTCAGCATCGCATCGTTCGGCATCGGTGGGCTCGCCCGTGAGGGCGAGTGGGTCGGCGTTCTGGTGCAGATGCAAGACCTGGGCTCCAGCAGCCGAGACATCGTTCTCAGGATCGAGGTCCCAGACGTCGACGGCGATATGACGCAGTACGACCGCGTCGTGACGGCGAACCCCGGTGTGCTCCAGAGCTTCTGGCTCTATTGCCAGCTTCCATATCAGAGCATCGGTGACGAGTACGTGCTGAAAGCCTTCGAGGCGATCGACGGTGGGGGGAGCGATTCGCCTGCGGCCATCGGGTTTCGGGCGGGGCGTTTGCTGGGGCAGATTCCGATCTTCAACCCCCAGATTATGACTTCCAGGGTCGGGATGATCGGGATCGTCGGCTCCAACCAGGTGGGGCTCGATCAGTACGGCTACCGCGTCCAGAACCAGAGCTGGATGCCCTTCGGGCACGAGCTGCAGCGTACGTCCGCGGGGCTGACCATCGACAACCTCCCGGACCGTTGGCATGGGCTCAAGACGCTCAACACGCTGGTCTGGTCGACTGCGACCACCGCGTCATACGACCCCAGCCGGCTCACACCCGAGAAGGCGCGAGCCATACGCGAGTGGGTCATGCGGGGCGGGCACCTGGTGGTCGTCCTCCAGAGTTCCGGCGACCCATGGTATCAGGGAACACATCCGCTTCGCCCGATCCTCCCGGCTGTGCGGATGCCCGATCGGATCGAGGGGGTGTCGCTTGAGCCCTACCGCGTGCTCTTGACCGAGTCCACCTCGGGAACCATGCCGGACAACGCGGTGGTTTACTCCTTCAATGCGCTCGATGATGCGGGCGAGTACGATGCGATGCCAGTGCTCAACGGGCCTGACGGTGATGCGGTCGTGGTGCGTCGCTTGCTCGGTTCGGGCATGGTGACCGTGGTGGGGTTGCCGCTCAATCACGGTGAGCTCCGCCGACTCGGGCTCCCGGAGCCCGAGCCTTTCTGGCACCGGGTCCTTGGCATGCGGGGCGACGTGATTCGCCCGGATCTGATGACCGATCTGCAGAAGGGTGATGCCGGCACACGCAACCCGTTGGTCTTTGACGAGGGTATCAGCGGGGCGATCTCGAAGACCGGCACCGCAGTTCAGGGGGTGCTGTTCGGAATCATCGTCTTCATCGTGTACTGGTTGCTCGCAGGTCCGGTTGGATACGCGCTCCTGAAGCACCGCCAGCGGCCTCAGCATTCCTGGATGGCGTTTGTTGTCTGTATCGCGGGATTTACCGCCATCGCGTGGCTCGGGGCAACGACGCTCAGGCCAAAGCGGGCAACGATTTCACATTTTTCGCTCATCGAGCAGGTCCATGGGCAGGAAACTCAGCGAACCAGAAGCTGGTTCAGCGTGATGCTCCCAAGCTACGGAGATGCCACGCTCTCTGCTCAGGATCCAGAACGTGAGACCTCGTTTGGTGTTCAAGAGAGCACGAACCTGCTGATCCCGTGGAGCGCTCCGGACTCCGGCGGTGGGTTGACCGGCGGTTTCCCGGATAACTCGGGGTATCGGGTGCAATCCCGGGCACCTGTGGCGGTGACGATCCCAACCCGGGCGACTGTCAAGACGCTAACCGGCGAGTGGGCAGGGGAGACCGGCTGGCGGATGCCGTTCGTCGTCCCTGAGCCCGGGTCACTCGAAGACCCGAAGCTGCAACTCGATAGCCAGATCGTCACGGGGCAGATCGCGCACGCGTTGCCGGGGCCTCTGAAAGATGTGCGTGTGTTTGTCATATCGCGCATCGCCCCCATCAATCGTCCTGGCCAGGCGCTCGACCGTCGGATGATCTCTCGCCTCTCGGTCTATTCGCCGAACTTTGGTGAGGATGGATGGGAGCCGGACACATCGATCGAGCTCCGAGATGTCACGAGCATCGATGCGGACAACCGGAGGAGCCTGAGCTCGAGCTACCTGCAGGACGCCGTTCGGTACGGCGTTGATGTCAGCGGCATCGGTACAAGCCGTGGCACGCTCACAGATCGAATTCTGGCTGGTCGTTTTATCTCACAGTTTGAGCCACCCAGGTTCGGAGTATCTTCGAGCGATCCTGTTGGCGAACGCCTTGCGATCCGAAGGATGCTGCACGGCTGGGACCTCGGGCGATGGTTCACCCAGCCGTCTCTGATTGTGACGGGCGTGCTTGAGATCGATCAGGACGATGCTTCTGAGAACGGCATGCCAACCCCGGTGTGGATCGATGGGCGGAAGGTTCCTGCGTCCGGCACAACGATCGTAACCTGGGTCTACCCGTTCGCCCCCGCCCCACCTGAGTACCTCGACATCGCCGGTGAATCCTCCTCGGAAGAAGAAGCTGACGGCGAGGGTTGATCGCCGCACGAAAGAGAGCCGAATATGCCAATGATTGAGACCATCAACCTCACGAAGCGATACGGCGACCTGATCGCGCTCAACGCGCTCAATCTGACGATCAACGAGGGCGATTGCTTCGGGTTCATCGGCCCCAACGGTGCCGGCAAAACAACGACGATCAAGGTTCTGGCGACCCTGCTCAAGCCCTCGTCCGGGCAGGCGCAGGTCGCGGGGTTGACCATTGGATATCAGAACCGCCAGATTCGACCACTGATCGGATATGTGCCGGACTTCATGGGCGCGTACCAGGACATGGTCGTCCACGAGTATCTCGAGTTCTTCGCGTCAGCGTACAACATCAACGGCGCGCAGCGCAAGAAGGTCGTCGCGGACGTGCTGGAGCTGACCGACCTGACCTACAAACAGACCGCGGAGGTCAACTCGCTTTCTCGTGGTATGCAGCAGCGACTGAGCATCGCCCGCGTGCTCCTGCACGATCCCAAGGTCCTGCTCATGGATGAGCCCGCGTCGGGTCTGGACCCGCGCGCACGCATCGAGATCCGCGAGCTGCTCAAGGAACTCAAGCGGATGGGCAAGACCATCCTGATCTCGTCGCACATTCTCCACGAGCTCGCGGAGTTGTGCAATACCGTCGGGATCATCGAGAAGGGCGAGCTGCTGTTCAATGGCTCGGTCGACGAGATTCTCCGCCGCGCCAAGGTGGGACACGTCGTGCACATCGGCGTCGCGGAACGCATCGAGGCGGCGGCCAAGGTCCTCGAGACCATGCCGGGCGTGGAGAAGGTCGGCATCGTCCTTGGCGACGGCACCGCCCTGGGCGGCGGCTCATCCCAGCTGATTCACGCCCACTACGACGATCGCATGGGCGGCAACTACACCGATATCCCCAATGTCCTGATTAACAACGGTTTCCGGGTCACGCACTTTCAGGAGGAGCCGGTGAACCTGGAAACGGCGTTCATGCGCCTCACTAAAGGGTTGGTGCAGTAGCCGAGTTGGGCTCTTACGGGCATCCCTGATTGAATGCGTTTATAAACGCTGAGACATCGAAGAAGTCGAAATACCCATCGCCATTGAAGTCTGCCTCAGGGTTCTGGTCATTGAACAACGTGATAAAGGCAGACACATCGAAGAAATCAAGGATACCGTCAGCGTTCATGTCCCCTGGGCAGAGCTGCGTCCAACCTTGCGCGATGGGTTGGACTTGGAGGATCTGAAACACGCCTTGGTCTGTGTTTAAGAACCCCCCTCCCGGGAAAAGCTGCCACTCGAAGAAGTTGAGCCCGGTCGATATATCGGGCATGATGTCCCAGTTCGGGTCCAGATCGATACCCAGTATCTCCAGACGATTCGGGTCGAACGGCTGCCCGCTGCCGAACGCGTCGGTTGCGTCGTACACGAAGGTTGAGAGGGCGAGTGTATCGAGGTGGTTGAGGATGACGGGCGGCTGACCAGGGGTGACGAGGTAGGCATAGACGGCCATGTCAAAGCCCATTGATTGCACAATCCCATCATCCCAGTTGCTTGGGTCAATGCTGACGTAGTGCTGATTCTCGATCGGGTCGAGGTCATCACCGGGAAGATCGATCATCGTGAGGCGTCCGGGTGGAGTTGGCAGAGAGTTGTAACCGAGTCTGCCAACCCGACCACACTTCACGATTTCAACGCAGATCACAGAAGCATCCCAGAAGTCTTCGTCACATATGGTGCCGGCGGGCACGTTGACATCCCATCGGTCAGTAAGGCCTGCCGCGGTCTTCGTCATTGTGGTGCAGAATACCGCGGTGCCAGCCTGCGATCCGTTCTTCTGCACAACGCGTGCCCACACCGACTTTGTGGCTCCAATGGGATCGCCGCTACGCAGGCAGACAATGTTCTCCACCTGCGCACCCCAAGTATACTTATTCTCGAACCACCCATCGAAAGTCTGAGTGAAGTTGAGATCTGCCAGTGCGGCTGGACACATTGTGGCGATCAGGAAAAGCTTTGGTGCAAGTATGTGTTTCATGGCGTGATGCTCCCTAGCAGTTTCTACGAGCGAAAGCGGCCGCTGCGAACGAGCTGGGATCACACACCGCACGCACGGATCTCAAAGGGGAGATCCGGGAGCCTGTGTCGCGTTCTCTAGTTTCGAAGAACTCAAGATCAGGTGCAAGTACAGAAACGCGGAACTCTACCCAATACACGGAATTTTGAGCAGTGGAGAACGGATGTTCGCCATCGATTTGCAAGTTGTAGGCATCCTGATTGCACCTGCTCGGATGCTTCTCGGTATCCTATGAGGTGCCACAATGGCGTTCACTTTGCCTGATTTGCGTTGTCACGCTTACCGGAGAAGAAGACATGCACAAAGCTCTCACATTCCTGACCATCATCACTTCGACTGGTGTTGGCATAGCCGCCACGCCTGAGACCGAATCGCGCCCGGTCACCGAGACGATTCATGGCGAGCAGGTCACGGACAACTACCGCTGGCTTGAGGGCGACAACTCCGACCCGGCCAACATGGGCCGGCTCACCGAAGAGGTCATCTCATGGACCGACGATCAGAACGGGTTCACCCGCTCCGTGCTCGACAACCTGCCCGGTCGCAAGGAGCTAGAGGAGCGCCTGCGTGAGCTGATGGAGGTCCCGAGCATCGGGACGCCAAGCGTGTATGGCAACCGGTACTTCTATTCCAAGCGTGAGGGCACGCAGCCCCAGGCCGTGCGGTACGTACGCGAGGGTATTGATGGCGACGATCGCGTGCTGCTCGATCCGCAGCAGATCGATTCAACTGGGCTGACCACGGTCTCGTGGACCGCCCCCAACGATGATGGCTCGCTCATGGCCTTTGGCATGTACGCTTCGGGCGACGAGAACTCAACGCTCTACGTCATGGACGTGGAGACGGGCGAGTGGCTCGCGGACGTCATCCCGGGCAAGGTGCGATTCTCGGGGTGGCTGCCCGACAACTCCGGGTTCTTTTACCAGAACCTCGAGGACACCGACGATGCGTACTCAAGCGTGATGAAACTGCACAAGCTCGGCACGCACCACCGACAGGACAAGGTGCTCTTCCGCCAGAAGGACATCGAGTTCTTCTACGGCGATTCGGGTAAGAGCGACGCGGAGATCCAAGCGCTGCGCACAACATGGGGACCCTTCGGCATCCCCTCCGAGGATGCACGCTGGATGGTGATCGGCTACTGGACCGGCACCGCCGGGCTTGATATGTGGGTCGCTGACCTCGACGAGTGGTTCCGTACCGGCGAGCTGAATCTCGACCCGATGGTCATGGGCAAGCTCGGGCGCACCGGCGGTATGCACTACGACGGCGACCGCTTCTACATGCAACATTCCTTCGACGCCCCTAACGGTACGATTTCCATGATCGACCTCAACAACCCCTCCTTTGAGAACTGGGACACCGTCGTCGCGGAGAGTGATGACCTCGTCATCGAGGGGGCCTCGTTCGCACGAGGCATCATCGCGGTGGACTACCTTGACTCGGCCAAGACCCGCATCGCGCTGCACGACATGACCGGCAGGTCGCTCGGCGACCTTGAGCTCCCCGGCATCGGCTCCGCGGGCCTGAGCGTCTCGGACGATCGGACCGATGCGTTCCTGACCTTCTCCAGCTACAACATGCCACGCAGCATCTACACCGTTGATCTCGCCTCGGGTGACCGCGAGCTCTGGGCGCGTCCGGACGTCCCTGTCGATCCTTCTCAGATTGAGGTCAAGCAGGTCTGGTACGACTCAAAGGACGGCACACCCGTCTCGATGTTCATCGTCCATAAGACCGGGCTCGAACTCAACGGGAAAAACCCGACGATCCTCTACGGCTACGGCGGTTTCGATATCTCCATGACTCCGGGATTCTCTTCTACGATGTTCCCGTGGTATGAGAACGGCGGCGTCTACGCGGTCGCGAATCTCCGTGGCGGCGGCGAGTACGGCAATGCTTGGCACGAGGCGGGCATGCTGGAGAATAAGCAGAACGTGTTCGATGACTTCATCGCGGCAGGCGAGTGGCTCGTTGCGAACGGGTACACCAACCCGGACCAGTTGGGCATCGCCGGTGGGTCGAACGGCGGTCTGCTGACCGGGGCGACAGTCGTGCAGCGTCCTGATCTCTTCAGCGCCGCGATCAGCGCGGTCCCGCTCCTCGACATGGTGCGGTACCAGAACTTCCTGATGGCCCGCTACTGGGTCCCTGAGTACGGAACCGCGGAGAACCCGGACCAATACGAGTACATCAAGAAGTACTCGCCGTACCAGAACGTGAAGCCCGGCACCAAGTACCCCGCAGTGCTCTTTACGGCCGGCGAAAACGACACGCGGGTTCACCCGCTGCACGCGCGGAAGATGGCCGCGTTGATGCAGAACTCCACCGGTTCTGATCAAGAGGAGGAGCCGATCCTGCTCTGGGTCGATCGCGACTCTGGGCACGGCGGCGGCAAGCCCCTGCACCTGCGGATTCGCGACGTGGCCGACCAGCGGATCTTTATGATGTGGCAGCTGGGCATGCTCGAGGAATGAGCGGTAGCCAGGTCCA
Source organism: Phycisphaerales bacterium (assembly GCA_017642965.1). Classification (GTDB taxonomy): domain Bacteria; phylum Planctomycetota; class Phycisphaerae; order Phycisphaerales; family UBA1924; genus UBA1924. Next base: position 33,991 of record JAEPOJ010000022.1, read on the forward strand.
GACACTCAAAGAGCCCCTCACCGGGGCTCTTTTCATTCAGACGTTCTGCGGGCACATCGCCCGGATGGCGTCGAGGAAGATCTCGATCTGACGAGCAGTTGTTCCCGAGCCGGGGCTGACGCGGACGCCGCCGTCGCTCCGCGTGCCGATCGCCTCGTGAAGCAGCGGGGCGCAGTGGACGCCGCCACGCACAGCGATGCCATGCTCCGCGTCCAGCTTCGCCATGACCTCGCGTGGGTGGACGCCTTCGATGTTGAAGAGCACCACGGGCGTGCGCCCCTCAATGGTGGGGAGCCCGTAGATTGTCACGGCGTCCAAGGCGTGGAGCCCGTTGAGCACCTGCTCGGTCATGGCCATCTCGTGCTCGTGGACCTCGGGCGTCAGGGCGTCAAGGGCCGCGATGAGCCCTGCGAACCCGACAGCGTTGGAGGTCCCGGCCTCGAGTGCGTCGGGCAGGTTAGTCGGCATCTCCAACCCCGGGGCCATGGAGCCGGTCCCGCCTCGCCGCTGGCAGAAGACGCGGGTCTTGTCGCATTCATCGGGGTACGCCCGGGGGCTCACGTAGAGCCCGCCGGTGCCCGTTGGCCCACGCAGCCCCTTGTGCCCTGCCAGCGGGAGCAGGTCGATGTCCCACGCCTGCACATCGATCGGGAAGTGGCCGGCCGTCTGGGCGGCGTCGACCATGATGAGGATGTCCTCGTTGTGGGCGCGGACGGCCTTGATGGTCTCAGGGATTTTTTGGATCGTTCCCAGCACATTCGAAGCGTGCGAGAGCGTCATGAGCACCGTGCAGTCCGTGCACGCTTCGATGAGCTTCTCCGGGTGCACGTACCCCTGATCGTCGCACGCCACGACGGTCATCGTGATCAGGTCGCTGGTCGCGTAACAGTGGAGGGTGCGGAGGACCGCGTTGTGCTCGATGGCGGTCGTCACGACGTGCGGCTTGGTCCCGTCGCAGCGGTTCCTCATGTCCGCGCGGAGCACGCCGTGGATCGCGAGGTTGAGCGCGTCGGTGCAGCCGTGCGAGAGGATCATCCGCTGGGGGCAGGGGGCGTGGACCAGCTTCGCGAGCTTGGTCCGGGCTTCCTCCAGGACTTGGGATGCTTCACGTGCGAGCCTGTGCCCACCTCGGCCGGGGTTCCCACCCTTATGGGTCAGGAAATGAACCATGGCCTCGCCCACGGAATCGGGTTTGGGCCAGCTGGTGGCTGCGTTGTCGAGATAGATGAGTTGATCGGCCATGAAGTGCCCAGTATATCCCCGATACGCGGGTGTCGGCACCGCTGGGGGCGCGGCAACTACTTTCGTGGGTTGTCCTCTTGAACGTGGTTTTTGCCGGGATTGATGATCACAAGTTCTCCCTCGATCGGATCGATGATGCATTCCTCGAAGCGGTCCCCAGCCGCGGCTTTCAGGCGTTTCATCGGTTCGTCGATGGGTTCTTCGCTGAGCTCAAAAGTTGAGTGATGGACGGGAAGGAGGTAGCTGGCTCCGATCTTCTCAAACATGCTCCATGCCTGTTCTGGAGTCGCGTGCATGTGCTCCCACGGGTCGTAGGCCCCGATGCCGAGCACTGCGAGATCGATGTTCTCCAGGTGGTCGAACACCTGGGTGTGGGCGGTGTCTCCAGCAAAGAGTACGCGTTGGCCTTCCCCCTCGACGACATAGGCGTTGAAGCCTCGGTGACGATCCAGGACGCTTCTCGCCCCCCAGTGGGCCGGTTCGAGCGTGCGGACTGAGAGGCTGGCGATATTGATCTCGTCATCCTGAGCGAGCTCGATCACCCGCTTAAAGCCATAAGGGATGAGTTTCCGGCATCCGGATGGGACAACGACCGTCGTGTCGGAATCGATGAGATCGACGAGGGTCGGGCGGTCGAGGTGATCGAAGTGTGCGTGGGTGATGAGGATGATATCGACACCTTTGAGCGATGCTGTAGGTACCGCGGGAGGGCTTAATCTCGGGAGTCCAATTGTGCGCGTCCCAAGGCGCATGCCGATTCTGGGGCTCATGACCGGATCGATCAGCACGGAATGATCACCGACCTGAGCGAGGACGGTTGCATGACCAAGCCAAACCGCCGCGAGCTGGTGCGGGTAGAGATCGTGGATAAGCTCCGGCAACTCTTCGTGCTCGAATGGATCGATCGCACGCTTGAACGAATCAAGTATCGCGCGTGGGTAACGGCGAAAGCCAGACCGGACCGAGCGCACGGTGCGTCGGAACTTGGCCTTCATCGGGTTTGTGTTCTGTGGGCTTCCAGTCACTGTACAATGGTACGATCTGATCCGAGCGGGGATCACAGCACGGCGATAGAGATCTGATGATTGAGCACCTCCCGGCCATCCTGACTACGCTGCTCTTTGTACTCCACTGGGTCATACTCATCGGGCTCACGCTCCGCATTATCCTGAAGCGGAGGGCGACGGGGGTTTCTCTTGCCTGGTTGCTGCTGATCACCTCTGTCCCGTATGCCGGTGCTGTGGTGTATCTGCTCGTGGGTGAGCTGTGGCTCCCGCGGCGCCGAATCCAGAAAGCCTTGCTCAGCAGGGAGGAACTCCAGGATGTGGTGGCTTCGATCGAAGATCGCTGGGAGCTGCGGGATGATCAGCTCCCAGACCTGGCTCGTGGACTGAATGCCCAGTCGAATGTGCCGCTTGGCCTCTCGGCGCTCGGTGGCAATCGTGTCCAGCTCTTTTCGGAGTGTGATCCGTGTCTTGCGGCCATGATCGAGGACATCGACCAGGCGCAGCTCTGCGTGAACATGCTGTATTACATCTGGCAGTCACCCGGTGCGGTCGCTGGAGTTGAGGAGGCACTGGTCAGGGCCGCCAGGCGGGGTGTTCGTTGCCGATTGTTGTTGGACAGCGCCGGCTGCCGTGGTTTCATGCAGAGCACCCGTGCGCTCGAGATGCGTCGTGCGGGTGTCGAAATTGTCGAGGCGTTGCCCGTCGGCAAGCTGCGCATCCAGCTCAAACGCATCGATATTCGCAATCATCGGAAGATCGTCGCGATCGATCACCGCATTGGGTACACCGGCTCGATGAACATGGCCGACCCGCGTTATTTCAATGTAGGCAAGGGCGTGGGGCAGTGGATCGATGTCATGGCGCGTGTTGAGGGCCCCGCCGCGAAGGTGCTGGACATCACGATGGCACTCGACTGGTCGATCGAGGATACGCGCCATGAGAGTGAGAGCACGCGGGATCTGCTCGAATCGATCAGGCAGGCCGCGCCGGTTGAGGCGGCCGGCGAGATCGCGGCCCAGATCGTGCCGTCAGGCCCGGATCAGGCGGCGCTCCTGATTCACCAGATGCTCATCACGCTGATCTATAACTCTCGAAAGCGCCTTGTAATCACCACCCCGTACTTCATACCGGGCGAAGCCATGCTTCAGGCGATCACCAGCGCGGCGCACCGGGGGGTTCGTGTCACGCTCGTTGTGCCCAGCAAGATTGACTCGGTCCTGGTCCGCCACGCGAGCAAGGCGTACTTCGATGATCTGCTCCGTGCGGGGGTGGAGATCTTTGAGTTCGGGGGGGGGCTGCTTCACTCCAAAATTGTGACCGCGGACGACGATGTTGCGATGCTGGGATCGGTGAACATGGATAAACGCAGCTTTTCCATTAACTTTGAGATCAGCATGTTTGTGTATAACAAGGGGTTCCTCGATGAACTTCGGGCACTCCAGGAGGCGTATATCCGGGATTCCAGGCGTGTGGAACTCCGGAACTGGGGCGAGCGGGCCTTGCACGATCGCGTCTTGCAGAATGCGATTCAGCTGCTCGCGCCGATCCTTTGAGGGGAGAACTCCCCAGTTCTGATCGCGAGCTTGGTCACTCAGGGCATACTCACGTGCGGTATTCACCCCGCCGTGTACGTTGTGTCGATACACTCTGAGCATGCGGTGCCGAGATGCTCAAAAAATCATCGATCCAGGATCCCTTGAGGGGCTCCGGGCACGGCTGCGGGCGCAGGGTGAGACGCTCGTGCACTGCCACGGGTGCTTTGACATCGTTCACCCCGGGCATATCCATCATCTTCGTTTCGCAGCGGATCAGGGAGACCGACTCCTGATCTCGATCACCCCAGACCGGTATGTGAACAAGGGGCCTGACCGCCCGATGTTCAGTGAGCAGCTCCGGGCTGACAACCTCGCGGCCCTGGAGTTTGTGGATTGGGTCGTCATCAACGATAATCCAACCGCTGAGCAGCTCCTCGATCGTGTCCGCCCTGATATCTATATCAAGGGGGCGGAGTATCAGAACAACAACGACCCCAGATTCCTGCGAGAGAAGAACACGGTGGCATCGCACGGCGGGCGCGTTGTGTTCTCAGGTGATGACGTCGTCTTTTCCTCAACCGCGTTGATTGACTCAGTCCGCGCCATATCACGCTCGCAAGAGTCTGATGCATCGCTCATTTCCCTCAGTCAGCAGCACGACCTGACAACCCATGCGATCCGGGGGATCTTCGATACATCGACTGGGAAGCGCGTGTTGGTGCTCGCCGAGAGCATCATCGATATCTATGCCCATTGCGAGTTGCCTGAGATTGCTCAGGAGCATCCGATGCTCTCGCTCAACCCGGAGCAGGAGGAATCGTTCGATGGCGGGGGGGCGATCATCGCGAGCCACCTCGCAGCGATGGGTCTGAGTGTGACGTTGTGTTCGCCATTCGGTGACGATCGGGCCAGCCATGAGATGATGAGCAGGATCACACGGGCTGGCATCGATGTGGAACGTATCGCCTGCGAGGTGTCGGTGGCGACCAAAGTGCGTTATCTCGTAAATGGCGAGAAGATGATGAAGATCAACTCGAGCACGCGGTACTCGCTCGATGACGCCTGCGTCGAGCAGATCATAGAGCACGTGAGGTCTGCCGGGGGGTACGACGCAGTCGTGATCGCGGACTTCGGGCTCGGGCTCTTTGCGAACAGGCTTGCATCGCGGGTGATCGAGGGGATACGACCGTACGTTGGGCTGATTCTTGGTGATGTCTCCGGGCGGCGAGCGCAGCTGGGCGAGATGCGGGGGGCAGATGTTCTATGCCCATGCGAGGTCGAGTTGCGCCAGATGCTCGGCTCGGACGAACGCCCCATCGTCGAACTCGCGCAGGAGGCCAAAGCAATCACGCGGGCGCAATCGCTTTGCGTGACTCGGGCCGGTGATGGGTTGCTCCTGCTCGATGAGAAGCACGGCTTGTGTGGTCTGCCGGCTATGTGTTTGAACCCGGCTGATGTGCTCGGGTGTGGTGACGCGCTCCTTGCCGCGATGACCGCCTCGCTCGTCGGGGGGGGGGATCGGATACAGGCGGCCTACATCGGCTCGCTCGCGGCAGCGATCGAGGGAGAGATCGTTGGCAACATGCCGGTCAGCGCCCGCCAGATCATCGAGCGGGCGACCTCGATGGGGGCGATCTTTGCCGATGGTCCTGGCGTCAAGTCAACGCACGTGCTTGAGCCGAGAATCAATAACGCTAGCACGATCGAGGCGTGATCAGGCATGCGGGTCAGTTTTATCATTCCGACCAGAGATAGGCATGAGGTGCTGGATGAGACGCTCGGTCGGATTGGCTCGATCGTGTTCAAGCATTTGAGTGGTCAGTGTGAGTTGCTCATTGTCGACAACGCGTCTTGTATCCCGGTCGACGTACCCCGCCAACTCTCAAACGGTATCAAAGTCCGCGTCATCCGGCTTGAGACGAATAAGAACACGGCCGCAAGAAACATCGCCGCGATCGAGGCGGAGGGTGAGTGGCTCGTCATGCTCGACGACGACTCGTCCCCGCTGGCAGAGACAGATTGGGGCGTCCTTGACCAGCAGGACGAGGAGGTCGCGGCAATCGGCGGGGAGATCACCTTGCCCGATGGCCGCCATGAATCAGGTGGCCACCCAGAGGTTGTTGTGGGCTGTGGCTGCGCGATCAGGCGTGATGTGTTCCTTGAGCTGGCGGGCTATGACGCTTCGTTCGGCTATTACGCAGAAGAGTACGACCTCTGTGCCGGGCTCATCCAGTCTGGCTATCGGGTCGCGCATTCTCGTTCGCTGCGTTTTCTGCATCGGAAATCGAGTGTCGGGCGTGATTTCAACCGGATCATCCGCTACCTGGTTCGCAACAACGGGTGGGTGCTTCAGCGGTACGCACCAGAGCAGCGTCTTGGGCCCGCGATGGAGTGCGTATTGAGGCGATATCGCCAGATCGCGATCAAGGAGCGGGTGCTTGATGGGTACGAGCTCGGTGTCACTGAGCTTGATCGGACATTGAGTGAGCAGGTTCGAACACCGCTTTCTATGGAACTCTGGGATCGATTCACAGGGCGTGCCGCGGTGAGTCAAACACTTCGTGTGCAGCTTTCGTCTCGTCCGGCTCGTGTGCAGATTCTTGGTTCTGCTCAAGAGAAAGGGCGAGAGATCATCGCGGACGAAATCGGGAAGCTCGGCTGTCAGCTCGTGGACGAGGATGGTGATTTGCGTGTCGTCGGATCAATCTCTCCTGGACCGATGCTTGATCTGATTCGGATGTTCCCGGATGCGATTGCGCCTTGGGGGTTCGAGGATACCTACGCAATGCATCACTAACCCGCTTTTCTCTGCATACGATTCTCCAGAGGCGTTTTTTTAGTCGAAAGGATCACGCTCCCATGCCCGATCTGAGTGTGCAGGTCAATGGACTCCAGCTCCCGAACCCCTTCTTGATCGCTTCTGGCCCGCCCGGAACGAACGCGAACGTGATCGCGAAGGCGTACGACGAGGGCTGGGGCGGGGTGGTCTGCAAGACGGTGTGCCTGGAGGCGGACAAGATCATTAACGTCGCGCCGCGGTATGCGCGTATGCGGGCGCAGAACTCGAAAGAGGTCATCGGTTGGGAGAACATCGAGCTCATCTCAGACCGCTCGTTCGAGGTCTGGGAGGACGAGTTCAAGCGTCTGAAGGATGCGTACCCCGAACGGGTACTGATCGCCTCGGTGATGGAGGAGTATGCGAAGGACCGATGGTTCGAGATCATTGAGCGCTGCGCGGCGTGCGGCGTCGATGGATTCGAGCTGAACTTCTCCTGCCCGCACGGGCTGCCAGAGCGCGCGATGGGGGCTGCGATGGGCCAGAACCCGGAGCTGTTGCGTGAGGTCTGCGCTTGGGTGCGTGAGGCGACCAAGCTCCCATTCTGGGCCAAAATGACGCCGAATATCACGCATATCACCGAACCCGCTCGTGCCTCGCTGAAGTCGGGTGCGGACGGCATTGCGGCAATCAACACGATCCTGAGCGTGATGGGGGTCAATCTTGATACGCTCCGTCCAGAGCCAACGGTCGAGGGTTACTCCCTCCCGGGTGGTTACTCAGGCAAAGCCGTCCGCCCGATCGCGCTGCGGATGGTGATGGAGCTGGCGACGATGATGTTCGGCGAGGAGGGCGAGTACCCGGATCGTACGATCTCCGCGATCGGTGGTGTCGAATCCGGAGATGATGCGGCCCAGTTCATCCTGCTCGGCGCATCGACGGTGCAGGTCTGCACCGGGGTCATGATCCACGGGTACGGTCATGTTCAGCCCATGTGCGAGCAGCTCGGTGCGTTCATGGAGAAGCACGGCTTCAAGTCCATCGAGGACTTCCGAGGGCACGCATTGAAGTACTTCAGCTCGCACGCGGGACTTGTCGAGCGTCAGCGAGAGGCCCGGGAACGGAAGAGGGTCGAGCGGGAGATCGGCAAGGATACCCAGTGGGAGGGGGATCGCTTCGTCGAACAATCAGACATGCTTGTTTCGAATAAGTAATGCTTCTTAGAAGTGGGTCGGCTCGCGCTGGATGAGGCGCCCGCGTCCGGGCTCGTCGCCGACGAATCCGCCGTCGCGGGCCATGACCTTGCCACGTACCGTGACGGTCTCGGCTCGCCCGGTGACCTCCCAGCCCTCGAAGCCGTTGTAATCGACCTGAGACTGGTGTGTCTTCGCGCTGAGCGTGTGCTTGTGCTCTGGGTCGTAGACCACGATGTCCGCGTCGGCACCCACGCTGATCGTGCCCTTGCCTTTGAGCCCGAAGATCTGGGCTGCGTTGGTTGAAGCGACGCGGACGAAGGTGTTGAGATCGATGCGTCCTGTCTTGACGCCGAGTGTGTGGAGCAGGTCGATCCGTTCCTGGATGGAGGGGATGCCGTTGGGGATTAGGGTGAAGTCGTCTTTGCCCATGTCCTTCTGGCCATTGAAATCGAAAGGGGCGTGGTCGGTGCCGACGGTGGAAGTCACACCCGAGGCGAGCGCGGCCCAGAGCACATCGTGGTTGGCGCGATCCCGGAGCGGCGGGGACATCACATACTTGGCGCCCTCGAAGTTAACTTGCTCGGCGTGCGTGTGGTCGAGCGCGAAGTGCGGGATGACGGATTCGACCCAGAGTTTCACGCCGCGGGCCTGAGCGGCGCGGGCTTCCTCGATCGCGGCGGCGCATGATGTGTGCACGGCGTAGACGTGCGCTCCGGTGAGTTCCGCAAAAGTCGCAAGGTGGTGCACGCCCTCGGCCTCCACACGCACAGGGCGGGACGGCTCGTGCCACTCGGGCCCGGTCTTGCCCTCGCTCAGCAGCTTCTGCTGCATGGCGGCAATCGCGGTGGCGTTCTCGCAGTGGGCGGTGGTGATCACGCCCAGCTCTTTGCCCATGCTCAGCAGGTCGAAGAGGTTCTCGTCGCTGATGTCAAGAGCGCCCTTGTACGCGAGAAAGACCTTGAACGAGGCGATGCCATGATCCCGGACGATCCTTCGGATCTGCTCGCGTGCGAGGTCATCAAAGCGGACCACGCCGAGGTGGAAGCTGTAGTCGCAGTGCGATTGATCCTTGGCCTTGCCCTGCCATTCGTTAAATGCGTCCATTGGCTCCTGATCGGGCGCAGGGCAGATCATTTCGATGTAGGTTGTTGTGCCCCCGACGATCGCGGCCCGCGAAGCGCTCTCGTGGTCGTCTTTGGCGAACGTGCCCATGAACGGCAGGTGGACGTGCACGTGCGGGTCGACGAATCCGGGGAAGACGTACCTGCCGCTCGCGTTGATCACCTCGGTGTCACTCGGGAGCGACCCGGGATCGATGGAGTCCTCGATGCGTGTGATCTTCTCGCCGGCGCAATAAATGTCGCCGTGGTAGTCCGCGTCCGCGGTAATGATGCGTCCGTTCTTGATCAGCAGCGGCATGAGTGCTCCGGTCTCAGATCTCGGTGGTGCGTGTGTAGGTCTCAGGGCGGCGGTCGCGGTAGAACTGCCACACGTTGCGGACGTCCTGGATCATGTCGAGGTCCAGATCCGCGACGATGACCTCGGTCTGATCGCGCGAGCCCTGCGCGACGAACTGCCCTCGCGGGTCGCAGAAGTAGGAGTTGCCGTAGAACTCGCCGATGTTCCATGGTGCCTCGGTGCCCACGCGGTTGATGGCCCCGACGTAGTACTGGTTCGCGACGGCATGAGCTGGCTGCTCGATTTTCCAGAGGTACTCGCTGAGCCCTGCCACGGTCGCGGACGGGTTGAAGACGATCTCCGCGCCGTTGAGCCCAAGCTCGCGAGCGCCCTCGGGGAAGTGGCGGTCGTAGCAGATGTAGACGCCGATTTTGCCGAAGCGGGTGTTGAACACCGGGTAGCCGCCGTTGCCGGGCTTGAAGTAGAACTTCTCCCAGAAGCCCGGGTAGAGGTGCGGGATGTGGTGCTTGCGGTACTTGCCGAGATAGGTGCCTTCGTCGTCGATCACCGCGGCGGTGTTATACAGCACGCCTGGCATCTCCTGCTCGTAGATCGGGACGATCAGGACCATGGCGTGCTGCTTGGCGAGGTCCTGCATCAGCCGGATCGTGGGGCCGTCCGGTATGGGTTCCGCGAGGTCATACCAGCGTGTGTCTTGCTCGGCCGGAAAGTAGGGGCCGTAGAAGAGCTCTTGGAGGCAGCAGACCTTCGCTCCCATGCCAGCCGCTTCACTGATCAGCTCGACGTGCTTATCGATGTTTGCCTGCTTGATCTGGGGGAGATCATCTGAGTTGGGGAGCGCGTTTGTCGCCTGAATGATCGCTGCACGGGTGACTCTTGGCATGGTGTACTCCTCATGGTCACTTGGAGGAAATCAACCCTAGCCACGTCTGGGCCTATTCTGGGGTGTATGGCGAAAAAACGGGGTTCTTGCGAGATTGGGTGGGGTTCCTGTATGATCTCGTTGCAACCTCGCTTGTTGCGCGTGGTATGCAAGGGCACGGCCGTTCGGCTGACGCACAGGGTCCGAGCACGAATTTTGAAACTCCAGAAGGCTTCGTATGTCCAGATACACGATTTTCCGATCGGCCGCCGCGCTCGCGGTGCTTGCTGGTTCGACGGCATTCGCTCAACCCGAAGGGTACATGAGCAACGATCAGCTTCAGTCCCGTCTCCAACAGATCGCATCGGATGAGCACGCCTCGCTCGACTCGATCGGGGAAAGCCTGGGCGGCACACAACTGCATGTACTCACACTCTCCGCGGGGCATACCCCTCGCCCGGCGTTGCTTGTCGCTGCCGGTATCGATGCGCAGTACCTCGTCAGCACCGAGATAGCGACTCGCATCGCGGAGGAACTCCTCGAACATCACCAGAGCCTCCTGGAAGACATGACGGTGTACATCATCCCTCGCGTGAACCCGGATGGGGCGGCGCGAAACATGGGCAGCGTCCTGAGTGGGCATTCTGGGAATGCCCGCCTCGTCGATGAAGATCGTGACCGGATGCTCGATGAGGATCACGCTGATGATCTCAACGGTGACGGCATTATTACGATGATGCGTCGCCTTGAGCCGCCGCTCGATCAGCGCCCTTCTCATCTCGCTGACCCGGATGATCCGCGACTGAACATTGAACCGGATGCGAGCGAGGGGCAGCGGGCTGCCTTCACGCTCTATCCCGAGGGCCTCGACAACGACGGTGATGGATTGATCAATGAGGACGGATTTGGTGCGGTTGATATCAACATGAACTTCATGCACCGCTGGCCCGAGCACAATCCGCAAGCCGGGCGGTACGCGTTATCCGAACCGGAAGCGTACGCGCTCGCGCGGTTCGTGCTTGAGCGCGATGATATTGTTGCTGCTGTGACCATTGGTCGGCACGACAACATGATTCATCAGCTCGATGCGAAGAAGAAGGACATCACAGGCAGATCGCCGCTTGAGATCGATGCCGGGGACGCTGAGCTCTATAAGCAGGCTGGCGAGTGGTTCAAGGATGCGTCCTCATTCACCAGCGGCGAGAAGCATGACAGCGCTGGGAGTTTCCACGCCTGGATGTATGCCCAGCGTGGGGTTGCGAGCTTCGCGGTCAATGGGTGGGCACTCCCTGAAGATCCAAAGGATGATCAGGGCGAAGAAGCGCGCGCGAAGTCCGATCGGCAGCTTGAAGAGCCAGTTCTTACGCCCTCGCCCGTCGGGGATATCTCGATGGAAACCCTCGACGAGCTCAGAGAAGCCTACTCCCAGATGACTGGAGAGGCGCCGGACGAGTCGATGCTCGATCAGATCACGCCCGCCATGGTCGAGCAGTTCGCGGCCCAGATGGGCATCGAGGTCCGGCGTGTGAAACAAGCCAACGACGCCCCGGCAGATGCACCCAAGAAGGATGATAAGAAATCGAGGAAAGGCCTGAGCGAGGATGCGAAATGGTTGGGCTATTTCGATGAGGAGGGCATCAAGGGATTCGTGAATTGGGAACCACTCGATCATCCGACACTGGGCAAGGTTGAGATCGGCGGATTCGTGCCCGGCGCAAAGATCAACCCTCCAGCCGATCTGCTGGATGAACTCGCCGAGAAGCATACCGCCTTCGTGACCAAGATCATGGAGATGCAATCGCAGATCAGCGTGCTTGGCCCCGAGGTTGTTGAACTCGGTGGCGGTTTGTATGAGGCGCGTGTTGTCATCCAGAACGAAGGAGAGCTTTCCACGACGACATCATTCTCGCGCACAACCCGCAGTGTGAAGCCGATGATCGTTCGTCTGTCCGTCCCGGTGGATCAGATCATCAGCGGGCAGCGAGTAGATCGGGTCTGGGGGATCGACGGGAATGGAGGGCGATCAGTTCATACTTGGGTCTTCAGATCCGACAACATCAATAACGAAACGGTCACGATCGATGATCCTCGGACAGGCGTCCGCAAGATCAAGCTGGGTGTCTGGTAAAGCGAGGAGAACAAGATCATGAGCATCCTGAGTACAAACAAGCTGGCAAGACTCGCGGCTTCAGTCTGTGTGCTGGGTACAACGGCGGGCTTTGCTGCCGCTCAGCAGCAGATCCCGTCCAAGGTCGACGTTTCATGGAACCGCTACTACGACTTCGAGGAGACGGAGAAGATCCTGAAGGATCTCGTCGCGGCATACCCGGATCTGCTCAGCCTCAAATCACTCGGGAAGAGCGAGCAGGGGCGTGACATGTGGTTGGTGATCCTCAATAACCCAGATACGGGTGAGGATTCTGAAAAACCGGCCATGTACATCGATGGCAATGTCCACGGCAATGAGATCCAGGCGACCGAAACGGTTCTTTATTCGATCTGGTATCTCACAAAGAGCTACGGAGAGGTTGAGCAGCTCACCGATCTGATCGACCGTACCGCGTTTTACTTCGTGCCATCTATCAACCCGGACGGAAGAGCAGAATGGTTTGCCAATCCGAACACGCCACACAGCGCGCGGACAGGACAGCGGCCGACAGATAATGACTATGACGGCGAACTCGATGAAGACGGTTACGAGGATCTCGATGGAGATGGGCATATCACCCAGATGTGGAAGTTCGACCCCAACGGCCGCTGGCGACGAAACAAGCTCGATCCGCGCATCATCGAGCGAGTCCCCGATGGGGAGCAGGGTGAGCTCACACGCCTGGGCTCGGAGGGCATCGATAACGACGGCGACGGTCGCATCAACGAGGATGGTCCCGGCGGCTACGACATGAATCGTAACTGGGGAAGTGACTGGCAGCCCAATCACGTCCAGTACGGTGCCGGTGAGCACCCGTTCGATCGCCCGGAGACGAAGGCGGTCGCGGATTTCATTCTCACCCGACCGAACATCGCCGCTGGCCAGAGCTACCACAATACGGGCGGCATGCTCCTGCGTGGGCCGGGCGCGTCCTATCTTGAGAACCTCTACCCCCGATCAGATCGCCAGATGTACGATGCGTTGGGAAGGGCGGGCGAGGATCTGCTCCCTTATTACAACTACTGGGTCATCCATTCCGATCTCTATACTGTGCACGGCGGGTTTGTCAACTGGCTCGCTGAAGGGCTTGGCGTTGCGAGTTTCACGAACGAGCTCTGGACAGACCGACGCATCATGCCGGATCCGAGCCGTGAGTTCAGCGACGAGGAGCGCATGCACTGGCAGGACCGGATGCTGTTCGGCCAGACGTTTACAGATTACACCGAGTATGACCACCCTCAGCACGGAAAGGTACTCATCGGTGGAGGGACGAAGTACTCATCCCGTGTCACGCCTCCGTTCATGCTTGAGGAAGGGTGTCACAGAAACTTCGCATTCACTATGTTCCATGCGAGCAGCATGCCCGAGCTCCGGTTCAAGTGGGCGGGCATAAAGGACATGGGCGACGGGCTGTGGGAGATCACGGTCGAGATCGAGAACACTCAGATCATCCCGACCCGTCTCGCGATTGCCGCGCGCAACGAGATCGGCCTGCCCGATCTGCTCACGCTGTCCGGTGCCGATGTGCTGCTCTCAGGGCAGGTCAGCGATCGTTTTGACCAGACGATGAGGCCCATCAAGGATCGCCCCGAGCGGATGCTGATCGAGAACGGGATCGGAGGCGACTCATTCAGCACATTCCGTTTCCTTGTCAGGGGTGACGAGGGCAAGATGATCCGACTCAGTTACGAGGCAGAGAAGGCGCGTGATATCGAAGTCCGATTCCCCCTTCGAGCAAAGGAGACGAGTTGGGTCGACGATGAGTAATCACCCACCGCCGAAAACTTGCGTGGTCTGCGGGCGTGAGATCGAGTGGAGGAAGAAATGGGTGCGGGACTGGGATTCAGTCAAGTACTGCTCGAAATCGTGCCGCGCAAAGAAGCGATCGCCGATCGATGAGTCGCTCGAGATGGCGATCATGAACCTGCTCAGCGGTCGCGAGGGAGGGGCCACGATCTGTCCATCCGAAGCGGCCAGAAAGGTCAGGCCGGATGACTGGCGCCCGCTCATGGAGCCGGCTCGGATGGCCGCACGACGCCTAGTCGACGGGGGCAAGGTCGAGATCACGCAGCGGGGGCACGCGGTCGATCCATCATCGGCGAAGGGGCCGATCCGGATCCGCCTGAAATAGATCGTCGAGTCATTGAAGAAGGGCAGCCGGATAACCGGCTGCCCTTTGAGTCGTGAGTTTCTCCCGGACCGCAGGTCAGCGGCGGCGACGTGAAGCCGCCAGGCCACCGAGGCCGAGCACCGCGAGAGCGCCGGGTGCCGGGACCGCGTTCACGCGTGCATCACCGACATCAGCGCCGGTGAGGTCAGCAGAAGCGAGCCCGTTATCGCTCAGGAAGCCAGCGAACTCGCTCGAGACCAACAGGTTCGCTTCAATGATCAGCCCGCTCGCATCCGCGCTGAGGAACGAAGGATCAGCCACATCGAAGAGAATCTCGGCGATTCCAATGGTGCTCTCTACGAAGAAGCCACTCCGGCCGTCGCCCACGCGACCAGCGTCGTAGCCGATCGTGAAGTTGCCGACCTCAACACTGTCGCTGTTGAAGAACACTGAGCCGGTGTGCTCAATAGATCCGGCAAAGCTGCTCAGGCCGGCGTCGTACGAAAAGGTCGTGGGGAGCATTGCCGCGTCGCGTGCGTTGATGCCGAATGCGACGCTTGAATCACCCAACTCACCCGGGGCGATCACATCGGCCGAGACACTGGAAAGATCCAGGCTCGCGGCGCTTGAGAGAGTATCGGTATCGAGCAGGACGCTCGTCTGCCCGCCGGTTATGTCAAAGTCCTGGGCGTGCGCGACGCCGCAGGTGCTTGCGAGCAAAAGAGCGGTGTAAGTCTGAGTCTTCATCTTTGTGTCCTCCATATCACAGTTTGTACACGCACAGGTACGCCTGAGCGTGAGGCCGAAACAAAATGGGCCTGTGTGTGGAGGGGACAAAGCGAGCGATTGCTGCTTTCGGGTAATCAGCGGGGGAGCGTTGCCGGGCTCTCTCGCTGGGCTTGTGTTGTTTTCTATCCGGAGTCCCTCATGATGGCACGCCTGCGAGCGTGTCCTCCATACCATGCGCGTGTTCAGCTACGATGCCAATCAATCCCGCATGAAATCGGACGTAGTGAGCACACAGATGCAAAGCGCATAAAAAAACCCACCGGAATCGGTGGGTGAAAGCGGGTGATCGGGATCGAACCGACGACATTCAGCTTGGGAAGCTGACGTTCTACCACTGAACTACACCCGCGTTCGTGGTGGCCATAGGGGCCGTTCACAGTATATTAACCGCGTGCGGGCGTAAGGCCAGAGAGACCCGACGGGAATCTATTGCTTGGAACCAGACTCAGGTGGGTGGATTGATCCGTGAGATGGCGTCGAGCGGGACCCAGCACGCAGTGCCGTCGATCAGGGAGAGTCGTGCCCAGTCATCCCGTACCTCCCGGAGAGTGCCTTCGACGCCCGCGCTCAGGGGTTCGGCATACACGGGGGTGTAAATGGCGTCGTCAGGACCACTCATCGCATTGATCTCATACAACACCACAACCCCCGGCTTCCCCTGATCGAGGCTCCACTCATAGCCGAGTGCTGCGAAGGGGATACACGCGAGCGCGAGGCAAGTGATCGCGAGCGGACGCAGCGATGGAAGTTGGCGTGCACAAATTCTGAGGATAAGGATCGCCCATCCCAGAGTGAACAGAGAGATAAAGGACCACCAGAGGATCGATCTCGGAATCAGCCCGCGCCAGCTGATCAGTGCCGCCCGGACGCGGTTTGGGATATTGGGCTCGACCTGGATCTGGATTTGATCGCGGACGTAGCTTAGAGAATCTTGAATGCGAGGATCTCGCGGGTTGATCTGCTCGCCCCGCCGGAATGCGATCATCGCGTAGCCGTGCTCGCCGAGCAGCGTATAGGCATTCCCCAGTGCGTGGTAAGCGCCGGAAGATTGTACTTCTTGCTCATCGATCGCGTTTGCGAGTTCAGAAGCAGCTTCGGCAATGATGGCCTCGGCACCCTGATCCTGGGCTTCGAGGCGCTCTATACCCAAACTCAGCTTATCCAGTGCCTCGGTCAGTGTTGATGAGTGGTCTTGAGCGTTGGTGAGGCAGCAGGAGATCGACACGATCGCCAGAATAATCCGGAACAAGCATGAGTGATTCATCGCTCGCCTCCCTTGGCCGCACGCAGGCACTGTTCGTGCATCGAACGCAGCAATCTCTGGCACTCTGTGGGATCGGCATTTGGAGAGATCCCAGGGTGTTCCGCTTCGATGAGGCGGCTGTGAAGTGCTTGCCGAGTGGGTTCATCCACTGGCAGCAGTGTTACGTCTGAGGCGACGACGGCGTCTTGATTGATATCGAGGGCGCGCGCGAGGTAGCACTGCAACGAGTCTACTCCTCTGTATTTTCTTGCCGCAGCGAATGCGCGTCGTAACGTGAGCGCTTCAGGGTCTCGATTGCGGCGATAGGTGGCGATCACGATCGCAGCGAGATAGAGCGATGGGGGGGTGGCGATCGTCGCGATCCACGCGGGCTTCTGAATCGTACCGGCCAAGTCAAAGCCGTCCGACTTCATCAGTTCATCGGCGGTGCCATGCGCCCAGAGACCTGGTGCAGCGGTGGTCAGCTCTACCTTTTCAACGCTGCGCCGTTCGGCGCTTTGGGTCGATTGAGTACCGCTGCTCACGATCGCGTCCGCCAGAGTGACCTCGCGGACCGCCTGCACCGAAAGTGGAATCGGACTGGTCTGGTATACGCGATACTCACCGAGTATCGGGTCGAACGAGGCCAAGCCGATTGCGGGTATTTCATCCACTCGGTCACTCAGTGCTCGGATGGTGGTACTGTATTCCCTCACGCCTTCCCTGCGCGGGAGTGATTCGCGCCATCCTTCCGAGTCGATTTTAAAGTGCTCTGCGAAGGAGGGAATCGATTCAAGATCGGGGGCGTCCTGCACGCCCGTCATTGGTTCTTGACCACGAATGCGGAGTGTCAGCCCGATCGGGTCACCAACATGAACCCGAGAATTCGATGCTCTTGATTCAAGCTCGAACTCACCGATCGCGCCGTTGTACTCATCCGGGCGTCTATCCGAGGGGACTGGGATAACTTCGATCGTGGTTGTGTCGGACTCGGCGTACGCTCGGTACCGGGAACCCGTGCCGGATTGCCTAGTGAAAATAGTCCGGAGCGGTCCCAGTTCATACGTTCCAAGTTCGGTCGGGGTGATCGTAAAACGGAACGTGAACTTCGAGAGCTGGCGTCCGCTTTGTGTCTGCGATGTAACGTATCCAATGATGGGGCGGCCGTTCAGGGGAAACTCGATCTGGTGGAAGTTGCCTGGCGCGGGGAGTGCACGGATCTGAAAAGATTCCGGAACGGAGGAGGATGAGAAGTTGAACTCTGAGGTGTTGTCCCCGATCAGCCACTCGCACTCGACCTCGATTGTCTCATTGAGATAGAGCTGGGTGCGTTCGATATTCACAATGAGTTCATCGTCCGGAGACTCCGATGGAAGCAGGGATCGGAAGCTCGTCGCGTTCCCGGTGTAGACCTTCCCGTTCTCCTTCACGCTCGGCGCGGGAATAGCGACCTCGCCCTCAACCACAGCCGTGAGCGTGTACTGGAAAATGTAGCTGCGCTGCGTCACCGAGCGTCTGCGGCCGTTCTCGTACTGCATCGATGTGAATGACTGCGAGCTTCGGCCGTGGAAGATTGCCTTCACGCCCTCTGGGAACTCGACCACCGGTTGCTCAGGGTTAATTGCGTTGTACACCGCAACGGAGTACGACACTTCATCGCCTACGTACACGCTGCTCCGAGTGAGTTCCGCCTCAACGCGGATGTCCTCACTATCTGACGATACCTGCGCAGAGCACACAGATGACACCCAAGCGAATGCGAGTACAAACAGAGCGTTTCGAAGTGTGAACAGCATCGGCGTCATGGCCTACCAATCCCTTTCCACGGGAACAGGACGTCCTGTTCGTCTATAGACGTTGCGTGCCTCACGCTCACGACGTTCCTTCTCCAGAAGCTGTTGTGCGATCTCGCTGATCTGGTCGCCATCCTCGTTCTCAGCTTCGCCCTGCTGCTGGCCTTCCTGCTGATCGCCCGGTTGTGGCTCCTGATCACGCTCATCAGATTTTTGCCCATCGCTGCCCGCCATGTCACGCAGCTGCTCAGCGGCATTCCGGAGTGCTTCGGCGGCTTCCTGCTGCTCACGAGCAGCCTGCTGAGTATCACCCCGATCGAGCGCGTCTTTCGCGCGTTCCTGAGCATCGCGAGCCCTCTGAAGCTCGTCCTGTATGTCCTGCATCTGCTCGCTCTGCCCCTCGCTATCTTTGTTTAGCCCTTCCTGCTCGCGCTGCGTCTGATCGCTGAGTTCTTCTTGGTCTTCCTGCTGCTCACGCTGCCCCTCGGGTTGTTGTGAACTGTTTGATTGGTTCTCGTTGGCTTCCTGCTGTTGTTGCTCCGCCAGCTCGTCGAGTCGATCAGCAGATTCCTGTTGCTGCTGCTGGCGTTCCTGCTGGGCCTGTCGCTGCTGTTCGATGAGATTCTTGAGTGCGTTGATCTGATCACGCAGCGTGCGGATCTCTCGGCGTACGCGCTCGAGATTCTCGATCGCTGGCCTGTACGTCCGGTCCACATCGTGCGCGGATCGGAACGCCCCTGCAGACTCGATGAGTGTGCTGAGCTTGCCCTGCATCTGTTCCAGCTTCGCATCCAGATCTTGCGGCGAGGCAATGGCCGGAGACTGCTGGGTGTGCGTTGATGCGATCAGATAGCGGGCGTGCCCGATCGAATCGCGAGCACGGGCACGAAGGGCCGGGTCTGTGCCCTCAGAATCCGCACGCCTGAGCCATTCGATGGCATCAGAAAGTGAAGTGGCATTCTCGGGTGCATGTTTCATGAACGAGACGCCCAGGTAGTACGCTGCAGCGGATTGGTATGCGCTGTCGTCGCAGCGCGCCACGATCTCAGCGAGCATCTCTTGTCTGGTTTCAAACGGTGTCGCATGATCCATGGCTTGCCTGAGCCGAACCCGGGCGATGCTTGCGGGCATGCTCTCAGACGTCTCGGGTGTGGCTTGCTGCTCGCGCTGCTCTGGCTGAAGCGTTGTGTTGTATACGCCCAAAGAACTCAGCGAAAGCATGGTGCTCATGACGATCGAAAATATCATGCCGGAGACCTCCTTGTGCGTGTAGGGATGATGAGCAGTTCGATCATGATGAGTACGAGTCCCATCCCAAGGAAGATCGGGAATCGCTCTGTGTACCTCATCGAGGTTGCCGTGTCCATCTTTCGTTGGTTCACGCTCCCGATCAGGTCTGTATAAATCTGGGCGAGGTCCATCGTTCCGGTTCCAACCTCCAGGTAGACACCCCCGGGAGTTGAGCGAGCGATGTCCCGCAGCGTCTGCGATTCCAAGCGGGATCGAACAGGATTCGAGCGCGGGTTGTCGCGATCGGCAGCAATCATCGCGCCTTTATCAGATCCGATTCCAATCGTGATGATGCGCACGCCGCGTTCGCTTGCATGGCGTGCTGCCTCGATGGGGAGGCTTTCCTGATCCTCGCCGTCTGAGATCAGGATCAGGTCGCGGAATCCCGCGTTGAACTCGTCGCCAGACTCGGGGAAAACCAGTTCGGTGGTTCTTCGGATCGCATCGCCGATATTGGTGCCGCCCACGAGCACGCTGCTGGGACTCAGTTCCTCAAGGGCGAGTCGGAAGAACATGCGGTCTGAGGTAAGCGGGCAAACGACAGACGAGGAGCCAGCATAGGCGACCAGCCCGACCCGGTCACCCCCGAGCTGGTCGACCAAGTCGTTGATCCAGAGCTTCGAGCGTTCCAGCCTGTTCGGTGCGACGTCATTGGCAAGCATCGAGCGTGACACATCGACAAGGAACACCACGTCCCGGCCCTGCGTTTCGACCTCGATCTCTTGGGGATCGGACTGGGGGCGAGCAACCGCGATGATCACGCAGGCGAGTCCGATCGTCACAGCGCCTGCGCGGACCCAGGTGTTCCACACTCGTGCGCGTCCCAGGTTGACTTCGAGCAGTTCTTGATCACCCAGCTGGCGTTCGAGACGGAAAGATCGGTACACCATAAAGATCATCCCGAAAGCGAGCGGCACGAGCCCCCAGAGCGCAAGCAGCCATCGAGGATTCGCGAATCGCCATTCACCCCGCGCGATTGACTCGAGGAGTTCGTTCATGCTGTACCTCCCCGTATGGCGAACTCCCGAACAAAGATGCCGGACGCCAGCAGCGAGAGCCCCGCGATGGCGTAGGGAAGGTAGAGCTCTTCGAAGCTCGTAGACTGGCTGATTTCGATGGTGGAGCGTTCGAGCTCGTCGATTTCTGCGTACACGCGTTCAAGGTCGCTGATGCGTTCGACACCCCAGTAGCGTCCGCCCGTGTGTTCCGCAACCTGCGTCATACGCCGATCGTTCACGGGCTGGGTCGCGATGAAGAACCCACCGTTGCTGGTGCCGCCCTGGATGCCCACGATGTAGACCTTGATGCCCCATTCCTTTGCCAGCACGGCGGCCTGCTGTGGTGAGTACTGGCCGGCACGGTTCTCCCCATCCGTCAATAGCACGATCACCTTGCTCTTAAGCGAAAACTCCGGGTCTTCTGACTCGGCTTTCATCGCGTCCTCGTAGGCCTTGAGTCGCCCGGCAGCGAGCATGAGCGCGTCGCCGATGGCGGTGGAGCGTTCGCGTTCGATGCGCGGGAGCTCAATGGAGCGGATGGACTCGATGAGCGCTTCGTGCGACTGGGTGAGCGGCATGAGCGTGTCGGCGAACGAGCCGAAGACGATGAGCCCGAGCAGATCCCCGTCGCGTCCCTTGAGCTCGGTGCCGTCGCCTTGAACGAATCGCTCCACGACCTTCTTCACGGCTTCGAGCCGGTTCGTGCGTTCACCGTCAAAGATAACCGGCTCGTCCATTGAGCCCGAGCGGTCAACGACGAGTTCGAGGGCGATGGTGTCGCGCGTGGCCTTCGTATTGCCGACAATCTCCTGAGGGCGGGCTAAAGCGACGAGCAATGCGATCAGCCCGAGACCGATGAATGCGTTTGGCAACCAGAGCATGAGCGTGCGGATGGAGCCGCCGGTAGCGGAGAGGCGTGAGGGAGCGCTCATCATCATGCCCTTACGACGATGCCACATAAGTACACGCACGATCCAGATGAGCGGAACGATCGAGGTGAGCACGAGAACCCAGGGGTATGCGAACTGCCAGTTCATGCGGCGCCCCCCCCCTCGGTCCGGGGTGCGTCGTGGCCCAGCAACTCAAGGGCGTGGGCGGCGAGGCGCTGCGGGGCCGTGTGTACGCGGATGTCGGGCGCGGCGCTGAATCGGGCCTGATCGCAGACGCGGATCATCTCGGCGAACTCGCTGGTGGAGCGTAGGCGCGGGTCGATCCGCTCGAGCACGCGCGACAGGCGTTCGTAGCCAGCGCGGGGGTCAGGGTCCTTGCTCTGACAGATCGCGTTGAGTTCCTGGAAGAGCGTGCGCTTGGTTGCGCGTGGGACGCTGGTGCGCAGGACGTAAAGGACGCCGCCCGAGATGATGACAAGTACCAGAATGATGCCTCCCCAGATCAGGCGCGTGTCGCTCGCGTCGGGATCGGCGGGGATGCTGGCGTCGGCGATGGCATTGAGCTCGCCTTCGTCCTCGTCCGGGAGCACGCCCTGCACCTCGACAGCGATGGGGTCGGCGGCGAGCAGAACAGGCTCTGGCGCGTCGGGTGACTTGTAGCGGATCACGGCCGGGGAGATCTGGTAGTTGCCGGGCAGGAAGGACTCAATCTGCGTGCGACGCTCAAGCAGGTACCGGTCGCCTTCGAGGCGGACAGGCGATTCGATGGTATCAATCACGATCCAATCTGTGTCACCCCACTCGCGGGGCTCAAACACGGGCTGATTGATCGATGCCCATGAGCAGGTGTCGATGACCCACACGCGTTCGGCGATCCCGATTTCGGACGCGCGGGTCTCGGTGGTGAGCGTGACGGTGTTTGACGCGTCCTCCGCGGAGGTGCGGATCGCCGGCGACTCGTTGCCCTGCGGCTTGGCGCACCCGTGCATGGCGAGCGCCGTCGCAAGGGTGGTCAGGATGACGAGCGCGCTTCTCATCGGCGGCGCATCTCCCGCTGCTGGAAGTAACGGTAGAGCGGCTCGACGAAGCTCTCAGCTGTTGAGATCTCGACCCGGTCCACACGGGCGCGGCGCATCGAGTCCTCGATGGACGCCTGCTCGCGCATGGCCTGCTTGTGGTACCGATCGCGAACGCGCCGTGACCCGGTGTCGACGCTATAGCGACGTCCGGAGACGGGGTCGTGCATGCGGATGAGCCCGGCGCGGGGGAGCTGGAACTCAAGTGGGTCGGTGAGCTGGAGGGCGACGAGCTCGTGCTTGCGCGCGAGCATGCGCATGGGTTTGGCCCAGTCGGGCTCTTCGCGGTTGTTTAGTCCGGAGAGAAAGTCGGAGAGCACGAAAATGACGGCGCGCCGCTTGTGCGTGCGACCGAGCTCGCTGAGCGCATCGCGCAGGACGAAGGGCGACATGCCGGGCTGAGAGTCGATGAGCTCGCGCATGACACGCCGTGCGTGCTTCTTGCCCTTGGAGGGGCGCAGGTGGAAGGACTCCTGCTCCAGATGGTCAGAGCCGAAGATCTGAAGCCCAACGCGGTCGTTGTTGCGCCCGGCGGCCAATGTGAGCACGGCACCGATCTCGCAGGCGAGCTGGTGCTTTGAGCGCCGGACGCTGCCGAAGGCGGTGGAGATGGAGCAGTCGACGCAGAGGATGACGGTGAGCTGGCGCTCCTCGGTGAAGCGCTTGATGTGGGGGTGCCCGGTGCGTGCGGTGACGTTCCAGTCGATGGTGCGTACCTCATCGCCGGGCATGTACTCACGGACCTCGGCGAACTCGATGCCCTGCCCCTTGAACGCGGAGTGGTACTGGCCGCCGAACAGGTCGTCGACGCGCCGACGCGCCCGGATCTCCAGGCGCTTCACTTCTCGCATGAGTTCCTCAGTCAGCACGCTAAGCGGGCCTCCGTGTCCTTCTTGTTTCCGGATCGTGAGTCAAGGTGTGGGGATGCGTGCGAAGAGCTCGCGGACGATGTCCTCGCTGGTGATGCCCTCGGCCTCGGCCTCGTAGCTGACGAGCACGCGGTGGCGGAGCACGTCCATGCCAATGGTCTTGATATCCGATGGGGTGACATAAGCACGCCCTTCAAGAAACGCGTTAGCCCTCGCCGCCCTGGCAAGCGCGAGCGATGCGCGGGGCGAGGCACCGAACTCGATGAGTCTGGGGAGATCCATGGTCCAGTTGGCACGCACGGACGCGGGGTCGCGTGTGGCGTGTACGAGCGAGACGATGTAGTCCTTGATCTTCTCGTCGATGTAGACGTTATTCACGGTCTCTCGCGCCTTCGCGATGTGATCAAGCGAGACGACGGGGGCGATGCCTTCGTGCTCGGCGGTGGACATCATGCGGTCGACGATGAGGCGCTCCTCCTCGCGGGTAGGGTACCCGACGTGAAGCTTGAGCATGAAGCGGTCAACCTGTGCTTCGGGCAGCGGGTAGGTGCCTTCCTGCTCGATGGGGTTCTGCGTGGCAAGGACGAGGAAGGGGTCGCCGACGCTGTAGGTCGTGTCGCCGATGGTGGCGCGTCGCTCCTGCATGGCCTCGAGGAGGGCCGACTGGACCTTGGCGGGGGCACGGTTGATCTCATCGGCGAGGACGATGTTGGCGAAGATTGGACCCTTGCGCGGGGTGAAGGTGCCGTCCTTGGGGTTGTAGATGAGGGTACCGATGACATCGGCGGGGAGCAGATCGGGCGTGAACTGGATGCGGGAGAACTCAGCGTGGCATCCCTGGGCGAGCGTGGTGACGGTGAGGGTCTTGGCGAGCCCGGGGACACCCTCGAGCAGGACATGCCCGCCGGTGAGCATGCCGATGACGAGGGAGCGGACCATGTGCTCCTGACCCACGACGACGGATCCGACGGCCTGGACGAGATGTCGGATGGGTTCTGCGTCACGCACGACCTGCTCGTCGCTCAGTGCGATGTTGAGAGTTTCGCTGCTCATGGGTGCCTTTCGTGTCTCGCTTCGTGTCTAGCTGGGTAACGCGTGTGGCGCTGTCCTAGATGCGTATCGTCGGCGAATCTGTCACAGATTATTCAGTAGTAGGGGGTGTCGGGTTGCCCCTGAAACGACACACGGGCCAAGTCGGCCCGTGTGTGGAATCGTGATCATGGTCGGCGCAGACGCCTCTGTCATCAGGCCTGAGCCGGCGGCTGCTGGCCCCCGCCCTGATTGATGTCGATCTCGCCAAAGCGTTCCTCATACTGGCGGATCGCGGAGCCGAGTGAGAGGGCGAGGCGCTTTGCGCCGGCCCAGTTCATGATGACGCGTGACCCGACGTTGAAGATCACCATCGGGGGCTGGTTGGGAGCCTGCATCGGAATGTTCATCCCGAAGTCCATAATGAGCTCGTCCTGCGTGTTGCTTGTGCGGATGGTGTTCGCGTAGGTGCTCGACATCTTCGATTCGTCGATGCGGAGCTGCACCTGTTGCTGCTGTGGTTGCTGTTCGTCGGCCATGTGATGGTCCTTTATATGTGACAGTTCGTCTCTCGGGTGAATGCCGAGGGGGGGACTCGAACCCCCACTCTGTTTCCAGAAGCGGATTTTGAATCCGCCGCGTCTACCAATTCCGCCACCCCGGCAAGGATATGGGGCGTAATGATAGGCGTGGGGGGCGACTCATCAAATGCATTCCGAGTTGTCTCCCCCGTGGGATGAAGTCGGAGCAGTCTCGGGGCGATGCCTACACTACCTTTCCTGCCGGAGCGTCCGGCGGGGTCGGTCCGGGACTCAGGCGCACGATGGCGGATCGACAGCAGTCCAGTGCGCGGCATGAACAGGAAGAATATCATGTCAGACACAGTCACCAACACGATCAATATCGAAGACGTCGGCCCCTGCCGCAAGCGCATCAGCGTGGAGATCCCGGCGGATGCCGTCGATTCTCAGATGGAGACCGCGTTCGGCGCTGTCGCCGAGCAAGTCGCGATCCCCGGTTTCCGCAAGGGTCACGCGCCGCGTCGCCTCGTGGAGAAGCGTTACGGCTCGTACGTGCTCGACGAGACCCGCTCGCGACTCGTCTCCGCGGCCTACGAAGAGGCCGTGCGTGAGCACGATCTCAAGGTCCTCGGTCAGCCCCCGGCGGAGGTCTTCGAAGGCATCGAGGTGGCCGCGGGCCAGCCGGTGAGCTTCGAGGTCGACGTCGAGGTCATGCCCGAGTTCGATCTGCCCGAGCTCAAGGGCATCAAGGTCCTCAAGCCCGACTCCACGCTGCCCGATGGCGTGGTGGACGAGGAGATCAAGAAGATCGCGATCAACGAGGGCTCGCTCGACGAGCGTGAGGACTCGGACCGCGGCGACTACGTCACCGGCAACGCGGTGATGAACGACTCCGACGGCACCGAGCACTACAACATTGAGGGCGCCGTCGTCCAGATCCCGGAAGAGGGCGATGAGGGCATGATCCTCGGCGTCATCGTGCCGGATTTCTTCAAGCAGATCGGCACGCCGAAGGTCGACGATAAGCTGACCGTGAAGCTCAAAGGCCCGGAGAACCACGAGGTCGAGGCGTTGCGTGGCAAGGATCTGACGATCGAGTACGAGATCACCAAGGTTTATCGCATCGTCCCGGCGGTCATCTCTGACCTCGTTGCCAAGTACGGCTTCAACGATGAGGAACAGCTTAAGGAAATGGTCACGAACCAGCTCCAGCAGCGTGCTGAGGTGCAGCAACAATCCGTCATGCGTCAGCAGATCGTCAAGCACCTGGCGGATTCGGTTGAGTTCGATCTGCCCGAGGGCCTCACCTCGCAGCAGGCGGCCCGCAACCTGCAGCGTCGCCGCATGGAGCTGATGTACCGCGGCGTCGATCCGACCGAGATCGAGCAGCAGATGGCAGAGCTGCGTGGCGCATCGACCGAGAGCGCCCGCAACGAGCTCAAGCAGTTCTTCATCCTCAACAAGGCGGCCGAGGAGCTCCAAGTGCAGATCCAGGAGCAGGAAATCAACGCCCGTATCATGCAGATGGCGGCCCAGCAGGGCAAGCGCCCCGAGCAGGTCATCGAGGAACTGCAGAAGCAAGGTCAGGCACAGACGCTGATGCAGCAGGTCCGTGAGCACAAGACGATCGACCAGATCCTCACGGACGCGGATATCGAAGAAGTGAGCGCCGACGAGTTCAACAAGCGGATGGGCGAGAAGGCCTGATCAGTTTGCGAACCTTGAAACAAGAAAGCCCCGGCATCGACCGGGGCTTTTTCATTCGCGGTTGTGTGATGGGTACTCAGGCGTCGCGAGTGTCGCTGTCCTCGTCGTCGCTGAGGTCGAAGGCGTAGTAGGGCTCGCCGGTGTTGAAGGGGTGGTTGATGGTGCCGCACTTGTCGCAGGCGATGCCGTGGGTGCCCGCGGGGAGCTGGGCGATGTCCTGCCCGCAGCCGGCGCAGGTCATGTGCTCGAGTCGCGAGGCCATGGAGTTGACCATCGTGAGCGCGATGGTGACAGCGACGCCGATCGCGGGGAGAACGGGGACGGCGAAGACACCGACAACCGTAAACACCAGAAGAGCAAGCCCGGCTAGCAGGGCGAAGACACGCAAACGGAGTTTCTGCATCCAGAGCACGGGTTGGGCCTCCTGCCGATCAGTCAGATCGCTCGGCGAATATCGCGAGATCGCGGTTCCTCCGCGAGTTCCATCATACACCATCGCCGTGCTTTGAGCCATGTGTTCACGGGTACTGAGCACATTCGAGCAGCTTCCTGGTATCAGAGGGGGCGGTAGAGATCAATGACCTCTCGGAGGTAGTCGGGGTTCTTGAGATGGTTCACCTGCAGCTCGATGCCGTCCTGCCCTGAAGAGGAGATGCCGATCCGCCCAACACGCATGACACGCTGGAGGAAGGTCTGGTCGATCTGGATGTTCCGGATGTTGTCGTGGACGACCTCGGATGAGGATTTGGAGAAGAATCCGCGGTGCATGATGGTGCGTTTGGTGGTGATCTCCAGCGAGGCGCTGAGGCGATCAACCCACCACCAGGCCAGTATGCCAACGGAAGCGAGGAGCAGCGGAGCGAAGAGCGCATACCACCAGACGGACTTATCCGTCACGGGCACCCAAATCAGCCCGATCAAGGAGGTGAGCCCGATCAGGACAAGAAGCGAGAAACGGATCGCACGCGAGCGGAACCAGCAGCGCCGAACCTTGATGACTCGAGTCTCTGGGCCGAAATCTGGCGGAAAGCCGGCCTTGGCTGCGCGGTCGACGTTCTTAGAATCGACGGCCGGGTCGGGGTCCTCGAGTGTGGCGTCGGATCCCTCGGGGATGGGGACGCGATTGATATCGCCGCAGTTGAGGCACTCGTGCTTAGTGCCTGCGAACTCATCATCGAGCTCGATCTCCATGTCGCAGCGATCGCAGTTGAACTTGATCATGGGGGCAGTCCCTTCCCTGTATTGTACGGAATCGGTCCGACCGCCTTTCGGGCATCACCAATGAAAAAACGCACCCTGAGGTGCGTTTGGTACAAATCGTGGCTTGGCCTCAGTTCCAAGAACGGGTCTCAGGACCGACATATGCGGCACGTGGACGGATGAGGCGGTTATTCGCATGCTGCTCCATGATGTGGGCGGCCCACCCCGTAATGCGTGAAGCGACGAAGATGGGGGTGTACTGCGGGACAGGGATACCCATCGTGAAGTACGTCATGCCGCAGGGGAAGTCGACGTTGGGGTAGATCTTCTTCTCGTCTTCCATAATCTGCTGGACGGTCTCACCGAGCTCGAAGAGCTTGACGTACTCGGGACCGCGGGCCTCAGCGGCCTTCCGCCCGAGGGCATGGAGGATCGGGGCGCGGTGGTCGCCGTTCTTGTAGACACGGTGCCCGAAACCCATGAGCTTGCGTTTCTCAGCAAATGCCTGATGCATCCACTCGGTGATCTTGGCGGTGTCGTTCTCCGGCCCGATGTCATTGCGGATGTCCGCGAGCATGTCCATCGCGGCCTCGTTCGCGCCGCCGTGCAGCTTGCCCTTCAGTGCAGCGATGGCACCCGTGACAGCGCCGTGCATGTCCGAAAGTGTGCCCGCGATCACACGCGAGGTGAAGGTGGAGGCGTTGTAATCATGCTCCGCGTACAGCACGAGCGACACGTCCATGACCTTCTCGGCCTCGGGGCTGGGCTTCTCGCCGGTCATCATGTAGAGCAGGTTGGCGGCGTGCGAGAGGTCCTCGGTCGGGGCGACGAAGTCACGCCCGTCGATGGCGTTCTGCATGTGGCCGATGATGGTGGGGATCTTCGCCAGCAGTCGCTTGGATTTGTTCAGATTGGCATCCGCGCTGTTGTCCTGGCACTGCTGATCGAGGTGACCGAGCATGGAGACTGCGGTGCGAAGGATGTCCATGGGGACCGCTGCCTGATTGTTTACGAGTTCGCCGGAGGTCTTGAGGAACTCCCTGACGAGTTCGGGCAGTGAACGCTCGCTGACAAGCTCGGACTGAAAGACCTTGAGTTCATCAGCAGTGGGTTTCTTGCCGACGAGAAGCAGGTAGGCCACTTCTTCGAAGGAGGCGTTCTCGGCAAGGTCGGCGATCTCATAGCCGCGGTAGATGAGCGCGGACTGTTCAACGTTGCAGATCTCGGTTTCGCCGGCGATGACGCCTTCGAGTCCCTTGGCGTGGGTGGGAGCGGTGGTCATGGAACAACCTCGTGGGTGGTGTGGTGGTCGGTCGACAGCGAGCCCGGTGGTGGGCTCGAAACACCTGATTCTAGGCGATTCGCTGGTCGAAAACGTGCACGCTGGGACGAGCGAAAAGTGTTTCATTCGCGTGCGGCACGCGGATAAGACACCGGGGAACGGTACCCGTCGGCGTCGTAGGCGCGGACGCCGAAGAAGTAGTTGTCCTTGGAGAGCGGGATGGTGCCCTCGGTGACGTTGCCCACGTCCTGTGCCTCTTCCCACTGCGGGGCGCTGGTCTCGCGCCAGACGATCTCGTACCCGGCGACGTCCGCCTCGGGCGAGGCATCCCAGCGCAGCGTGGTGTCGTTGGTCAACTCGGCCACGATGACGCGGGTGTTCTCGGGCGCGGAGGGCGCGTTGGTGAGGTGCACGAGCGTGAGCGCGTTGAGGCGGGTGACGTCGGCGAGGTAGTGCTCGTCGACGTACTCGGGGAGGTCGCCGTACTGCACGCCGTTCTCGACGCGAACGTCCTGGTGCTGGTGGTCGTAGTTCTCGTAGGTCTCGCAGAAGCGGATGGCGGCGAAGCCGAGCTCGTTGAACGGGGTGTGGTCGCCGCCGCGGAGGAAGCGGTCGGGGCGGTGGATGAGGCGCGGCTGCACGGTGGTCTTGTGCAGGTCGGCGACATCGGCGATGTAGCGTGCAAGCTGGCGTGAGGTCGAGTCGGACTCGGTGCCGTAGAGGCGCTTCCAGCGGACGGCGTTGCTGATCTCGGAATCGTCGAGCGTGATCATGGTGGCGGGGAGACCCTCGGAGAAGACGCGGATCTCCTTGGAGCCGTCCTGGCCATCGAGCACGCCGGTGGGGTCGCCGACGGTGTCGTTGTTGAGCACGGCCACGATGTTCTTGCCGGCATCGAGCGCGTCCTGCGCGTGCATGCGGGCGCCGAAGAGTCCCTGCTCCTCGCCCGAGGTGGCCATGAGGACGACGGTGGCCTCGAGGGGTTCGCGTGCGAGGACGCGTGCGAGTTCGATCATGAGCGCGACGCCCGATGCGTCGTCGTTGGCGCCCGGCGCGTCGGACTCGGCATCGAGGGCGCCGCTGGCGCGGGAGTCGAGGTGCCCGAGTACGTAGTAGAGGCGGTCACGTGATTCGGGGTTAGCGCCCGGGATCTCGCAGATGACGTTGACGACCTCGACGGTGCGGGGGATGCGCCGCCCGTCGGGCTCGACGGTGTGGGAATCGAAGTAGACGCGGGGTGCGGCGTCTCCGGTTTTTCCGTGCCCTTCGATGTTGCGTTCGAACTGGGCCTTGACCCAGCGCCGTGCGGCCCCGATGCCTCGCGTGTCGGACTCGGTGTCGCTGAGGGTGTGGCGTGTGCCGAATGCGGCCAGGGTGTCGACGTACATGCGGAGCTGGGCGGGGTCGACGGCGTCCATGACGCGGTCGGGCATGTCCATGAGCTCACGCTCGATGATGCGTCCGCCGCGCTGCCACATGCCGAGCTGCTGTGCGGTTTCGATGGCGTCGTTCTTGTTCATGCCTTGGTCCTTGATGAGGTACATCCCGTAGACGGTTGCGGAGCGTGACCCGGATCCGCAGTGCATCAGGACGGGGCCGGTGGTCGAGTTGAGGGTCTGTGCGAGCGAAGCGGACTGGGTGTCGTCAAAGATCGCGGAACTCATGGGGGTGTGCGCGTAGCTCATGCCGAGCGCTTCGACAAGGGCTTGCTCGTCGAAGGGGATACGCTTGAGTTCGGACTCGGTGCGGTTATTGATGACGACCTTGCCCCCGGCTGCGGCGAACGCGCGAATCTCCTCCTCGGTTGGCTGGCCGGAGAAGGTGATGCGTCCGGCGGAGGTTTTCTCGGCGCGGAGCTCGGTCCAGGGCGTGAGCGGTTCAGTACCCTGAACCTCACCATTCGTTGGTGTGTCACCCATCGGTTCAATTTCGCGGTTGGTCGTCGTCGTACAACCAACACACAGCATGATGGAAGCGAGTGTAAAGATGGCAGGTGTCGTTTGTGTCATGGTCTGATTGTACTGAAACAGTGCTCGGCACGCGAATGGGGCGTGTATATGATGAGATATGCCAAGCAGAGAACACCCCGGGACGTTGTTGCGTCAACGTATGGACCGATCAGTCGTAGCCGCTCCAGGTGCTTTTAACGCGCTTGTTGGCAAGGCAGTGGCCGATGCGGGTTTCGAGGCGGCATACTTCTCCGGTGGCGCGACGACCGTGGCGAATGGAGTCCCAGATGTCGGGATCCTGACGCTGGACCACTTTGTACGCGAGATCCGGTCGGTGGCGTACGCGAGCGGGCTGCCCCTGATCGCAGACGCGGACACCGGCTTCGGCGAAGAGGAGATGGTCCGTCGGACGGTGATCGAGTACGAGCACGCCGGAGCAGCCGGTCTCCATCTCGAAGATCAAGTCTTCCCGAAGCGGTGCGGGCATCTGGATGGAAAATCGCTCGTCTCTCTTGAGCAGGCGGTGTCGAAAGTGCAGTGGGCGGCCCAGGCGTCACGAGACTGCTCGGACGGCGCGTTCATCATCTGCGCACGCACGGACGCGAAGGGCGTCGAGGGGTTCGACGCGGCCATCGATCGCGCGAAGGCGTACGTCGAGGCGGGGGCGACGATGATCTTCCCTGAGGGATTGACGAGCGAGCAGGAGTTCGCGGACTTCGCCAAGGCGATGGATGAACTTGGTGATCACC
This sequence comes from Phycisphaerales bacterium, assembly GCA_017642965.1. Classification (GTDB taxonomy): domain Bacteria; phylum Planctomycetota; class Phycisphaerae; order Phycisphaerales; family UBA1924; genus UBA1924. The sequence continues at coordinate 65,672 of JAEPOJ010000022.1, forward strand.
GCCCGTACATGCTGGCGAACATGACGGAGTTCGGCAAGACGCCGATGCTGACGCTCGAGCAGTTCGGGGCGATGGGGTACAACATCGTGATCTACCCGGTGAGCACGCTTCGGTTGGCGATGGGCGCGATCACACGGGCGCTGGCGGAGCTGAAGCAGACCGGCACGCTTGAGGGGCAGCTGGGCAACATGCAGACGCGTCAAGAACTGTACGATCTGGTCGGGTACACGCCGGGCGAGCCGTTCGAGTTCTGATGTCGTTCTCCACCGGTCGTCGGTACACGATCGAAGACGACTCGCGGATGATCGAGGACGCGGGTCAGGTCATACGCATTCTCTCTGACGACAATATCGGCTCGCGCCACCAGCGGTTCATCGTTCGACTCCGCAGCGGGCAGACAATCCTCATCGTCCACAACATCGATCTCGCGAAACGAGTACCGGTTCGGGTGTTCGACAAGGTCACATTCAAGGGTGAGTACGAGTTTAATACCAAGGGCGGGCTCGTGCACTGGACCCACCAGTGTCCCAGGAATGAACACGAACCAGGATGGATTGAGCACGAGGGCGTGGTGTACACATAAAGCTTGCCTGGCTGAATAAACACCTGGCGGATGCCATTGACGATTACGAAGATCAGCAAAGCTCACGTATACTCAACTAAAGGAGCAGTCACATGACCACCATTCTCATTACAGGCGCGAACCGGGGGCTGGGCCTCGGCATGGCAAAGCACGCGGCCGCACGTGGTTACACCGTGATTGGGACCGCCCGCAACCCTGGATCCGCCGAGGGGCTCAATGCCATCGCCTCACGGGTTGAAAAGCTCGATACCAGTGACCATGGTTCCATCGATGCCCTGGCACAAACGCTCGGCGACATACCCATCGACATCCTTGTCAACAACGCCGGGATCTTCCCGCACGAGTGCGACGACATCAACGATTTCGACACCGAGGCGTTCGAGCGTGTGATGCGGGTCAACACCCTCGGGCCGATCCTCACCACGCGGGCGCTCATGGGTAACATCGCCCGCTCCGTGCGGAAACTAAACATCTCCATTACCAGCAACCTCGGCTCAATTACCGATGCTGCAAAGGGCGAGATGGGCTTCGTCGGGTATCGCGCATCTAAAGCAGCGCTCAACATGGCCAACGCCACTATCGCCCACCAACTCAAGGACAGGGGCATCACCAGCGTCGTCATCCATCCTGGGTGGGTCCAGACGGACATGGGAGGTCCGCAGGCCCCGCTCATGCCCGATGAGTCCACCGGATCCATCCTGGACACGATCGAAAAGATCACAGCGAAAGACAACGGGCGATTCCTCGATTACAAGGGCGATACGCTCCCATGGTGATCTGAGTGGCTGTGATATCCCCCAATCGTGTGGGGTAGGGGCTATTTTTCTTTGACACGAATTCATCCCATTCAGTTGCGGGGGCAAGCCGCGATTCCTGTCTAATGCGCACTCGCCGATTCCTGACACGCGAGTACGGAAATATTTGTGAGAACAAATACATTAAGCTGGGGTCATCATGAGTCCACTACCATCAGAAAGGAGGACGGCATGACAACCCTGCAGCACAACACAGACTACGAGATTGACCGCTTAGACGAATCCCAGGCGATTGTGGTCAAGCACATCGAGGACGAATCGAACGGGCAACCACTCTTCTGGGGGCTCGTGACCTACATCGCCCTGCTGCCGGCCCTCTTCGGGGCACTGATGCTGATTTCCTTCATCTGATCGGAAACACCTCTTCTCAGACTCTCTCTCTCTGACTCACTCCCGGATACCCGCGCCGCCTTCCCGGTGCGGGTATCTTGTAGTCATGATTCGATTGATCCTCATCGTGCTGTCTGTCGCGAGCTTCACCCTTTCCGCCCAGCCAAACCACCCCTGGGCCGACGAGCCCTACCTCGGGCTGGGCGTCCGCGACACCGAGCACGGCGTCGTCGTCGGGTGGGTCTACCCCGGACCGCTCGGCGGGCAGTCCTTCACCTCATCCGCCGGCCTCCAACGCGGCGACAACCTCGTCTCAATCAACGCCACGCCCATCGACTCGCGCGACCAGTTCACCGACCTCATCAAGACCCTCACGCCCGGCGATGACATCACCATCACCTACCGACGCTCGCCGCAGGCCGACATGAACGCCTCCGTCCCCAAAGGCGGCCCCGGCGGACCCGAGACCACCATCACCGTCACGCTCTCCTCACGCGACCACTGGTCCGGCACCGTCGCCCGAGGCCTGGGCGAGCGCACCATCCCCCTCCCACGCCGCGGCGCCTACGAACGCATGATCCGCGGGCACGCCCAGTCGCTCGGCGTCCTCACCCCCGACGACGGGCTGAGCAACCTCATCGACCACCTCGAAACCGTACAAACCGATTCATGGGACCCCAACACCCTCGCCCACGTCGCCCACGCCTTCCAGAAACCCCTCGCGCTCGACGGCATCGCCAAGACCATCGACGAACAGATCGACCCCATCCGAAACATCGGCGCGCAACCAGACGACCTCGACGTGTTTGCAATCCTCAAGGCATCGCACCGCGTGATCGGATACGAGCACAACGAACTCATGGCTCAAACGCCCACGCGCACAAGCACACACGACTCGCCCGCAGCCCCGATGTCGCTGATGCGCACCATGCACCA
>JAEPOJ010000023.1:0-60514 GCA_017642965.1 Phycisphaerales bacterium
AAGTTGCCGTCGATGATCTCGATCTGATCCCCCAGCCCCGCGTTCCTGCTGAGTTTGCGGTTGCGCTCGTTCTCCGCTTCCGAGAGGTTGATGCAGGTGACCATGCATCCGAACCGCTTTGCGATCTTGCGTGCGGCTCCGCCGTAGCCGGAGCCGATGTCCAGCACGTGGGCATCCTTGTGGATCGACACGAGCCGCCTGAGCATGTGTTCCACGGTGCGCTCGCTCGCCTCGCGGATGCGCTCGTCGTCGGTTTCGTAGATCCCGATATGGATGTCCTCACCGCCCCACACTCGTTCGTAGAAGCGGTCGGCATCGTCGCTGTTGTAGTAGTCTCTCGCGATCTGGGTTGCTTCGTCATAGCCGGTGGTCATGCGTTGCTCCCTTGGATCTCGGGAAGACTGTCGTAGGACTTCTCCGCAATGTGCACGTAGAAGTCCGGGTCCTCCTCCTTGAATGTCTCCTTGAAGTCGGCGACGGTGGTGATGTTCTGAAAGCCCACCTCGTTCATAATGCGCCGGGTGTAGTCGACCCGGAGGGGGAACATGTTCAGGTGGTACTCCGAGCCGTCCTCGAAGCTGTACTTGAACCGGCAGAGCCCCTCGTCGACGTGCTCGGGCTCGGCCGTGACCTGGTCGCCGCAGTAGTAGTACTTGTGCTTTGAGTTGAAGCCGTTGTCGAGAATGCCGTCGTAGTTGCGCTGATCGAGCACCAGGAACCCGTCGTGTTTCAGGGCGGCGTAGAACTCCGCGAGCGCCTTGCGACGGTCCCGCTCGCTGAAGAGGTGCGTGAACGAGTTGCCGAGGCAGATGACCGCGTCGAACCGCCCGAGCACGTCACGGTTGAGCCAACGCCAATCCGCGTGTCGTGTGCGGAGCACGTGCCCGCGTTTGCGACCGTTCTCAAAGGCCTTGGCGAGCATGTAGGGGCTGCCGTCGACGCTCACGACATCAAAGCCCGCCTCGATCAGGCGGATCGAATGGAAGCCGGTGCCCGTGGCAACATCGAGGACGCGCTTCGCGCCTCGTTTGCGGAGCTCTTCGATGAAGAACGATCCCTCGGACTTCGCCCGCTGATCCCAGTCGATGAGGTTGTCCCACTTCTCCACGAACCCGCGCACATACTCGTCGGTGTACTTGTTCGTGTCGCGCACCTGGCTGGGGTCGGCGCCGTAGTCTTGCTCCCTGTACTCAAGGAGCGACTCTTGGTTCTTTGTCTTTGTCATGTCGTCGATCTTGGCTTGTGAACAAAAACTGTGTGTGTATGTCGTCAGCTGTATGATGTGAACAAGGCGAGCGTTCGCACGCCTATAAAGAGACTATGGGCTCGATCGCTCAGGAACAAACCAGATCTGGGGGTTTCCTCAAGACTCGCATCATTCGGTGATCTGTTCATGCAAGCTTCACCGAGCGGGGCGCAAGAAAAACGGCGTGCGCCCGGGCGCACGCCGATTAAAGAGCAAACACAGCGCGAACTAATCGCCTTGCACGGGCGGCGGCACGTTCATCTCGTGCGCCTCGCCGGCACCCTTGGGCACGCGGATGTCCTCGATCAGGTCCTGGATATCCTGCGGCGGTGCCTTGGTGAACATGCTGATCACGATCGCCACGACGAAGTTGATGAGCATGCCGATCGAGCCGATGCCCTCGGGCGAGATGCCGAAGAGCCAGTACTCGGACTTGTCTCCGCCCGGCTCCCAGGCCGTGATCGCGCTGAGCAGCCCATTGGCCCAGTTGAACTTGTACATGATGATGTAGATACCGGTGAACAGGATGCCCGTGATCATGCCCGCGACGATGCCCTCGCGGCTCGCACGCTTGGAGAAAATCCCGAGCATGATGCAGGGGAAGAAGCTGGACGCCGCAAGCCCGAAGGCGAGGGCGACCACCTCGGCCACGAAGCCGGGCGGGTAGATGCCGAAGTAGCCGGCGCAGATCACGCCCACCCCCGCGGCCGCCCGCGCGACCCAGAGTTCGTTCTTCTCAGTGATGTCGGGCTTGATGACCCGCTTCATCAGGTCGTGGGACACCGCGGTCGAGATGACCAGCAGCAGGCCCGCGGCCGTCGAGAGCGCCGCGGCGAGCCCGCCCGCCGCGATCAGGCCGATGACCCAGTTCGGCAGGTTGGCGATCTGCGGGTTGGCGAGGACCATGATATCGCGATCGACATACAGCTCGTTAGGCCCTTCGCTCGGCTCGTTGGTCACACGCCGGCTGCCGTGCTCGGTGCGCCCTTCGGGGTCGTCGGACGGCGTCGCGAACGTCGGCTTGCCGGCGAACGCGGTCCCCGCGCGGTAGTCGATCTTGCCGTCGCCGTTCTTATCAACCCACGCGAGCAGGCCCGTATCTTCCCATTCCATGAACCACTCGGGGAGGGCCTTGCCGTCGTCGCCGGCCAGCTGCGGGTCGTAGTAGGCATCGTTCACGGTTGCGATCAGGTTGGTGCGTCCGAACGCCCCCACCGCCGGGGCGGCGGTGTAGAGGATCGCGATAAAGAACAGGGCGTAAAACGCGCTCTTGCGCGCGTCACGCACCTTGGGCACCGTGTAGAAACGGATGATCACGTGCGGGAGCCCGGCCGTGCCGACCATGAGCGCGAGCGTGATCATGAAGATATCCAGCTTGGACTTGGTGCCGTCGGTGAACTCGTTGAAACCGAGCTCGGTGTTGATGGCGTCGAGCTTGTCGAGCATGCCGACGGTCTCTCCCGCGGCCAGCTGCGAGCCCACATCGCCGCCCAGCGAGCCGATGAACCCGAGCTGCGGGACCACGTTGCCCGTGAGCAGCATGGCCATGAAAATCGCGGGGACCATGAACGCGAAGATCAGGACGCAGTACTGGGCGACCTGGGTGTAGGTGATGCCCTTCATCCCGCCCAGCACGGCGTAGACGAACACGATCGCCATGCCGATGATGACGCCGAGGTTGATGTCCACGCTGAGGAACTGCGAGAAGACAACACCCACGCCGCGCATCTGACCCGCAACATAGGTAAAGCTGACAAAGATGGCGCAGATGACCGCGATGACGCGTGCGAACTGCGAGTAGCAGCGGTCGCCCACAAAGTCGGGGACGGTGAACTTGCCAAACTTGCGCAGGTATGGCGCCAGCAGCAGGGCGAGCAGCACGTAGCCGCCCGTCCAGCCCATGAGGTAGACGCTGCCGTCATACCCGGCGAACGAGATGATCCCCGCCATCGAGATGAACGACGCGGCCGACATCCAGTCCGCGCCGGTTGCCATGCCGTTGGCCAGCGGCGGCACACCCCCACCCGCGACGTAAAACTCGCTGGACGAGCCGGCGCGGCTCCACCACGCGATGCCCAGGTAGAGCGCGAAGCTCAGACCTACGATCAGGAAGGTCCATGTCTGTGCGTCCATGTCAGTCGTCCTCCCGGAAGCCGAACTTGCGATCGAGCTTGTTCATGAGCACGACGTACACCGCGATGAGGATCACGAATGTGTAGATCGAGCCCTGCTGGGCGAACCAGAAGCCGAGCTTCGCGTGCCCGATGCGGAACTGGTTGAGGTAATCGACGAAGAGGATCCCGCAGCCATAGCTGACAATGAACCAGATCGAGAGGAGGATCGCGAGGTAGGTGAGATTCGTCCGCCAATACCTTTGACGCGCATCTGTTTGCTCAGACATGCACAAGCCCCTTTCAGCGTCGGAGTGAAACTGGTTTCATAAAATACCACATTCGGGTCTTCAATACGGGCCCGTATGGGTGCCGGCGACAAAAAACCGCCCGGGTCTTCCCGAGCGGCGCAGTGTTGTGCTTCAGATCGCGTGCTTGACCAGCCCGCGTGCTTAGAAGATTGCCTGCATCTGGGCGCGGAAGACGAACTGCGAGTTGGCGCCCGCGTCGTCGCCCTGCCAGCCGCGACCGCCACCGCCCCAGGCACCGCTGACCTCGTCGAAGGCGATGCCCGCGTCCGCGGTGAACTTCATCGCGTGCCCGGCATAGTACTTTGTCGCACCGACCGTGAGCACGCTCAGCGTGTCTTCCATCGTCGCGCCCGGGTTCGAGACCGCGAACGCCGCGGCCTGCCCGTCGAGGTCGCCCCACTCGTAGCGGGCGAAGAGTTCGATATCGTCGGTGATGAAGACCTGTCCCTGGATCAGCGCACCGTACTGGTCGTACTCCGTGCCTCCGGGGCGTTCCTCGTAGTTCCCGATGACCGCGGCATAGACCGCCGAGCCACCCAGGCCCCACTGAAAATCGGCGGTCCACTGCGCGATCTTCGTGTCGTTCGTGTAGATGCTGGACCCGCCCGCGCCCGCAAGGGTGTCGCCGTCCTGGATGTGCCCCGCGACGCCGAGCATCATGAACGGATCCTCATCACGGAAGCTGTTGAAATCCGCTCGCTGAGACCAGTCTCCATCGAGAAGGAACTCCGCACGCGCAGACGCGGCCCACTTGTTGCCCGGCGAGGAATCATTCCACGACCGCAATCCGTCGTTGAAGGACCCAATGAGCTTGACGCTGTCGTTCTTCCACGTGGCCTCGACGCCCTGCCCGTAGAGCGATGCGAATCGCGCATCGAGCACGGATCGTTCGATGAAGGTCTGTTTCGTTTCGGACACGGTCCATTCGTTCCACGTGTGGAGCTTGAACTGCCCGACCCGCAATGACAGCTGCTCGTCGATGTGCCAGTTCATCCACGCGTCCAGCAGGATCGAAGCCCCCGACCCCGTAAAACCGAACCACATGAAGAAGTCCATGTTCGGCTCCGCGAGGTTGCCCTTGAGCCCCACGCGGGTGCGTGAGTTCACGAAACCGACGGTCAGCTCGTCCTGTGTGTCTTGCTGATCCTGGACGTCCGCGATGTAACGGAACTGCACGAACGCGATCGGGTCGATCGTCACCGCAGAGCGGCTGGTGATCAGCGAGTCGTACTCGCCCGCGTCCGCGATGATCTGCTGACGCAGGGAGAGTGACGTATCGCCGTCGCCCGCGATCGTGTGTGGTGTGATACTCGCCATGAGCGAGAGTGAGAGAAGGGTTGTGGGCAAGCCGTCCATGACATCGCTCCTTGATCAGAATAGTTCCTGTGCGCGGGTTGACGCCTGCTCATCGGCATCTCATCCAAGCACATACAGAACGAGTCTGATCGGTGGGGCGAATTGCGGACAATACTCACCCTTGTTTAGGGGGCAGAGAGTAATGGCCTGTAAATGACATCTCACGTGTCAGTGGCTGCTGGTCACACGCAGGACTTCCTGGACGCTCGTCAAACCGGTGCTCGCCTTATTGATCCCGTCCTGACGCAGCGAGTTCATCCCACGCTCAAGGCACATGCGGCGGAACTCAGAGACGTTGGGATTCCGGGCGATGATATCGCGGAGCTCATCGTCCACCGCAAGCATCTCATAGATGCCCACTCGACCGGAGTAGCCCGTGTTTCGGCACTTGTCGCAGCCCTTGGGCACCCAGAGCTCGTGGTTGGGCAGCCCCTGCATCTCCAGAAACTCGGCCATCTCTTCCGATGGCGCTTCCTGGGCCTTGCAGTGCTGACACAGGCGCCGCAGCAGTCGCTGTGCGAGCACACCATTGACCGCCGCACCGACCAGGAACGGCTCGAGCCCGATGTTGACGAGTCGTGTCACCGAGCTGGGCGCGTCGTTGGTGTGGAGGGTGGACAGAACAAGGTGACCGGTCAGCGCGGCCTGCACCGCGGTGTGCGCGGTCTCGTGGTCACGGATCTCACCGAGCATGATGACGTCGGGGTCCTGACGCAGCAGCGCCTTGAGCGCCTTGGCAAACGTCATCCCGATCTTCTCGTGCGTCTGGGTCTGGGTGATTCCCTCAAGGTGATACTCGATCGGATCCTCGACCGTGGATACGTTGAGCTTCACCTTGTCGATCTGACGCAGCGACGAGTACAGCGTGGTCGTCTTACCCGAGCCGGTCGGGCCCGTGACGAGCACGATGCCGTGCGGCTGGTGGATCTGGCCCTTCCAGATGTCGAGCGTGTGGTCGTCGAAGCCCAGGTCCTCGAGCTGCACGTTGATCGACTTGGTGTCGAGGATACGCATCACGACCTTCTCGCCGTAGCCCGAGGGCAGGGTCGAGACACGCAGGTCGAGCTTTCGCCCGCCGACCACGCAGCGGATACGCCCGTCCTGGGGCACTCGGCGCTCGGAGATATCGAGGTCCGCCATGATCTTGAGTCGCGAGACGATCGCCGCGGACATCTGCGGGGGCGGGTTCATCGATTCGAAGAGCACGCCGTCGACACGCAGGCGGACCTTGATCTTCTTCTCGCCCGGCTCGATATGGATATCCGATGCGCCTTCTTTCACCGCGTTCTGGATGATGTAGTTCACGTAGCGGATGACCGGCGACTCGCCCGCCTGCGACTCCAGATCGACGGCCTCGGCCGACTGGGTCGTGGTGACCTCAACGTCCGCCTCGTCCACGTCGGCGAGGATCTCGGAGAGGTCCATCTCCGCCGCACTCGCACCGCCGACCATCTCGAGCGCTTTGAGCACATCGCTCGGCGTCACGATCATGACCTTGACGCTGGCGACACGCAGGCGCGAGCGGATCTCATCGATCGTGAACACGTCGCTGGGGTTCAGGGTCCCCACCACGACGCGGCTGCCCTCGGTGCGCAGCGGCACGATCATATTGGCCTGACAGAAATCCAGCCCGAGGCGCTGAAGAAGCTTGCCGTCGAAGCCGCCGTCGAGGCCCTTCTCGAGATTGATCCGCTCGAAACCAACCCCGGCGCTCTGCGCGACGACACGGAGCACCTGCTCCTCGTCCGCGCCCTGCTCGAGCAGGACCTCGACGATGGATCTCCCCGGGGTCTGCTCGACGATCTTCTCCGCGTTGGTGATCTGCTCTGCGCTGATGCCGCCTTCCTGGATGAGCATCTCGCTGAGCGCACTGCCAGAGAACGAGCCCTCGTCGTCCTGCGGGCGGTAGACCTCGCTGACCGCGCTGGCCACGTTGACCTGGGGTGCGGATGCCCGCTTCTGAAGCACCGCTGGGTCTTCGTCGACGCTCGGCGAGTCCTCGCCGCCGTAGCGGGTCTGCGAGCTCGGCATCGAGGGGAGGGGCGAGAAGGACCCCACACGCCGGTCGAGGGTGTGTCGATCGCCGCCCTTGGTTTCTGCGCGTGGCTTGCGCGCGGCACGCTTTGGCTGATCCTCGCCGCCGACCCCCAGCTCGCTCAGGATGTCATCGATGTTTGCCAATCCAGTCCCTATCCGATTTACCGCTCAATCGAGCTGCTTTGTTTCTTCACCCATCGCAATCTCGAAGCGCATCCCGTCGGCCTCGATCACGACCGAACGCCCCGTGATCTTGGTGACCTTGAAGTACTCGCCGACCTTGGACCCTACAGACACGGGCTGGCCCGACACGCGGGCCGCCGGGCGGCTGCCGCCCACGACACCCTGGAGATGGAAGCTCATCGCCTCGCTGACGACGGCATCATGGCGACGCTGACGCTCGAGCTCCAGCTCACGCTGACGCTGGAGCGCCATCCGCTCCTCCTCGCTCATGCCGGGATCGGCCTTGATGACCGGGTCCGATTTGCCCATCGCGGATGGGCGGGCGAACGGGGCGTCGACGAAGGATTCGTGCTCGCTCAGCTGCACCGCGATCGTGGACTCGTCGAGCTGGCCCATGACCTGTCCGAACCGCTTGGAGAACTCGGTGTTCTCCGACTGCGAGGTGTAATCGATCTGCGCGATCTCTTCGTCGAGCCCCGCCTTCATGCCGATGTACCGCATCGCGTAAATCACGCCGGCGCCGACCGCCACCACGGCGAGCGCGACGACCATGTGCACGCTGACCTTCGATTCGCTCGCGGACGAGGAGATCGCGGACTCGGGCGCGTTCTTCAGAGACGGGATGCCCGTCGAGTCCTCCTGGTGCAGGTTCACGAAGATATTGCTGGATCCCTCCTGCGCGCTGCTGGAATCCATGCTGTTCGTATCGGGGTGATCATTCACGACGGGCTCCCTTCATCGTTCTGGAAGTAGATGCTCAGCGTGAACTCCGCTTCCACTTCAACCCCCTCATCGGTGCTGTCCTTGAGGAGCAGATCGACCACGCGGGTCAGGCGTGGCAGACGCTCCAGCGCCAGCAGAAACTCGTAGAAACCCTCGAAGCTCCCGGACGTGCTCATCTTCAGCGGCTGCTCACGAAACCGGGCCGCGGCCACCGGCTTTTCGCTCTTGAGCGTCGGTGGGGTCAGGCCGGACTCGACCGCGAGCGCCGAGACCTGGCGGACGATCAGGTCGATCTCCTTGCCCGAGGGCAGCAGCGATTCCATCTCGGCGATGCGGCCGCTGATCTCTGTGTTCGCGGAGCGCAGGTCCTCGTTGCGTGCTGTCTCGATGCGGAGGGTGTTCAGGCGCTCCTTGCGGTGCTGGATCTCGGTCTTGGCCTGCTCGATCTTCTCGCTCTGCGGCTTGAACACAATGAAGTAGCTGAGGATCGGGACCATCAGCACCGCGAGAAACAAGATCAGTTCGCGTGTTGTGAACTTCATGGGGCGCTCCTTACTCGCTGTCCGTCTTGGTCTCGGCGATCCCGAACTCGACCTTGCCGATCTTGAACTCTTCGGTCCCCTTCACGAGGCGCGCATCCGCACGCTCACGCAGGTTCATCGTGACCTTGAACTTCCGGTAGGCCTGCTTGTCGATGATGGTCTCGTCGATCAGCGGCAGCTCGACCTCCTCGAAGAGCGGCGATGCCTTGATCGAGCTCAGGAAGTCTGCGACCTGATCGTTCTCCATCGCGATCCCCTCGATCGCGAGTGTAAACTTGAATCGCGGTGGGAGGACCTTGGGCTTCTCCTCCTCATCGTCCTTGCCAGCACCAACGCTCTTTGTGTTCAATGCCCGGGTCTTGGGCTTTGCCTTGGGGTCCTTCTTGGGCGCGGGCGGCTTGATCCGCTCGCCCTCCATGGTGACCTCCGTCAGCGTGAGCCCATCTGGGATAGCCCGGACGATCTCGCCCATCAGGACCGATCGGGGAATGCGGTCCTTGAGCGCGGTCACAACCTCGGCACGCTCGATGAGCTCCACACGCTGGGTCTCGAGCTCCTTGAGCTGGTCGATCTTGGCGGCTTCCTCCTTGAACGCCACCGCGACCTGCTTCTGCTCCTGGTGGACCCGGCGCCAGCGCTGGTGGTTGACGACGAATGCGCCGACCACGCCGCCGATCACGAGCACGAACAGCAGCAGGGCCATCACATTGGCACGAAACTGGCTGCGCCCCTTGACGTATTCCTTGGGGAGAAAGCTGCCGCCGGATTGTTTGTTCACTTGGCTCATCGCATCAACTCCACTCGGGCATCAGAGATCCATGGGGCTGAGCGCCCCGCCCACGATCGCCGCCCATCCGGGCTGGGGCTCACGCAGATCGACACCGCTGACCGGGACCTTCCCGCTCCGCGCGAGGCAGGCGAGGGGGTCGAAGGTCTGGGCTTCAAGGTGTAAACGACGCGCCATCTCAGCGCACAGGGGCTGGTGCTTGGACTGACCGCCCATGAAGATCATGCTCTCGACGCGGATGCCGGGGAACAGGGCATCGTGATAGCGCAGGCACATCGAGATCTCGTCACAGATGATCTCGATCGGTTCGCTCAGGTCGATCTGCGGGCCACGGGACCGGGATGCGCCCGGAGTCTCATGGTGTTCCGCCGCGTCAGATTCGGGGGCGGGCGGCATGCCGGGGAGCCCCGAGGACCCAGCGGCGACCGCCTGCGGGCGGAACAGCTCCCTGAGCTGGTGACGCATCTCGCGTGCTTCCATCATCGTGCAACGCAGCTGCCTGCAGATGGTCTCATCGAAGTGGCGGGCCCCCACCTCGATCGTTCGGGCAAAGACAGGCGCCGGGCCGTGCATGATGAGGACCTTGGTGCTGCCAGTCCCCAGATCGAGCACGAGGCGTGGCTTGGAGCTCGAGACACTCCCGGCGCTCTCATCGCGGAGCTGCATCGCTCGAACGAGCGCATCGAACTCGGTGTGGATGCCGACCGGATCGAGCTTCGCCGACTTGAGGGCGCCCATCAGGCGTCCCACGAACTCACGCGATGCCCCGTAGCAGACGAACTCGTGCTTGCCCTGGCGCTTGACGCCCGGGACCTCTCGGCAGCGCACCAGCAGTGAGTTGGGATCGCATCCCAGCTGTGTGCTCAGCTGCGCCCCGGCGATCTGTTCGTTCGGCACGCCCTCGCTGGGGATGAGCTGGAGGTGCTTGCAGAGCATCTGCCCCGCGGGGATCAGGCACGCTCCGCGCGTGGCGTTGATCTTCTCGCCCTTGAGGAACTTGGGCAGCGCGTCCATCTGGAAGAGGAGCCGCTTCGAAGGGTTATCGAGCAGATCGTCGGGCGTGGGCATGAAGGCCGCGGCCGAGATCGAGCTCGGGTTGTGCCCGCTGAGCTGGAGCACCTTGATCCCGGAGATCCCGAACTCGATCATCAACGGGATCGCCCCGGGGCGCATGGCCCCAACACTCGACAACGATGATCCCAGCTTGCCTTTTCCCAACTTCTTCCCGAGCTTTCCAAACTGTGCCTTGCGTTTCATCGAGACGATTCCTTCCCACCCGGCGTCGGGCGGACGCTCACCAAACCCAGCCAGCGCTGGGGCGGAAAACGCCCATGCGAAGGGGATCGACCGAACAGGAACATCAGTTCAGCAGGGAAAGATCACACGTGAATCAGGGAATCGGTGGGACGTGTCCCGCCCCCCCAGCCCGCACAGCCCAAACACATTCTCACCCGTTGGTGTCGAGCGCGGGTCCGAAAACAGCCCCCAGGCGCTCAAGCGCCTCATCGAGCGCCCAACGCTGACGCGCCCGATCGCCCGTCGTGTTGGAGATGACACGCAGCTCGCCGGTGCGGATTGTGGGGTCGATCCGCCTCGCGGCCAGCGCGACCGCCGCGCCCTCCATCGCCTCGCAGATGGCACCGGTACGTTTTACTACTCCGGCCGCGCACTCGTCGCTCCCGGAGCACCAGGAGACCGTGGCCACGCCTCCACGCCTAGCGTCCACGCTGATCATGCGAAGCACGTCGCCGGGGTCGTGATCGGTGTGCATACGCCCATCCGGGAACGCCCCGAACCCCGCCTCGTCCATAGGCACAAAGCCCGATTCCGTCCCGATCCCCTCATCACCGAACACGCTGCGGTCCGCAGCCACGACATCCAGCAGTTCGAGCCCGGAACCGGGAAGCATGCCGGCGATGCCTGCGCTGTACACGGCGCGATGGACGCGGGGATCGAGCACCCGCGCGGTCGCACCGCTGGCGTTGCTCTTGCCCACCCCGGTCAGCACGATATCGATCCCGCCCTCCAGTGAAAGGCAATCCCAGGCGGCCGGAAGCTGGAGATGCTTGCCACCGAGGGCATCCATCACGCTGCGGCATTCACGCGGCGCCGCGATGCAGAGCAGCGTTCGATCCCGACGTGTGTCTGATGGGCCGGTGTTGGTCACCTGCAATGGTAGCTTGAATCAGGCCGCACGCTCTTCTGAGTCTGCCGAGTCGTCGGCGTCGCCCTGCGGCTCATCGCCATCGCTGACGAGCTCGTCCGAAGCCATGCGGAACGAGTTGAGGTGCGCGGGGTCGATGCGGTACATCCCGTTCGAGAGGGATCTCTCGAGCTGCTTGAGATCGAACGCGTGCTCGTGCTCGGGATAGAAGTTGAACTCCTCGACGTTGAAGCCATCGCACTCGATCACCTTCAGCTCCTGAGCGGCCTGCAGGTTGATCACCTCGCCCTGATCGGGGTCCTCGAAATGGGTCATCTCTCGGACCGTTGGGCGGCACGGGTTCCGTGGATCCCAGTCGATCACGACGCACAGGCGCCCGTCGTTCAGGCGGACCTGGCTGCCCGGCGCATACGCGGGGCAGACCGAGATCAGGGCCTGGAGCACGATCGGGTCGATCCATGACCGGTACGGCTCCTGCATGATCGTGTTGAGCGCATAGACCGGCGGGCGCGACTTGCGGGTCTCCTCGGAGTCCCCGATGGTGTACGCCGGGTGCACCAGACGGTCGTACAGATCCGCGGCGATCAGGATCCGCGCGAAAATGTGGATCTGAGATCCCTCCAGCCCGACGACCTCGCCGTTGACCTCCTTGGTCGGGAATCCACTGCCGTCGAATCGCTGGTGGTGGTTGAGCACCGCGGATGCGGCGGACGGCTCGACGTGGCCACGGATCATCTCATAGCCGATCCGCACGTGCTCTCGCCATGCCGGGTCCGTGTCGTCGTGCTCCTCGCTCCACCGCTTGAGGACCGAGGCCTTGAGGCGCGTCATGCCGATGTCGTGCAGCATCGCGGCCACACCAAGGCTCGTCACGTCCTTCGCGAGGCGTGGGTTCAATCTTGAACGCTCGCGGAGCAGGTAGAAATCCAGGCGCAGTCCCATCAGCATGGCCAGGAACCCGACGTTCGCCCCGTGGCGGATGGCCGGCGAGCCGGTGTCCGAGATCTCTCCGATAAACAACGCCGCCTCGGGATCCTCGATGAGTCGAGCCATCAGCGTGCTCATCGCGGTGGAATAGCTCGGGAAGTCGATCTTGGCGTGCATGTCCTTGCCGGCGATGTCGAACGCCTCCGCGACCTGCGATGCGAGCTCGGCACGCGATGAGTGGATCTTTGGGGAGATGAACTTCGCGACCATCTCCATGTTCGGGTACTTGATCCAGACCTGGGGTATGCGCAGCTCGATGAGCCGCTCGATGGTGCTCTTTTCCAGCGCTGCGCCGGGGCGGAGCAGGAGCCGAGACCCACCCCTGGGGTGATAGACCGGGAGCGCGAGCTCCATGCCAGTTTCAGCGTGTGAGATAGGGACTCGTAGCACGGATAATCACTCCATGAAAACAAACGCGTACACGCCCAGAATCGGGCGGATATCGCGGGGAATTCAGTGAATCCCGCCCGAGTTGAAGAAAGGGTCGATCACCCCACGAACGCGAAGGCGATGTAGCCCGCGTACAGGAGGAGAAAAGCCCCCCCGATCAGGCGTCCCATGGCGGGCTTGATCAACGCGAAGAACACCATCGCCAGGCTCACGCCCAGCATGATCCAGATGTGCACACCCAGACCCGCCTGCATCGCCAGGGGATGAACGATCGATGTGATCCCCAGCACGCTCAGAAGGTTGAAGATATTGGACCCCACCACGTTGCCCACCGCGATGTCGCTGGATTTCCCGATCGCGGCACGCACCGTAGCCGCCAGTTCGGGCAGGCTCGTGCCCAGCGCGACGATGGTGGTCCCAACGACACCCTCGGAAACGCCGACGCGGGTGGCCACGCCCGTAGCGCCGTACACCAGAGCCCTCGCCCCGAACCCCAGCGCCACGACCCCGATGATCACCATCAGCACATCGAGCCAGGCCGACTTGGGATGCGTCACGACCTCCTCGCCCTCGTGCTCGATGTCGACACGGTGCGCCCGCACGATGAAGATCACGTACGCGATCAGCCCGACGACAAGGAATACCCCGTCCGCACGGGTCAGAATCCCGTCATTGAGCAGCGCGGCGGCCCCGGCGGTGATCGCGAGCATTATCGGGAGCTCGACGAGGCGCACACGCCGGTGGATCCCGATGGGGGCAATCATCGCGCCAGCGCCCAGGATCAGGAGGATGTTGGCGATGTTTGAGCCCACGACGTTGCCGATCGCCAGCTCTTCGACATCCTGCAACGCCGCACCGATGGACGCGAACAGTTCTGGTGCGCTGGTCCCGAACGCGACGACGGTCACACCGATGGCGAACGGCGACAGCCCGAACACGCGCGCGAGCTGGGCGGCGCCGCGAACGAGCATATCGGCACCGGCGATCAGCACCGCCAGCCCGCCGATCAGGGCGAGGATTTCCAGGAGCATGCTCACGAATCATCCTCCTGAGCCGGCGTGGAGGGTTCATCCGTGCTGTCCTGAGAGACAAGCTCTGGCGTCAGCACGATGACAACCCGCTTGGGTATACGCCGCGCCTCATTGGCACGCACGAGCCGTGAGCCTGGTACGTTGAGCATCAGCTCGCCGAGTGAACGCGAGCGGGGCACGCTTGGCTCGATCACCGCGCGAGAGGATTCCTGAGCGCGGAACGATTCGGGCGCTTCCGCTTCTAACTCTGATTCCTGCTCGTCGTCGGCTTCGGGACCGATCTGATCCCCGAGCTGCTCGAGCTCCGCGAGCGCACTGCGGGCCTCGGGCAGCCGCGACCAGTCAGTGCCCGGGGCTTCCCCGACGATGACGATGGCATGCCGCCCATCAAGATGGACCGTGCTGAGCAGTTCGTCGATGACCCGCCCCTTGTCGTCGAGCGTCTCATCGCCCTGGTTGGGGAGCAGCTGGTACGCGTTCTGGTTGCGGGATTCGATCTGCATGCCCATGTCCAGGCGCAGGACCTGATCAACACCGCTTTCGGTCAGGCGTGGCTCGGCCCAGGCGCGAGCGATTAGTCTCGGTCGCCCCGGATCGATCGACCGAGTCGAATCACCGACCTGCACGCTCGATTGCTGGATCGGCCCGGATCGGACCAGCGGGCGCCAATGCCCAAACTCACCCATGAACTGCACGCTCATCGGCTGCACAGCCCGGAGCGACGAGATGAGCATCTCCACATCACCGACCGGGACCTCCACAACGCGAAAGCCCCATCGCGTCCAGCGCGACTGGACCGATGCATCACGCAAGGGCGCGTAGTCACGGAGCGCTCTGGCGGCATCGTAATCCGTGTCGTCAACCACCAGCAGGCGCACGCCAAGGCCCTGACGCTCACGCGGCGCGGGCACTGGCGTCGCATCGGCTTCCCCCAGCGTTATACCCTCCGCGGGCGCGAACCACTTGCGTACCGCCTTGCACCCCGAGGGCGCAGCAGACAAGCCGAGCGCGAGCCCACAGATGAGCGTAACCCGGATGATGCCGCACTTACGCATCGGCTGGATCGAATGAGTTGATGCGATCGATCAGCGCTCGCACGAGCCCGAACTTGTGGCGTGTGTGAGTGAAGGCGATGCGGGGCAGCGAGAGATGGTCACGCTCCTGCTTGTAGGCATCGCACTGATGGATCCTGCCAGTTTTCACCAGAACGGCGAACTCCTCGTTGAGCGTTTCGATGTCCTCCTCGCGCAGGCGATGCTTGAGGCGGATCACGAGGTCGTCGTGCACATATCGCGAGGAGTGGTAGTTCCTGTAGAACCTGAAGATGTGCTCGGCGGCATCCTGAGGATTCTCGGCGATGTGGTACAGGTGGAAGTCCTCGGGGCTAATCCAGCCGCGGTCGGCGAGCTGTTGGCGGACGTACCGGTCCCAGCCCTCCCAGTAGGAGCCATGCTCGCCATCGAAATCCCCATCGACAAACACGATGGGGATCATGCTGGCCTTGCCCGTCTGCACGAGCGTGAGCGTCTCGAACGTCTCGTCGAGCGTGCCGAAGCCACCGGGGAAGCAGACCACCGCCTCGCACTGCGACAGGAACATGAGCTTGCGGGTGAAGAAGTAGCGGAAGTTGATGAGCTTCTCATCGCCGATGATGTGCTCGTTGGCCGTTGTCTCGAAGGGCAGGCGGATCGCGACACCGAAGCTCGCCTCACGCCCCGGGCCCTCGTGCCCGGCCTTCATGATGCCGTCGCCTGCGCCGGTGATCGACATCCAGCCCGCCTCGGCCATCAGCTTGGAAAAATCGACCGCGGCGCGGTAGTCCGGGTGATCCTCCGGCGTTCTGGCGCTCCCGAAGATGGTGACCTTGTGCGCGTCGGGGTACTGCGCGAAGACGCGGTACGCGTAGCGGAGCTCCTTCATCGAAGCGGTCATCAGCTTGAGCTCGCCCGTGTCCCGCCCGTCGGGGATGAGCTTGAGCGCCGCGGTGATGAGCTCACGCACCAGCTTGGTGTCGTAGTCGTCCGCCTTGCCCGCGACCATCTCGAGGAGCTCGATGATCCGGTCCTGCACCTCGCCGTCGTCAGCGCGTCGCACCTCGGCCTGCTCGGGCGGCGCGGCGGTCTCATTCATCGGCTGGGTGCTGCTGGGTGGGTCGAGCTCTACTCTGTTGTGTTCTTTATCCATGTGTGTTCTTTCGTCCAGCGGGCGATCTGTCCATGATCCGCGCGCGAGTCAACTCTATGCGAACTCCGCTGCCAAACCCACCCGGATCACCGCTCAGTGGGTCCGAGTGCCTTCGGGTCCCACTCTTCTTCGTCCTGGGTTCCCTTTGTGGGGCGGTGGACCTCGTCGCTCGTGGATCGGCGTACGCGCCTTCGATCGCGTTCAACCTGTGCCTCGACCTCCCTCATCCGCTGCTGCTGCTCGCTCAGGGGCTTGCCGAGCAAAGCGTTGACCAGCTGACGCGTCTCGCCGAACTGGCTCGCCGAGTAGACCGGATCGGTCGTCGTGCCGGTAACGCTGATGGTGATCAGCTCATCGCGGAGCGACTCGAGCAACGACGAAACAAGCGGGATCGGGTTGATCGCGCGGGAGCTGAATCGCAGATCGAGCGCCCGCGTGTCCCAGCCCAGCGTCCCGTAGCCGAGGATCTCGATCCGGCGCGAGGAGGCACTGAGCTGCTCGAAGGCGAGGGTCGGGCCGTCGATGTAGAAATCCGCCTCCGCCAGGTCGATGGTTGCACCCGTCGGGAAAGAAAGGTTGCTCGCCTCGATGAGGTTGATGAAACCGGGCAGCGCGAGCACCGAGCCGCCCTTGATCTCAACGGTGCCCCGCCCGGCTCGCTTGTCCGGGTTCCCGATCGGTCCGGTCAGCGTGAGATCCGCGAGCATCGACCCGCGGGAGAGATCGTCCGCCTTGGACCAGCCGCTGAGCACCGCTGTCTGCCCGGGCAGGGGCGGGCCGACGAGGCCCTCGGGCGGCAGGAGGAGGTCATCAAAGACCGGCGCGGCCCGGACACCCGAGGCGTGCATCTCCATCCAGTACTGTGCGGTGTCGTCTTCCTCGTGCGGCAGGATCTGTGCGCTCCCGGCGATACGCCCGCCGTGCATCCCCGCGACGATCTCTGGGATGAGCACCACGCCCGGGTTGTTCGCGTCCCCGATGATCTCGACCTGCGCGTCGTACACGCGCAGCAGGCCCGCGCGGAGGCGCGACGCGTCGAGGCGGAGCTCGTATCCGAGAGCCTCCTCGCTGCCGCGTACCGCGAACCCCAGCGACCCGCTGAGCCCGGTGATCGGCAGACCGATGAGAGCGCTGCCACGCTGGATCTTGGCGCTGCCCCGGATGTCGTACACGCCCCGCGGCGTGCCGAACGCTTCCGTTTCGATCCGCATGTCGTCGATCGTGATCCCGCCCTCGGCCTTGATCTCGAGCTGATTGATGATCCGAGCAACGGGCATCGGGAGCAGCGCCCGCGCCGGGCCATCGAGCAGCGACCCGCTCGCCCCGACGTCGAGGCGCATCCCAAGGCCCTCCCCGGGGTAGTACGTCCAGGGCCCATCCACCGAGATCGTCGACTCATCACCGACCGCGTTGATGTTGTCGAATCGCCCCTCGTACCCCTCGAAAAGGACGACTCCGCCGATCGAATCGAATCGGGCCTCACGCGCACTCATGGTCAGCGAGAGCGACTTGGGCGTCAGCTGCCCGTGCACCGCCATGGGCAGCACCCCGATCGTTGGGGCATCGGACGCGATGCGGTACGTCCCTGCCTGCGGGATCAGCGTGACATTCAGATCGAACGCGCCACGCAACTGATTCGTTTTCACCCATGCCTGGGCGCTCTCGGAACCGAACCGATCGAGCACGAGTCGCGAGAGCGGCGACTCGAGCGTCCCATCGAGATAGCTGAGCCGCACAGGTTCCGATTCGTCGATCTCGATGAGCTGCCCGGGGCGGGTTAGCGGGATCCGCCCGTCCACGCTGAGCTCGCCGGCGTCACGCCCCTGTGCGCTGATCGGCACGCGGAAGGCGTCGAAGCTCAGCGTTGATTCATGGGAGAGTGACAGCTGGGCACTGCCCCAAGACGCACCGAGCGTGTAGTGCACGCCGTCGTAATCGAACGCGAGCGATTCGATCCGGTCCGTCCCGAAGGTGCTCTCCAGCCCGCCGCCCACGAACCCCTCGAGCTTGGCATCGATCGCGATGATGCCATCGGGGCGGAACTCCGACTCGTACCGCAGCAGATCACGCGCGATACGCGGCGACACGACGGCCACCGCGTGCTGCAGCGGCATCGCAAAGTCCAGCCCGTCGACACGAGCCAGCGCATAGAGCTCCGGCCCCGGCACTGGCGGACCGAACTCGATCGGCAGGAGCCCGCCCTCGCGACGCATCCCGCCCTCGCCGCGCGTCTTCTCGGGCAGGGTCAGCTGCGTCAGCACCGTGACCGGGGTCGGGGCGAGCGGCAGCTCGGGCGCGGAGAGCATCGCGGAGAGATCCACGATGATCAGCTCTTCTGTGACGTACACCGTGCCGTAGAGATCGTTGAGCGCGAGCGGATCGGCGCCGAGCTCGACCGCGAGCGGATCCTCGGGGTTGTTGAAACCCTGATAGATCGGGCGGGCGGTCCCATTCGTGATAGTCGATTCGACGTCGAACCCCAGGCGGTTGTCGCTGCGTGGACCGATCCGTGCGATGCAATCGACACGCCCACTCAGGCGCATCCGATCGAGGATCCTCCGCAGTGAGATATCATCGGGATCCTCGCTCTGCTCGTCGTAGTAGCCCGGGATCGCGGCCACCAGGCGATCGTCGATCGGGATGTCTCTCGCGTCGATGCGGACGACCGGCTTGGTGTCCGGCTTCGTCCGGTCGATCAGGGCCTCAACGGTGGCGGTCCCGCCGTCGATGCCCGTGTACTCCCCACCGGTAAGCTCGACGCGCTCCTCGGTGATGGTGATCTCGATACCGTGCGCGATGATCGGGAGCGGGAAGTGACCCGGGACCAGCCCGGCTTCGGGGATATCCACGACCACGTCGGTCGTCCACCGGTTGTCTTCCGGGCGCTCCGGGTGCCTGCGGAGCACCACATCGACATTCGCGCTGCCACCGAAGCTGAACTCGGGCACGTCAAGCGCACGCTCGATCGCGGCGATCTCGGACGCGAGCGTGCTCTTCGCTCGCTGATCGCCGTCGATCGCATCGACCCACTGCTCGAGCCGGCGTTGCAGCTCATCCATGTCCGCGCGGAGCTGCTCACGCTCCTCGGTGCTGATCAGCAGCCCCTCCTCGAGCAGGTTCTCGTAGTCTTCCTGATTGAAGAGCGCCGAGATCAGCTCACGCTGGTTGTCGTCCATCGCTTCGAGCAGATACCGATCGACGGGCACACCATCCACGCCAAGGTTGAGCGTCACGACGGACTCCTCGCCCAACGGCGAGAAGAGGCCCTCCGCCCGCAAGCGGGCCCCGGTCGGCCCGATGCCGGTGATCCGCTCGACGACGAGCTTGTCCGGATTGAACGAGATCACGCCTTCGAGCTGCCTGAACGGGTAGCGGAACTTCTTGTAGATCGCGCTCCCGTTGCGCAGCGTTGCCCTGCCCGATACGCGGACCGCATCACCCTCGGCCCGGGTCACCTCGACACGCGCGGCCACGTCGGCGGTCGGGTCCTCGAACCGGTCGAGCTTCGAGATCACGTTCTCCGGCAGGAACTCCGCGGGCTTGAACTGCGTATCCAGGCGGAACTCCGTCGTGAGCACCACCTCGAAGGCGCTCTGCGGGTCCAGGCCCTTGTAATCGAGCACGACCCCGTATTCCAGCTCGTCGATGAACCCCTTGAGATCGGCCCTGATCCCCCGCGTCCCGAAGACGACCCAGCCACGCGTCTGACGCATCCGCAGGAGTTCCCCCGAGCCGGTCATCGAGCCGTCCTCGTTGAAAGGGAGATTCAGCGACACGCCGTCGAGCGTCAGCACCACCTCCACCTCGCCCTGCTCATCGACGCTGAGCGTGGTTGGGGCGAGCTCGCCACTGAGGGCGAGGCGCTCGTACATCTCACGCGATCGGCTCGGAACAAAGTCGCTCGGCCAGTCCTCCAGGCGGAGGCCATCGAGGCGGGCCTCTACACCATCGCCCGAGATCTGGCCGTTGAGGTTGATCACGCCGCCATCGGCCGGAGTCAGCTCGCCCCGCATCCCGGCCTCGACCGGGAGCGCGACGAACGAGAACCGTGAGATCCCCTGATCGTCCGCCGGCTCGATCCGTCCGCGCATCGAGAGCGACTTGAGCAACGTGTAGTCGCCGCCCGTGTGCTCACCGATCTCAAGCGTGCCGTTGCTGAGCTCGATGCTCGGCGTTGGCCCGCCGCTCCCGTCGGACTCGAAGCGAAGCTGAGCGAGGTTGACCTTGCCCGTCTCCGAGCTCTGGCTGACCCGCAGCGTTGGGCGGTCGATCTCGATGGAGGTGACCTGCAGGCCGCGTCCGCGGGCGATGCCACCCCAGTCCACGTTCACCACGGCGCGATCGATCTCGATCAGCTCGCCCGCCTTGCCGTCGATCGCCGGGGTCGAGAACACGGCATCACGGATCACGATCGTGCCATCCGCACCGAGCTTGATCGATCGCGTCTGGACGTCGACGCCGAGCTGAGACTCAAGGGCGGGTTCGACAAACGACTTCATCGCGTTGGTCTGGCCCACGATCAGAACGATGCCCGCGAGGAGCAGCGGGAGAAGGAGAAGCAGGATGATCACCCTGCGGACCCAGCGACGCTTCCGCTTGGGCTTGCGTTCCGGCGATGCGGTTGTGTTCTTCGCTTCTGACTCGGGCACAGCGGATTCCGTGGGTGGGTGCGGGTGACGAGCATGATAGCGCGATGGGATGAAACCCAGCGATAGCCACCCAAACACAACCCACCCAAACCAGGCGGTCTGCTATACTCGATCCATGGCCAAAACCCGCACCATCTTCGTTTGCACTTCCTGCGGCTCCACCCACTCGCGATGGATGGGCAAGTGCCCGGACTGCGGCACATGGGACACACTCGAAGAGTCCAAGTTCGACAAGTCCGCGAACTCCGACCCACAACGCGGTGGCGGCGGGTTCATCGAAGCAAAGGGCATGGGCGAAGCGCCACACGCCACACCCATCACCGAGGTCGTCAACGCGAGCGCCCCAACACGCCGACTCCCCACCGGGATCACCGAGCTCGATCGCGTGCTCGGCGGCACAGAGAACGACCCAACCAAGGGGCTCGTCCCCGGGAGCGTGGTGCTCGTCGGCGGTGAGCCGGGTATTGGTAAGTCGACACTCCTCCTGCAAGCCGCAGGCGCATGGGCCGCACCCGTCAAACTCAACCAGACGGACCCCGACTGGACCAGCAAGGTCCTCTATGTCTCCTCCGAAGAGTCATCGCAGCAGGTCCAGATGCGGGCATCTCGCCTGGGCGTCGCGGACTCGGACAACCTGTTCGTGCTCAGCGACACCAACCTCGCCCGCATCATGGAGCAGGCCCGCAAGATCAAACCCGATGTGTGCGTCATCGATTCGATCCAGATGATCTACAAATCCGATCTCGAAGCCGCGCCCGGATCCGTCACCCAGCTCCGCCGATGCTGCAGCGAGCTCGTCTACTTCGCGAAAGCAACCGGCACCGCGATCGTCCTCGTCGGGCATGTGACCAAGGAAGGCACCCTCGCCGGCCCACGCATGCTCGAGCACATGGTGGACGCGGTCCTCTACTTCGAAGGCGATCGGTACCACAGCGCCCGCATCGTTCGGGCGATCAAGAACCGATTCGGCACCACGCTCGAGCTTGGGATTTTCGAGATGACGGGTCAGGGTCTCCAACAACTCCCCGGCGGGATGTCCGTCGCCGCGATCTCCGGCGGTGACGAACACCGACCCGGAGCCGTCGTCTGCCCGGCGATGCACGGCTCACGCTGCGTCCTCGTCGAACTCCAGGCCCTCACCGCCACCGGGTTCGTCGGCAGCGCCAAACGCAAATCATCCGGGCTCGATTCCAACCGGCTCGCGATGCTCATTGCGGTTCTGGAGCAGCACGGCGGGCTCCGCCTCGCGGATCGCGATGTCTTCGCGTCCGCTGTTGGCGGCCTCAAAATCATCGAACCCGCCGCCGACCTCGCGCTGGCGCTCGCTATTGCCGGCGCCCACTACAAACGCTCGCTCCCCCCCACCACCATCGCGATCGGCGAAGTCGGATTGGGAGGCGAACTGAGACCCGCCACCCAGCTCGAACAACGCCTCCGCGAGTCGGCCCGCCTCGGGTACACCCACGCCTTCATCCCCGACCCGGGTAAGCACAAGCTTCCGAAGATCAAGGGGATGGAACTGATCCCGATCCGGAATGTGTCGCAGGCGATTGAGCGGTTGATGTAACACACTCTCCTCCCCCGGGCTTCCGGGGGAGGTGCCGAGCGCAGCGAGGCGGAGGGGGTCTCCCTTGGACGAACCGAAGACATTCAGATCGAAGATCCAAGCAGATGCCACCGCCACCTTCCGAGCCAAACAACTCCGGCGAACACTCACCCCACCAGAATGCCGCCTTTGGCTCGCCATCAAAGCCAAGAAACTCAACGGGCTCCACTTTCGCAAGCAGGTCGCGATCGGGCCATACATCGCGGACTTCTATTGCCACGCTGCTCGTCTTGTTGTAGAAGTTGATGGATCGGACCACGACCCGATTGCTGATCAACGACGGAACACATGGATGGAAGGGCAAGGTATCCGTGTGATTCGGTTCGCCGCGAGCGATGTCCGCGATCATCTAGAGCAAGTCTTGATGGATATTCGACGCGAATGTGAAGAACAGATCCGGTTACGATCTGTTGCGAAGACCCCCTCCGTCTCCGGCTGCGCCGGAGCCACCTCCCCCGGAAGCCCGGGGGAGGAGAGTTGATGACCATGCGTGATATGACTTGTGAAACCCGCACCTAACGCCGATTCTGTATCGCGTTCCTCATCATCGGCGGCAGCATCACCGCGACCGGGCTGTACTTTGTACTGACAGCGAAGCCGTCGCACATCCCGTTCGATTCTCAACGATGGAAAGAAGTCTCTTTCAGTAGCGATGTGCAGATTCGCCAGATGATGATGCTCGATCTGCAACGCAATGTGCTCCATCGTGGCATGACGATCGATGAAGTCGAGTCGCTGCTTGGAAGCAGCAGCCTCTTTATCTCCGGCGATCACGATCTCGCATACGAAATCGGACGAAACGGCGAGGGTGTGGGTTCGATGAATCGGTTTGGTGAAGTATCGCGATACGAAGCACGCAACCAATGGTTCACACTCACATTCAACGAACACGATCGGCTCGTCGACTGGAAGATTGTCTCAAGAAGATGATCCCACCAACCACCCCGGCAGCGCCCTCAGTCTCCCATCCCCACCCACGCACGCGATCTCCGTGCTCGCCACCGCGCACACGCCATCGATCGGCACGCTCGGGTCCTTTGATCCGTCGGGCTTCTCCCCGCCTCGCTCAACAAGCACCAGCTCATACGAATGCATGAGCTTGACCTTCGTCGATCCCGACACGCTCGTGCGGAGTTCGATCACATCGTCGTATCGGATCGGGCGTCGGTACTTCACCTCGAGCTTGGTCACCACCAGAAACACGCCGGCCGCTTCGAGGGCTGCGTAACTCTCCCCCACTTCCCGCAACAACTCCGTGCGCCCCATCTCCATCCAGGGCAGATAACTCGAATGGTGCGCCACCCCCATCGGGTCGCACTCGACATAACGGACGCGGAGACGGGTGGTTCCGGTGGTTGGGGGTGTTTCGGGCATGGAGAACGCTAGGACTGCGATCAAGACTTCACCACAGAGCACACAGAGCACACAGAGACAAGTCAGAGAAGAGGTTCAGAATAGGTAAGCCTCTCATCACGACCCTGCTCTTCTCTTTACAACTCCCCATCCTTACTCTGCATTTCTTCTCTGTGTGCTCTGTGTGCTCTGTGGTTCCATCTTTCCCACGGCCATACACTCCCCCATGTCATTCGGACTCGGACACGGCAAACCCCTCGACCCGGCGCTGGGCGTCGTTGGGATCTCACGCGATGAACTGCCGGAACTCCCGGACTCGATCATCGACGACCCGGAATCCGGGCGGATCGACATCCGCGAATGGTTCGAGCACCCAAACCGCCGTTTCGAGCTGGAGATCGGCTCGGGCAAGGGGGCGTTCCTGGTGCAACAGGCCGACCTGCAGCCCGACACCAACTTCCTCGGGATCGAGTGGGCCGGCGAGTTCGCGGCCTACATCGCCGACCGCATCCGCCGCCGACGTGAGAACGAGGGCACGCACACAAACGTCCGCGTGCTGCACTCCGACGCGGCCCAGCTCCTGCAATGGCGCTGCCCCGACGCGATCATCGATGTCGTGCACCTGTACTTCTCCGACCCATGGCCCAAGAAGAAGCACCACAAGAAGCGCGTGATCCAGCACCAGACGCTCTACGACATCTGGCGCTGCCTCAAACCGGGCGGCGAGCTCCGTGTCGTCACCGATCACGACGAGCTGTGGGCGTGGGACCTGGCGCATTTCGATCTGTGGGCAATGGGCTCGTCAACAGCAGAAGCGCATTTCAAACGCCCAAGCATCCCTGCGGCACCGCAGAAAGTCCGCGCGTTCCTCGATGGATGCGAAACACTCCCCTTCGAGTACACGAGCTTCGATAAGCCCGAATCCGCGGGCGAGGGCGAACTCGTCGGCACGAACTTCGAGCGCAAGTTCCGGCGCGAGGGGCGGAGTTTTAATGCGGGTGTGCTTCGGAAGTTTTGATCAGATCCAACCGAGCAACCAGCCAAGCAACGCAACGATCGCCAACCCCGCAAAGCCCGCCGCGAAACCGATCACCCAGATATTCCGAATCGGGTGCACCGGACCAGTCCCCTCCGCGATGTCGCCAAGCAGCACAGCAAGTCGATCTACCCGGTCGATCGTGCGACCAAGGCTGAACCGGCTCGTGCGGGTGTAGACGAAGTAGCTCTTGATCCCACTGTTTCTAATCTCCTGAACACACAGGATCGAAGAGAAAGGGAGCACAACCTCACGCTTGGCACGAAAATCCCAGAAGTTCTCCGGGTACACGACATGCTCTAGAATGACGAGCCGACGCTCATAATCGATCGTGATGGCTCCCTCGCGTCCTAAGTGCACGAGCAGCTCGACGAACGCACTCGCAATGCCCGCTAGCCCAAGAAATGTGAAGAACGCGAGCAGATGAAACCCCTCGATCATAATGATCACGAGCATGATCAGGAAGAACAACGCGATCCAGATGTGAGCGACCCGCATCGAACGCGGGTTCGACACAAACCGCTCTTTGCCGAGCATCGGTAACTCGCCCGGCGAATGGAGATCAACTGATATCGGCTCATCAATTGTCATGCTGCGCACGCCCTACAAGGTTCCGGCACAATCATCGTGTGTCAATCCACCACCACGTTCCGCCACATCCCTGCGGATCGGTACTGGCACCCGAGCCCCCAGTTGCCGTCGAGGTCGATGTCGCCCACATCGAGCATAATCGGACGCTCGCGGTTGATCTTGACAATCAGGCGGTTGCGGCGCTTGCTGATGGAGAAATCGGCCCACTCACCGATCTCCAGCGTGCGCAGCTCCTTGGTCTCCAGGCGCACCCACTTGTCCTTGTCGCGGTCGCCGTCCTCGAGCTGGCAGTGGAAGATCTTGAGCCCGAACTCGGGGCTCAGGGCGACGGTCATGAACCCGGCTTCGGTGTAGCCGAATAGCACGTCCATCTGCGCGTTGTCGCGGTCGAAGACCTTCACGGAGCCGGTGATCTCCCAGTCGCGGCTGCCCAGCGTCTGCTTGTTCCAGCAGACGGCCTTGCGCCGATCCCAGGCGCTGTGGAACCACTCGTCGCCCCGCGTCGTCAGCGAGCGGACCTCCTCGTCCCACTCCGGATCGAAGGCGTCGATCCAGTCACGGAACGCCTTGTCGGCGTCCTCGACGCCGGCGCCCGCGATCGCGGCGAGCGTCGCGGCCCGCAGCTGCGCCTCATCGCTGCGCTGCTCGGCATGACCGAGCACCTCGCCCAGCACGCCCAGCTCCATGAGCCAGCCAACAAACGCGCCACGCACGGAGGCGATCCGACCCGATGCGATGTCCTCGGTTTCATTCTCCAGGATCGCTTCGATATCGAAACGGGGCTCGTCCTCGAAGAGACGACGGATCGAATGGATCTCCGTGGAAGTCCAGGGCTCCATCTCCAGATCGCCCATCACGCCCAGCTCACGCAGCGCCATGCTCCCGATCTGTATCGAGAGCCCGCGGCGGAGCCAGTCCGGGAACGAGGCGCCGTTCTCGTAGGCACGATACAGGCACAGGTACACCGCCACGTTCGCCACGCGGATCTTGGTCTGCAGCGGCAACCCGGTCTCCACGAGCACGCTGTACTCCAGCGGCGGCTGGAGCGCGACGTGGGCCTGCATGCTCCGCGGAGAAACGAACGACCAGTTCGTGCGGTACGCCCCGCTGTTCATCTCGCGATCGACCCGCTCGTAATCCTTGTACTGCAGGTGCACCTCGATCAGGGCATGATCGACCGTCGAGGCGACGTCCTCGCCGAATACCTCCGAGCAGGTGCGTTCCACCTGCTC
This sequence comes from Phycisphaerales bacterium, assembly GCA_017642965.1. GTDB lineage: Bacteria > Planctomycetota > Phycisphaerae > Phycisphaerales > UBA1924 > UBA1924. The sequence goes on from JAEPOJ010000023.1 coordinate 26,520, forward strand.
AGCGATCGCGCTGAGCTGCTCGCGCTGCTCGGGGGGGAACTCCGCGACGTTGAGCTGGATATCCGCGCTCGCGGTCGCAGAGAGCAGGGTGAAGCACAACGCGGCAAATCGGGTGATCATGAAAACCTCCGGGGTTGCAATAGAATCAGCGGATTGTACACGATGTGCACAATCCGCTGTCCCCCTATTGAGATTGATTCAGAGCAGATCAGACGCTGGCTTTGAGCTTCTTCATCTTCGCGAGCACCTTCTCGCTGCGGATCGCGTCGCCCGCCTTGATGCGTGAGGCCTGCATCTCGCGTCGTGCCTGAGCGATCTCCTCGCGTGACGGGTCGATCGGCAGCAGCGCCGTAGCAAGCCATGTCCGCACCCGCTTGCGGGGCGAGTGGGTCGTGACCCAGTACATCAACGCTGCGATGATCACAACGATCGCGCCGCCCGCGGCGATCAGCGGTGTCTTCGAGCCGCTCTGCTGCATCGCGATGATGCCGAATACCGCCAGCGATGCGATCGTCAACGCTATCAGCAGCATAACCCACGGCTTGATCCGCTCGAACGGGTCCTCGTCGTAGATCCGCGCGAACGAGTAGATCGTGTGGCGGATCATTTCCTCACGGTCCTCACCCTGGAGCTTGCCAGACTGGAGCGCGTCCTCCATCGCCACGCAATCTCGGATGCGTGATCGCACGATGGGCAGCGGCTCGGGCTCGTAGGTCCCGGCGTTCTTCGGATCGGGCAGGATCTCGATCGGACGCTCCTCGGCCGGCCGCTCGCACTTGCACCCGCACACAAAGCAAGTCAGCTCGTGGTGAGGGTGGCCCTCGCGTCCCTGATCGAAGCAAAGGAAGTAGCGGCGTCGCTCCGCTTGGGCGAGGTGGAAACGGCGCTCCTGCCGGCAGACAGGACAGTAATCGGAGGTGACCCCGATGGGGCGAATACACAGCACCCTCGCGTTGAGTACAGAGAGTGGCATACCCTATCTTAACGGATTTTGAGATGGCGTGTTGCACAATTTCCGTCCGAGATCGCCATAACCTTCTGAGATGCAGAACGTTGCAATGCAACCACTTTCCCAGAATCAAACCGCCGTCGTGCTGCTCTCGGGCGGCCTCGACTCCGCGACCGTGCTCGCGATCGCCCAAAATCAGGGGTATACCTGCCACGCGCTCGCGTTCGACTACGGACAACGCCACCGCCACGAGCTCGACGCATGCGCCCGCATCGCCGATGCCCTCGGGGCCGCTTCGCACCGGGTCTTCGAGCTCGACATCGGGCAGTTCGGCGGCAGCGCCCTGACCAGCAGCGACATCGCCGTGCCCAAGGACCGCGACGAATCGAGCATGGACGACATCCCCGTCACCTACGTGCCGGCCCGGAACCTCGTGTTCCTCTCGATCGCGCTGGGATACGCCGAAACACTGGGCGCGTCGAACCTCTTCATCGGCGTCAACGCGATCGACTACTCGGGCTACCCGGACTGCCGGCCCGAGTTCATCGAATCGTTCACCCGCACCGCCAACCTCGCGACCAAACTGGGCGTCGATGGGAACGCGATCAAGGTGCACACACCGTTGATCGTCATGACCAAAGCCCAGATCATCTCGAAAGGAACAGACCTGGGTGTCAATTACGCCATGACCCACTCGTGCTACGACCCAGACGAGACCGGCGGTGCCTGCGGGCGCTGCGACTCGTGCGCGCTGCGGCGCAACGGCTTCATCGAGGCGGGCATCGAGGACCCCACCCGTTACAGCACCGCGCACTCATGAGCGATATCCTGCCCATCTCGGAAACCTTCGTCTCGATCCAGGGCGAAGGCAAGCTCACCGGGACGCCGAGCTGGTTCTGCCGGCTCGCGGGGTGCAACCTGCGCTGCACCTGGTGCGACACGCCCTACGCGAGCTGGAACCCGGAAAAGACAGACCGGACCATCGACTCGCTGGTCGAGGAGGCCGTTGCATCAGGGGTGAAGCACGCCGTGCTCACCGGTGGCGAGCCGATGATCTTCAAGGGGCTGGTCCCGCTGAGCAACGAGCTGGCGAAGCGCGGCCTGCACATCACGATCGAGACCGCCGGCACCGTCACCCTGCCCGGCGTGTCGTGCCACCTGCTGAGCCTGTCGCCCAAGCTCGCCAACTCAACCCCGGTGGGCGACCCACGCGACCCGGACGGCGTTTGGGCGACGCGTCACGAGCAGCGGCGCCTCAGCTTCGAAGCGCTCAACACGCTGATCGCGTCGACGCCGGATCGGCAGATGAAGTTCGTCGTCGCGGGCCCCGACGACCTGCCCGAGATCGAATCCGTCCTCGATCAGATCAGCGGCTACGCCCCCCACGACGTGATGCTCATGCCGGAGGGCGTCACCGTCCCCGACAACGCGTCGATCCAGTGGATCATCGACGAATGCGTGCGACGCGGCTGGAGCTACTGCCCGCGGGTGCACATCCAGCTGTTCGGTGATACACGGGGTACGTGATTCCTCGCCGCTCGTCTGCCACCTACAATCCCCTCCCATGATCTACCGCGTCTGCAAATCCTTTGAGATCGAGAACGGGCACATGCTCTCCAAGCACCCCGGGCGGTGCCGATTCCCCCATGGGCACTCGCGCCGGGTGGACCTGGTGATCAGCGCCGACCGCCTGGACGAGAATGACATGGTCTGCGATTTCAAGGCCCTCAAGCTGGCCGTAAAGGATTATCTGGACCAGCACGACCACGCCCTGATGGTCAACTCGGACGATGCGATACTCGATTCGCTCGAGGAGCAATATCGGGATCGGTTGATCGTTCTGGAAGGGACGGATCCGACGACGGAAGTGCTCGCGGAGCGCATCTACGGGTACGTCGAGCGCCAGATCCGGGCCGGGGGTGTCTTTACGGACCCGAAAACGGGGAACTCGTTCTCCCTCCCGACCCATCTGACGCTCGAACGCGTCCGGGTGACGGAAACGAGTTCGAGTTGGGCGGAATACGGGATCGCTTAATCCCATTCATCCCTCTGGCACGGCTCGGGTCTCGCGCCCAAAGCACAATCTGCATCGAACCCCGTCAGCGGGCCGATCGTTCTGTGTGTGATCGTGTGTAGGAGGCAAATGATGCATAACAACAAAGCAATCCTCATCCCAACCATCGCCCTGCTCGCGGGTTCCGCGGCCGTCTACTCATCCCAGACGCTCGCGGACTCCGGGATCAGCACGACCGCCGAGACCCTCGTCGAGCCCGATGAGGGCCAGCGCCACGCGATGTCGATGGCCTTTAACATCTCCGAGGCCTTCTCGTACGCCGCGGAACAGATCGAACCCTCCGTCGTGCACATCACCACGCGGACCAACACGCGCCGGGGCAGCGTGAACGGCGGGCTCGGGTCGGGCGTGGTCGTCGACCAGCGCGGCTACATCGTCACCAACAACCATGTCATCGAGAACGGCAACTCCATCGTTGTCCGCCTCTTCGACGGGCGCGAGCTGCCCGCGGACCTGATCGGGACATTCCCCGAGTCGGACATCGCGGTGCTCAAGGTTGAGGCCGACGACCTCAAGCCGGCCCGCTTCGCGGATTCCGAGGCCCTCAAGGTGGGCCAGTGGGTCCTGGCCGTGGGCTCGCCCTTCGGGTTTGACCAGACCGTGACCGCGGGCATCGTCAGCGCCAAGGGTCGCGGCGGACTCGGGCCGGGCAGCGAGAACGCCGGCTCGCAGGGGCTTCAGGAGTACATCCAGACCGACGCCGCCATCAACCCGGGCAACTCGGGCGGGCCGCTGGTCGATCTCAACGGCAACATCGTGGGCATCAACACCGCGATCATCTCGCGCACGGGCAGCAACAACGGGTTGGGGTTTGCGATCCCCTCGGACATCGCCCAGTCTGTGATGGAGCAGATCATCGAAACCGGCGACGTGCAGCGCGGCTGGCTGGGCATCCAGATGGCCCCGCTGGACCCCGTCCTCGCCCACGAGATGCAGATCCCCGGCGGCGTGGTCATCGGGCGGATCCTGCCCGATGGCCCCGCGGAGGAGGCCGGGCTCGAGTCGGGCGACATCATCACGAAGATCGGCGGACGCACCACCGAGAACCTCGTGCGCCTGAGCAACGCCATCATGCTCATCAAGCCCAACGAGCCCGCGGAGATCACCTACATCCGCAACGGCGACGAGCGCTCAGTTTCAGCGATCCTGTCCGATCGTGACCGGGCCCAGGTCATGAACAGGGGGGGCGAGTACATCGAGAATATCGGTGTCGGTGTCATCCCCGCGCTTTGGCGCGAGCGGATCAGCGCCCGCCGCGTGCGCGAGATCGAGGGATACCAGATCGTCGATATCGAGATCGGATCAATCGCGAACAAACGGGGTCTTCGCGCTGGGGACTTCATCGTCGAGATCGACGGGCAGCAGATCCCCAGCGCCGATCGCCTGGCCCGGTACTTCGAGTCCGCATCCTCTGGGATGCCGATCCGGATCGAGTTCCTCCGCGACGGCGAGCCAATGAGCGTCAGCATCACGCCCGAGTGATCGCTCGCCCCTCACTCCGAACTCAGGTGCGCTTCCTTCTCCAGGAATGCGATGTCGGGGTCTTCCACCCGTGGGTTGGCGCGCTCCAACTCCGTGTTGCCGGTCCAGGCGACGCGGATGGCGTGGGTGATGTCGTCGAAGATCAGTAGCAGGCTGGGCAACACCAGCAGGATGATGAACGTGGCGCTCATCAGCCCGAACGCGATGGTGATCGCCATCGGGATCAGGAACTTGGCCTGGAAGCTGGTCTCGAGCATCAGCGGCGTGATGCCCAGCACCGTCGTGATCGTCGTGAGCATGATCGCGCGGAAGCGGGCCTTGCCCGTCGCGACGGCCGCGTCGAAAACGTCCAGCCCCTCGGTGCGGCGCTGGTTGAAGAACTGCATAAAGATCAGCGAGTCGTTGACGACAATCCCCGCCAGCGCAATGAAGCCGATCATCGAGAGGAACGTCATCGACGAGCCCATGATCACGTGACCCCAGATCATCCCGATCATGGCGAACGGGATCGCCAGCATCACGACGATGGGCTGGATAAAGCTCGCGAACAGCCACGCCAAGACCACATAGATCAGCCCCGATGCGACGAGCATCCCCACCGGGAGTGACTTCATCGAATCGGAAAAGTCCTTCTGCCGACCGCGCTGAACCATCTGCACGCCGTGCAGATCGCTGATCTCCTGCTCGAGGATCGGGCGCAGCTGGGCCGCGAGCTGGTCGGGGTTCTCGAGCTCGCGATACACGTCGGCCTGTACCGAGATGGCCCGCTTGCGGTCCAACCGGCGGATGGTGGCGTAGGCCTGCGATTCCTCGATCGTCGCGACCTCGGTCAGCGGCACGGGCATCCCCGCCGGGGTGAAGACGTACATGTTCTCGATCTGGGCGCTGGAGCGGCGGACACGCTCGGGCACCGTGACGCGCACGTCGATGTCCTCCCGGTTGCCCGCGAACGTGAAGGCCTCGAGTCCGAACACCGCCGCTTGGATCTGACGACCCAGATCGGCACGGGTGAAACCCAGCTCGCTGGCGCCGTCACGCAGCGTGAAACGCAGCTCGCGCTGCCCGCGGTCGGAGTCGTCGCTGATGCCGTAGACCGCCTCGTAATCGTCGAGCGTGTCCTTGATCCGCGCGACCGCGACGTCGAGCTGCTCGATCGAGTCGCCGACGACGGTGAAGGTCAGGGCAGGTCCTGACGGCCCGCCGCTCATCCCTTCCATGCGCACGTTCTTGACACTCGGGATCTCGCCGACGCGCTCGCGGATCTCGTCCTGGATCGCGACGCTGGTCCGGTCGCGGTTCTCGGCGCTCTTGAGCTCGAGGATCAGCTGCCCGACGTGCGATGACGACGAATCGCCGCCCGCGCCCTCCAGGTCGCTGACCGCGCCCGCCATCGCGAACGTCGAGTCGATCTCCGGGATATCCAGGCACACCCGCTCGTAACGCCGCACGACCTCGGCCGTCTGCTCCAGCGGCGTGCCGATGGGCATGGTAATGGTGATGTTGACCGTCTCCGCGTCGTCGGTCTCAAAGAGGATGAACTGCAATCGACCGGAGGCCACGAGTCCAAGTGAGATGATCAGGATCGCGCTCACAGTCGCGAGCGTGACATAGCGGAAGCTGACCGAAGCGCGCAGCAGGCGCTCGTAGGCGGGGAGGATCTTGTGCTGAACGGTGCGGTCGCGCCACTCGTCGTAGCGCTGCTCGAGCTTGGAAATCTTGCGGAAGAGCGCGAAGCGGTGCTCCTTGCGCCCGTTCTCGCGGATCTGGTCCACTTTGCGTAGCGAGTGACCCATGTGCACCGGCAGGATAAACAGACACTCGATCAGCGAAACGCCCAGCGCGCAGCCCACGACCCAGGGCATGACGTTCATGAAGTCGCCGATCTGCCCGTCCATCAGCCCCAGCGGCAGGAAGGCGAAGACCGTGGTCAGAACGGTGGACACGACGGGCCAGGCGACCTGGTCGGTGCCGTGCACGGCCGCGACGAGCGCGGGCTCGCCCTTCTCGTGGCGTGTGGTGATGTTTTCGGCGACCACGATCGCGTCGTCCACGAGCACACCGATGACGATGATCAGCCCGAACATGGTCAGGAAATTCAGCGAGATGTCCATCGCGGCCATCAGCGTGAGCGTGCCCAGCAGCGACACCGTCAGGCCCGCGGCCACCCAGAACGAGATACGCCAGTTGAGCAGCAGCACCAGCGTGATGAACACCAGCAGACCACCCTGCAGCGCGTTACGCAGCAGCAGGTCGAGGCGGCCCTCGACGAACCGTGCGAGGTCGGTCGTCGTCATCAGCGTGCCCGGGGGCGCCGCCACCTCCCAGCGATCGTGCCCAAGCTTCCAAGCCGTGTACAACTCAGAGCTGTACTCGGGCTCCGCGTCCGGCGGACCCCGCGATCCCTGAGCCCCCTCCTCGGGCTGTGGCTGAAGCTTGGACATCGCGAGCTTGATCTTTTCCCCGCTGCTCGCGGTGTAGTCCTCGCCCTTGCGCCCCGCGACGTAGGCCTTGACCAGTTCCGCGATGCGGATGACGTCCTGATCGCCCACGCGGAAGACCGTGAGCGTCATGGTCGGCTCGCCCTCGTAGCGGGTCATCAGCTCCGTGTCCACGAAGCCGTCGTACACCTGCGCCACGTCGCCCACGCGGACCACGCCGCCGTCGCCGGTGGCCTTGATCACGATCTCGCGGACGGTGTCCGCCCGCTCCTCGACGCCAACGGATCGCACGGAGATGGTGCTCGTGTCTGTTTTGACCGTGCCGCCCGGCAGCTCGATCATCGCGGCGCGGATGCGGTCTGCGATGGCCGGCAGCGACAGCCCGTGCTCGATCGCCTGCTCGGGCGACACCTCGACACGCAGCTCATCGCGGCGCAGCCCGCCGGGCTGCACGTCGGTGATCTCCGGGAGCGTGAGCAGATCGTCACGCGTCTGGGTGATGAAGTTCTTCATCGACCGCTCGTCCGCATCGCCGTAGATCGCCACGATGATCGCCGGCATGTTGGGCTCGAGGATGTCCACGACGATGTTGTCCACGTCGTCGGGCAGGTCCTGGATCGCGTCCATCTCGCGCTTGACATCGAGCAGCGCCTCCTGGATCGAGTAGCCCTCCTCGAACTCGACCGTGACGTTCGCCGCCCCCTCCGCGACGGTGGAGTTGATCTCCTTGACGCCCGTCAGGTCCGAGACCCGGTCCTCGATCTTGGTCGCCAGCGCGTCCTCGACCTCCTCAGGCGCGGCCCCGGGGTACGGCGCGGCGATCGTGATGATCCGCGGCTCCACGTACGGGAAGAACTCGCGGCGCAGGCCCACTCCGAAGATGATCCCCGCCCCGATGATCGCGAACATCACCAGATTGGCGACAACGGGCTTGCGAACGCCGAATCTCGCGAGACTCACGGCGTGCTCCCTTCGTTCTCACCTGCTGCCGTCTCTGCTTGGATCGGCGTTTCCTGCGGCTGTGGTACCGGCTCCAGCGCCGGGTCCCGGCGCAGGCGGACACGCATGCCGGTGACTACCTGATCCAGCAGCGAGACCACGACGTGCGATCCCTCGATGGGTTCGTAGCCGAGCTCAAGCGCGACCCACTGGTTCTCGTTGGGATCGATCGACGGGCGTCGCCCCTCGAAGCTGTACGCGACGCGGACTGGCACCTTGTCGATCACGCGGTACCCGTCTTGCAGCTCGCCCGCGACGAACACGGTCCCCGACTGCACCGCTCGGCGGGGCAGGATCACCCGGTCGTGCGGGTCGTGCGAGAGCACCCGCCCGTGCACGAACTGCCCGGGCAGCAGGCGGTCCGGATCACCCGGGTCCTGTGCGACCTCCGCGAACACGGTGATGGTCCGGCTCGATGAATCCGCCTCGGGCGCGACGCGCACGATCTGGCCGACCCAGTCGGGCTCGCCGGTCGGTTCGCGGACCCAGAACTGCGCCTCGTCACCAACGCGGACCCATGCCGAGGACGACGCGGGCAGCTTGAGCGGGATCTCCAGTTGAGACAGGTCCACGACCCGCGCCACGTTGCTCCCCAGCGCCACCCAGTCGCCCACACGCGGCGTCACGCGCTGCAGCTGCGAATCGAACGGCGCTCGGATCGATGAACGCTCGACGTTCTGCTCCGCGGTGCGCGCGGTGGCCCGCTGGGACGAGAGCTGGGCCTGCAGCTGCAGGCGGCGAGACGGGATCAGGTCGAGCTGCTGACGCAGGGCGGCGAGCTGGCGCTGCGAGCGAAGGAGCGCGGCGTACACGCTGTCGCGCTCGCCATCGTTGCCCGCGCCGGCGGCGATCGCCTCTTCGATCCGCCCGAGGTCGCGCTTCGCGGTCTCGATCTCTTCGCTGGCGTACTGGACCTGCAGGCGGGTCTGCTCCTCCTCGACATCGAGACCCTCGATCTGCGCCTCGATAGCGCGGACGGACTGGCGGGCCGCGTCCAGCGCGTTGATGTAATCGGTGTCCTCGAGACGGATGATGAGTTCGCCGCGTCGCACGTTGGCGCCGGCCTCGATCGCGTCGGCACGTTCAACAACACGCCCCGAAACCTCCGCGACCAGGTCCGCCGAGCGCATGGTCCGCGCTGTGCCGTACCCGGACCACACCCGGTCCGTGGAGCGATGCTCGGAATCGATCGCGTGGACAACGATCGACGCGACCTCCGGCGGGCGCTTCTCGCTCTCTGCGCGTGTCAGCATCATGATCTGGAAGATCCCGACGGCCCCGGCGAGCAGGACGATCACCGCGATCACACGCGGGAGCATCACCTTCCAGAGTCTGGCGGAAGAATCACGGTTCGGTTTCGTCGGCACGATCGCGGCCCCTGTGTGAATGTCAGGCGGGCGCGTCCTCCCGTGCTCGTGGTGCACCTCGCGTCCGCGACCTGTATGGTAGGCATTCGCTCGTACAATCTGGCCGGATCCACCCGCTGTCGCCGATGAATCATCGGTGATCAAGTATCTCGGATCAAAGCGGCTGCTCGTTGAGCACATCGTCTCGGTGTGTGAGACCCTGCGCCCTCATTCGGGAACCGTGCTCGATCTGTTCTCGGGCACCTCACGCGTGGGCCACGCCCTGAAGAACGCGGGATTCGGGGTGATCGCCAACGATCACAACAGTTACGCCCACACCCTCGCCATGTGCTACATCCAGGCCGATGCCGCCAGGGTCGAGCGCGACGCGACACGGATCATCCACGATCTCAACGCGCTGCCGGGCCGTGACGGGCCGTTCACGGAGACCTATTGCAGGGCCGCACGCTACTTCACACCCGAGAACGGTGCTCGCATCGAGTCGATGCGTGAGCACATCGAGTCGCTCTGCCTCGAACCCGAGCTCCGCGCGGTGGTCCTCACCAGCCTGATCGAAGCTGCGGACCGGGTTGATTCAACAACGGGCGTGCAGATGGCCTATCTCAAGTCATGGGCCCCGCGAGCGCTCAAGCCTATCGAGCTGCGACTCCCCAACATCCTCCCGCACCCCGAGGGCCAGCCCTGCAGAGCGTTCCAGCTGGATGCGCTCGAGGCCGCCCACGGGCTCAGCGCCGACATCGCCTACCTCGACCCGCCCTACAACCAGCACTCATACCTCGGCAACTACCACGTCTGGGAAACACTCGTGCGCTGGGACGATCCGGAGACCTACGGCGTGGCGTGCAAGCGGATCGACTGCCGGGAACGCAAGAGCCACTTTAACTCCAAGGTCCGCATCGAGGACGCGCTGCGATCCGTGATCGACGCGATCGATGCCCGCACCCTGATCCTCTCCTTCAACGACGAGGGGTACCTCGATCGCGATCAGATCGAGTCGATGCTCAGTCCGATCGGCCCGATCGCGATCATCGACCACGATCACCCGCGGTATGTGGGCTGCAAGATCGGCATTCACAACCAACGCGGCGAGAAGGTCGGGCGTGTCGGCAAGGTCCGCAATACCGAGCACTTCTTCATCGCCGGCGAGGGCGCGGAACTGTTCATACCCGAAAGCGAGACAATCAGCGTCGCGGGCTGATCACCGGTTGGATTCGCCGCCGATCTCACGCCACTGCACCACTCTCACACGCTCGCTGCGTGGCACGAACGCGCTGGCAGGGATCACTTCCTCGAACTTGTCGCTCGGGCCCTGCCATGTCAGGAACAGCCCCGCATCGGAGTAGCCCTCCATAAACTCGACCACGAGCTCGTGCTCACCCGCCTCCAGCGTCACCTCGCCGCTCCTCCAGCGGAACGAGTGCCCGCTCGAATCGTCAACGATCGTGGAGCCATTGATCATCAGGCGTGCGTACTGGTCAGAGCCAACACGGAACGTCCATGTCCCTGTTTCGGAGACGTTTAGCGTGCCCGTGATCCGCGTTGCGAAGTAGTCCGCGGGCACGCCGGACGTGAACGCCGAGCGGGTCTTGTTCCAGCTCACCCGCGCCTCGGTCGTGAGCTTGATGGGCGATTCCCAGGCGAACGAGTCCATGGTGTAGCCGCGCGTATCGCCGAACCACTCCGTGGCCAGCGCCGCCTCGCCGTCGTCGAACACCGGGTCGGTCTCGTAGGCATCGAACGCGCTGGCCGGGATGATCTCTTCGAACGGGTCGTTGGGCCCCTGCCACGTGACGTGCAGGCCCGCGTCGGAGTAGCCCTCCCAGTAGCGCACCTCAAACTTGTGCTCCCCGGGCGTGAGACTGATCGTGCCCGAGCGCCAGCGGTACGAATGCCCGCTGGTATCCACCACCACCGGCTCATCGTCGATCAGCAGGATCGCGCTCTGGTCGCTCCCAAGGCGGAACGTCCACTCGCCGCCCTCTTCCTCGGGGATGATCAGGCGCGAGATCAGGCGGAGCCCGAAGTAATCCGTCGGGCCGTCCGTGAAAAACGCGCCACGGGTTTTCTGCCAGGACACGTTGTCCACGATCGAAGTGCTCGAATGCTCGGCATAGTCGATCTGGCCCGCGTTGCTCGCGTGACGCGCGTTGCTGGTCCAGTATGCACGCAGTCCGCCGCCGGTCGCCGTCGGGGTCTCGGTTTCCCGCAGCGACAGCGCCGTGCGGGGAACGATAATCTCCGCGGGCACCGTGGGCCCGGACCAGCTCAGATGCAGGCCCGCGTCGGAGTATCCCTCCCAGAACCGAACTTCGATGTCGTGCTTACCAGCGCCCAACTGGACCGTCCCGTGACGCCAGCGGTACGAGTGCCCGCTCGTGTCCACGACCACGGGCTCGCCGTCGATCAGCACCATCGCGGACTGGTCGCTGCCGAGCCCGAATCGCCACTCGCCGCTGGCCGGGATGTCGATCTGGCCGAGCACACGCAGCCCGAAGTAGTCGCTGGGTGTCTGATCGTCGAACGCGTCCTGCGTCTTGCGGTACGCGATGTTCTGGATCGTGGTCGCGTGATCGTGGCGATCCCAGTCGATCTGCCCCGCGTTGCTCGCGTGGCGTGCATCGGTTGTCCAGTAGGCGCGCACGCCCCCGCCCCCCGCGTCGTACGGGGTTTCGATCTCACTGTGCGAGAAGGCATTCGCCGGGATCACCTCTTCAACACCGCCCGGGGGAGTCCAGCTCACCAGCAGGCCCGCATCGGAGTAGCCTTCCCAATAACGCACCTCGAAAGGGTACAGCCCGGGCTCAAGCTCGATCGTGCCCGAGCGCCAGCGGAAGGAATGCCCGCTGAGATCATTGACGATCAGCTGACCGTCGATGAACAGCTGCGCGGACTGATCGCTGCCGAGCCCGAAGGTCCACTCGCCCTCGGAAGGGATCTGGATCAGCCCTTCGGCGCGAAGACCGAAGTAATCTGTCTGCGTCCCGCCCTGAGACGTCGAGACGCCCTCGTCGTTCGTGATCGTCGTGCCCGGGAACGCGTTCCGCGTCAGCTCCCACGCGATGTTGGACTCGAACGTCATCCGGTCGTAGTTCTGCCAATCGATGTGGCCGGCATGCTGGGCGTGGCGTGCGTTGTCCACCCAATACACCCGCAGCCCCTCACCGCCGGCGTTGAGCACCGGGTCGACCTCGTTCTGGGACAGGGCGCTCGATGGGATGACTTCCTGGAAGTCATCGCCGGGCCCCTGCCACGTCACAACGAGCCCCGCGTCGGAGTAGCCCTCCCAGTACTGCACCTCGATATCGTGCAGCCCCGCCGTCAGTGACTTGCTGCCGTACCTCCATCGGAAGGAGTGCCCGCTCGCGTCGTTGACGACCGCTACACCATCGATATAGATCCGCGCGGACTGGTCGCTGCCAAGCCCGAAGGTCCATGTGCCGGTCGTAGGGATGTCGATCTTGCCCAGGTACCGCTTCGCGAAGTAATCGCTGGGCCCACCGGCCTCGAAGCTCCCGGTCGTTTTGGGGTAATAGATGTTCTGCACCGTGTCGACGGAGTCGTGATCGCCCCAATCGACCTGGCCCACGTTGCTCGCGTGGCGCGCACTGTCATGGTTGTACACACGCAGCCCGCCCGCCGAGCTCGGGTTCGTGGCCCCCACACCGGGGCGGAACGCGCTGGGCGGGATGAGCGTCGCGTACGTCTCGCTGGGCGCCTTCCATGCCACCCCGAGCCCCGCGTCGGAGTAACCCTCCCAGTACCGCACCTCGATCGTGTACTCACCCACGCCGAGCGTCTTGGTCCCCGACCGCCAGCGGTATGAGTGACCGTCGTCATCGACCACGACCGGATCGCCGTCGATGAACAGGATCGCCGACTGGTCGCTGCCGAGCTCGAACTGCCACTCCCCGGGCTCATCGATCTCGATCACGCCCATGAAGCGTGCCCCGAAGTAATCTGAGGGACCACCCACGCGGAACGCGCCGCGGGTCTTGGGGTAGCTGATCTTCTGGACCGTCTCGACCAGATCCGCCTGGTTCCAGTCGATGTGGCCGACGTTGCTCGCGTGGCGGGCGTTGTCGAACCAATACGCCCAGAGCCCGTCGCCCGGGGACTCGAAGCTCGGCTCCTCCGCGGGCGAAGAGAACGCGCTCGCAGGGATGACCTCGCGCCCGTCGCTGCCCGGGCCGTCCCACTCGAGCACCAGCCCGGTATGACCGTAGCCCTGGAAGTAACGGACCTCGATGTCGTGCTCGCCGGCATCGAGGGTCATGAAGCTGGTCCGCGTTCGGAAGGATTGCTGGTAGGGCTGCTCGATCAGCACCTCGCCGTCGATAATCAGCACGCTGCCGTCGTCGCTTCCGAGATAAAAGCTCCAGACGCCCGAACTCGGGATATCGATCTTGCCCACAAACCGGACACCGAAGTAGGTCTCTGGTCCACCCTCGTAGAACGCCTGCTCTGATGCTTTGGGCCAGTTGAGCTGATCGACCTGCACCAGCTCGTCATACGCCGCCCAGTCAACGTGACCGATGTGGTTCACGCCGCGCGTGTTGCTCACGAAGTATCCACGCAGCCCGGGCGTAGAGCCGTCGCTGCTGAGCTCGGCCCCGGACGCCGCAGACGTTGATAGGGCGCAGAAAGCGAAAGCGAACATAGAAGCGATGCGTCGTGAGATACTCATGCATCGGACATCGCCCGGACACCGCCACGGGTTGACCCGACCAGCGGATCCCCCGAACGCTGAGGTCCAGCAGTTCGGTCTGGGGATACTGGGAAACCCGATGGCTCAAGTCCCGGTCCGAGAACCAGCGCCGGGGCGTGCCCAACTACGCGCCAAAGCCCAGCAGCACATCCGCGCCCAGCCAGACCAGCAGTGAGATGACCACGATCGCGATGAGGTTCAGACCCAGACCGACAAGGGCCATCTGACGGATCGTGATCCGCCCGGTCGAGAAGACGATCGCGTTGGGTGGTGTCGCGACGGGGAGCATGAACGCGCACGACGCGGACACCGCCGCCACCACGACGAGCTTGGCCGCCGAGATCTCCATGCTCTCCGCCGCCGCCGAGAGCACCGGGAGCATCGTGCTCGTGGTCAGAGGTGATCTCGGTGAGGAACACGATCAGCGTGCTCGTGCCGGCAAGCAGCCCCAACTCGCCCGGATCCCCGAGCTGAGCGATCCGCTCCCCGATCCACGTGTCGAACCCGGTTCCGGTCACGCCCTGCGCCAGGGCCAGGCCGCCGCCGAACAGGATCAGGATCCCCCACTGGATCTTTTCCGCCTGATCCCAGCTCAGCACCCGCTTGGTCCGTGCCCGGTCGACCGGGACCGCGAACATCAGCAGCGCGCCGAAGATCGCGATGGCGCCATCATCGACCGCCGCCAGCCCGAGCCGCGACTCGATCCACCCGTGCGTCACCCAGAGCAGCGCCGTCAGCGAGAAGATCGACAACGCCAGGATCTCCCCGGACCCCATCGATCCGAGGTCCGCGAGTCGCTCACGGATATGCGCCTTACCGCCCGGGATCGTTCGGATCCGCACGCGCATCGCGACAAACACGAGGTAGGCCCACGCTGCCGGGAGCAGCACCGCGCTCAGCGGCACCCCCATCCCCAGCCACCGCGCGTAGGTCATCTCGATGTCCATCTCGTTGCGCATAAACCCGGCCATAAACCCGTTCGGGGGCGTGCCCATGATCGTCGCGATCCCGCCGATCGAGCAGCCGTACGCGAGCGCGAGCAGCAGGCAAGTATGGAACCGCCCCGTGCTCTCCGGATCCGCGTCTTCGACCGCTCGGCCATCTCCGCCCTCACCCGACGCGAGCAGCCCGATCGAGCCGACGATCGGCAGCATCATCATCGCCGTCGCGGTGTTGCTGACAAACGCGCTGAGCAGCGCGGCCGCGAGCATCACGCCCGCCACGATCCGCCTGGGGCTCGTGCCCACCAGCAGGATGATCCACAACGCCAAGCGCCGGTGCGCACCCCACCGCTCAAGCCCCTTGCCCATCATTAGCCCACCCATGAACAGGAAGATCAGCGGGTGCCCGTACTGCGCACCCGTCTCGGTGATGCCCAGGATGCCCAGCACCGGGAAGCTCACAATCGGCACGAGCGCCGTCGCCGCGAGCGGGATCGCCTCGGTCACCCACCATGTTGCCATCAGCGTGGCAACCCCCGCGAGGCGGCGCCCGTCCTCGCCAAGCTCCGGAAAACGCGCGAGATAGAGGTACATCCCGATCGCCAGCACCGGCCCCGCGATCAGCCCGATATCGTGGATCAACGATTCACTGAGCCGGATCCCGCGGGTGTCCTCGTTCATGGATCAGCCCCTTTGGCGCTCATCGTCCTTGAGCGACTGCGCGATCCCGATCTCCTGGAGGCGGACGCTCGCGCGATCGAGCGCGTCCTTCGCGCTGTAGAACGCGTTGGGATCCACGCTCGTCCAGTCGTCCTCGCCCTTGGTGACAAACGATCGGAGCTCGTCGAGCGCTTTGGACAGCGTCGAGTGCTCATCGGGTTCGAGCAGATCGCCGAACTTCTCGAACCGCTCGCTGATCCACTTGATGTCGAGCTTGGAGTTCGTGATCAGGTCCACCACGCGGTGCCGGTTCATATCTTCCTTCGCGTGCGTGAAGCTCTCCTGCTCGATCCGGTCCACCTCGTCGCGCGACAACCCGTGGTTGGGCACGATCTGGATCTGCGCCCGCTTGCCCGAGCGCTCCTCAATCGCCGACACGCTGAGCACGCCGTTCGCGTCGATCAGGAACTCCACGACGAGCTTGGGCACCCCCGCGGGCATCGGCGGGATGCCGCGCAGGTCGAACACGCCCAGCGATCGGCAGTCCTCGACCATCTCCCGCTCGCCCTGCACGACGTTGATCTTGACGTTGACCTGCCCATCCACGCTCGTGCTGAACCGCTCGACGGCCCGCGCGGGAACACTCGAGTTCCGCATGATGAGCTTGGCCATCGCGCCCCCCGCCGTCTCAATGCCCAGCGACAACGGGATGACATCCACGAGCAATGACGACGAGCCCTCACCGCGCTGAGCGCCAGCGATGATCGATGCCTGCATCGCCGCCCCCATCGCGACGACCCGGTCCGGGTCCAGCGCGGTATACGGCTCAACCCCGAAGAACGCCCCTACACGCCCGCGCACCATCGGGATCCGCGTGCTGCCCCCCACCATCACGACCGAATCGATTTCGACGGTTTCGTTCCCGTTTGCTTTCTTCGCGTCACGGATCGCGCGGGTGCACGCATCGAGCGAGCGCTGCACCCAATCGGCGATCATCGACTCAAACTCGTCGCGTGTGATCGTGCGTGCGTAGGACTTGCCGTTGCCCAGATCGATCGCGACCTGCGCCGCGTCGTCTTCGCTGAGCTTGTGCTTGACCGCCCGGGCGAAGCCGACCAGCGCACGCCGTGTGGAGGCGTCGAAGCTGTCCATCGGCTGGGCCTCGTCCAGTCCCAACTGCTTCGCGATCTCGCCCGTGAATAGTTTGACGAGTATGTGATCGACATCGTCGCCGCCCAGATGGGTATCGCCCGCGGTGGACAAGACCTGGAAGAAGTCCGTCTCACCCTCCGCTTCGCCGGGCACCAATCGCAGGATCGAGATATCGAAGGTCCCGCCACCGAGGTCGTAGACCGCGATCGTCTGGGATTGGCCCACGCCGCGCGTCCCGATCCCGTACGCGAGCGCTGCCGCGGTGGGCTCGTTGACGATCCGCACGACCTCCAAGCCCGCGAGCCGCCCTGCATCGCGGGTCGCCTGGCGTTGCGCGTCGTCAAAGTACGCAGGGACCGTGACCACGGCCTTCTCCACCGTTTGCCCCAGCGCGGATTCTGCCCGCTGCTTGAGCTCACGCAGGATCATCGCGCTGATTTCCTGCGGCGAGTACACCTTTGCGCCCGCATCCGTCTCGATCCGGACCCGCGCGGTGTCGTGCTCGCCCTCGATGACGGCGTACCCGAGATAGGCCGCGTCCGCCTGCGCGTCCCTGAGCGAGCGTCCCATCAGGCGTTTGACGGAGTTGATGGTCCGATCGGGCATCTCCACGATCCGATCCGCCGCGGCCTGACCCACGACGAACGATCCGTCCCGCTCCACGCGGACCACCGAGGGCATGACCTGCGCTGATTCGTCGCCAAGCACGCGCGGGCCGGAGGCGTCCGCGATGGCAACCAGGGAGTTCGTCGTCCCGAGGTCGATGCCGACGATGAGGTCACTTGGGGCTGACTGGGGATCGTTCGTAACCATATTCAAGGGTAGGTCACGGATCTGAATCCGCCGAGAGATAGGAGGACAATGCGCCCGCATCTGCGATCAGATGATCGATCATGTCGTCGGGGCCCTCATAGACACGGATATAGACCATCTCATCAGATTCCTCAAAGCCCCAAGCGATTCCCAGCTGAGAATCGACTTCTCGTACCGCTCGTTGCTCATTGAATCGGATCATCAACTCACGCCTGTTACTGGTGATTCCGATCCACATTGGTCGCGTTGATTCGACAATGCGCAGGTGACGAGGCTGCTTTGCACCGTCCAGCGGACGAAACACGGGATGACCAATCTCTGTGCGATCCGGCTGGAACGCCCCCTCCTCGTAGGCTTGCAGATCGCACCCCGTCACCATGAGCGTCATTCGATAAAACCATCCAGAATCAATATCGATCAGGAACTCGCACATCCGTTTTCGCTCGTTGAGCGTTCGCCAGCAGAACATCTCGGTTGCATCGAACCGGCTCTCAATCATCACGGGCACATGCACATCCGAGTCGATCTTGAGTTCGATCTTCTCTGCGATGGATTCAAGCACAGGCCTCAATCGACCACCCACGCCAGCGACGCGAACTCACGTGTCAGCGAACGCATCGCTTGGGTGTCCATGCCCGTGCTCCACGCGCTGAATGTCACATCCGAGCGCACCTCCAGCAGATACCCGCGGTTCGATCCCATTTCCGCGTGGAACTGCTCGGGTGCTTGAACGGAGCGCCAATCATCGCCTTCCAGATCCATCGACCGCACCCGATCCCAGATCGCGTCCATGGTCGAACCGTCCACTTTTCGCGTGATCGGCGGATAAGTCAGCCCGTCCGAACCCTCCCCGAACGACGCGCGGAGGGTCCCGTCGGGCTCGATGATGTACCGCGCCGATCGCATCTCGATTGAATCCGCGTCCGGGTCGCCGAACACCACCACCCCGAGGGTGAAGTCGCTCGGGCGTTGCTCGGGGAATGCGATCGGGTCGCGCTGGTTCGTCGTGGAGCAGGACGCGAGAACCGCCCCAATCACCATCAACACGCAGATTCGGATCATGTGCATCATCTATAGAGTCTATCAGGCGACGCACTTACGGGCAGCACCCTGCTATCCTTTGCTCCCATGGATATCTCACTGCGTTGGCTCAATCAGTACCTCACCCCCGGCGATGTGACCGCAGATCAGGTCGATCACATCATGACCCAAGCGGGGATGCCCATCGAAGAGCACAAGCCCGGGCTCGAAGGCGACACCATCCTCGATGTCGAGGTTACCAGCAACCGGGGCGACTGCCTCGGGCATGTCGGGATCGCGCGTGAGATCGCCGCAGCCCAGTACGCGGACAAGCCCCGCGTGCTGACCCTCCCTGAGATCAACCAATCGCCCCTCGGGCCCCCCATCGGCGACGAGCTGAAGCTCGAGAACCGCGTCCCGGATCGGTGCCCGCTCTTCACCGCCCGCCTGATCCGCAACGTGAAGATCGGCCCGTCCCCTGAGTGGTTGAAGCAGGCCATCGAGTCCTTCGGGCAGAAATCGATCAACAACGTCGTCGATGTCACGAACTACATCACCCTCGAGCTGGGCAACCCGTGCCATGTGTTCGATTACGACAAGCTCGCGGGCGGCACACTGATCGTCCGCGAGGCTACGCCCGGCGAGAAGGTCAAGACCCTCTACGCGGGCGAGCACGAGCTCCGATCATCCGATCTCGTTGTCGCGGACGCCGAGCGCCCCCAATCCCTCGCGGGGATCATCGGCGGGCACGATTCACAAGTGGACGAAAGCACCACCACTGTCGTCTTCGAGATGGCGACCTGGGACACCGTCTCCGTTCGCAACACCGGGCGGCGCCTGCAGATCCGCACGGATGCTGCCTTCCGCTTCGAGCGTGGGATCGACCCACGTTCCATCGACTTCGCGGCCCAACGTGCGGTCGCGCTCATCTGCGAAGTGTCCGGCGGGCAGCTCGCAGAGGGCGTCCTCTCGCAAGGCGCACCCCTCCCCGAGGACAAAGCGATCTCGCTGCGTCCGGATCGCTGCGATCTCATGCTCGGGGTCACCACCGACCCCACCGAGATGGCCGACCTGCTCAACGCGCTGTCCTTCAAAACCACGATCGAATCCGACGGCACCCTCAAGTGCATCATCCCGCCCCATCGCTCGCACGATGTGACCCGCGAGATCGACCTGATCGAGGAAGTCGCCCGTGCACGCTCGCTGGGAGTGATCCCAGTGCAGGAGACCCTGCCCGTGCGGGCGCGCGAGCCGCAGACGAGCGAGCGGGCGATGAACACCATCGCACGCGCTCTCACAGGGCTCGGGTTCTACGAAACCATCACCTTCTCGTTCACCTCCCACAAGAAGGGTGAGCTCTTCAAACGGGCCGGGACCGACCTGGTCGCGGTGGACGACGATCGACGCAAGGCCGAGCCCACCCTGCGTCCCAGCGTGCTGCTCGGGCTGCTCGCGACGCGCCACGCCAACCAGAGCGCCCGCACCTCAACGCCCGGCGGGATCCGCCTGTACGAGCACGCCCAGTGCTTCGCACAGAAAGAAGGCACCCGCGAGACACAGGAGCACCGCTCACTTGCGCTGCTCATCGACGTCCCGTTCGAAGGCAAAAAGGCCAAGCACGACGACATCCAGAGCGCCATCCGCGTGATGCGTGGCTCGATCGACACGATCGTGCAATCGGTATTCGGGCCCAACGCGACGACCATCGTCGAGCCCGCCAAGCCCGAGAGCGCCGGCTACAACCCCGACGCCTACGCCCGAATCAGCGTCAAACACGAGGACTCCACCACCCTGATCGGTGGGTTCGGGCTGATCTCCGACGCGGCGCTCAAAGCCCACGAGCTGGACCAGCCCCTCGTCGGAGCCGAGCTCACCCTCGCCACGCTCATCGATGCGTACCCACCCCGCTCGCACGCCGAGCTGCTCCCGCAGTTCCCCGGCATCGAGCGCGACCTGTCGCTGATCGTCCCTGAATCGACCCGTTGGAGTACCGTCGAGTCGCTCGCGGCCGAGCTCGCCCTGGACAAATGCGTCGGATGGGACCTCGTCGGGATCTTCCGCGGCAAGCAGCTGGGCGACGCCCGAAAGTCGGTCACCATCCGACTTCGGTTCCGCGACGACGAGCGGACCCTCCGCCATGAAGAGGTTGATCCACAGATCGAGCTGCTCACGAAGCGCGCGATATCGGACCTTGGAGCCGAAATCAGAACCGCGGGTTGATCGAATCCGCGCGAACTTCCCGAGCGAAGCCAGCGTCTATAGATCGAATTCACCCCTCTCTGCAAGAAGCAAGGGGTTTCGCGAACGATGATCGCGGTTTCGGGCCTAAATCGCAACATTTCGCCAGCACCAGGCATAGAATCAAGGCCACAAATCCCATAGACAGCCGCATATTATAGGAATATGTTTGGCATATCAAGGCCCAAGATCTCCACCTCAGCGGGCCAGGATTCGTCCTGAAAGCTAGAATACAGACCGCTCAACGGAGTGCGTACATCATGGAGGAACACATGACATCGATGACCAGCGCCCCGTCGGCCACGACCGACACGACCCCCATCGCGGATGACACCGAGCGTGCCCGCGAACCCATGATCTGGGTCAACGGCCAGATGCTCCCCAAATCGCAGGCCGCCGTGTCGGTCTTCGATCATGGCCTGCTCTACGGCGACGGGATCTTCGAGGGGATCCGCGTCTACAACGGCAAGATCTTCAAGCTCGGTCAGCACATGGACCGCCTCTATCAGTGCGCCGACAAGATCTTCCTGGACATCGGCGTCTCCCGCGAGGAGATGATCGACATCCAGCGCAAGTGCGTCGAGGCCAACGGTATTAAGAACGGCTACATCCGCCTCGTGGTCACACGCGGCGAGGGCTCGCTCGGGCTCAACCCGTACCAGTGCCCCAAGGCAGGCGTGATCTGCATCGCCGACACCATCGCGCTCTTCACTCCCGAGATGTACGAATCGGGCATGCGGGTCGTGCTTGCACACCGCCCCAAGACACCCATCGCGTGCCTCGATCCTCGCATCAAGACCCTCAACTACCTCAACAACATCATGGCCAAGTGCGAGGCCATCCACCTCAGCCAGAAGCTCGGGATCACCGACCCCAAGGATCAGCTCCTCGAGGTCATCATGCTCTCGACCGACGGCAAGGTCTCCGAGGGCTCGGGCGACAACATCTTCGTCATCAAGGATGGCAAGATCTACACGCCCCCCAGCGATGTCGGCATCCTCGAGGGCATTACCCGACGCTTCGTCAAGGACGAGCTGTGCCCGATGCTCGGCTACAGCGTGGAAGAGAAGCTCTTCGGCATCGAGGACGTCTACAACGCCGACGAGGTCTTCCTCACCGGCTCGGCTGCCGAGATGATCGCCGTGCGCGAGGTCCTCACCCACGATAACCTTGAGGTCACAGGGACCCACACGATCTCCGAGGGCGAGGGGCCGATCACCAACGCCCTGCGGACCAAGTTCCGCGAGATCGTCACCTCGGACAATGTGCCCGAAGACTGATCAGGAATCCACGATCTTGTGAATCACACGCAACGCCCGCAACCCGCGGGCGTTGTTTGTTCTAAAGATGAGCATGCAACATACACACATGATCCCCATGATGATCGTCGCGGCCGGGCTCTCGCTCAGCGGGTGCGCCGGCTCCCAGATCGCGAAAACCCAGACAAGCCAGGGACACTCGCCAGCACAAGATCAGGCTGCGGAGGCTGAGCAGCACGACGAGCACGCGCTGCACAACCTGCACGCGCTCACGCCCGAGCTCTACTCTGCCGCCGAGCCCGTCGGCGACCCGGCATACGCCCAGCTCGCGGCCCTCGGGATCAAAACCGTCATCTCCGTGGATGGCGTCGCGCCCAACAAACAGCTCGCCCAGCGCTACGGCATCCGCGTCGTGCACATCCCCACCACGTACGACGGCATCAGCGACGAGCAGAGCCGCCAGCTCGCCCACGCGATGGCGACCATGCCCCGCCCCATCTTCGTCAACTGCCACCACGGCAAGCACCGGGGCCCCGCCGCGATCTGCGTCGGCGCGATCGGCTCGGGCGACATCACCAACGCCCAGGCCATCGAGTTCATGAAGACCGCCAAGACCTCACCCAAGTACACCGGGCTCTGGAAGGCCGCCGAAACCGCCAGACCCATGAGCAAAGCCGAGCTCCACGACGGTTCGATCGAGCTGGTCGAGGCGGCCGCCATCGAAGACTTTGTCGAGGGCATGGCCGAGCTGAGCCGCCTGAGCGACCTCATCAACGACTGCGCCGACTACGGCTTCAGCGCCCCCGAGAACCACCCGGACCTCGCGCCCATCTCACTCGCCGGCCAGATCCACAACCTCTTCCGTGAGATGGAAGACGACCAGATCACCATCGACAACGGCCCGAACTTCTACAAGCTGCTGACCCACTCGCGCGACCTCGCGTCCCAGCTCGAAACCCAGATCGAGAACGACGACATCGACGGCGCGTACAACTCGCTGCAGCTGCTGATGGAAGCGTGCAGCGACTGCCACGACCAGTACGGGCGCAACGGCTGATCAGAAATCGATGTTTTCTGGCGGGCGGCGTTTGCGGATGCGGATGTCGCTGAAGTAGGCCGTGCTCGCGTTGATACGGAAGGAACCCAGCCCGACCCGAATCTGGCTGGGTTCTTTTTCCGGCTTCCAGTTCGGGATCTCGCCGGTGCCGATGTGCACGCCGTTGATATAGCCCTCGACCTGATCGCCCATCACACGCAGGCGGATCCGGTACGTCCCGTCCTCGTTGGGCTCGGGCAGCTCGGCCTTGTAATCCTTGCCGGCGTAGTGCCAACCCATCGCACCGCTCGCCTCATTGGGACGCGCGGAGATGAATCGCATCTGATCCCAGCCGTCGGTTTTGCGGCTGCCACGGCAGAAGTTGATCCCCATCGACGTATTGTCGCCGGGGTTCCCGTCAAGCCGGACGCTCGCCTCCATCTCGTACCAGTAGCCGGTGATCAGGTCCGCCACGAGCAGCTGCTCATCGCTGCGACCTTTCATGCGGGTTCGCACTGTGCGCTCGTCCACACGCTCCCAGCGACCGTCGTGCTGGATCCACCCGCTCATCTGCTCATCGAACGTCAGATCAATCCAGCCCGCGCGATCGTTGTAGGCGGACCGCCAGCGAAGCCCCTGCAGGCGATCACGCAACGCATCTGTCGCCGCGTCATCGCCGATGGTCAGCAGGCGCTGGTATACCTGCTCCCAGACCTCGATCGCTTTGTCCAGCTCGCCCCGCTGCTCGTAGCCCACGGCGATCATCGCTTCAGGCCTCGTCTGCTCTACGCTCAGCGGCAGCGTAATCGCAACGAGGTTCAGGTCGTCGAAACGCATCCTGCGCCGCGCATTATCGCTGATGCCGTTCTCGCACGCGCGGATGTGGGCCGCGGTCTTCTGCACATCGCCGTTGTAGCGATACTCCATAAACGCGAGGATCGAGTGCTCGTAATCGAGATCATCATCGACACCGCTCGCGATCCGGAGCTCAAGAGATCGCATGACCGCCTCGATCGCTTCCTGCTCTTCCTCCCAGAACGCGTCTGCGTCACCGTAATCCACGCCGTAGTTCCACCAGACCCGCTCCAGGGTATAGAGCGACTGGAGCCCGATCCCTGACCCCGCCAGATCGGGGCGTGCACACCACAGGGCGAACTCCGCCCGCGAAGTCTCGTCGCCCCGCCACTTGTACTGCAGGATATGACGCATCGAATCGAACACCGGGTCGTAATCGATGCATGCCATGATCGCACGCCCGAACCAGTCCCATCCCTCCGCACGCCATGTCGAGCCGCGCGGATAGACGCTCTTGAGCATGAAGTGCGACGCCTGCGGGCATGCGGGGTCCAGCTCGTACGCCTTGCGGAAGAACACCATCGCGTCGTCGAGGTGATCGTGAAAACCCTTGAACTCCTCATCACTCACGGTGTTCGCGTAGCCGCTCCCCCGCTTCTTCCACGCGATGCGTTCCTGATTGACGCCGTACACCATGTTGAGCGTCCACGGGTCCACGCGCTCTTGACGCTCGATGAACTCGATGAGCGGCTCACGGAGCTTCAGGTCGTTCGAATCGATGAACGGACCGATGAACTTGTCGTACACGTAGATCCGTGTGGCCGTGTCCATCTCGATCGCACCGAGCATGTTCGCAAACCGCTCGAGCATGAACCGATCGTCTACCGCGGGATCCTCGAACTCGATGTTGTTGCGATAGTCGTACGCCGCCGCGGCGACCCTGATCGGTGAGTAGCCTTGCTCCTCCATCGCCAGGATATTCAGGCGCATCTGCTCCTGGATGGTCTCGTTCATCGGATCGGCACGCAGCGCGTGATAGATCGCGTTATGGCGGATGTACAGGTCTTCGTGATCGATCGTGAGCCCATCCCGAAAGCGGTCGTACAGCTCACGCTCGAGTTTGCCCCCGCCCAGGTAACCAACATAGCTGATGACCTCAGGGAAACGCTCACGCACCTCCGCCTCGCTGAGCCCGAGCCGATCCCGATAGGACTGGATCACATAGCGCTGCTCGACCTCGCCACCGCGGGCCTTGAGCTCGGCGCTGGTCACAAACTCACCACGCGCGAGAAACGCCTCCAGCTCCGGAATATCTGGCACCGGATCGGCGAACAGGGATGAGCCAAGGAAACACAGAACGAGGGCACAGAGATAATGCTTCATGCACCAAGTGTAGTGGACATTGCGACCGATGCCTTCCGGATCACCCATTCACGTTCATCAGCACCTTGATCCCCTCCCCGGAGATCATGGTCTCGAACGCCCGCTCGAAGTCCTCGATCGGGAACTCGTGGGTCACGATGTCGTCGAGCTCGAGACGCCCGGAGAGCAGGAGCTTCTCCATCTGGTACCAGGTGTCCCACATCTTGCGGCCGTTGATGCCCAGCACCGTGCAGCCCTTGAAGATGATGTGCTTGTTGAAATCGAAATCCACGCTCTTGGCGGGCAGCCCCAGCAGAGCCGCCGTGCCGCCGTTTCGCAGCGCCCGGAAGCCCTGGTCCATCGCGGCTGGTGCGCCGGACATCTCCAGCAGCACGTCGACCCCTTCGTAGGTTTCCTTGCGAACGCGTTCGATCCACGAATCATCGCGCGCGTCGAACGCGTCGGTTGCGCCGAGCTTCTTCGCCAGCTCCAACCTCGGAGGGTTGATGTCCGTGCAGTAGATCCGGCTTGCGCCCGCGGCACGCGCCACCGTGACCGCCATCAGCCCGATGATCCCCACGCCCGAGATCAGCACCGTCTTGGTGCTCACGCCGGCGGCCATCACCGTGTGCACCGCGTTGCCAAGCGGGTCGAGGATCGCCGCGTACTTGTCCGGGATGTCCGGATGCACCGGCCAGACGTTGTCCTCGGGCACGACGATGTAGTCTGCGAAGCACCCATCGCGATCGATGCCGAAGATCGTCGTGTCGCTCGCGATGTGCGCGTTGCCGGTGCGTGAGTTGTAGTCGATGCCGTCCGTCAGGTGCCCCTCGGCGCTGACGCGCTGCCCGGGCTCGTACTTGGTCACCGCGGACCCGACCTTGTCGATCACGCCCACGAACTCATGCCCGGTGATGATCCCGACGGGGATGCGGTTGGAGGCCCAGTCGTCCCACTCCCAGATGTGGCGGTCCGTGCCGCAGATCCCGACCTTGGAGACGCGGATTCGCACCTCGCGGGCCCTGGGCTCAGGGACGGGTCGATCCTCTCGGAACGCGAGCCCGGCGCCGGCGTGGTGCTTGATCAGCGAGCGCATGGTCTCGCGGGTTGAGGCATCAGCGTTGGCGGTTTCGGGCGTGGGCATCGTGGTCATAAACGGATCTCATGGGTGTGGAGCGGGGATCAGATCGCCAGATCGGGTGGGATGGGGAGGGATCGGCGTCTGATATTCTCCCTCGTGCACACTCCGGGATCAATGTTCCGCGTTCAGATCGAGACAGATCAAGGCCTTTCGTGCATCACACCGCCCGCCCGCACGTTGTGCAGCCATCTTGGTTTGGATCCGCACCCACCGCGTTCACCATCGTACAATGATCGCGGAATCCGGGCGGTTTACCCGATAAACCCCGAACCGAGCAAGCGAACCAAGAGCCATACCTGATCCGACCCATGAGCCGAGCCGCGAGCACATCCCGTTCCTTCTTCTACCTCGCGAACAAATCGAGCGGCGGCAAATCGATGGGCATCCGCAACGCACGCTCGGAACGCGCACTCGCCGAACTGCTCCGCAAGGACAAGCAGACACTCGTCCGCACGTGGAAGCTCCCGAACTGGGCAAGCAACGAGGTCGAGATGTCGCTCAAGGATCACGCGGCGTTCGACGCGCAGATCGCCCAGCTCGTCTCCCGCGGCGTCCCGCTCACCGATGCGCTGGAAGTCGCCGCGGGCGTGGTGTCCAAGCCAAACCGCGACCGGATCGACCGCTTGCGCCACCTGGTTTCGCAGGGTACGAGCTTCGCCGATGCGTGCAAGCAGGTCGGCAGCTTCGACACCGTCACCATCGCGACCTACCGGGCCGCCGAAAAAACGGGCGATCTCGCGGGCGCGTGCGAGTCGCTGGCCAAGAGCGCCCGCCGCCAGCTCGAGGTCTCGGGCAAGGCCGCGACGCTGATGATCTACCCCGCGATCGTCCTCACGCTCGCGCTGCTGGCGGCGCTCGTGATGATCATCGTCGTGGTGCCCATGATCGGCAACTCGCTGATCAAGGCGGGCCTCGACCTGCCCCTGATCACGCGCGTGCTCCTGAGCGTGGGCAACTTCCTGCAGGCCAACCTGATCCCGTTCCTCGGCGTCGGGCTCGCGCTGATCATCGGCGCGCTGCTTTTCCGCGATGGGCTCATCAAGATCGGCGTGAAGCTCACCCGGCGTGCACCGTTCGTCCGCGATGTCGTGATGGAGCAGGAGCTCACACGCTTCTTTGCCGTCATGTCCTCCATGTCGCGATCCGGCATCCCCCTGGGCGATGCGCTCCAGGTCTCCAGCGGCGCGATCACGCACCCCGACCTCAACCGAGACCTGCAACGCATGCGCCTCCGCCTGATCGAGGGGGGCGTCTTCCGCAACCTCATCATGAAGGTCGGCACCCTCCCGGAATCCACACGCCGCCTGCTCGTCGCCGCCGATCAGGGCGGTGATCTTGAGGACGCGTTCAACGCGCTGGCCCAGGATCACGCCGCCGAGGTCGACAAGAAAACCGCACGCCTCATGGCCGTGCTCGAGCCCCTGCTCATCGTCCTGCTGTTCCTGATCGTCGGCACGATCATCCTTTCGATCATGATGCCGATGTTCTCGATGGCCGGCGGGTCACTCTGACCAGAACCAAACGAACCACCGCCCCCAGCGGCGGTACAATGCAATAGACGAATCGCTCAAGCGTTGAATACGCAGTGCCTTACAGGAGAAAACGGATGACGACCCCAGACACAAACAACACGCTCGATCAGCGCATCGACGCCACGATCCTGCGCTCCTACAAGCAGGCACGCCCGGGCTTCTCGCTCATCGAGCTCACGGCGGTGCTCGTCATCATCGGGCTCCTGATGGCCGGCGCCGCGATCGCCGTGCCCGGGTACCTCTCCCGCGCCCGCACACGCGTCACCAAGACCTCGATGACGACCATCAAGACCGCCATCAACACCTACATGGCCGACAACGCCGGCACCCCGCCCGAGAGCATCAGCACGCTGATCCCAAACTACATCGAGCCGGGCACCGAGCTCGACGCGTGGGACCAGCCCTTTGTCTACCGCGCACCGGGACAGAGCCAGGCGTTCGATCTCATCAGCTCGGGCCCAGACAAGGAGATCCAGACGAGCGATGACATCAACATCTGGACCATGGACGTGAACTCGGCGGACTAAGCACGCGCGTTACGAAGAGGAACCATGACACGCCACAGGAATGCTCATCCCGGGATGCGACGACGCGCATACACGACGCGGCGCGGGGTGACCTTCCTCGAGGCCATCCTCGCGAGCGTGCTCCTGGCCATGGTGGCGTCCACACTCGCGGGCGGGGTCTCCTTCATGACCCAGTCCCAGCGGCGGATGGATCAGAAGCTGGGCGCCGCGGAACTCGCCAACCGCCTCATCCTTCAGTTCATCGACGACCGGGAATCACTCCCCGACCGCTCGCTGCCCATCGAGTACGACATCGATCTGTACCGCTGGACGCTCGAGGAAGCCCCGGTCGAGTTCGTGTTCGACAACATCCAGGATGACAGCGCCGGGGGCGTGGGGGGCGGCGCGAGTCTTTCGCGCATCAAGCTCATCAAGGTCCGGGTCTGGCTCGCCGCGGACTCCGGCGGCTCTCGCTCCTACACCTCCGAGGTCCCCCACTGCGAGATCACCCGCCTGATCGATCCGCTCGCGTTCAACAACCCCGACTCGCTCAAGACCCTGCTCGAGCAGCCGGGCGGCATCGAACGCCTCTTCGAGTCCATGATGGAGGACCTCGGCGGATGACGCGGAACACCGGCCCCCATCACGCCCGCGGCTTCACGCTCATCGAGGTCTCGCTCGCCCTTGTTCTCAGCGGGCTGGTCCTCGCGGGGTGCCTGAGCGTGTTCGTCGCGTTGCGGAACGCGGAGAGCACCTTCGCCACCCGTTTCGAGCGGACCAACGAGCTCGACATCACCCGCACCTCCTTCTCTCGCGCGCTGCTGAGCCTGCAGATGCGTGAGGCCGTGACCAGCACCGTGGTCCGCGCCGGCAGCGAAGCGGAAACAACGCAGGACGAGGAAGACACCGACCGTCCCCGCATCATCCTCGAGACCGACCCCGCCGTCGAGCCCGACTCGACCGGATGGCTGCCGCAGCGCCTCGAGGTTGTCTGCGCCACGCCACCCGTCCCCGCCGGGCTCGCATCCCAGGCGGCCGAGTGGTACACCGCCGCATCGAAGGAAGAATCGCTGGACTTCTCCGCGCTCGACGGCTCGCAGGGCATCACGCGCGGCGTCTTCGAGCTGCGCCACACCGGCTCGCGCGAACGCGTCATGCAGCGCCTCGGGCTCATGAGCGCCAACGACGCCTACATGACCGAAGAAGAGCTGCAAGCCCAGCTCGACCCCAACGCCCCGCCGAACTGGACCCTCTGGTGGCGTCCGATCCTCACCGACGAGGCCCAGCAGCTCCTCAACGGCTACGGCCCGCTTCCCGACACCGTCGGCACGGAGGACGAGATCCGCGCCCGCCTCGCCGGCGCCATCCCACTGCTGCGAAACATCGAGCGCTGCATCTGGGAGATGTACAAGGAAGACCAGTTCATCAACGAGCACGTCGGAACGGAGATGGAAGACCTGCCCGCGTACGCCCAGTTCGAGGTCATCCTCAACAACCAGCAGTACGCGTCGTGGATGTTCGAGATCGACTGGGTGATCGGCGATGACCCGATCGATGTCGCCAGCGGCGGCTCCATCGACGACGCCACCGGCGACGACGCTGACGACCCCGCCGGCGGCGGAAACAATGGCGGACCGGGCGGCAACGACAACCCCGCGAACCGCCCCGGCAACAACACCGGCGGACGCCGATTCGATCTCTCGGGTGACTCATGAGCCCTCGCGCGAACACAACCCACCCCCGCAACGCCAGGCGCGCCTTCGCGTTCATTATGGTTGTCCTGCTCATGCTCGTGGTCTCGATGGGCATCGGGCTCGCGATGATGCGCTTCAGCGCCCAGACCAAGTCCGTCACGCGCCAGGTCAGCAAGTACCAGGAGCACCACCTCGGGCGTGGGCTGCAGGAAGCGATCGGGGCGTGGCTCCGCCAGCAGAACGGTCGCGACCTGCACGAAGCCCTCGAGCCCGAGACTGGCCACGCGATGGACATCATCCTCGCCGACGGCTCCGAGGTCAGCGTCTTCCTGCGAGATGCCCAGGGCGCCGCGCTCTCCAACCTCACCAACGAGTCGGACGTGCAGATCGAAGAGGGCGGGATCATCCTTCGCAACCTGGCGTCTGCGACCACCGAAGAGCAGTACCTGCGCGAGACTCGCCCGTTCGGACCGTTCAACATCAGCATCGCCAGCGCCAGCGACATCGTGCTCCAGGCCGCCGCGCAGGTCGTGGCCGGCGGGCTGGCGGACCGCTTCCTCGCCGAGCTCGGGTCGCTGCGCGAGAACCCAAACGCCATCTCACGCACTGAACTCACGCGGATCGCGACCGCCTCGGGGCTCGATTCCGAGCAGCGGGCCGCGCTCTTCAGGGTCTTCGCAACAGACATCGAGCTCTGGGCCGTCATCATCGAGGTCCGCGCCGGTGGCGGGATGCGTCAGGGGCAGCTCATCGCCCGATACGGCGGCGTCACCAATATTCGCAGCAGCAGCACCAACCGATCAGGCAATCCGACCGAACTCGGTGCGTTCATCACGTGGAGGGAGCTGGAGCTGGATCAGCAGTATGATCTGTCTCAGCTCTACTAGGCACGAGCCGCCCCCGGGCACCTAGACTTTCCCGAGGACCGAACCGCGATTCACGCGAGACAACGCGAGAGCAGACCACGGCGATACTGGAAGCGGATTCACGCTTGAGCCGATAACCAGAGAGCCAGCCAACAGAGACACGACCAGCCCGGCAGCCCAACGAGAGCCACCATGAGCAACCCACTCACCCGATCACAAGCACGAACATGGACCATCGGCGCCCAAGCCGGGGCCCTGATCTGCGTGCTCGGCGCTGTCGCGGTCGGCATGATCGGGCTCCCGGAGCACGAGAAGGACGCATCGCTCCAGCAGGCACGCGAACGCATCATCGCCGCGGCTGGGACCGGCAACAATAAAAACAATACCGCCCGCGAGATCGACCCCTACCGATCGACCGATGTCGACACCCTCGGGCTCGCCGAGCGACTGGCGCTGCTCAACAACGCCCCCAGCCTCCCGACCACGGAAACCGAAGAGCCGACCACCGGCGACCCCGAGCCCGAGGAGGGCCCGGGGATCGATGACATCACCATCGCCCGGCGCGTCAAGTACATCGGCTTCATCAACTCGTCGGACACCCAGCACGCGTTCATCCGGATCGATGGCAAGCAGCGCATCGTGACCGTGGGCGAGACCGCCCAGTCCGGCGACGAGCAGTTTCCCGACCTCCGTGTCGAACGTATTACACCCAAACTCATCATCCTCAGCGACGGCGAATCCCGCGCAGCGGTCGATCTGGCCAGCAAATCCGGCCCATCCGTGACCATGGTCGAGGGCGACGACATCGCGGTCGCCGTTGCAGACGACAACGACGGATCCCTGCTGACCGCGGAAGAAGAGGCCTACATCGAATCACTCCCCGCGCGGCAGCGTCAGAACGCGAGACGCCGATTGGAGCGTGAGAAGCGTGGCCTCTCCGCGGAACCCAACCGCAGACCCACACCAGAGCCGCTCGTGACGATCCGAGGAAACGCGGGCGAGAACAACAGCCGTCCCTCGATCGAGCGACGCGGAGATCGCCGAGACGACTGAGCGGGCACCCCCCGGAACCACACCCCCCAGAGACGTGAGCAGACACTTCCCTTGAGCGATCGCCTGTGCTACATCCGAAGAACCGACCGCGGCATCGTGCTCCGCGGGCTGCGCCTCATCGGCGGCCACACCGACGACTCGTGGGTCGTGGACCCCGGGGCGGACCCGGAGCTCATCATCGAGACCATCGATGAAGCCGCCGAGTGGATCCGCCAGCGCCTCGATATGAGCTCGAAGGCCGACCTGGGAGCGCTGGTCCTGGACACCGACGGCTCCGCGTGCACATGGGTCAAACCCGAGGATGCGGACCCGAGTCTCCTGGAATCCCGCGTCAACGAGGGACCGATCGAGCACGATCCGGACGAGCTCGAGCCGGTCGCGCAGGACGCGCTGAGCGAGCGGATTCCCCGCCTCCCGCGCGAGATGGATTACCAGCCGCTCAGCGAGGACCAAACCTCCACGGGCGCCCGCAGGGCCATCCTCGCGATCCCCGATGTGCCCGGGCGACTCCTCAAGGACAAGCTCGACGCCATGGGCATCCGCCCCGAGAAACTCACGAGCATCTGGCACGCGCTGTGCATCGCGTGGGACCCGGGCCTCGATTCCTCGAACGCCGCCTCACGCATCGTCAGCTCCGACGCCCCGATCAGCGCCATCGTCGCGATCGACCCCAACGACGCCCGCCTGATCTGGGCGTGGTCGCGTGAGGGCGAGCTGATCTGCGCGGGCAGCTCCCGCCTGCGTCGCGTGCACGGCGAGCACGAGCCACGCGTCATGATCTGGAAGAGCGACGTGGCCCGCCTCTGCGCCGACTGGCTCGGCTGGTCATCTCAGCTCGGGGTCAGCCCTTCGCGGGTCGTGGTGCTCGGCGAGCCCATCGCGCCACCGCCCGAAGAGGATTCACCACCCACCGAGCGCCCCTACGATGCGGCGCAGCTCGGGGCCGCGCTCACGCAGCGGTGGCCCGACGCGACGCTCGACCTGCTCGGCGAGCCCGACCCGATCGGCGCTACCCTCCAGCGGATCGCGCAACGTGAGATCAGCGGCTCGCTCAGCACCATCCAGGGGCTCGAGGCCCGCCCGACCCGTGCCCACCGCTCGATGTTCCGGTGGGCGGGGCTCGCGCTCACCGCCGCCGCGTGCGTGGTGCTGCTGCTCGCATGGCAGTTCATGTCGCGTGCGAACACGATCAAGGGCGAGACCCGGGCCCTCAACGCCCAGGCACGCACCGTGCTCTCGGACTACGACCCCGCGATGCAGGTCACCCAGGTCCGGCGAGCCGTGTTCGATCTCGAGTCCGACCTCATCGCGATCAGGCAGCGTCAGACGCCCATCGAGATCCCCGCGCCCAAGCCCATCCTCGAAGCGCTCGAGACGGTGTCGTACGTCGTCGGCTCGCCAGGCATCGAGGTGACCAAGGTCACCGTTAACACCCGGACAGTCACGGTCGTGCTCGTGGTCAGCGAGATCGCGCAGGCCGAGCGCGTGCTCAGCAGCCTGCGATCCATCGACGACTCGCTGCTCGATTGGCGATCCTCCCTCTCGCCCTCGAACCGGGGCGGGAACATCCAGGTCAGCCTGCTGGCCGACTGGCGTGACGAGGAGGCCGGATCATGAGCACGCTCGACGCCCGCCAATCACGCCTCACCGCCGACGACCGCTACGAGCTCGCCATGCGGGCCCAGAACCAGCAGCGCCTCAACAGCCCCAAGCACCTGATCGTGCTGGGCATCCTCCTGCTGGTCGTCTCACTCGTCGCGTTCGGGGTGGCCTGGCAGACCCAGCGGTCCGCGTTGGAAAAGAACGAACGGTCCTCGATCGCGAGATCGATCTGCCCGAGGTCCATCGCCACCACCCGGCCGGCGCCGATATTTGTGTGGCCGACCTCGGAATTGCCCATCTGCCCGCTGGGC
>JAEPOJ010000023.1:60524-68185 GCA_017642965.1 Phycisphaerales bacterium
ACATCCAGTCCCTGCAGGCAGCGCAGGCGGTGAACCCCAACGACGAGATGCTCCGACCGCTCCCGGGGATCCTCTCGACACTCGAGAACCTTGGTGAGCGAGCCGGGCTGGACGCCGTGGGGCTCCCCCGCAACCAGGGCTCACGCACCGAGGGCGACGCGGAACT
Organism: Phycisphaerales bacterium; assembly: GCA_017642965.1. Classification (GTDB taxonomy): domain Bacteria; phylum Planctomycetota; class Phycisphaerae; order Phycisphaerales; family UBA1924; genus UBA1924. Next base: position 60,691 of record JAEPOJ010000023.1, read on the forward strand.
CAAGACCTACCCGTACAACAACGTCCGTGCCCAATCGCTCGAGAGCCTGCTCAACTGGGTCCGCCTGGCGGAGCAGGAGATCCCGGGGTTGCACGTCAGGGAACTCACGATCGAGCCGCGCACCACCGCGTGGTCCATGGACGTCGTGCTCGCACGATACGAGCGGAAGCAATGAAGGAGACACGAGCGATGAACCCCACCTCGCGCACAATCAACGGTACCCGCATCCTGCTCGGCGTGGGCCTGCTCATCTCAGGCGTGCTCGTGGGCTGCTCAAGCACTTCGACCCGCTCCGACAGCGGCGCACTCAGCGAGATCGACCCCGCGATCGCCTACGCCCGACGCCAGCGCGCCGAGGCACGCGAGCACTACACCACTGCCACCGAGCTCTACAAAGAAGGCGAGCACGAGGCCGCGCTCGCGGAGTACCGCAAGGCGCTCGAGCTCGATGACCAGCTCTACGCGGCATGGAACAACATGGGCCAGCTGCTCATGGCGCAGAACAACTACGCCGACGCGGTCAACGCCTTCCAGATCGCCGCAAGCATCGAGCCGAGCGACCCGCGACCCGTCTACAACATCGGGCTCGCCTACCAGCGGGTCGGGTGGGCCGCGGACGCCTACAAAAGCTACGAGCAGGCGCTCGCACGCGAGCAGTACTACCTGCCCGCCATGCGTGGGCTCGCGCGGAGCGCCGAGATGCTCGGCTCCGGTGACCGCCAGCTGCTGGAGACCATCAAGCAGGCGCAGCTCCGCGAGACCGACGACCAGTGGCGCGACTACTTCCGCGCCCAGTACTCGCGCGTCGAAACACTGCTCGAGAACCGCTGATATCCCCTGATCGGGCTCAGAGACGCTCGGCGGCCAGGCTCGCCAGCGTGCTCCGCTCGCTGCGCTGCAGCGTGATGTGCCCAACGATGCCCAGGCCGCGCATTTTCTCGACCGTGTAGCTCAGCCCGTTGGACGACGAGTCGAGGTACGGGTGGTCGATCTGACCGATATCGCCCGTGAGGATCAGCTTCGTCCCCTCGCCGATGCGAGAGACGATCGTCTTCACCTCGTGCGGCGTCAGATTCTGCGCCTCGTCCACGATCATGAACTGGTGTGGGATGCTCCGCCCGCGGATGTACGTCAGCGGCTCAAGCACCAGGCGCCCGTCGGCGACCAGCTTATCGATCCGCTGCTCGGTTGTGCGGCTCTCCGCGTTCTGGTTCGGCGCGCCGCGCGTGGACATCAGGTAGGTCAGGTTGTCGAAGATCGGCTGCATCCACGCGCCCAGCTTCTCGTCCTTGTCGCCAGGCAGGTAGCCGATATCACGCCCCATGGGCATGATCGGGCGAGCCACGAGCAGCTTGTCGTACCGCTCCTCCTGGAAGACCTTGCACATACCCGCGGCGATCGCCAGCAGGGTCTTGCCCGTGCCCGCGCTGCCCAGCAGCGTCACCAGCTTGATCTCGTCATCCAGCAGCAGGTCCAGCGCCATCGTCTGCTGCACGTTTCGAGCCACGATCCCGAAGGTCGGCTTCTTCTGCGACGCGACCGGGATCAGGTGCTCGGTGTCCGCCAGGCGCCGGGCCAGCCCGGAGTGCGCCTCGTCCTCGACGTCGCCTAGCACCACGTACTGGTTGGGGGTCAGCTCGCGGGTGTAGCTCTCGCCGTCGGCGTTCTTCACCTGCAGATACTCGGTCAGGTCCTCCACCGCGAGCATGCGATCGCGATAGAGCGCGTCGATCTCCGCGCTCGAGGTCTTGAGCTCGATGTACCCCGAGTACAGCTTGTCGGCGTCGACCTGCTGATTGAGGAAGTCCTCCGAGCGGATGCCCAGCGAATCGGACTTGATCCGCGCCGCGAGGTCCTTGGACACAAAGGTGACACGCTTCTTCTCGTGCTTGAGCGCCCACGCGGCGGCGATGATCCGGTTGTCCGGCTTGTCTGCCGACAGGATCGCCGGGCGCTCGTGGTCGTTGATGTCGATCGACAGCGTGCCGGTGGCGCCGCCCGCCTGGCTCCCGAGCTTGGAGAGCGGGACCCCCTCTGTCAGCTTCCCGTGCTTGCGGAGCCGATCGAGCGAGCGGATCGCGGACCGCGCGGACCGACCCACATCGTCCTCACGGCGCTTCATCGCGTCGAGCTCTTCCAGCACCGGGTAGGGGATGACGACGTGGTTCTCCTGAAACACAAAGAGCGCGCTGGGGTTGTGCAGCAGCACGTTGGTGTCGAGCACGTAGTACTTGGGCTCTTTCCCGCTCGGGGTGGTTTGCTGCTCGGGTGCCGGCGCTGGGCTGTCAGGCATGTTGGGTGTGTTCCTCTGAATACAGGTTGTGATCTCTCCAGGCGCAGTATATCGCGCCGGAGCGGGTGTGTGCGCCGCTCAGACAAACGCGGCGATAACGAAGAACAGGCCGGCGACGATCGCGAGCCCGATCTTGATGAAAATGGAGATGGTGCGACCGATCGCCGCGCCCGAGCCGGACTTCATTGAATCTTTCCACGACATCTGCACGATGGATCGCTCCACCATCAGCGCCCCCGCGCCGGCTCCGAGAATCCCGCCGAGCACTGTGCCGAGGATCGGTATCGGGATAAAGAACGTCCCGAACAACGCACCGAGCATGGTGCCCACGATCGCGCCCAGCGCCCCACGCTTGGAGCCCCCGAACCGCTTCGCCCCAGCCGCGGACGCGACCATCTCAATCGCCTCGGACAGGATCCCGATGACCGCGAGCGTGATGACCGCCTTGCCGGTGATGATCTCGGGGCGCCACCACCAGCACAGGCCCGACGCGAGCACCATCAGCCAGATGCCCGGCAGCGCCAGCACGATCATGACCAGACCCGTGAAGCCGGTCACGAACGCGATCGATGCGATGACCCACATCTCCCAGCTCACGCGATGCCCTCCGCGCGTGCCAAATCAGGCCTGCTGCTCTTCATCAGCTCCGGGCTGATCGGACTCCGCACTGGTGTTTGGTTCTGGCTGGGGCGCATCTTCCTCTTGTTGGGAAGGGAAGGCCTTCGCTTCCATCGCCAGGATCCAGTCCTCGACCCGGGTGTGCTGGTAGGTATCGACGCGGACCTCCTGCCCGCCCAGCTGATCGTGCGTATCCCTGATCTTCAGGAACACGATGAACTTGTCCCACTTGCGCTTATCGATCTCCTCCAGATCGTCCGGCGTGATCTTCGCGCCATCGGGCAGCGTGAGCGTCATCGTCTCCGGCTCCCATGCGTAGCGCACGGACGCCACACGCATCATGTGGATCACCATCACGATCGTAACGGTGTAGCACACGCCCATGATCAGCCACTGGGTCAGCAGATCGAACGAGCTGAGCGGCTTGGGGTTGTTGGAGGTCGAGCTCCATTTCTGACGCAGCTCGTCGAGCTGACGCTGCGGAGACTCGATGGTGGTGTGCTCCGCGTCAAGCATGCCAACCACCCGCAGCGCTTCGAGCCACTGGTGGCGAGCCATCTGCATCGCGGCACGCTTGGTGCGCGAGCTGTTCGGGTTCGCCGAATCCTGACGGTTCTGCGTCATCCGCTCCGGGGCGCTCAGTCGCGCGAACTCCGCGCCCGGATCGGTCACGGACGCTTCGCGAAGGAAGATGCCGAAGTCCTCGCTGTCGGCGTTCTTGGCCTGCTCGAGGTACTGCCACTTGGCCCATTCCGCGAACTTCTTGCCACGGTTCGGATAGACGCTCGTCGCGTCCCACAACCCCCAGCAACCGACCAGAAACACGATGAACGCGATCACCCCGAGCTTCAGCCGCCAGCGCGGGTTCAGCGGGGCCTTGGCGCAGGGCTCATTCACGATGGTCTCGTCGAAGCTCGCTTCACTCATCGGTATCATCACTCCAGGGTGGAGGGTATGCTCGTTCAGATGCAACGATAGCGGGTCGCCAACGTCGCGATACATGGACGATATCGGCACAATCACGCCGGAGCATGGGACCCGAAGCACCAAATCGGGGTGGAAAATCGCCGACCGCGAACTCGCAGCGGCTATTTGTTGGGGTCGTCGAGGCGCATAAAAGCCGCGGCCCACCACATCGCGGCCCGTTTCTCGCCCTCATCCAGCTTCATCAGCCCGGTGTACCCACCCTGATCAACCCGCTTGGAGGGTATCCGGGGGTACCGCCGACCCGAGAGCAACGCGAGCGTGAGAAAGCGTGAATGCTCAGCGCGGAAGCGTGCGCCGGCATCGAGCACTTTTTTTCTTCTGAAGCCGTTCCAGATCATTGCAAGCTATTGTAACGCCCATTCTTGCGTTCGCAACGAAAACCGCCACGCCACTCGGCTTGGCGTCGATCCATGCGCGATCTATGATGCTCGTTCACGACCCGCTCTGGTCGATGCCCGGGCCCGATGCACGGGTGGCCCGTGAACCTGGTCAGGGCTTGACCGCAGCAGCCATAAGCGGCCGTCATCCGGTGCCGTTGGTGTCCTGGGCATCGACCAAGGCGGGTTGTGATTTGGGGGCGAGATGAGTTGGTTACTCTTCATGGACGAGAGTGGGCACGATCACCGATCGTTGCCCTATGAAGTACGCGGCGGGATCGCAATCCATGCCGCAAAGCTCTGGAAATTTACTCAGCACATCCAACAACTTGAACTACGTTATTTCGGAAGTACTCGTCATGATCTGGGAACTGAGATCAAGGGCGACAAACTACTCAAACGAACTAGATTCAAGCACGCTGATCCTGAGCATCCATTCAGGTTTAAAGAACGGCGCGAGCTCACGCTTGGTTTTCTGAAGAGTACAACTCAAGGTAAACCTCCCAGGCAAGGCGAACTCAAGGCATATTGTGAGACTTGCCAGTCATTTGCTCACGCAATCTTGGACTCATTTGAGCAGTTCGATATTTTTGTGTTTGGCGCGTTCATTCCTTCTGAGAAACCTCCGAAGGGTGGCCCCGCCCCAGAAGAGTATTTACGGAAAGACCATGTCTTCCTACTCGAGCGTTTTTTCTACTTCCTCAACGCTCGAGACGAAACAGGACTACTGGTCATGGATGGAACTGAGAAATCTCAGGATCGACGATTTGTCAAAGGACTGGAGAGATACTTTGCGCTGACAACTACTGGGCAGCAACGAGCGGAGCGAATCGCCCCAGTGCCCTTTTTCGTAGAATCCGATATGGGATACGGTGTTCAGGTTGCCGATCTCTGTATCTACTGCCTGAACAATGCATACCGAGTTCCCCGAATTGGTCTTGACAATGAAATCCGAGGTGAGTTAGCTCCGTTTGCCGCCAAGCTCACATCTCGCGTCCACCGTCAGCATGTAGAAAAAAACGGATACAGACACCTCCTTCACAGTGTGGTCTATGTGCCTGACCCATACACCACCAGAAAGAAGTGAGCGCATAAAAAAGAAGGCAATGCCCTCGGGGTCACCGTAGCAACCCCTCGGCCGAGCCTTCACCGGTATTATCGCTTCCGGCACTGATTTGTTCAAGGCAAAGCTCAAATTTTGCCTAAACTCAGGCAGTAAACGCTCGTAAGCACCGTATTTGGTGGTTTTCCATGGCCTACACCGCCCTCGCCCGCAAGCACCGTTCACGCACATTCGACGAAGTCGTCGGACAATCGCCCATCGCGCGCACGCTCAAGGCCGCGATCGATTCCGACCGTGTTCACCACGCGTACCTCTTTATTGGGACACGCGGGGTCGGAAAGACCTCAATGGCGAGGATCTTCGCCAACGAGCTCAACAACCCTGAGCACAAAAACGACATCGCCGACGCGATTTTCGCCGGCGGTGACACCGATGTCATCGAGATCGACGCCGCGTCGCATAACAAAGTCGAGGAAGCCCGCGAGCTGATCGCCAATAGCGCATACCGCCCGCTGCGGGGGCGCTACAAGATCTACATCATCGACGAAGTCCACATGCTGTCCACGGCCGCGTTCAACGCGCTGCTCAAGACGATGGAAGAGCCCCCGGAGCACGTGAAGTTCATCCTGTGCACCACCGAGGCCCACAAGGTCCCCGCGACCATCCAGTCGCGCTGCCAACGCTTCGACTTCAAGAACATCCCGGCGGGCGACATCGCCGGGCACCTGCGGGCCCTGATCGACTCGGAGGGCTACACGGCCGACGAGGACCTGGTCTTTACGCTCGCGCGCCTCGGCAACGGATCGATGCGCGATGCGCTCTCGCTGCTCGATCGCCTGCTCGCCGCGGGGCAGAAGAACCTCGATGTCAAGCTCCTCGAAGAGCTGCTCGGGCTCCCCGAGCGTGAGCTGCTGGGCGACCTGATCGACGCGATCGCGCAGGGCGACCCCGCGACGGTCCTCAAGAAGACCGGGGCATTGCTGAGCACCGGCGTGTCCGGCGATCAAGTCCTCGGATCATTGCTCGATCGGTTCCGCGATCTGATGGTCCTCGGCTCGTGCGGCAAGGACACCGACCTCGTCGAGCTCTCCCCCGAATCACGCGAGCAGGAACTGACCCGGGCGCGCCAGTTCGACGCGGCCGGGCTCGTGCACATGATCGCGCTGTGCGAATCGGTGCAGCGCGCGATCAAGTCTTCCCCCGCGCCGCGGGCGCTGCTCGACGCGTGCATGGTGCGTCTGGCGATGACGGAAAAGATCGCGGATGTCGCGGCCTTCGTCAAGGCGGGCGGGAACGCGTCCTCGCAGGGAGCCCCCGCGTTAAAAAAAGCGTGAGGGCGGCCCCGGCGCGGGTGCAGTCGCACCCCGCATCCCCGGCGTCGCCCAGCTTCAATCAGACCCCGCCCTCGGAACCCAACCGCACCAACCTCCCGGGATTCAAGGACCCGCCGCCATCCGGCAAGCGCCGCGTCGCGCCGGAGCCCTTATCCACGAACGCGACGCCACCGCCGCCAGACGAGCAGACACCTACGCCGCCGCAGCGCCCGCAACTGCGTGGCCCCACGCCGGAGGAAGTGGAGAACGATCCGCTCGTCAAGACCGTGCTCGATGTGTTCGACGGCGAGATCAAACGCGTGCACCCCAAGAACAACTGACCCACGATTCTCAGGACAGGAACTCCCCATATGTTCGGCGACAAACTCAAAGCCATGCAGGCCATCGGCTCGCTCATGAAGAACAAGGAGCAGCTCGCGGAGGCCGGCGAGCACATCAAGGCCAAGATCGACGCGATGCGGATCGAGGGCGAAGCGGGCGGCGGCGCCTGCCGCGCGATCGTCAACGGCAAGATGAAGCTCCTCGACCTCACCCTCGACCCGGCGCTGCTCGCGGGCATGGCCGTCGACGAGAAGACCCGCGATCTTGCCACCCAGCTCATCAAGGACGCGATCAACGACGCGACCGAGAAAGCCCAGCGCCGCGTGCAGGACGAGATCTCAAAGGAAGCAGAAGAACTTGGGCTGGGCGATCTGGGCGGGCAAATTGGTGGGTTCCTGAGCTGAGATGGACATCACGCTCGAACCCATCGAGGACTTCCAGCAGATCTCCATCGATCGCACCCCATCACCGTCTCTCGCCCCAGAAGAGCAACGCCTCATCG
>JAEPOJ010000024.1 GCA_017642965.1 Phycisphaerales bacterium
CGGCAACTTCGAGCGTATGGACATCCCCGACGCTTCGATCGATGTCGTCTGGAGTCAGGACGCCATCCTCCATTCCGGCGATCGTCCGCGGGTGCTCAGCGAGGTCGACCGGGTGCTCAAGCCGGGCGGCCGGTTCATCTTCACCGATCCCATGCAGTCTGATTCCTGCCCCGACGGCGTGCTTGACCCCATACTCGAGCGCATCCATCTGCCCGACCTGGGTTCCCCGGGGTTCTACAAAGACCAGGCCGAGTCGCTCGGTTGGGAGAACCTCGGCTACGAGGACATGACCCACCAGCTCGTGAATCACTACGGACGTGTTCGAAAAATGACCGTCGAGATGCACGACAAGCTCGTCCCGGACATCTCGGAAGCGTACCTCGAGCGTATGAAGGATGGGCTCAGCAAGTGGGTCGAAGGGGGTGAGGCGGGTTGGCTCGCGTGGGGCATCTTCCTCTTCCAGAAACCCGTTCAGGCATGAGCGAGCCCGAGCAACACAGCGACATCGAACTGCCGAGCGTTTCGCTCGGCAAGTACTTCGAGATGCACCCGATCGTGTTCCCGCTCGGCGCCCTGATCGTCATCGGACTGGTGCTCAGCACATTTCTCTTTCCCGGTGATCAGGTGCAGGGGTTCTTTGTCGAGCTTCGCGACTGGGTCGGGAGCCGATTCGGGTGGCTCTACGTCGCCGCCATGACCGGCTTCCTGATCTTCGCGGTGATGCTCGCGTTCGGGAAAGCGGGGCAGGTGAAGCTCGGTCGGGCCGATGAGCAGCCAGAGTTCTCACGCCTGGCGTGGTTCGCGATGCTCTTTAGCGCCGGGATGGGGATCGGGCTGCTCTTCTGGAGCGTCGCAGAGCCCGTGTACCACTACAACTCGACCCCGCCCGGGCTCGCGGACGGGCTGGACAAGTCCCGCATCGCCATGGCGGTCACGATCTTTCACTGGGGCCTGCACCCGTGGGCGCTCTACGCGATCGTTGGCCTCGCCCTCGCGTACTTCGGCTTCAACCGCCAGATGCCCCTGAGCTTCCGCTCGCTCCTGCACCCGCTGCTGGGCGATCGGGTCTGGGGGTTCACCGGGGACGTGATCGACGTGCTCGCGATCATCGCGACGCTCATCGGAGTCGCCACATCCCTCGGCATCGGCGCCCAGCAGGTCAACGCCGGGTTCGCCCAGCTCTTCGGGATCGGTATCGACACGCCGACCCAGATCGCGCTGATCGCGATCATCACCGCAGTAGCAACCGTCTCGGTCGTTCTGGGTCTTCACACCGGGATCCGCCGCCTCAGCGAGACGAACATGTTTCTCGCGGGCCTGCTGATGATCCTCGTGATCATCGGCGGCGGGCTGATGCCGTTCTTCGGCTCCGCGATCGAGAACACCGGCGCCTACCTGCAGATCCTCCCCTTCAACTCCTTCCGCACCGGCGCCTTTGATTCTGAAGGCCGTGCTTGGCTCAACAGTTGGACGGTGTTCTACTGGGCGTGGTGGATCTCCTGGTCACCCTTCGTCGGCATGTTCATCGCGCGCGTCTCGCGGGGACGCACGATCCGCGAGTTCGTGATCGGCGTGCTGCTCGTGCCCACGGCAGTCGGCATCGTGTGGCTTACCGCGTTCGGCACCTCGACGCTGCGCGTGCACAACGACCATCTCGACGCGACAAAGACCTACCAGGCTGCCCTCGCCGACGATGACGCACAGCGGGCGGCGCTGATCAACCCCGACGAATCGCTGCCGGTCTATCCAGTCGTTGAGCAGGGCCCACGCGGCTTCTTCGACCTCAGCGAGGACGGCACGCTCGTCGGCCCCAACGGCGGCGAGTACGCCCCAGCCCAGCGCGATGGCGTGTACATCGAACAGCGCACCGAGACCCGCGTCACCATCGACGACGGCGCGATCGTGAGAGCGGACTCCGGGGACCACTTTCAGCCACCAGATCAGAACATCTTCGACGGCGCGTACGCCTCAGCCGAGCAGGCGCTCACGCCCGTGGAATACCTTTCCTCTGATGTGCTCAGCGACGATCACACCGAGCGCATCGATCGCCTGCCGACGGTGCTCTTCACGCTCATCGATTCGCTGTTTGAATCGAAGCTGCTCGTCACCATCGCCATCGGCATCGCCACGCTCTGCATCGTGCTGTTCTTCGTGACCTCGTCCGATTCGGCCTCGATGGTCATCGACATCATCGCGTCCGGCGGCAACCCCGACCCCCCGGTCGGGACACGCCTCTTCTGGGCGGTGACCGAGGGCCTCGTCGCGTCGGCGCTCCTGCTCGCGGGCGGGCTCGTGGCGCTGCAGGCCGCCTCGATCACCGTGGCGCTGCCGTTCACGCTCATCCTGATCCTCGCGTGCGTCTCGCTCCTCAAAGCCCTGCGACGGGAGTATGCCGAGATCGAGGCGCGTGAGGACACTCCGGTGCGTGAGGAATAATCAGCCGATCGCGTGCGGTCCCTTGTTGCCCGTGCGGATCTGATAACACTGCGTCATGGGCAGTACAAAGACCTTCCCGTCACCCTCCTCGCCGGTGCGTCCGCCCAAGAGGATCGCGTCCACGGTCTTCTGTATAAACGATTCGTTGACGGCGATTTCCAGTCGCACACGCTTGAGCAGATCGATTTCGACGTCCGCGCCGCGATAACGCTCGTGGTAAACCTCCTCGTCACCGGCCCCCAACGCGTTGGTGATCGACATCTTGAAGACCTCCTTGCTGATGAGCGCCTTCTTCACGTCGGAGAGCTTCTCGGGACGGATGTACGCGATGACCAGGTACATGCTGATTCCTCCTGAAAGGGGTGCTGGTGCTTTGCACGCCTCACTGCACCGTAAAGATCTGGAAGCCCGTGTACGCTTCCATGCCGTGCTCCGAGATGTCCAGCCCGCGCAGCTCATCCGTGCGCGAAACACGGATCCCCACGGTGTAGCGGAGGGTCGCGAAGATCAGCAATGCCATCGTGAAGCACGCCGCCCCGATCACGCCCACTCCGAGCAGCTGCGTGGCAAAGCTCTTCTCGGCGGCGAACACGCCCACAGCCAGCGTGCCCCAGATGCCGCACACGAGATGCACCGAGATCGCGCCGACCGGGTCATCCACGCGTGCGCGATCCAGCGCCACGACCGAGAGCACGACAAGCACACCGGCGATCAGCCCGATGAGCACGGCGTCCATCACACCCACGACGTCCGCCCCCGCCGTGATGCCCACCAGCCCCGCGAGGATCCCGTTGAGGATCATCGACAGGTCCGGCTCCTTCTGAACAACCCAGCTGGTAAACATCGCGCCGAAGATCCCCGCCGCAGCGGCCAGCGTCGTCGTGACGAGCACGTAGCTGATCGACTCCGGGTCCGCGCTCAGCACCGAGCCGCCGTTGAACCCGAACCAGCCGAACCAGAGCAGGAACACCCCGATCGCAGCCAGCGGCATGGAATGCCCCATGTACGGGCGGACAACGGTCCTCCCGTCTCCGCCCTTCACGTACTTGCCGATGCGAGGCCCGAGCACCAGCACGCCCGCCAGCGCGCCCCAGCCGCCCACCGAGTGCACGATCGTCGAGCCGGCGAAGTCGTGAAAGCCTTCCGCGGCAAGCCAGCCGCCGCCCCAGTGCCACATGCCCACGATTGGGTACACGATTGCGACGTAGACCGCGCTGAAGGCGAGGAACGGCCCGAGCTTGATGCGCTCGGCGACCGCCCCAGAGACGATCGTCGCCGCGGTGGCCGCGAACATCCCTTGGAAGAGGAACTCGGTCCAGTAGGTGTACGCCCCGTCGGCATAGGTCGCCGGGTTGTAGTCCTCGGGTGGCGCGATCCCCAGCCCGCCGAATCCGAACCAGGCCCCGGCATGGCCCTCGCCGGGGTACATGAGACTGAACCCGATCATCGCGTATGTCAGGATCCCGATCCCCACGTTCTTGAACAGGATGTTCACCGTGTTCTTCGCCCGCGTCAGCCCGGTCTCGAGGCAGGCGAAGCCCAGGTGCATGATGAACACCAGCGCCGTCGCGATGATCAGCCAGAGATTGTTCGCGATCTCATACGCACCAACTTCGATTGGGGTGGCTGGGGACAGCATTGCTGCGTCTTCAGCTGTAACCCCTTCCTGCCCAATGACTTGGGTCGCAAGCAAAGCGATGGCGAAGAGTGCGGGAACGGCATTTTTGCTCAAGGAAAGCACTTTCATTGTCGCAGCATACACCCTCCGACCCGAACGCACAACCCCAAGTCAGCGGATCTTGCGGGGCAGGAACATTTCGTACTCAGTTGTACGGAATGGCGTTCTCTGTAGAATGGGACTCCCGCGATTGCAAGCAGTTTCATCCTGATTGAGGAGTTCGCAGAATGAGCAGCGACAACACGTCCCAGGGCATCGAATCCACCCTCCACGAGGACCGGGTGTTCCAGCCCCCCAAGGCCGGCGAGGTCGGCGCGGCCAAGTGGCTCGTGAGCTCCTTCGACGAGTACAAGTCGATGTACGACCAGTCGATCGCGGACCCCGAGTCCTTCTGGGCAACCATCGCCGAGGACCTGCACTGGTTCAGGAAATGGGACAGCGTGCTCGAGTGGAACGCCCCGGACGCCAAGTGGTTCGTGGGCGGCAAGACCAACGTCTGCTACAACTGCGTCGATCGCCAGGTCGAGCGCGGGCACGGCGATGACGTCGCGATCATCTGGGAGGGCGAGCCGGTCGATGATGCAGGATCGCCCGTTGACATCCGGCGCATCACCTACAAAGAGCTGCAGACCGAGGTGTCCAAGCTCGCCAACGTGCTCAAGAACAACGGCATCGGCAAGGGCGACGTCGTGACCATCTACATGGGCATGGTCCCCGAGCTTGCCATCGCCATGCTCGCCTGCGCACGCATCGGCGCGCCCCACTCCGTGATCTTCGGCGGCTTCTCCGCCCAGGCCATCACCGACCGCGTGCAGGACGCCGACTCCAAGATGATCATCACCTGCGACGGCTCGTGGCGCCGCGGCAAGGTCGTGCCGCTTAAGGACAACGTCGACGAGGCCATCAACATCATGAAGGATTCGGGCAAGCAGCCCGTCGAGCACGTGCTGTGCTTCGGGCGATGCCACAACGACATCAAGTGGGGCGAGCTGGACCGCTGCTGGGAAGAGGAGATGGGCAAGGCCTCGGCTGACTGCCCGTGCGAGGAGCTCGACAGCGAGGACATGCTGTTCCTGCTCTACACCTCCGGCTCGACCGGCAAGCCCAAGGGCATCGTGCACACCACCGGCGGCTACATGGTCTACACCTACCTCACCAGCCGCAAGTCATTCAACCTCATCCCCAACGATCAGGGGGGCCAAGATCAGGTCTTCTGGTGCACGGCCGACTGCGGCTGGATCACCGGGCACTCCTACATCGTCTACGGCATCCTGCCCAACCGCGTGCCCACGCTGATGTACGAGGGCGGCCCGGACTACCCGACCGCGGCGCGCTTCTGGCAGATGTGCGAGCGCCACAAGGTGACGCAGTTCTACACCGCGCCCACCGCCATCCGCGCCTTCATGAAGTGGGGCGACGAGCACCCCGCCAGCGCCGACCTCTCGTCGCTGCAGGTGCTGGGCACCGTGGGCGAGCCGATCAACCCCGAGGCGTGGATGTGGTACCGCAACACCATCGGGCGCGGCGTGTGCCCCATCGTGGACACCTACTGGCAGACCGAAACCGGCGGGCACGTCATCACTCCGCTCCCCGGCGCCACGCCCACCACGCCCGGCTCATGCACGCACCCGGCCTTCGGCATCGACGCGGCCGTGGTGAACACCGACGGCGAGGAGCAGCCCGCCAACACGGGCGGGCTCATGGTCATCCGCAAGCCCTGGCCCGGCATGCTCCGCGGCGTGCACGGCGACCGCCAGCGCTTCATCGATACCTACTGGAGCACGGTGAAGATCAACGGCGAGCCCGTCTACACCGCCGGCGACGGCGCGCGGCGCGATGACAACGGCAACTTCTGGATCATGGGACGCATCGACGACGTCATCAACGTCTCGGGCCACCGCATGGGCACCATGGAGGTCGAGAGCGCGCTGGTGTCGCACGAGAGCGTCGTCGAGGCGGCGGTGGTGGGCATGCCCCACGAGATCAAGGGCACCGGCATCGCCGCCTTCGTCACACCCGCCCCGGGCTTCGAGGCCAGCGACGAGCTGATCGCCGAACTCCGCAAGCACGTGGGCGACGAGATCGGCGCCATCGCCAAGCCCGACATGATCCGTTTTACGGCCGCGCTCCCAAAGACGCGCTCGGGCAAGATCATGCGTCGTCTGTTGCGATCGATCGCCGCGGGCGAGACGGAGATCACGCAGGACGTGACGACGCTGGAGGATTTCTCGGTTGTTGCGAAGCTGGCGGAGAAGGATGAGGGGTGAGTGATGCTGGCGGAGGCTTCAGTACAATCGGCGAACATATGGCCAGCATTAGGCGGTGTTCTAGGCACAATCGTTACTGCGTTTTTGGCTGCCGTCTTTGCGATGCGATACTGGAAGAAACAGCAGTATCTTCAGCAGCGACACGCTATCGCATATTCGGTTATTCATCAGGCGATACTGGTTCGCGATGAATTTTGGAGAGCTAGGTCATTCGTGATGACTGGCAACGAGGTCAATGCCTTGAAGAAGCAGTATGAAGTTACGGACGAGCAGGTAGAAGAGATCAAGCAACAAGGGGCTGATCCATTTAAGAGGATCGGTCACTTAGGCAGATTTTGGAATGTGCAGAAGCAGTATTCAGATTTGCATACTAAGTCAATCGAGCTTGAAGCTCTGTTAGGCGATGAGTATCGAGATTGGCTAAGGCCTATTGAGAAACTACTGAGACAGTTTTATAACGCAGTTCAACGCTACATAGATCCCGAGTATGACGTCCGGACTGAGGGGGGTAGCTCTAAAGACTTGAGTTTGATCGTGTACGGAGATCGAAGCCAAGAAGACGATGTGTTTGGTGGGGAGATCGAGTCAGCGATCAAGCAGGTCATCGATGAATGTCGAGTCTATTTGATTAAGAAATAAGATGTCACTGGCCTTCGGCATCAGACACGAAACCCCTTTGTTCGCACCCTGATCGCACGAACACCCCGCGAAGCACGTGTGAACTCCATCAATTCCCTTTGTGCTGCTCGCGAGAACCAGTAGACTCGGGATCTACTGACACTGATACGCGATTCTCAGAGAGGGCACAACATGAGACGCACACGCGCACTTTCCACCATCGGTACGCTCGCACTCGTTGCGGGCGCATCGCACGCCGGGGTGATCGAGATCGACTCGTTCCACACCGGCGGGTTCTACGGGCTCGACGGGATGGGCATGCCGACCGCCACCCCGGACAACGACATGTCGTTTCAGAACTACTTCATGGGGCACTCGACGGTCTCCGGCTTCACGACACCCGAACGCCGCTCGTTCTTTGCGTTCGATCTCAGCGGCGCCATCCCCGACGGCGAGGAGATCGTTTCGATGTCGCTCGTCCTCGAGAATGTGTTCGGAGGCACCATCGCAAACATGACCGGCGGCATGGAGGTCGTCGAGTTCACCTCGACCAGCTTCGCCTACGACGAGATCGCCGACCCCGACGCGGCCATGATCCCCGCGATCGATATCTTCGATTCCTTCGGCATGGGCGCGTTCTATGGCGATGCGGTCTTTGATATGGACGGGCCCTTGCCCGGACCGGTCGAGATCGTACTGAGCCCGGACGCCATCGCCGACGCGTTCGATGCCATGATGCTCGACGAGACCTTCATGATCTCGGGGGCCCTGGCGACGTACGACCCGGAGCCGGACGCGATGTTCGAGTTTGTCTTCGGCCTGACCGATGTCGTCGTGGACAGCACGCCCACGGGCTTCCCGGTCCCCAAGCTTGTCATCACCACAGCGCCCATCCCAACGCCATCGGGTGTGCTTGTATTCGCGGGCATGGGGCTGCTGGTGGGTCGCCGGAATCGCTGAACGCGATCTGCACAGAATGAACCCACAGGGAAGTGGAGAGAGATCCAGCCGGTGGGCGCGCCAAGCCCGCCGGTTGTCGATATCGTGGGTGCATGAAGATGCGCTCACGGACGACGATCGCCCTCACCGCCATGCTCCTGGCACCGCTCACCTACGCACAGGACGCCGATGCCCAGCAGGCCGAGGAAGTTGCCACTTCGCTGGGCGAGCAGGAGTCGTGGTCGCTGCGTGACTTGCGCCTCCGCGACGCCACGCTTTACTGGGACAACGACGGGACCTTCGTCAACCTGATCGACAACACCGACCGCTACTACACCAACGGCCTGGGCATCGAGGTCTCCTTTGACCCGAACCTCCCCAGCTCGCTCAAGGACCGCCTCGCGCCGGCGGGTGAGTGGGACGATCCGCGATTCGGCTTTGGTCTCGCGCTCAAGCAGCGGATCTACACCAGCGAGTTCATCACCCAGACCAACCCGCCGGCAAACGACCACCCGTACGGCGGCTACCTCTACCTCGCGTTCTCATTCCAGCGGGCCGACGACCGCAAGCACGATCACTTCGGGCTCGATCTGGGCGTCGTGGGCGATTGGTCCGGTGCCCAGAACATGCAGGAGTTCATCCATCGCCTCTACCCTGGGCAGGACGACCCGGAAGGGTGGGACACCCAGCTCGCCAACGAGCTGGCGATCAACTTCAACTACGAGCGGACCTGGCGCTCCGAAAAAGCCGAGGTCCTCGGCATCGAGATGGAGATGCTCCCCGCCCTGGGCTTCGAGGTCGGCAACGTCGCGGTCAAGGCACGATCCAGGATGACCCTCCGAGCCGGTTATAACCTGCCGAATGATTTCGGGCCCGCCTCATTCCTCGGACACAAGGACCACACGCAGTACGCGGCCGACTGGGGCGAGGGCGATTTCTCCGTGTACTTCTACACGACGGTGGGGATCGAGGGCGTCGCACACGACATGTTCCTCGACGGCAACACGTTCGCGGACTCCCGCTCGACCGATTCCGAACCATTCGTCGCGATGGCGACGCTCGGGCTCGTCGCCCGCTACGGGAGCATGTACGCCGGCTGGGCACAGAACTTCCAGACCGAGACGTTCGAGACCCAGCCCAACGGGCAGACATTCGGCTCGCTGGTGTTCGGGGTTTCTTTCAACTATTGACGCCCCGGACATGGGAGCGCAAGCGGGGATACGATCCCCCATGAGCAACCCTCTCGTCAGCGTGATCATGGGATCCAAATCCGACTGGCCCGACGTCATGGAGCACGCGGCAGCGGCCCTCGACGAGCTGGGCGTGCCCCACGAGGTCAAGGTCGTCTCCGCGCACCGCACACCCGATCTGCTCGTATCGCACGCCAAAGAGGCCAAATCGCGCGGCATCGAGGTCATCATCGCCGGCGCCGGCGGCGCGGCCCACCTGCCGGGCATGGTCGCGTCCATGACCACGCTCCCCGTCATCGGAGTGCCGGTGATGAGCAAGGCCCTCAAGGGCATGGACTCGCTGCTCTCGATCGTGCAGATGCCCGCGGGCATCCCCGTCGCCACGGTCGCCATCGGCAAGGCCGGGGCCAAGAACGCCGGGCTCCTCGCGGCCTCCATCGTCGCCAACAAGCACCCCGAGGTCGCAGAAAAGCTCGAACAGTTCCGTGATGAACAGACCCAGGGCGTGCTCGATCACCCCGACCCGCGGGAGCAGGCATGAGCGAACCACTCGCGCCCGTCGAACGCGTCGGGATCATCGGGGGCGGCCAGCTCGCGCTGATGCTCGCCCAGTCTGTCCAGAAGCTCGGCGTGCGCTGCACCGTGCTCGACCCGAACGACGCGTGCTGCGCGAGCGCTGTGTGCGAGCAGATCGTGGGGGAGTACGACGATCCGCAGGCCCTCAAGCAGCTCGCCGAGTGCTCCGAGGTCGTGACCTACGAGTTCGAGAACGTCCCCGCGGCCGCCGGCGAGGT
Source organism: Phycisphaerales bacterium (assembly GCA_017642965.1). Classification (GTDB taxonomy): domain Bacteria; phylum Planctomycetota; class Phycisphaerae; order Phycisphaerales; family UBA1924; genus UBA1924. The sequence continues at coordinate 9,923 of JAEPOJ010000024.1, forward strand.
GATCAAGCCCCTCAAACCGATCCATCCGAACCCCGACGCGCTCGGGTACGCCCAGGACCGTCACGTCGAGCGGACGATGTTCCGGGACCTCGACATCGCGATCCCCAGCTACCGCGCTGTAGACAGCGTTGATGCACTCCACGCCGCACTCGATGAGCTGGGCACCCCCGCGATCCTCAAGGCCCGCACCCTCGGGTACGACGGCAAAGGCCAGGCGCTCATCAACGACGCCTCGACCGCCGCGGATGCGTTCTCCTCGATTGGATCCGTTCCGGCGATCCTCGATCAGTTCGTCGAGTTCGAGCGAGAACTGTCCATCGTCGCGACCCGCTCGATCGAGGGTGATATCGCCTACTACCCCCTGAGTGCCAATGTCCACCGAGGTGGGATCCTCCGGGTGTCCAAGGCACCCGCGCGGGATGTCAGCGAGCACCTGATCGAGCAGGCCCAGCACGCGGCCCGCCAGATCCTCAACCGTTTTGAATATGTCGGGACGATCGCCGTCGAGTTCTTCCAGATCGGGACCGGCGAAAACGCGACGCTGGTCGCCAACGAGATCGCCCCGCGTGTGCACAACACGGGGCACTGGACGATCGAGGGCGCCCAGACCAGCCAGTTCGAGAACCACATGCGCGCCGTGATGGGGATGGAGCTTGGGTCAGCAGACCCGATCGGTCACAGCGCGATGGTGAACATCATCGGGGATGAGCCCCGCAAAGGCGCCCTCGAGTCAATGCCCGAAGCGCACGTGCACATGTACGGCAAGTCCCCCCGCGCGGGACGCAAGATTGGGCACGTGACCCTCAACGCACCAAGCGAAGACGAGCTCGATGCGCTGCTTGAAAGATTCACACGCGTGATCGGATAAACAGGCGTCCCCCCTCTGTTCCTCCCCGTGGGGGCGCGGGGAGGGGCAAAACCCAATCGAACGAGGGGAAGGACAAGTGTTCATGCCCGAGATCAACGAACAACTCATCGCGATCCTCATCGGGGTGTCGGTTGTAACCTTTGTGGGGACGTTGATCGCGGTGCCCTGGCTGCTGGTGCGATTGCCCAGCGATTACTTCGTGCGGGACCAGCGTGCCCCGCTGGAACTGTCCACACGCCACCCGATGATCCGGATCATGCTCTTTTCAGCAAAGAATCTGCTCGGCGGGGTGCTGCTCGTGGGTGGGATCGCGATGCTCCTGCTCCCTGGGCAGGGGCTGCTCACGATCCTGCTCGGTCTTTCGCTCATCAACTTCCCCGGCAAGTTCTGGCTCGAACGCAAGCTCGTCCAACGTCGCGCAGTGTATCGATCGATCAACTGGATCCGACGCAAAGGCGGGAAGGGCCCGATCGAGGTGCCGAGCGATTGATCAGCCCAGGTTGTGCTTGAGGATGCACCAGATCGCCTCGACGCCGTCCTTCCAGCCGATCTTCTTGCCCTCTTCGTAGGTCCGACCCGCGTAGGAGATCGGGACCTCGTAGATCCGCAGCGGAACGCGCCGATGTCCCTCTTCGTCAGGAAGGCGGATCTTCGCGAGCTTGGCGATCAACTCGGGTTCCACCCCGAATCGCTTCTCCGTGATGCGGATGTCCTTGATCGCGTCCCGGGTGAAGGCCTTGAACCCGCACTCGATGTCGGTGAGGTTCAGGTTGCTCATCATGTTGCTCGTGAGGGTGATGATCCGGTTGGCGATCGAGTGCCAGTAGTAGAGCACACGATGGGTCTGCCCGAGGAAGCGTGTGCCGATCACCGCATCGGCCCGCCCGTCGAGGATCGGCGCGAGGACCGCGTCGTGCTCGCGCGGGTCGTACTCGAGGTCCGCGTCCTGGATGATGATCGCGTCCGCGTCGTCTTCGAGCGCCTTGGTAATTCCGGCGGCGAGCGCAGCACCCTTGCCCTGGTTGTAGGGCTGATGGATCGCGGTGGTGTCGTCACGCTGCGCAAGCTCATCAATGATCTTGGGCGAGTCGTCGCGGGACCCATCATCGACGAGGTAGATCACCCGCTCGCACGCGGCCCCGTCCGGCAGCGTCGGTGGGGGGGTGGTGACAAGGCGATCGAAGAGGACCGGCAGCAGCGTCTGCTCGTTGTACACCGGGATGACGACGGCGATCTTCACGACTCAAGAATACCCGCGATCCGCAGCGCCTTCACCTGCGCATTGGAGATCGCGAGCCCATCGAGCGAATCGACCGCGTGTTTCGACCAGTTCTCGGGCGTTCGCGTGGGCGCTGGGGCCCGGTAGACCGCGAACTCCACGATCCGGTGCGTCGTAATATGCGTGAACGAATCGATGTGCTCCGCGTCCGCGAGCCCGGCTGCTTCAAGATCGCTGCTCTCGTACGCTCGATCGTCGCGCTCCAGCGTGGGCAGCTGGTACATCCCGGCCCACATGCCGGCGCTCGGGCGCTGCTCCAGGTGGATGTCGTCGCCGTCGCGGACGACCACGCTCGCGCAGTACAGGTGCTTCTGCTTTGCTCGGGGCTTGGGCAGCGGGATGGACTCGGTCGTGCCTGCTGAGAGCGCACCGCATTGGTCGCTGATCGGGCACTGCAGGCACTTGGGGCCCTTGGGCACGCAGACCGTCGCGCCCAGCTCCATCATCGCCTCGTTGAACACCGCCGGCTCTTGGCAGGATTCGACCAGTTCCTCGGCCCGCTGCCACGTCCAGTCGATCGTGGCCTTCTCGGTTTGCGGGACCGGTTTGTTGTGGACACGCAGCATCACCCTGGCGACGTTGCCGTCCACGATCGGGGTCCGCTGACCGAAAACCATCGAGGCGATCGCCCCGGCGGTGTACCGCCCGATGCCCGGCAGCTCCAGCAGTTCCTCGAGCGAATCGGGGACCACGCCCACGTGATGCTCGACGATGGCCTTGGCGCAGGCGTGGAGCAGGCGCGCCCGCCGGTAGTACCCCAGCCCGGACCAGGCCGCGAGCACGTCGTCCTCCGGCGCGCCGGCCAGCGCCTGAACGGTGGGGAAGCGCCCGAGGAATGGCTCGAACTTCTCGATGACCCGCGACACCTGCGTCTGCTGGAGCATCAGCTCGCTGACGAGCGACCGATAGGGGTCGCGATGGTCGGTGCGCCAGGGCAGCTCGCGGGCATTGGCTCGGAACCACACCTCGAGTTCGCGGGTGAGGGCGGCGTCATCGGGCGCGGGCGTCATGAGGCGGGCACTTCCCGCAGCGCGGCCCGGAGCTTGTCGAGGGTGGGCTTCCACTTCGCATCGGGCGCGATGCATACGGAAACAAAGCCGGTATGGATCAGCACGTTGGTCACCCCGGAGACCCCGAAGAGCGCCTCGCCCATCGGGTCGCCCTGCGCATCGGCGGCCTTGAAGTAGGAGCGGATCGAACCCGGCGCGGGGTCGACGATCAGCTTCCGGGCTCGCGGGTTGGGCGTTGTCTCGATCTTCGTGATCTCAAAGGGCATATATGAGGATAGAGACCCCGCACCCGGATGGGGGAGCGGTTAGAATCAGAACCATATGTAACGCTCTGTGAATCACGCCTTGACGCGGAAGGAATCGTATTGGGCTCGTTTGATCGCTTCCAAGACCTGCTCAGCAGACTGGGCTCCTACACATGGTGGGAGATCGCGATCGAGTTTCTCGTCATCTGGTTGGTGGTTTATGCGGGCCTGCGCTTCGTGCAGGGCACCCGTGCCGCCCGCGCACTCAAGGGCCTGCTCTTCGTGCTGATCGTCGGCACCCTCTCGGTCCGCCTCTTCGGGGACGACGTCTTCGCACGCATCGCGTACCTCTACGACCGCGTCCTCGCGGTCATCGCCATCGCCCTCGTCGTCATCTTCCAGCCCGAGCTCCGCCGGGCCCTGATCCGACTCGGCGAGACCGGGTTCATGCGGGGGTCCTACCAGGGCGCGGACAAGGTTGCGTCGGAGCTGGCACCGGCGTGCATCTTCCTGTCCAAGGCGCGATTCGGTGCCATCGTCGTGATCGAGCGGAGCGTGGGGCTCAAATCGCTGATCGAGGGAGGCACGGTCCTTAACGCCAGCCTGACCGCCGCGTTGATCCAGACCATCTTCCACCCCGGCTCCGCGCTGCACGATCTCGCGGTCGTGATCCGCGGCGACAAGGTGCACAGCGCCGGCGTCCAGCTCCCGATGGCCAACGCGACGGAGATCGATGATCAGTCGCTCGGTTCACGCCATCGCGCCGCGATCGGTGTCACCAAGGAGACCGACGCGCTCGTCATCGTCGTTTCGGAGGAAACCGGCGCGATCCGCATCGCGGAGCGTGGGCACCTGAGTTCCCCGATCGAGCCGACGACTCTGGAGACGCTGATCCGCGACCATCTCGGCCACAAACCCCCGCCGGAGCAGGCGTCCGAGCGGTCCGAAGAACGCCTCGGCGAAGATGTGCCCTCCGGGTTCGCGGACGACACGCGCATCGAGCTGGGAGATGAGCCGGTGCCAGAACAATCACTCATGCGCTCGGCCTCGGACGCGGACGACGTGTCTTCACGGAAGAAGGATGACTCATGAATGAGCAGCGAGGCATCCTGGCACGCATCCGCACGGTCATCATCGTGACTCTCATCGCGGCGATGCTCTGGCTTCTGGCGGAATCCCGCATGGTCCGCACACGCACGATCGAAGCCCAGCTCGCCATCACCAGCGTGGAGCCTTCCGGTGTGCTCGAGCTCGTCGTACGCCAGGCGCCCGGCGCCACACGGACACGCACGGTGGAGCTTGAGCTCGAAGGGTCAACCGCCGGCATCGACCGCCTCATCCGCCAGCTCCAGAGCCGGGTTGAGCTCCGTCTTGGGCGCGAGATACCAGCACGCCCCGGGCTCTTTGTGATCGATCTGCGGGCCGAGCTCCGCCGATCCCCGGACCTCGACATGCACGGCGTCACGATCAAAGCCGTCTCGCCGGAAACGGTTCAGATCGAGGTGGACGAGCTGGAAATGCGAGAGTTCCCCGTCCGAGTCTTCCTGCCCGAGGGCGTGCAGACCGACGGCGCACCGCGTGCCGAGCCGGCTCTCGTGCGGATGCAGGGCCCCAGCAATGTGTTCGCGTCCGTTGAGAACGAGTTTGCCAGGGTCACGCTCACACAGGAACAGATCGATCAGCTCACGCCCGGTCGCCTGGATACCTTCCCGGGTGCGATCGTACAGATCGATGGCATCGCCCCCGGCACCTGGTCCACGACCCTTGAGCCCGCCCAGGTCGATGTGCTGCTGGAGCTCAAGAGCGTCACCCAGCGGCTCGAACTCGATGCGCTCCCCGTCCAGGTGCTGATCGCGCCCGCCGAAATCGGGAAATGGCGGGTAGAGCTCGATGACGCGGATCGCGACCTGATCGGCGTGATGGTCGAGGGGCCGGTTGAGGCCATCGAGGCGCTGCGGACCGACGCGGTCCGACCGCGAGCACTCGTCTCACTCACGTTCGAGGAGCTGGAGCGAGGTGTGCAAGCGGCACCCGCACAGATCGTGAACCTGCCGCCCGGATGCCGGGTCGTGAGCACGGATCGGACCGTGGGATTGCAGATCACACGCCTGCCCCAGAGCGAGCCAAACCCCGCCGTGGAAAACCAGTCTCAGCCCTGATCGGGCGGGGTCCAGAAACAATTTCAAACGCCCGGATACACGAGACTTCCGCTCGGTGTGGTCCTACCCTTCCATCCCCCCGAAGAGCACGCACGGGCGTGTTCTGGAGGGCGAATCGAAACCCATTTTCTCGAACCCGTCGCCCGGGAAAAAATCGGGCCAGGCAGGAGAACCCCCGTGAAGATCAAGACCGACGAGATCGTCAGCGTCATCAAGCAGGAAGTTGAGCAGTTCTCGAGCGAGCTCGAGATCTCCGAGGTCGGGCGCGTTGTCGAGGTCGGCGACGGTATCGCTCGAATCTACGGTCTCTCCAAGGCCATGGCCGGTGAGCTCATCGAGTTCGAGACCTCCGAAGGCGCCGTCATGGGCCAGGTCATGAATCTCGAAGAGGACACCGTCGGTGCGGTTATCTACGGCAACTTCCTCTCAGTGAAAGAGGGCGACACGGTCAAGGCGACCGGCGATCTGCTCTCGGTCCCTGTCGGCGAAGGCCTGCTCGGGCGCGTCGTTGACCCCCTCGGGCGCGCACTCGACGACGGCCCCGCGATCAACACCAACGAGTCCGCGCTGGTCGATATCATCGCCCCGGGCATCGCTGCACGCCAGCCCGTCCACGAGCCGCTGCAGACCGGTATCAAGGCGATCGACGCCATGATCCCCATCGGTCGCGGGCAGCGTGAGCTCATCATTGGTGACCGCAAGACCGGTAAGACCGCGGTCGCCATCGACGCGATCATCAACCAGAAGCAGTACTGGGGCACCGACGACGCCGTCGTCTGTGTCTACGTCGCGGTCGGTCAGAAGGAATCCACCGTTGCGGGCGTCGTCCAGACCCTCAAGGAAGCCGGCGCGATGGACTACACCATCGTTGTCATCGCAGGTGCTTCCGATCCGGCCCCGATGCAGTACATCGCGCCCTACACCGGCTGCGCGATGGGCGAGCACTTCATGTGGTCGGGCAAGGAAGCGGGCAAGACCCTCTCCAACGGCGCCAAGTACCCCAAGCACGTCCTCTGTGTCTATGACGACCTTTCCAAGCAGGCCGTCGCCTACCGCCAGCTCTCGCTGCTGCTGCGTCGTCCCCCGGGCCGTGAAGCGTTCCCCGGCGACGTGTTCTACCTGCACAGCCGCCTGCTCGAGCGCGCCACCAAGCTCTCCGATGAGAACGGCGCCGGTTCGCTCACCGCGCTGCCCGTCATCGAGACCCAGGAAGGCGACGTTTCGGCGTACATCCCGACCAACGTGATCTCGATCACCGACGGCCAGATCTACCTCGAGCCCGAACTGTTCTTCTCGGGTGTCCGCCCCGCGATTAACGTGGGTATCTCGGTCTCCCGCGTGGGTGGTGCCGCACAGGTCAAGGCGATGAAGAAGATCGCCGGCTCGCTCCGACTCGATCTCGCGGCCTACCGCGAACTCGAAGCATTCGCCCAGCTCGGTACCGATCTTGACAAGGCCACCCAGGCCCAGCTCGATCGCGGTGCTCGCATGGTCGAGCTGCTCAAGCAGCCCCAGTACGTGCCGCAGCACGTGACCGACCAGATCATCTCGATCTACGCCGGCACGAAGGGCTTCCTTGACACCGTCGCCCTCGACAAGGTCAAGGAGTTCGAGAAGGCCATGCTCGAATACTTCCAGACCAGCGCCAAGGGCGTCTGGGACGAACTCAACGAGACCAAGGCCCTCAGCGACGACCTCGAGAAGAAGGTTGTCGACGCCCTGAACAACTTCAAGGCCGGTTGGAACGGCTGAGTTGTAGATACTTTAAGTAGATTCCATTCAACCCACCGTGAAACGGTGGGTTTTTTGTATGCGCCCACTATGAGTTCATTGTCCAGTCGTAGTTAGTCCAGTAGTAGTCACATTTGATAAATGAATACTCACAACGAGAGGGCAATATGAAGATCACACTAGGCACCACTCAGTCTATAGCGGCAGTCTTATTCATTGCGGCTCAAGGGCATGCGGGAGATTCCCAAACGTACGTTGCAGAAGCGACCGCCGATAGCGCAATCTATTCCAGTAGTTTCAATCAGAACTATGGATCAGATAACACGCTCGTCGTCGGTGAATCCGGTGGCGAGTGGTGGTCTCTTGTTCGCTGGGATTTCGTGGGGCCGGATATGGTGCCCGTAGGGAGCACAATCCACTCCGTGGCGGTTGATCTGTATCAAAATCCAACTTCGATGACTTCTCCAATCTTTATGGAGGCTAGCTTCATAGATAGTCACTGGACTGAGCATGGAGTGACTTTCTTTACTCAACCACAGCACACACCATTCGGTGTGTACACTGTTCTTGATGGCAGCTTCCCGAGTTTCATCCGCCTCCTGGACAATGGTGGGCTGATGAAAACCTGGGTGGATGGCATCGTGAATAACGGGGATCAGAGCTATGGCCTGCTCTTTAAGCCTGATGCCGCCGTAACCGGACACTACCAGTTGTTCAGATCGCGGGAGGATACGCCACCCCGATTGATTATCGAGTACACCCCTCCAATGCAGAATCCAGACATCGCTGTGATGGCGGTAGATGTCGCGCAAAGCCAAGTCGGCCTTTGTGAAGAGACATTTGAGTGTGAGGTCACATTTGAGAATCTTGGGCAGGGTAGTTCGGATCCAGGTGAGGTGGTGTTTAGCCTGGGGTTAAATGCAGGTGATGCGCATTATCCAGCCGGCAGCTTCACGGTGCCGTCGCTAAGCCCTGGGGAAGTACGGACAATTCTCTACAATCTTGAGATCAATGGCGCGGTAAACCGTCAAGACTATTATGTGAATGCCGAGATTGATGTGCCCGAGGACACAAATGGCAGCAACGACTCTGGTCATACGGGTTCGAGAATCGAGTTCTTTGTTTGCGTTGATATCCAGGTTTCTGGCGTCTCGACCGATATGACGGACTATGAGCAGGCCGAATCGATCAACACAGAGTTCACGGTAAAGAACTTCGGATCAGTACCTACTGACTCCGTAGATTTCACGATCGTACTCTCGGGCGATCCAGTTCTGGGCAATGACGAATACGTGTGGGATGGGCTGGTTCTGAGTTCACTGGACCCGTTTGAAGAGCGCACCGTCACGCAATCCGTCATGCTCCCCAGCAATGGCGTCCCTCCCGGCGATTACTACATCGGTGTTCATGTTGAGGATGATGGCGGATTCAACGACATGGCTTTCACGCCGACCACGATCCACATCAACGACTTCTGCCTGGCCGCAGATCTGATGGCAGCAGATGTGAGCACCGATGCATCCGCATACAGCCAGGGTGATACCGCCACGGTCAGTTTCGATGTATCAAATGATGGCTGCACGGCTTCAGAGCCAACCAACTTCTCAGTTGTGTTCTCAACCGACCAGTCCCTGGATCCGGATGATCTGTATATCGCATCTCTGCCACTGCCTTCGCTCAGCGGCATGCAGTCGATCAGTATCGAAGAATCGATCACTATTCCTTCTGATCTGACGCCGGGTGAGTACTACATCGCGATCGATGTCTCAGCGAGTGGGTCCGGAGGCGTTGCATTCGCAGCCGATCCGATCAGCGTTTCGGTCTGTGCCGCAGATTTTTCAGGAGATGGTGATCTGACATTCTTCGATGTCAGCGCGTTCTTGAAGGCATTCATGGATGCTGAACCGAGTGCAGATATGAATAGCGATGGCATGTTCAACTTCTTCGATATCTCCGCCTTCCTCACTGCCTACCAAGCCGGCTGCCCCTGAATCTCACCCCGCATCGCATGGTTTGTGCGCAAACTCCTGTCACTGCACCCCAAACACGCCCATCTGGGCGTGTTTTACTTTCCGTTCCGTCGCTGTGCTGGTATCGTGGTCACACACGGAGAGGGACACATGCGAATCAGAACGATCATCGGAACACTCGTATCGCTGATGCTGTGCACGCCCACATGGGCGCAGCAGACGCTGCCCGTCAAGCAGGTCGTCGCACCGCCAAGCGATATCGTGTCCGGCGTCGTCAAACTCCCAGACCCAGCCGAACTGGGCGAAACCTCGCGCACGCTGCTGCTCGAGATCGACCCCGAGCAGGCGGACGAGAACGGCCTGGTCGACCTCGCGTTCCCCTTCGTCACCGGCAACGAGCGAGCCCGGGTTGTGTTCCTCTCCGCCAAGCCCAACGCGTGGGTGGGGGATATCCGATCGATCGATGCACGCACGCGGCACGTAATCCGTGTCCGCACCGATGCACCCATCGAACAACCCGGCGTGTCCATCGTGCGTGAACCGCTGCCGTGGGGTGACCCGGGGCGGACGTATCCCGCGGTGCTGCTGCCTTCGAATCAGCGCGAGTTCACCATCCGAGTCCAGATGAACGAGCCGGTGGGCGGCTACATCCTGATCGATCAGGCCACCGACCGATCCCTCTATACCTACATCAAGCAGCGCCGCACGCTCGTCGGTCAGCCCATCACGCTCGCCAGCTCGCTCAGCGACGCCTCACAGATCACCGCCCTGACCGTCAAAGTCCGCTCGCCCGATGGTGCCCGCGAAATCATCAACGCACATCCCGGCGATCGGGAGCTCTCCTTCACGCCCACACAGTCGGGGGCCCACGCCGTACAGGTCATCGCCGAGTACACGAACGCGGACAACCGGCCGGTGGTGCTCAGCACCCAGCACCTGATCCAGGTCGAGTCTCCGACCATGCCCCTGGGCGCAGCGCGGGCGAAGGCCCGTGGCAACCACATCGAGCTTGTGTTCGATCGCGCAGAATCAAACGATCGCACGATCCTGGCCGCGGAAGTCTGGGGCCGCTCCGACGCGGGCATGATCCCCGTGTGCTGGCTGGCCCGGGTGTGCGATGCCGAGCGCTCCCTGCTGCTCGACCCGCAACGCATCACCGATGCTGGCGTTGACCACACGTCACTCGAGCTGCGCCAGGTACGCCTGCACGATGTGGACTCCATGGTCCCAACCCAGATCATCGATCGCATCCCGATCCGTATCGATGCTGCGATGGCAGAACTGGACAACGCACGCGATCCGATCCGTGTGCAATATGAGGGGACCTCCGGATCGCAGCGCGGCGCGCTCCCGGGCGGGCACCGCCTCCTGCTCGTGCACGGCTACTGCTCCGGCGGCAACCCGTTCACCACCTCGCACTTCTCCGGCGACATCGCGGTCTTTCATGACCCCGAGGTCTCCCGGTCGCACGACGCCTTTGCCTTGGAAATGATGGCGCAGGCATCGCCCATGAAATCATTCGGCGTGGCCGCCCACTCGCAGGGCGCAATGGCCGCGCTGCACCTCTATACGTTCTACTTCTCCGGGCTCGACTGGGCACGCGGCGACCGCCTGATCCAGTCGGTTGGTGCCCCGTATCAGGGCACGGCCCTCGCGGGTAACGCCGCTGTACTGGGCGATGTCTTCGGCTTCGGATGCGGCGAGAACCCCGACATGACCTACGCCGGCTCCGCCAACTGGCTCTCGCTGATCCCCACCGCATCGCGTCAGCAGGTGTGGTATTACACCACCTCGTTCGAGGACCGCCCATTCCTTTACGACTACTGCAACATCATCACCGATCTGCTCCTCGATGACCCCGACGACGGCGTCATCGAGCGCAGCGCCGGGCAGCTCCCCGGGGCCAACAACATGGGCCACGTCGAAGACTGGTGCCACACCACCGGCATGCGCGACCCCGCCCAGTGCACCGACGCCTCACGCAACGCCACCATCAACGCGAGGGCACGCCGATGAGATTCACACCTGCACTCTGCATCGCGATCGCAACCGGCCTGGCCCACGCAGGAAGCGTGTGCGTCTCGCCAAGCGCAACCATCCCGGATAACAGCGCAACCGGCATCGACATTCCCATCGAAATCGACGCCGGCGAGAACGAACTCATCGAGACCGTCACCGTCTCGCTGGATATCGAGCACACGTGGGTCGGCGATCTGGTCGTTACGCTCCGCTCACCCTCGGGCACCCTGATCACGCTGCTCGATCGCCCCGGCATCCCGTGCACCGGTTTCCCCGGCCCCTTCGGCTGCGGCGGGCGCGACCTCGACGCGACCTTCAGCGACGACGCAAGCCTCCTCGCCGAGGATATCTGTTCGTACAGCGCTCAGCCGGTCATCGCTGGCGATGTCGTCCCATCCCAGGCCATGCTGACCTTCGCGGGCGAGCCGGCCAGCGGCGCGTGGACGCTCACGGTTTCGGATCGCTCCGCGTATGACGCCGGCGTGCTCATCGAGGCGTGCATCCAACTCACCACAACCATCACCTGCACCCCCGACCTGACCGGCGACGGCGTGCTCGATTTCTTCGACGTCAGCGCCTTCCTGAGCGCCTACAGCGCCCAGGACCCAGCCGCCGATTTCACCGGTGACGGCCAGTTCGATTTCTTCGACGTCAGCGCTTTCCTGAACGCATTCACGGTCGGCTGCCCATGAGCCAAGCTGGTTCGGGTTGTGTGAATCCGCTTCTCGGATTGTCAATGTCGAGCAGTTGGCCGGTTACGGTATTGACACGGTAGTGAGTCGCGGTATAAACGAGATGGAGGATTACAAATGATGAAGATAATTACAGCATATGTAGCATTGGCCACGCTGAGCACATCAACAACTCTTGGCCAGAACTGTGATATCGTTGAGTCGAGCATGCTCGATGGTGCGGAGGTGAACTCTTTCTTGTTCGGCATAGGGCTCGAGTACGCCGAAGATCTGATCGCGGTCGGCGGCCCGCTCGCTTCGAGCCCGCGCGCTGCGTTTACCGGTGTCGTGTCCCTATTCGAGCCCGGTGTCGATGGCTGGTCCAGCGCGGGGATGTTGTATGCGAGCAACGGGATTCGGGACGATCGATTCGGTGAAACGATCGAGAGACAGGGCAACACGATTGTCGTGGGGGCGCCGTCTCGTCGGATCACACAGAACCGTGAGGGTGCGGCCTACATTTTCGAGAGAGTGGATGGGGAATGGGAGCAGACCCGGTTCCTTCGCACGGACTTTGGTATCCCGGACAATCAGTTCGGACGGTGGATTCAGTTCAGTGATGACGGCCTGTACATCGCCGCAAAGGTCGACACCGAGAACGGCAGCCAATCGGGCGCGTTGTACGTGTACACGTACAACGACGATCGCTGGGTTTTCGACCACAAGATCCGTTCTTCTGATCAGGGGTCGTACAGGTATTTCGGTGCAGGATTGACAATTTCAGGCGACACGCTGGTCGCGTCCGGTCACGGAGAATCCCCTGGGGATAAGCGCCGACTGTATGTCTTCGGGCGTGACATGAGTCATGAGTGGGTTGAGATGCAAAAATTGGATGCGCCGGAGTTGCTCGATACTGACAGCAGGTTCGGATACGCGATCGCGGTGAGTGAGAATGTCATCCTGACAAGTGATATCTTGTACAGCAGCTTGTACCCCGGCTCGCAGAATGGTGCGGTGTTCGTGTACCGCAAGTCTGGCGGAGTATGGGCGTATGAATCGGCTATCTTCCCGGACGCACCGGTTGCCCAGCAGCTCTTTGGCAAGTCGCTCGCGATCTCGGGCGATGGAAATACGGTGTTTGTCGGATGCGAAGCGGGCAGTGGCAACCGGGTGTATGAGTTCAGTTATGGCGACGGTCAGTGGTCTGAAGTTCAGCAGATTACGGCCATGGACACGCAGAGCGGGGATCACTTCGGGAACAGCCTGGAACTAGCAGATGGCAAGCTCATCGTCGGCGCATTCGGGGCGGGCCTCGCGGGGCGTACGTACTTGTTTGATGTCAGCTGCGATACGGTGTCCTGCACCCCCGACCTCACCGGCGACGGCGTACTCGATTTCTTCGACGTCAGCGCCTTCCTGAGCGCCTACAGCGCCCAGGACCCAGCCGCCGATTTCACCGCTGACGGCCAGTTCGATTTCTTCGACGTCAGCGCTTTCCTGAACGCGTTCACGGTCGGCTGCCCATAAAGCAACACCTGTAAGGGGTGTGTTTGTGTGTGATTTCATCCTTGCACCTTTCCGGGGGATCCGGTAAGGTGCGAGGACCGTATCTGTTTCGCGGAATGGGTGCCTTGTTCTGAGGTGCTCGGGTCTAAAAACACATCTGTCGTGCAGGTTTACTCGCGATGAACGCCGAGCCGATCGATCCCTACCGATCAGCCAATCGTGCATTCGTGGCAGACCGCTCCCACGACAAGGAGGAACCAACAACATGCTCCATCCACGCGCACTGCTCGCGACCGCGTCACTCACCATCGGCATCATGGGTGCCGGGGCACTGGCGCAGTCCCAGCACTTCAGAATCCAAGGCAACCAGATCCACCTCGACGCGCTCGCAGACGTTGAGATCGGCGATCACGTTCGCATCGAGAACTTCCAGGCCGTCGGCGCGGAGTACGACTTCGAGCTCGACCGGTTCGAGGTCCTTACAGATGACGCCGAGCTCGTCGTGGGCACCAAGGACGGCATGATCGCGCTCCCACGCCCGGACGTGATCCTCCTCTCGGGCATCGTCGCCGGCGACGCCGACTCGCGCGTGTTCCTCTCGTACTCGCCCTACGGGACCAACGGCTACATCGAGCAGAACGGCGAGCTGATCTCCATCTCCACCGGCGAGTACGACGTGGAGAAGAACCTGCAGCAGGCGCTCCGCTCGGCGCACATGGCCGACATGCTCGATCCCAACGCGATCACGCACGGCTGCGGCTACACCAACGGCGACGCAAACCTCGAGCCCATGGGCCTGCCCGACCAGAGCGACGCACACACCGGCGCACGCGGCGGCTCAACCTGCCGCATCGCGGGCATCGCGGTCGAGTCTGACTACGAGTTCACCGAGCGCCTCTTCGATGGCAACACCAACGCGTCGGCCGCGTACCTCGTGTCGCTCGTGGGCGCGATCTCCGAGATCTACGAGCGCGACGTCGATACCCGCCTCGCGATCCCATTCCTCCGCGTCTGGGCGGACAACTCCGATCCCTACGACGCGAATACGGGCGATCCGCTCGATCAGGTCCGCAACCACTGGAACGCGACCATGGGCCACGTCGACCGCACCGTCACCCACCTGTTCACCGGTCGCCAGAACACATCCTACGGCGGCGTCGCGTACGTTGGCGTGCTCTGCAACGGCAGCTACGGCTACGGCGTCTCCGCCTACCTCGACGGCTCATTCCCCTACCCGCTCGTCGATCACAACGGCGGCAACTGGGACGTCGTCGTCGCCGCCCACGAGCTCGGGCACAACTTCGGCACCGGCCACACGCACAGCTACTCGCCGCCCATCGACGGGTGCGGCAACGGTGACTGTTCCAACCCGTACGGCGGCACGATCATGTCCTACTGCCACACCTGCTCCGGTGGGCTCACCAACATCGTGCTCGGTTTCCACCCGCGCGTGCAGAACACCATCGTCGATTACATGAACAACGTGAACTGCGACCTCATCAGCGAGGGCGTCACCGCGGCCGAAGACTTCGCCGAGACACTCCAAGGCACGCCCATCGAGATCGACGCGCTGAGCAACGATGTCTCGCAGTCATGCGACCCGTTCGTGCTCAACACCTTCGACTCCACCTCGTTCGCGGGCGGCACGGTTGAGCTCCTCGCGGGCGCAGGCCCCGACGGGCGCGATATCTTCCGCTACACACCGCCGGCGGATTACTCGGGCTTCGACCTCTTCGCGTACAGCATCATGGGCGACTCCGGCGCACAGAGCACCGTCGTCAACCTCGATATCCGTGCGCTCCGCCCGGCCGACGACCGCCTGAGCCCGGTCCCGGGCCTCGCCGTGAGCTACTACCAGCTCAACAGCCCGAGCGTACTCCCCGACTTCGACACCCTCACGCCGATCGGCACCGACGTGTCCACCGATGTCAACTACCCGTCCGTCGGCACCGAGTTCATGAACTCCGGGCTCTCCGATGAGGTCGGCGCGGTCTTCGAGGGATACGTCTGGGCCCTCTTCGACGGCATCTACACCTTCTCCACCAACTCCGACGACGGCTCGGCGCTGTACATCGGTGACGAGCAGGTCGTGAACAACGACGGGCTCCACGGCATGGTCACCAAGAGCGGCACCATCCCGCTCGCGGCCGGCTGGCACCAGATCCGCATCGAGTTCTTCGAGAACGGCGGCGGCGCAGGCCTCATTGCAACGATGGCCGGGCCGACTCAGCCCGAGACCACCCTCAACGGGCTCTACATCTCGCACGACAGCACCACCGCCTGCTCGGCGGCGGATTTCAACGGCGACGGCCAGCTCAACTTCTTCGATGTGACGGCCTTCATCGACGCGTTCAACGCTCAGGATGACATCGCCGACCTCAACGACGACGGCGCCTTCAACTTCTTCGATGTGACCGCCTACATCTCCATCTACCAGGAAGGCTGTCCGTAAGCACTCCCGTGCTATACCTGTTCTCACCCAAGGCCGGACCAAACGTCCGGCCTTTTTCATGCGCCCCACCTTTCGGTGGGCAGGAATCCGCTCGGAGATTTGAGGATCATGTGTTACACTCGCTACCCGGCACTCATCCACACCTCCAAGGCACCCAGGAGCCCGTATGTTCATCCACCGCCACTCGATGTCCCTAGTCCTCGTCTCAGCGTCGCTCGCCCACGCCCAGTCCACCAGCTATTACGAGGTCTCCAAGGACGGTCACCACTTCGCCGTCACCTTCGATGAGCCCTCGTTCGCCCAGCGTGGGGCCGGGGTTCCCTTCGGGGCAGCGCCCGATCTGCAGGTCGATATCCGACGCCAGGTCGGCGGGCTGAAAGTCGCCGACATCAACGGCGACGGCATCAACGACCTCGTCGCCGTCTGCTACATCTCCAACTCCTTTCCGCCCTACGACAGCGCGAAGGACATGGTGTTCTACGGCAACGGATCGGGCATCAGCACCACGCCCGACTGGCTCAGCGATATCGACACCCACACCGGCGACGTGCAGGTCGGCGATCTCAACAACGACGGGCACCCCGATATCGTGACCATCCACGGCGGGCTGCGCCGAGACAACGTACGCGTCTACAACAACACCGGCACGGGCGTCCCGACCACCCCGTCCTTTACGAACAACACCAGCCGCACCATGTGGGGCACCGCGGGCGTGCTCGCGGATATGGATCAGGACGGCGACCTCGACCTCGTCACCACGAACCAGGGGGTCACGCCCGACCCGTTCCGTCCGGTGCTCATGTTCGATAACGTGGCCGGGACCCTGACATCCAACAGTGTCTGGCAGTCCGCGGACGAAGCCGTGCAGAACGGGCTCGACGCGCGCGACATCACCGGCGACGGCTACCCCGAGCTGGCGGTCGCCAAGTGGGTCAACTTCTTCAGCGGCATCTACTACAACACGACCGGCACGCCGGACACGCTCCCCCTCGTGCAGGTCGCGACGAACGACACCGACCGCGGCGCACTGTTCTGCGATCTCGAGAACGACGGCATCAGCGAGGTCGCCTTCGGCGGCGACCCATCCCGTGTCTACGACAACGTCCATGGGGCGCTCATGGAGCGTTACGCCAGCAACCCGCCCTTCGCGGGCCCGCAGGAGATCGGCTTCTTCGATGTCGACAACGACGGCGATGAGGACTTCGCGGAGGTCCACTTCTCCGACGGGCGGGCCCACATCTACCTCAACCGAGGCGGCACCCTCGACACCGACCCCACCTGGACCTACGACGCCTCGCAGGTCGGCACCGCCCTCGCATTCGGTGACCTCAACAGCGACGGGCTCGACGATCTGATCGTCGGGTACTCCGGCGACACCTGCATCCGGGTCTTCTACTCACAGCTCACCCCGTGCCCCGCAGACCTGACCGGCGACGGCGTGCTGGACTTCTTCGATGTGTCCGCATTCCTCAACGCCTACAACGCGATGGACCCGGCCGCCGACTTCACGGGCGACGGCCTGTACGACTTCTTCGATGTCAGCGCGTTCCTCAACGCCTACAACGCGGGCTGCCCCTGAGCGAATTGCCCCATAATTAGGTAATTTTCTGCTACAAAAACTCAGCTTTGTGGATTAGTCTGTGCTTCTGCACGCAGACCACAGGAGGGGTCGCGCGGTTGTCGCGCATCGTGCAGAGCAAAGCATGCGTGCCGTGTTCTGCGGCACGTGTATGACCAGGAGAGATTTCAATATGAGACCCACTTCCATGATGATCGCGTTCGTGTGCGCGAGCGCTGGCGTAGCGCACGCACAGAGTTTCTCGAACACCCTGGGTGATCCGGGCCTGACGGGGTCGTACACCGTCGGCTTCGAGATGCACGACGACGGATCGGGCGAGTCGCTCTTCGTCACCGGTCAGTTCGGCGTCCCCGGCACCGGCACCTCGAACATCGCACGCTGGGACGGCAGCGCCTGGCAGCCAGTCGGCGGCGGCTTGATGGGGCAGTACTCCAACGCCATCAAGGAGTTCAACGGCGACCTGATCGCCGCGGGATACTTCGACAGCGCCGGCGGCGTCGCGGGCACCGAGAAGCTCGCCCGCTGGGACGGCACGCAGTGGCACTCCATGGACGCGCAGTCCATGTCATTCCTCAACTCCATGTGGGACCTCGAGGTCTGGGACGACGGCACGACCGGCGAGCAGCTCTACATCGCCGGCAACTACGTCGCGCTCAACGGCCAGATCGGTCTCGACCACATCTCCAAGTGGGACGGCAGCACCTACACCCCGGTCGGCGGCACCATCGGCGGCGCGGTCCCGCTCATCGTGCTCGACCTGCACGTCTCCGATCTCACCGGGTCCGAGCTGCTCTACGCGGGCGGGCGCTTCCTTACCATCGGCGGCAACGCGGCGCTCAACATCGCCTCGTGGGACGGCACCTCGTGGTCCGACCTCGACGGCGGGCTGACCCGCACCTCGGGTTTCACCCAGGTCCTGCACATGACCACATGGGACGACGGCTCTGGCCCCGCCCTCTACGTTGGTGGCCGATTCAACATCGCGGGCGGCAGCGCGGTCTCGACCAACGTCGCCAAGTGGGACGGCACCTCATGGTCGTCGATGGGTGACGGCTTCGACGCCGACGTCCAGGAGCTCGTCGTGTTCGACGACGGCACCGGCGAGGCGCTCTACGCCATGGGCAACTTCAACAACTCCGGAGCAACACCCGTCAGCCGCATCGCCAAGTGGAACGGCAGCTCCTGGGAGCCCGTGGGCAGCGGCACCAACAACACCATCTTCGGCGGCGGCGTCTTCGACTACGGTGAGGGTCCCGCGCTCGTCATGGGTGGCAGCTTCACCCAGGCCGATGGCATCAGCTCCAGCAAGGTCGCGTCCATCCTCGGCGCATCCTGCCCCGCGGACCTCACCGGCGACGGCAACCTGGACTTCTTCGACGTGTCCGCGTTCCTCAGCGCGTACAACGCGATGGACCCGATCGCAGACTTCACAGGCGACGGTCTCTACGACTTCTTTGATGTCAGTGCCTTCCTCGCCGCCTACAACGTCGGCTGCCCGTAATCGGAGAAGCCCAGGAATCTACTTTCCTTTCGGGATTGATTCAGGTATAACAGGCGACGCGAAAGCGTCGCCTGTTTCTTTGCATCCGCATCAAATGTCAAGATAGAGAAGCTTCATGCCCAACCGAGCCCTGCCGTTGTTCGTTCCGTTCCTGTTGAGCATGTGGGGTGCCGCGAACTCCGCCGTGGCGGAGGTCCCCCTCCCAACCGGTGACGCCGGCTGGGCCGATGCGGGGCGCGTCTACTTCAACGATCAGGAGCTGTTGCAGATCACGGTTACGGTTGACCCCGCCGATCTGCAGGCGATGCTCGACGATCCCTACGACAACACCTACTACCCCTGCAGCGTGCACCTGCTGAGCTCGGAAGTGGACGCGGTCATCGAAGACGTTGCCATCCGCCCGCGCGGCAACACCAGCCGCGGCGCGATCAAGAAGTCCTGGAAGCTCAAGTTCAACGAGTTCGTCCCCGGGCGTGAGGTCTTCGGGCTCGAGAAGCTGAACCTCAACGGGCACCAGAACGACCCCTCCGTCGTGCGCGGCAAACTCGCGTGGGATATCTACAACCAGTTCGGCGTGCCTTCGCCCCGCGCCTCGATGGCGCGCGTGGTCATCAACGACGGCTCGCTAGTCGACGATGTGTATGCCAACGTCGAGCAGATCGACGACGAGTTCCTCGCCGCCTGGTATGGCGACGACACGGGCAACCTGTACCAGTGTGCCTACAAGGGCGAGCGGGCCGATCTGCGATTCGTGTTCCCAGGCGACGCAGCGACCTACGCGAACCTGGGCACCCCGACCTACGAGCTTGAGAACGACAGCGGGGCCAACCAGCACCAGGACCTCGCCGACTTCATCGCCTTCATCGAGAACGCGAGCGACGCGACATTCGCCGACGAGATTGCGCACCGTTTCAGCGTGGACACGTTCCTGCGTTCTATGGCCGTGGACTGCGTGAACGGCCACTGGGACAACATGTGGTACGGGGCGAACAACTACTTCCTTTACGTTCATCACGACACGGGGCGGATCGAGTACATCCCCTACGACCTGGACAACTCGTACGGCATCGATTTCTTCTCGACCGACTGGGCCGCCCGACCGGCGTCGAGCTTCGGGGATGGCGGGTTCGGCTGGGACTTCGGCAGCTCGTTCGGGGGCGGCGCTGAGCCGCCGCTCGTGCGCCGGATTCTGGCGATTGATGCCTACCACGATCAGTACCTGCGCTACGTCCGCGAGCTGGTCGGCGCGATCGGCGAGCCCAGCGAGCCAGCAGAAACGGTGTACACCGATTCACTCGGCGACACCTTCAACGCGATCAGCGACCCGCACTTCGATCTCGATTCGGTCACACTCTCCAACGACGAGACTGACCTGCTCGCCGAGGTCCGCGTCGCGGGGCCGATCGACGTGGGTGGGGACACCGACCAGGCACGCATCATGCTGTTCCTCGACACCCGCCCCGGCGGCACGACGAGCAACCCGTGGGGGCGTGACATCACCGCCGCCGCGCAGGCCGACTACTTCCTCGGCTCGTGGACCGACAACGGCGGCGGGTTCATCTTCTACGCATGGAGCGGTTCGGGCTGGGATCTGCTGCACGCGAGCTTCGACAACCCCGCCGGCTTCACGCAGGACCTGAGCAACAGGGCGGACGGCATCGTGCGTTACACGCTCCCGCTGACCGCGATGGGGCTCAGCGACACGGAAAGCTTCAGCTTCGATGTCGTGACCACCAACGACCGAGGCGCGGACACCGAGCCCGGTGTGGATCACCTCTCGAACCCGGCTCAAGCCACACCCAACTACGACACGCCGTCGCAGGCGGGCACGTACCCAATCCACACGCTCGAGCCGTTCAGCCCCGGTGGTGTGGATACCACCGAAACCATCTTCACGCTCGCCACCCGCAGCGATCACATCGACGCGCTCCAGAGCATGCTCGAGCCCTACGCCTTCACCGGCTCGTACGCGAACGGCAACGCGGACTTCGGCTACACCGCGATGGACTTCCTCGACTCGTTCACGCTGCCCGCGAGCTATTCGGGCGGCTCGCCCTGGGCGTGGGGCGTCAAGCCCTACATTCAGGCACGCACTGACTATCTCCGCGCGAGCGTCCCCGCGCCCGCGTCGCTGCCCAAGCTATTCATCAACGAGGTGCTCGCGAGCAACGACTCAATCATCATGGATGAGGCGGGGGAGTACGAGGACTTCATCGAGATCTACAACGCCGGCGATTCAGTGGCCGACCTGTCGGGCATGCAGCTCTCCGACGACATCTTCGATCCGTACAAGTGGTCCTTCCCCGACGGGACCGTGCTCGCGCCGGGCGCCTTCCTGATCGTCTGGTGCGATGACGAGCCCGCAGACGGCCCCTTGCACGCGACCTTCAAGCTCAGCGCCAGCGGCGAATCCGCGGTCCTCTCGCACCGGCCCGATTCGGGCTCGGTCCTGATCGACGCGATCACCTTCCCGGGCCTGCTCGCCGACGAGTCCTACGGTCGATCGCCGGACGGGTCTGAATCGTTCGAGGTCTTCTGCGCCGTCACGCCGGGCTTTGAGAACGACCCGCGAGACGACTGCTTCATAGACCCCGACCCGACGCCCGCGGTCTTCATCAACGAGTGGCTCGCGAGCAACGACGGCGTCGTGGTCGACGAGTTCGGCGATGCCGACGACTTCGTCGAGCTCTACAACGCGGAAGCGACCACCGTCGACCTCGGCGGGCGCTACCTGACCGACGATCTGAGCGACCGCACCAAATGGCAGATCCCCCCGGGCGTCACCATCCAGCCCGGGGGCTACCTCGTGATCTGGTGCGACGACGAGCCGGAGCAGGGGCCGCTGCACGCCACCTTCAAACTCAGCGCCGGCGGCGAGGCGGTGGGGCTCTTCGATCGCGATGGCAACCAGCTCGCCCAGATCGATGCTGTGACGTACTCGGGCCAGGAGACCGACATCGCCGAGGGGCGCGGCCCGGACGGCAGCGCCTGCCGTCTCTTCTTTACGCCAACGCCCGGCTCTCCCAATCGCAACGGCATCGCAGACCTCGCCGCGCCGCTTGGTGAGCTCAACTTCTTCGATGTCTCGGCGTTCCTCACGCTCTACGCCGCGAGCGACCCGAGCATCGATCTCAACGACGATGGCCAGGTCAACTTCTTCGATGTATCCGCCTTCCTCGCGGCGTATAACACGCCGTGCGCGGAATAAATACCGTTTATGGCCCGTTGAAGCGGATTTTTTGACGCCATCTTGGCCCAAGCCCTCTTGGAGCATTCACAACCCACTGGTATACTCAGCCCATGAAGAAGACCACCGCCACCGCGCTCTGTTCCATCGCCGCACTGACCGCCGCCGCCCTCGCGGGGCCGTCCGGTGGTTCGTTCGAGATCACCTGGTACACCATCGACGCGGGCGGCACCAACAACGCCTCCGGCGGCGACTTCACGCTTTCGGGTACCATCGGCCAGCCCGATGCCGGTGCCGAGATGACCGGCGGCCAGTTCTCGCTCTCCGGCGGCTTCTGGCCCGGCGTCAACAACGCTCCCGCCTGCCCCGCCGACCTGAACAACGACGGCATGCTCAACTTCTTCGACGTCTCCGCCTTCCTCACGGCCTACAACGCGATGGACCCAGCCGCCGACTTCACGAACGACGGCATGTTCAACTTCTTCGACGTGTCCGCGTTCCTGCAGGCCTACAACATGGGCTGCCCATAACTCCCCCTGTTTCGGGACCGAACCCAGATCTCCTCAAGCCCGGCTGACCAGCCGGGTTTTTCGTGTGGCATCAAATGGAACCCGGAACCCGAAAAACAAAGACTCGCGAAGAAAGGATCGATTTCAAAAACACCCCCGGTCTCTCATGCGAAGCACAACTGAGGGAACAACCAGATCACAGAAGTTCTGATCACGGCGCGGGCGGCTCTGCTACCCGCGTCTGGTTGTTTTACATCGAACGAGCGTATCGGCCGACCCAACTGAAAAACCTGCCACGGCGTGTCCCGCCGTGGCAGGTTTGAAAATGGAGCCGGGGGGAATCGAACCCCCCCATTATCGACGTTTTCAGGTATGCCAGAGGGGGTGCGCACAGATATGCGCACAGAAGCTCTGCAGGATGACCGCCTGACGGCGCTCGTCGCCGCATGGCCTGAACTGTCAGAGCAAACACGGTTCGCGATCACGAGTTTGGTTCAGCATGCCGCCGAAGGGAGGCAGTCATGAGCCGAGTCATGATTGTTATCGAGCGAACTGACTATGCCGACTTGATTTCGATATTGGATCAGCGGATCAAAAGCGAGCGTGCACGTCGAGCGGCCTTCAACAGCAACCGAGACCACGCGAACGCCCACGCCGCCGAGGGGCGTCGAGAGCGCCTCCTGAGACTCAGAAACGCTCTCGTCGATGGATGCCAGGTGAAGGAGGTCGTTGATGGCTAAGACGCCTTCAGACGATCTCAGGGCCGGTGGGCAGCCGGGGCAGGCCCGCGAGGATCGCGGGCCTGACGGCTCCCCCTGTGCCCGTGTTCCCGCCCGTCGGTCGCCGTCGGAGCCTCGCCCCTCGCTTGCGAGTGGGGGCGAGGCGGAGCGGCGGCCAGAGGGCGGCCCCGCCCGTTGGGAGCCCGAGGAGTTGAGCCCTGATCCTTCCGTGGGTTTCAATCCCCGCTCTGTAACACCGGGGATAGAAAACCAACCCAACCCAGAAAAAGTCAATCAGATCCCACCAGCCGGGATGAGCAGCCGTCCGGACTGGATCCGTCTGATCGGGCTTGAATCACAAGTGCCCTGGCTCATGGATCGCCTCCGCGCCGACTACGGCGAGTGTGTTCCGCACTCGGGCGCGAAGTTCTTCCGAGCGGGGGCGCTCTGGCACCCGGGAATCCTGGTGAGCTGGGGCCACAAGTCCGAGATCGCCATGATCGACCTGCAGGGCAGCCGGCTCGCCTGCACACCCGTCGAGGAGTTCATGCAGCTGAGCTTCGAGCTGCTCAAGCGGGGCTTCCGCTGTACACGCATCGACCTGGCCGTGGATCATGTCGACCTCGGCATCGACCTGCACAAGCACGCCCTGGCATCCTGCAAGGCCGGTGAGCTGTGCAAGCTCCGCACCTACTCCGACGACTCCGAGTTCAAAGCCGACGGCACGCCGCTGCGATACCTGCTCAAGCTCGGCAAGCGGACTTCACCGATCTGCGCCCGCATCTACGACAAGGGCCTCGAGACCAAGACCCTCCCCGCTGGGCAGTGGGAGCGGTTCGAGGTCGAGTTCAAGGACGACCGGGCGAACGAGGTTTGTATGGCGCTCGCCGACGCAGGGGACAAGCTGCATGAGCTACTCTGGGGCTACGTGATCGGCGCGGTCGAGTTCCGGGTCGCCAACGGCCGCTCCGAGTTTGCCCGCCGTCCATTCACCAAGTGGTGGGAGCGGTACATTGGCCAAACGACCCCTCTACGATGTCCACCACAACCAAGCCGATCTGGATACATCCAGTGGAAGGAGTGGTTTCGAGAGAGCGCTGGGCGAAGGCTGATTCAGCTAGCGAACATTTTTGAATGCAGACCGAGTGAACTGTTCTATGAACTGATTGACGGACTGGAGCCAGCCTTCACAGAGACATCTTGTACAATCGAGGCAAGAGAAATGCACTCGAACCGTAGGGAAGCAATGCCTACTGCAGCGTTTGGTTGCGACAGGAATACACTATGAGCGCGCGAAATAGATTGATATACATGGTTGCACTAACGGCCCTCTCGGTGGTTCTTGCGTTGTATACAGAGGGGTGGGCTGGCTTGCCATCTGGAGACAAGTCAGTGTGGTTTCATAGTGGGCTGTTGATGCTAATTATAGGCTCATTCTGGATTGAGCACTTCTTTACTAAGCCGGCAGATGTGTTCGTAAATGGATTATTAGTCTATGTCAGTACATCTATGCTTGTGTTTACGGAGTACATAGAGCTTTGGACTCTCATGCAGTATCTGTCCTTGGCCTTGGCAACATCGGCATGTTGGCTTGTGTGGGTATCGGGAGAGAAGACTAGGGAGATAAGCTCTAGTCTTCGTGCGCGATTGTTCTATAAAATAGTGACGCGAGTAGGGTCATCAAAATCATTGTTCACAGCAGTTTTGGCACTGTCCGTAGTCACCTACTTTCGCGATGAAGGCGCTACGGGAGTCATGATAGTTGCAGTTTGGGGGTTGGCAGTCTTCTTTAAAGAGGTTGATCCGCTTGGTATTTGGGATTATGCGTTCGGTTCTAAAGCCCTCTGGGGGGGTGAGAGGCTAGGGCAGGTCAGCAGGTACTACGAGCCGGGAATAGTTCGATTCGATCTCAATAAAGGCCAATCCTGCGACATTGGTACTATGGTATTAGTTTCATCTAAGGATCCTGATGCACAAAATGACCCAGTCGCAGTTTCTGTGGGATCGCGAAAATCCTTATCCGGGATGGAGTGCGAGGCGATAGTGATTGATGGCTCCTTGTCAGATAATCAGATAGACACAAACATTTACATATACAAATTTACCAACGAAGATGATCAATGGGCTTCTAGGCTAGAGAGTGTCAGAAATAATTATGATACCAAATCCATAGTTGGATTTGTTTGCGAAAGCACTAGTGTTGCAGAACTATTTTTCGAGAGACGTCGGGGGGCTGGGCTTGAGGTGGGTAGTCTGGTTTCGGCAAGCAGCGAGTCAGGTCAGAAGGTGCTCTACCAGGTGACAGACGCTGAGGTGATGACGGAAAAATCTATAGAAGCGAATGATCGGCTGTACACTATGGTGCGGGCGGGGCATGTGGGCCAGTGGTCAGATAGGGTTATGGGATTCGAGAATTATCCATGGTTGGCAAGTGAGAACTCGCCCGTTGTGTCGGCTCAAGATAGTGGTGATCGCAATTTGCAAGTTCCGGGAGGTGCTTCCTCGATCGGGTTCCTTCCAAATTCCGACTATTCGGCGCTAATTCGGCTAGATGATTTAGTGCTGTACCATTCCGCAATACTGGGAGTGACGGGAAGTGGTAAGTCGTATCTTGCATTCTCGATGGCAGAGGAGGTCGCTTCGTCAGGAGTCAAGGTCATCGTTATGGATATAACGGGAGATTATAAACGACATCTTAAAGATTCGGTTCTAATTAGATCACACAAGTCAATTGTTCCATTCCTGGAATCGGATTCTAAATCTATTGGTATCGTAGAGTTTACTGAGAACGAAAAATCGCAGCATCCTATCGCTGCCACTAGAGCTATATCAGAGCTGGTGCTGGATTGGGCTAAGGATTCAAGGCCTGATGAAGACGTGATGGATCCGAAGGCGAGGGTTCTCTTGCTTCTTGAAGAGGCTCACTTGTTAGTGCCAGAATGGAATTTTGGCCCAAAGCAGCAAACTGATAACGTGAATGCTACTGCGCAAGTCGTCTTGCAGTCGCGTAAGTATGGGGTCGGATTCATGCTTGTAACGCAAAGGACGGCAAATGTTTCAAAGAGTGTGCTGAATCAATGTAATACAATTTCATCATTCCAAGCATTTGATGAAACAAGCTTCGAGTTTTTGAAAAACTATATGGGCATCTCTCATGTTCGAGCATTGCCAGGCTTGCGTAAACGACAATTAGTATTGGTTGGGAAGGCATCGGTTTCAGAGCCTCCATTAATAGTTAGAGTTCATGATCAAAATCGGCAGTTAATATTGACCAAGCCCCCGGAGTTTAGTCCGCCACAAGTTGAGCCTGAAATTGGCAATGAGCCCGAGAATGGGCCAGAGTAAACCAATTTGGGGGACAGTTTTCGCAATTCGCGCCCCGAGAATGGCGACCTGAGGCGGCAGCAAGCGAAAAGCGGGATTATGGATGAAGAATTTGCTTGACGCATAATGTTTATGCGGTCATGATGTGTCTATGCCGGACAGAGACCGAATCAACACGACCCTTGATCACTCTCTGACAGAACGCATCGACGCGATCGCAGAAGCGAGAGATGAATCACGCTCGGCCACCATTGAGCGCATGCTAAGGAACCAAATCGCAGAGGAGGAGAAGATGCTTGAGCAACTCGGCATCGGTATCGAAGGACGCATTATGGCGTTCCTACTCAACAACCCCAAAGCCCTTGACGTCATGTCCAAGATCATCGGCGAGTCGCTGACAGATGAGGAACGTGCCCGATTGGAAACGGGAGGCTCCGACGTCGTTGCCGCCGGTAAGCGATACCGCAGTTATAAAGCTCGAAACAAGAAAGGAAACAAATCATGACTTCACTCGATCAGCCCTATTACCGGGTGCTTGAAGCCGCAGACCTTCTGCGAGTAAGCCGTCGAACGGTTGAGCGACTCATTGCAGCGGGGGAACTCGTGAAAATCAAGGTCCGGCGATCCACCCTGATCCCGTCAGAAAGCCTCGCCAAATACCTGGAGAAGAACTCGGAGCACCAGAGATGAGAAAGTATGTCTACCAGCAGAAGCGGATGAAGAACGGCAAGCCGTGGAAGTCCAAGACCTACACGGGTGTGTATATGTTCGACGGCGATCTCAAGGAAACGCGGGTTTCCCTCAAGACCACTGACAAGCGGATCGCCGAGAAGCGCCTCGATGAGATCGTTGCCCTCGAGGAACGCCGTAGGGCCGGACTCCTGCTACCGCTGGCACTGACAACCGCCGCGAGTAAGCCACTCCATGAGCATCTCGCAGACTTCGTGGCAGACCTCAAGTCGACAGGCCGGGAGAAAGAGTACTTCCGCCACATCCAGAGCCGAAACAGCCGCATGCTGGAAGAGCTAGGTTGGCAGACCATCAGCGGGATCAATGCGGATCAGTTCGTTGCTTGGCGGAACCGTCTTGAGGGCAAGCCTCGAACAAAGAACCACTTCCTTGATGCACTCAGCGCCTTCTGCAACTGGCTCTTGGCACAGCGGCGGATTGAGACCAATCCGGTTGAGCATGTTCGCCGTGTTTCCTGTCCGAGAGGCAGCAAGGGCAACCACAGGTCGCTCACACCCGATGAGATCACGCGCCTGATCGAGGCCGCCCCAGAACGAGCAGCGGTCTACACACTCGCGATCATCACGGGATTGCGAAAAGCTGAGCTACGACGACTGCGTTGGGAGCATGTCCATCTGACCGATCAGCCCCATCTGAAACTTCCAGCTGAGTTGACCAAGAACCGACGGTCAGATATCGCGTGGCTGACATCAGAGGCAGCCGAGCTCCTCCGAGAGCACAACGCTGATGGGCTGGTTCGTGGTCGAGTGTTCCGAGACATGCCGACCCATCAAACCCTCGACGAACACCTCAAGCGGGCAGGCATCGCGAAGCACGATCACCTCGGGCGTTCCGCATCCTTCCACACCCTCCGTCGTTCGCTCGTCACGCTCTGTCATCTGAACGGCGTTGATCGACGAACCGCAATGGCGATCGCTCGTCATTCACACTCGGATCTGACAGACAATGTATATGCTGACCTCGAAGCGCTGCCCAAGCGTGAGGCCGTTATGCGGTTGCCATCGTTCCGCAAATCGGACGGCGCGCGCACAGAAATGCGCACAGAAGCTTTGGACGCAGGCCGGGATATTGAGACTGAGCCTGACGCACCAAGAGTGTTCAATCAATCGCGTAAAGCCTTGCCCGGCAAGGACGCAGGGCAAAAAAAGACAGGTCCTGTCGTAACCAGACAGGACCCGTCTAAAAATGGAGCCGGGGGGAATCGAACCCCCGTCCCGGAGTCGTCCGCAGAGTGCTTCTACGTGTGTAGTCATCCGTTTGTTCTCGATCTCACACCGGGGGATGACACCCTGTGCTTCGATCCAGCCGCTTGAAACCTCCTCGCCGACACCCCAAGAGGCGCCAAGTGTCGGCCAGCCTGATGATCGTGTTCACGCGCCGTATCAGGCGTCCAACGCGTGAACCGTGGCCGTATTAGGCCGCGAGTGCGTACTGCGGTTCGGCAGATATAAGTTTGCGTACTTTTTACGAGGCTAGCACGCTCCTCGACACGCCACACTTTGCTTTCCCGACCCGGTCGAATGCCACTTCGGCCCCGGTCGTCTCCGCCGGCGAACGCCGCCGACGTAACTGATTCTATGCCGATAAGCGGCAAGGATACGAGTGTTTACTTTCCCTTTCTATGCTCGATAACCCCTATGGACGCACGCCAGCACAAACGGTTGCATCCTTTCGCACCAAATCTCTTGTAATTACTGTTCAGTCGAGTATTTTAGAGCTACGGCATCCCGGGAGGCAATGGGATGCTATCCGTCACACACCTCGTTAGGGGAGAGCAGAAATGAAAATGACCACCACCCTGACCGTATGCGCAGGCTTGGCGATCGCTTCCGTTGCGAACGCCCAATCTGCCCAAACGGTCAAGTCAGACGCAGGCATCG
This sequence comes from Phycisphaerales bacterium, assembly GCA_017642965.1. Taxonomy (GTDB): domain Bacteria; phylum Planctomycetota; class Phycisphaerae; order Phycisphaerales; family UBA1924; genus UBA1924. The sequence continues at coordinate 39,282 of JAEPOJ010000024.1, forward strand.
ACGCCATCCCGACAACCCGGATGGCTCCGCTGGTCCACGAATCAACCAAGGTTCGCCGCGACCTCGCCCAGGAGCAGGGACTCAACCACTCCGTGGCGCGCATGTGGAACGAAGCACTCCTTGACTCGATCCGCCACGACCTGGCGCGTCCGACCGTCCATGCCCGCAACCTCTACCACACCTCCGCGGCGATGTGGGATGCCTGGGCCGCGTTCGATGCGCAGGCCGATCAGGTTCTCCATCAGGAGAAGATGGATGTAGCTGACGTCGAGGCCGCTCGCAATGAGGCCATCAGCTACGCCATGTACCGCCTGCTGCGACACCGCTTCCAGTTCTCGCCGGCCGCGCCCTTCGCGTTCCCCGAATACGACGCGCTCATGGGCGACCTCGGCTACGACATCAACTACACCGATCAGCAGGCCAATACCCCCGCGGCGCTCGGCAACCGTGTTGCACAGTCCATCATCGACTTCGGACTCGCGGACGGCTCCAACGAGTCGCTCAACTACGCGAACCTGATCTATGAGCCGGTCAACCCGCCGCTGCTGCCCGCCTTCCCGGGCAACCCGGACATTCTCGACGCCAACCGCTGGCAGCCGCTCGCGCTGGAGTTCTTCGTGGATCAGTCGGGCAACCCGATCCCGACCGGCTACCCGGATGCACTGAGCCCGGAGTGGGGGATGGTCACGCCGTTCTCGCTGAACGCGCTCGACCTTGAGGTCAAGCAGCGCGAAGGATTCGACTGGTACGTCTGGCATAACCCGGGTGAGCCGCCGTACCTCGGTGGCGATGGCGACGCTCGCTACAAGTGGGGCAATGAGATGGTCGTCCTCTGGTCGGCGCACCTCGATCCCAGCGACGGCGTGATGATCGATATCTCCCCCGCCTCGTTCGGCAACTCGCCGCTGCCGACCGTTGCGGACGAGCAGGATTACTACAACTGGATGGAAGGCGGCGACTGGAGCCCCGGTCACGACATCAACCCGGTGACCGGCCTGCCCTATGAGCCGCAGATCGTCCCCCGTGGTGATTACGGTCGTATCCTGGCCGAGTTCTGGGCCGATGGTCCTGACTCCGAGACGCCCCCCGGCCACTGGTTCAGCATCGTGAACTACGTCATCGATCACCCCGAGCACGAGAACCGCTTCATGGGTTCGGGGCCGATCATCGATCAGCTCGAGTTTGATGTCAAGACCTACCTCGCGCTCGGTGGCGGCATGCACGACATCGCGATCGCATCGTGGTCGGTCAAGGGGTACTACGACTACGTGCGCCCCGTCTCAGCGATCCGCCACATGTGCGACCTGGGGCAGTGCACCGATCCGGATGGTCCCAGCTACCACCCCGGCGGCATTAACCTGGTGCCGGATTACATCGAGGTCGTGACCGCTGAATCCACGATGCCGGGCGAGCGTCACGCGCACCTCGCGGGCAGTGAGGGCAAAATCGCCATCATGTCGTGGAAGGGCCCGGACTACATCGACGATCCCGATACCGACGTCGCAGGCGTGGACTGGATCCTCGCCGAGAACTGGTGGCCGTACCAGCGCCCCAGCTTCGTCTCGCCGCCATTCCCCGGCTACGTCTCGGGTCACTCGACCTACTCGCGTGGTGCCGCGGAGATCCTGACCCTGCTCACGGGCAGCCAGTTCTTCCCGGGTGGCATGGGTGAGTTTGAAGCGCCCATGAACGAGTTCCTCGTCTTCGAGGACGGCCCGTCCATGGACATCACACTCCAGTGGGCGACCTACCAAGACGCGTCCGACCAGACCTCGATGTCCCGCATCTGGGGCGGTATCCACCCGCCCGCGGACGACATCCCCGGGCGTCACATGGGCAAGGCCATCGGCCCCGAGGCGTTCACAGAAGCTCGCCGCTACTACATGGGTCTCAAGTCATGCCCCTCCGACTTCAAGCCCGACGGGCAGACGAACTTCTACGACGTGTCGAACTACATCGTCTCGTACCTGGCCGATGACCTGATCGCCGACATGAACGGCGATCTGGAACTCGACATGACAGACGTGCTCGACTTCCTCAACGCATACTCCAACGGCTGTCCGTAAGACCCGGGCGACCAGTTGTGCAATCACAAAGCCCCGCTCATTGAGCGGGGCTTTTTCGTATCCAGGATCATACGCAGCGGATTACGGCAGCGTCTGCTCGTATTCGACGAGCACGCTGCGGATGCCGAGGTTGCCGGCAGCGGGCCACGTGCTGGAGGTCGAGAACGCACGGAAGCCATAGGTGCATTCCGTGTTGTCGATCACGAGGGCCGGGTCGGGGACGATGTCCATCACCTGCACCATGTTCAGATCGAAGCCGTTGGACGTGCCGAGGACTTCCTCGGAATAGTCGAGCGTCACGCGGTCCCGTGTCCAGAGCTCGAAACGCAGGTTCGAGCTGCTCGAACGATCAACGTACTCGACATGGATGTTGGTGATGACCACGCCGTGTGGCAGGTCCAGATCCATGCGGAGGTAGCCGCTGGTCCCCTGGACCTCGATGGCCCCGGCGAACGCGTTGAACGCGCGATCGAAGCTGAAGCTCCGGAAGATGGAATCGGGTGTGAACGTCTTGTAGCCGACGATCGTACCGCCACCGCCACCGTTGCCCATCGAGGTGATGGTCCCGTTGACGATGAGGTTGTTGGTGATGACGACGTCGTCGTTCTGGTCGATCTCGAGCAGGTCCTGCCCGTTTTTGCTCACGACCCACGCATCGGTGACCGGGTCGTAGTACGTCTTGGCACGAGAAAAGCCGCCGGTCGCGTACCCGTAGTAGGGCATGCCGTTGGCCCAGGTCGAGATCGTCATGCCGCCCAGCCCGTTCATCGAACTGTGCACGACGAAGATGTCCGAGTTCTCGATGTCCCGGTTCCGGTTGATGAAGACCTGATCGTCGCCCTCGTCGACGCCGAAGAAGAGGATCCCCGGTGCCTGCGTCCAGAACGGATCGCTGAGGGTGGTTGCCTCGCCCGCTTTGTTCGCGAAGCTCGCCTGCGGCGCATTCCCGATCTTCGCCCTCGGGTTCAGCGGCGTGTACGCACCGGTCGAATCGCCATCGCGCACGACGATCGCAACCCAGCGGTCGCTGCCATCGAACGCGTCATCGCCGAAGTCCAGTTCGACCGAGAACGCGCCGTTGCTCACCTCGATGTCGTCGAGCGTGTTCGCCGATCCGATCTGTGTGCCGCCGATCTCTGCGTCGTACAGAAAGAACTGCAGATCGTACGTGCCCTCTGCAGGTGCGCCGCCATCATTGAGCGACCCCTGAAAAACGAACGGCTCCGACTGCGCAAGCCCGGCGGCCGCCACGAGACCCAAAACACATGTCCTACGCATGTCAGATTCTCCTCCTTCACGCGGATACCCGCGTGGGTGCATCCCTATTCGGTGCCCACACCAGAAGATATGCCCAAAAACCCCAATTCTAAAGGATTATCTCCCGAGTTGGGTGCGAATCGGGAACTGAGAATTGTAAACATTCGTACACCATTGGTAAACACGGCTCTACTTGAGGAGAGCGCCATGCCTCGAAAAACCACATCAGGGCGGTCAACCAAGGATGATCTGCGAGAAGCTGCCATCCGCCTGGGTGTTCGTGAGGGCATCGAGGGCGCCTCCATCCGGACCATTGCGCGAGAGGTCGGGATCACGGAGGGAGCCGTCTACAAGCACTACGCCAACAAGGACGAGCTGATCCGCGAGGCGTACACCAGCGTGGTCGAAGGGATGGCCCGCGACAAATCGGTGCTGGTGAAGACCGATCTCCCATTCGAGCTGGCGGTCCGAGCATGGGTCAAGCTCACCTATGAGTACTTCGATGCGAACCCCGAAGCGTTCTCGTACGTGCTCCTGATGCCGCATCGCATGGCGGAGCGGCTCGGCGAGATCTACACCAAGCAGGGGCGGATGTTCCGCGCATTCCTCGTCCGTTCGATGGAAGAGAAGCAGATCCGCGAGATGGACCCCGAGCTCGGCGTGGCCCTGTTCACGGGGCTGGTGCTCAACATCCCGCGTCTGATCAACGACGGCTCGATCCAGGGCCCGGCGGTGAACTATGCCGGCGAGATTTCCGACGCGGTGATGCGTGTTTTCGCGACGGGCGACTCCACGGACCGCTGATTTCTATAGTTCCCTATGCGCATCTCCGTCATCATCCCCGCCGCCGGTGCTTCGACACGTTACAACGCCGAATCGACCGATCCACTGAGCACCGCCAGATCCAAGCTCGACGAAGACCTCGGCGGCAAGACGGTCCTGCAGCGCAGCGTCGAGCTGTTCAACACGCGCGAGGAGGTCCAGCAGATCATCGTCGCGGGGCCGCACGGTGATGAGGCGTTCGCAGAGTTCAAGCTCCGTCACGCGGACCGCCTGTCGCTGCTCGGCGCGGCGCTGGTCCGCGGGGGAGAATCACACCGCTACCAGACCGTTGCCAACGCGTTGGCGCAGCTCGACGAATCGTGCACGCACGTCGCGATCCACGACGCCGCCCGCCCCGCCACGGATCCGGCACTGATCGACCGCGTGTTCGATACCGCCAAGTCGCACCCGGCCGTCGTTCCGGGCACGCCGGTCTCCGACACGCTCAAACGCGTCGAAGCGGAGCCCATCGAGGACGACGCCGGCGCAGACCCGGTCGCTTCCATCCTCGGCGTTGGGACAACCCACACGCTCCACCGCGTCGAGTCGACAATCGATCGATCGAACCTGATGCAGGTGCAGACGCCGCAGGTCTTCGAGCGCGAGCTGCTGGTCCGGGCCTACGCGCAGGACGATCTGTCCTCAACCGACGACGCCGGGCTGGTCGAGCGCCTCGGCGAGCCGGTGGTGATTGTCGAGGGCGACCCGCTGAACCTCAAGCTCACCCGGCCCGGCGACCTGCCGCTGCTCCGCGCCATCATGGGCGTAAAGGGCCCCAGCGAACGTCCGACGCACAAGCGGTTCTGAGCTATTCCGCCTCTGGTGCGGAGGGGTACATCCCCATCGAAATCGTGATCCGCTTGGTTCCTGGGCGTCGCGGCTTGTCCGCGAGCAGCTCAATGATCGCATCGATGTGCTCGTTGAGCTCCGCGAGATCGTCCTGATCCAGCCAGCCCGCGGGACTCCCGATGAAGGTGTCCCGCTGCGGCACCGGCAGCACCGCATCCCCCCGCTCAAAGGTGCGTGACAGCTGGTTGCCGGTCTCTTTGAGCGATGAACGTGCGAAGGCGGCGATGGCTTCGACCATCTCCCGGCTTCGATCCCGGTAGCGGAAGAACTCAAGCTTCGATGAATACACCTTCGCGTCCCGCCGGGACGTGCTCTTCGTGCCTACTTCAGTCAGCAGCCCAACCTCAACGAGGCGGTCGATGTGGCGGTACAGCGAAGCCGGCTTCTTCCCGAGCTGCAGACCGATCTCGCGGATCGACACCTCGCCCTGGCTCAGCACAACCTGATGGATCGCGTGACGCATCGGTGAGCACAGGGCCCTGATCTGCTCGGGGTCGCTGATCGTTTCGTCGTCCGGTGGGCGTTTGAAAACCATGATGAAGAATAGTCGTCTTTTTGATTTGCAAACACTTGCAATTGCAAATTAATTGTGTATCCTCGGGTCACGGGCCCCACGAACAAACAGCCCGCAACACAAGGAGCTCACCATGAAGACCCCACGCACATTGGGCGTGATCGGGGCGGCGATCGTTGCGTCCCCGCTCGCCGCCCAGCCGATCGTTGATGACTTTGAAGCCGCAACCCCCGGTACGTTCCCGGGCGTGCTCTGGGAAGACATGCTCGATCGGGCGGTCAACACCGCCAGCGATCCGACCATGCTCGTGATCGACACGATCGGTCCGGACGGCAGCCCGACCAGGGCGCTGCAGACTGTCCGCGCACACGGAACCAACGGCTTCTTCCGTGATGTCAGCCCCGCGGAGATCCACGAGCTGACGATGGATGTGCGGATCGATGCGATCCCGACCGCGGGAACCGGCTGGCCGGTCGGGCTCGGCTTCGTGCGCTACTCGGGCACGGGCGACATCAACGCCAACCCACAGATCGTGCTCTACAGCTGGACCACCCGCCACTGGAACTTCTTCATCGCACCCATGGAGGGACGCCCCGCCCTCGATCTTCGCATGAGCGGGCCTCGCTACACCGTCGGACGCTGGTACACGGCGTACGTTCGTCTGAACTCTCAGACCGGGCAGATCGATGCCGAGATCCGAGACGCGGTCAGCGGGGATGTCCTCAACAGCATCGCCCATCAGTACGCCGGGTGGGATGCGGCGCTCGATCAGTTCGACTCGGTGGTGTTCTTCGATGGCGACGGGATGAACACCGCCGCCCAGGGGCAGGCCACGGTCGACAATATCGTGTACACCACGTCATCGATTTGTGCCGCGGACTTCGTTATGGACGGCGAGCTCAACTTCTTTGACGTCGCTTTCTTCCTTGGCGCGTTCAACGCGCAGAACCCGGCCGCAGACTTCAACGCGGATGGCGCGTTCGATTTCTTCGACGTCTCCGCGTTCCTCCAGGCGTACAACGCCGGCTGCCCGTGAAGCGGGCGCGCATGAAAAAAGGCCCCCGGGATTCGGGGGCCTTTCTGGTTTTGGAGGGAAGCGGGGGAGTCAGTAGCGTCGGACGACGCCCTTGACGATGCCCTGAATCTGGCAGAACTTCACGCGGATGGGCTCGAAATCAGGGTTCGCCGGCTGGAGGCGGATGTGGTCGGCCTCCTTAAAGAAGGTTTTGAGCGTGGTGGAGCCGTCCTCGAGGAGGGCGACGACGCGGTCGCCGTTGTGGGCGACCTGGGCACGCTCGAGCAGGACGAGGTCGCCGTCGAGGATGCCCTCGTCACGCATGGACTCACCGTCCACCTGGAGCGCAAAGGTCGAACCGGCCTTGTCGACGGTCGAGAGGAACTCGACGAGGTCGATCTCGTCTGCATCGGCGACCTTCTCGATCGGGTAGCCGGCGGCGATCTTGCCCACGAGGGGGAACTTGAGCGGACGCGATTCATCAGGAACAGAGACGCCCTCAGCGATCGACAAAGAGCGTGCCTTGTTCGCTTCGCGAATGAGTGCGCCCTTTTTGATGAGTGCTTCGACGTGTTCGAACACCGTGACTTTGCTGACCCCGATTTCGTCGGCGAGCTCCTGCATCGTCGGGGAATAACCACGGCGAATTCGGGAATCGCGGATCAACTGCAGAATCCGAAGCTGCTTGGGTGTGAGATTCATGTCGCCCATCCTTTCGAGTCGTTTCTAAGCCCGACGCGGAGCGCGTTGCGGGTTGAGTGCTCGTCGTCCCGTTCAGTCTCCCGAGTGTCCGCTGGGCCTGTCCCAGCAGATCACGCTGCGTGCCAATCAGCTGCTGCGCTATCTGCAACAAGCCGATCATCTCCGCGTGAGACGGGCGCTGCTCTTCATGACGCAGCGTGCTGGTGTCCACGCGTGTGAGCCAGCCGCGGAAACCGCGACGGAGCACTTCTTTGAGTCCCTCCCGGCGTGGGGACTCGTGATAGTCAGAGACAAAGTCGCCGCCGGGTCCGATTCGTATCAGTGTTGTGCTGCTGCTGCTGCTCATATCTGTTCTTTCGCTTTCGATCAACGAGGAGGAGTCATCACGACTGGTCCTGTCCAAGTTCTGATCGGGTATCACACCAAAAGAGCAACAGCAAATCAACCCTGTTTGTTTGGTTGATCTTAGCCGATCATGGACCAGACGGCAAGGAAAACCGAACAAACCCAGCATTTCCGGGCGGGAACGGGCATCCCTGACCCGAACATGCATGAAAAATTCAGGCGCAAATCTTGCGAACAAACCCGCTGAGGGGCTCAAATGTGGGTTTATCGGACGCGTATGAAGCGGGAGCCCTCACGTCGAACGAGCCCCTGGATCTCCAGCATCGTCAGCTGCGAACGCAGCAATCCCGGATCCATCCCGACGCGTTCGGAGATCGCATCGGCGCTCAGGGGCTCGGTGATCGCGCGGAGGATCTCGCCCATCTCACCCTCCGGTTCGGGCACGGGTTCCGCCTTCGTTGTCTGTGGGCGCGTCGGGTCCTTTGTCTTTGCATCGTGCGTGCCAAAGAAGAAATGGCGTGCATCCTGGCGGAGGATCGCGAGCACATCTCCCGGCTCTACAACGAGATGCGCACCGTCGCGGAGCAGGTCCAGCGAGCCCGCGCTGCTCGCCGAATCCACGCGCCCGGGCAGGGCCATCACCTCGCGGCCGTGGTCCTCGTTCGCGTGGCGTGCGGTGATCAGCGCACCGGACTTGCGCCCGGCTTCGATCACAAGCACGCCAAGGGAGAGCCCGGAGATAATCCGGTTGCGGGCGGGGAAGTTCTTGGCGTCGGGCTTGGTGTCAACCGGGAGTTCGGAGACAACCGCGCCGCCGCGTTCCACGACCTCGTCGAACAGGGTCGCGTTCTCCGGCGGGTAGTCGTGGGCGATCCCGCAGCCGAGCACGACGATCGATTGCCCGCCCGCGTTGAGCGTGCCGCGGTGCGCGGCGGTGTCAATCCCGCGCGCTCCGCCAGAAACAACGCAGACGCCGGCCCCACCCAGCGCCCCCGCGAAGATGCCCGCCTGCTCGACGCCGTAGATGCTGCAGTCGCGAGAGCCGACGATCGCACACGGGTACTTGTGGGCATGCGCCGTGTCGATATGCCCACGCACGGTGAGCACGGGCGGTGCCCCGGGGATGGACGCGAGCAGCGGTGGATAGCCCGGGTCACCGATCGCGACGACGTGGGCGTCGTGCTCGGCGATGCGCTCGATCTCCTGATCCACGCGCTTGAGCGATGTGTGCAGGTGCTCCGCGATGCTCGCGGCGGTCTTCTCGCCGATCCCGGGGACCCGGGCCAGGAGTGCCGACGTCGCGCCGAGCACCGCATCGATGGAGCCGAGCGACTCAACCAGCGTGGCGATGCGAACCGGGCCGAGCCCGGGGACGAGGGTCAGGGCGAGCAGCGAGCGGCCCTGCGCTGAGCACGAACCCGGCTCCGGGCGGGATTCGGGGCCGTCCGCGGTCATGGCGTTGCGGGCTCGGCGAGTTCGAGCGGGGCGTACTGGTCGCTGGTCCCGTTCTCGTTGTGCTCGAGCAGTCGCGCGCGAACGCGGATGGGCTGGTCCGATTCGACCTGGGTCAGCAGGCGTTTCTCGACGATCCGCTGCGGGTACATGAACGCGGGGTCGGGCTTGCGGATCGTGATCCAGACGATCCACCCGTCGCGGTCCCGATCATCGCGGTCAAGGCGGTAGGACCACCCCGGGTGCGGCGCCTGCATCACCAGCATGTGGTTGTCGCCGAGCGAATCGAGCCACACGGGCGGTGCGTTCTCCAGTCGGGCCTGCATCTCGCTGGAAGCCGTCGCTTTCTTGATGACCCTGCACCCGCCCATCAGGAGGGAGGTGGCGATCAGTGCGAGACATCCGGTCTTCAATGCGATCGGTGCGATGTTCATGCGTTCAGTCCCCGTTCCCGCACGCCGATGGATTCTGAGAATTGGCGTGGTTGTTTGCGTGTTGTATGGTAGCATGCGTGGGCGTGGCCCGCAAAGGCCACGATTTTGGTGTGTATTGATTGCTTGAGAGCGAGATGATGATGCCCAACCTGTTCCCCACTCGCGCAACCAGACCCGTGGACCGACGCGCAATGTCGCTGATCGAGCTGCTGGTCGGCCTCGTGGTGGTGACCACGCTCACGCTGACGATCCTGCCCGCGATGGCGACCGTGCGTGATCAATCCCAGAACGAGATGAGCAGGGCGAACCTGATGGCCTTCGGTCAGGGGCGCGATCAGTACGCGCTGGACCACAAGGACCGGATCTTCAGCTATACCTGGCGGGCGGAAGAGACGTACATCATGCCCGACGGGCGCACGAAGACATTCAACGATGATCAGTCTGCGGCTGCGTACCAGAACGGCGAGATCCTGATGCGGAGGACCGGGCGCATACGCGGCCAGTACAAGATTCAGAGTTTCGACGCACGCATACCCCACCGTCGATACTCACACCTCATCCTGCTCGACTACCTTTCCGATTCGAGCGAGGCGTTCCAAACAAATCGACTCGGGATCGATCCCGCGGATGAGAACCAGCTCGTCTGGCATGAACGCCCGCTTCAGTACAATGAGAGTGGGAGTGGTTTCCCATATATGAACGGCATCCCCTCGGGCTATGACGACGATACGAACTGGCCAACGAATCCGGTCCGCCAGCGCTGGCCTTTTGCTTCGAGCTATCAGGTTGTCCCCCACGCGTGGCAAGGCGATGGGAACGAGGGCGTGTACAGACCGACAACGGACTCGCCTCACCTCTTTACGGGGGGCGACGGCATCATCCTTGGCCGCCGCTATACGAGTGAGGTGGCGTTCCCCGCGCAGAAGGTGCACATGCACGAGGAGTTCGACTACGAGCAGTCGCGCTACCCGTACTTTGCGTATGACCACGCCCGCCCTGAAAAGCTCATGTTCGACGGCTCGATCAACTCCCGACCGTCCGGCGAGGCGAACGATTCGGTGAGCCCCGATGACTACGACCTCAACAATCCGCAGGACCCGAGTGTCTACCCGGTCTGGACCCAGCGCTACGTGCCGCTGGACGCGTTCCCGATCCCGCTGGGCGGACTCGACGATGATACCGAGCTGAACATGCGCTACCGCTGGACGCTGTTCGGCCTGCAGGGAGTTGATTATGACTAAGACCACCCGCTCCGGGATCTCGCTCGTTGAGCTGCTTGTCAGCGTTGTTATGCTCGCCACGCTCTCGATCACGATCCTCCCGGCGCTCGCGTCGGTTCGTGACGCGAGCGAGAACGAGATGAGCAGGGCCAACCTGATGGCGCTGGGTCAGGCGCGTGATCAGTACGCGCTGGACCACAAGGACCGCATCTTCTCGTACACCTGGCGCGCGGGCGAGTCGTACACCATGCCCGACGGTCGCACGAGGACGGCGAACGATGATCAGGAGGCCGCCTCGAACCAGAACACCGAGATCCTGATGCGCCGGACCGGGCGCATCAGCGGGATCAACAAGATCAGGACCGCGTTCAATCGGCTCCCGCATCGGCGCTTCTCGCACCTGGTCCTGCTCGATTACATGGCGGACACCAACGAGGTGTTCAATGAATCAACGGTCGCGATCGATCCGGCGGACGACCAGCTGCTGACATGGCACGAGCGCCCGCTTACGTATACATCCGGCAGCGGCGTGCCATATTCAGACAACATGCCTCAGGGCTATGACGACGATTTCAACTGGGTCGGCATCGAGAACAAGATGCGCTGGGCCTTCGCATCCAGCTACCAGGTCGTGCCCTACGCGTGGCAGGGCGACGGTCCGACAAACATTTATGTGCCGGTCGCTGATACCCCGCACCTGTATTCAGTCAACGGCTCCCCGGTCATGCTTGGCCGCCGCTCCATGACCGAGGTCGCCTTCCCATCGCAGAAAGTGCACATGCACGAGGAGTTCGACTACGAGCAGCCGCGCTACCCGTATTTCGCCTACGACCACGCGGTGCCCGAGAAGCTGATGTTCGACGGCTCGATCAACTCCCGGCCTTCTGGTGAAGCGAACGACGCGGACAACCCGGCGGACCCTTCACCGGTCTGGCGTCAGCGGTACGTCCCCCTGGACACGTTCCCGATCCCGCTTGGCGGGCTCGGTGATCCGACCGAACTCAATATGCGTTACCGCTGGACCGAAGGCGGGCTTCAGGGCGTCGATTACGACTGAGTTGGTTTACAGGTACAGATCGAGCGCCCGTCCGGTCGCGGGCTGGAGCTGCTGGCGGGTCGTGACGATCCGCAGCGCCTGCTTCGGGTCCGCATCGACGGGGAGCACCTCGCCGAGTGTGGGGTGGAGCTTGGAGCCGGTCCCCGCACCAGCATGACCGCACTTGTGCGTACAACCGGGGCGATAGATGACCGCGTCGTGCGAGAGGCCGCGGGCCTGCGTGCCCATGGCATAAGGCGTCTGGTTGATGTCGCGGAGCACGCGGGCGAAGGGGCGGGGCGTGGGGGTGGTCGCGTCGTGGACGGGCTTGGGAACGACGACACGGTCCGGGTGCACACGAGAGCCGTGCGCGGGGAGCCCCCACGCGGCCGGGTTCGTGTTTATGGCTGGCCCATGCGACATACGACTGACACAGATGCACGACCCGTGCCGACGCGTTGCGTCCGAGAAGAACCGCCTGCGTCGATCGCGGGCGTTCCCGCCGTGTTGCGTTCGTGCGGGCTGTTGCGTCCGTGCAACACGCGTGATGCGTAGGATGTGCGTCCATGCGGACGGACGAGCTGGATTTCGAACTCCCGAGCGAGCTGATCGCGACCAGGCCGGCGGAGCCGCGCGATTCGTCGCGCCTGCTGGTGGTGCAGCGTTCGGACCCGGGTCGCCTGGAGCACCGGGTGTTCCGCGAGATCCCGGGGCTGCTGTCACCGAAGGATCTGCTGGTGTTTAACCGCTCGCGGGTGGTGCCGGCACGCCTGGTCGGCGAGCGAGAGGACACCGGGAGCCGGTTCGAGGGGCTGTACCTGCACGACGCGCCCGGAGATTCAACTACCAGCGGCATCGAGTGGATCGCGATGGTCAAGGCCAAGCGGGCCCAGCCCGGTAAACGCTACGTGCTCTTGGATGCAGCGGGCGAGCGATCCACCACGGTGGTGGAGTTGATCGGGCGGGACGACGCGGAGGGGCCCGGCGCGTGGCGGGTGCGGGTCGAGACGGACGCGGGGTCGGGGCTGGGTGCGCTGCAGGCAGTGGGGCGCACGCCGCTGCCGCCGTATATTCTGGCGCAACGCAAGGCCCGCGATGAAGACCCGGGCGACGCCTACGACCGGGATCACTACCAGACGACCTTCGCGAGCGTTACCGAGGCGGGGTCGGTGGCCGCGCCGACGGCCGGGCTGCACTTCACGCCCGGCGTGATCGGCGAGCTGCACGGGCGGGGTGTCGAGACCAGCGAGGTGACGCTGCACGTGGGCGCGGGGACGTTCAAGCCGGTGGAGACGGACACGCTGGAGGATCATCCGATGCACCACGAGTGGTGCGCGCTGGGCGATGCGGCGGGGCACTTCCCGCCGATGCCCGGAAGGCGGGTGATCGCGGTGGGCTCGACGAGCGCCCGGACGATCGAGAGCTATGCGCAGCTGCACGCGGCCGATCCGGCGGGGGATCTCCCGGAGCGCTACAGCACCGACATCCTGATCGCGCCGGGGTATCGGTGGCAGTGGGTGAGCGGGATGGTGACCAACTTCCATCTGCCGAGGTCCACCCTGCTGGCGATGATCGCGGGGCTGCTGGAGATCCCGGGCGAGGTGGACGGGCTGGAGCGGGTGCACGCGATCTACCGCGAGGCGATCGAGGAGCGGTACCGCTTCTTCTCCTACGGCGACGCGATGCTCATCCTGCCCTAGCGCGATACCATGTGGTCGGGCGAAATCTGCGTGCGGATCGCGGAAAACGACGATGATGAGGCAGCCATGCGACTGGATCAGCTCATCTCGGGTCTCGGCATCGACTGCGCCACGCAGGGCGCGGACCTGGAGTCGATCCGCGTGTGCGATGTGACCGAGGACTCGCGAACCGCGGTGCCCGGCTCGCTCTTCATCGCCCGCGCGGGAACGAAGGATCAGGGGCTTCGCTACGTCGAGCCTGCGATCGAGTGTGGGGCGGTGGCGGTCCTCACCGAGCGTGGGGGGGCGGGGCGTATCGAGCTGCCCATGCGTTCGAAGGTCGCGGTCCTCGAGTGCGACGACCCGATCGTGACCACGGCCCAGATCGCCGAGCGGTTCTACGGCGGCGCGGCTTCGGCGCTGATGATCGCCGGCGTGACCGGCACGAACGGCAAAACGACCATCACCCACCTGTCACACCAGCTCATCGAGGGCGCGGGCGTGCGCTGCGGGCTGATCGGGACGGTCGAGATTGATGACGGGCGGGAGCGGTCGCGGGCAGCGATGACCACACCTCCGGCGCTGGAGCTGAGCCGCACACTGGCGACGATGCGCGAGCACGACTGCCGGGCGGTGGTGATGGAGGTGTCCAGCCACGCGCTGGACCAGCACCGCACCGGGGCGATCGCGTTCGATGCCGCTGCGTTCACGAACCTGACGGGCGATCACCTGGACTACCACCTCACGCTGGACCACTACCGGCGGAGCAAGGCACGCCTGTTCTCGTCGCTCAAGCCCGACGGGGTCGCGGCGATCGTCGGCGACGACGAGAGCACGCAGATCATGGTCGACGCGTGCACCAAGGGGGCGCGGGTGATCCGGTGCGGGCCCGAGTCCACCAAGGACGCGTGGGTGCGGATCGAGGACGAATCGATTGAGGGGACCGATGTGGTCCTGCACACCCCCGGCGGCGATTTTCACGCGCGGGTCCCGATCTTCGGGGCGTACAACGCGCTGAACACGTTGCAGAGCGTGCTGATGGCGCAGGCGGTGCTGGGCAAGCTCGGGGTCAGCGATGCGGATCAGCAGAGCGCGATCGAGAAGACGCTGCCAAAGCTCACCTTGCCGATGGGGCGACTCGAGCACTGCGAGACGAGCGATGACGACATCACGGTGCTGGTCGACTTTGCGCACACGGACGATGCGCTTCGATCGGCGCTCTCGGGTGTGCGCCGGGTGCTGCCGGGCGGCGCGAAGCTCTGGTGCGTCTTCGGGTGCGGGGGCAACCGGGACCAGACCAAGCGCCCGCGGATGGGCGCGGCGGTGGCTGAGTTCGCGGACCACGTGGTGGTGAGCTCGGACAACCCACGCACGGAATCGCCCAGCGACATCATCACGATGGTGCTCTCCGGGATCGATCAGGCGCAGCGAGAGCATGTGCGGGTCCAGCCCGACCGGGCGCGGGCGATCCATGATTCGATCATCGACGCCAGGCCCGGCGACGTGATCCTCATCGCCGGCAAGGGGCACGAGACGGAGCAGATCCTCCCCGACGCCATGGGCGGCACACGCACGATCCACTTCGACGACCGCGAGCACGCCAAGCTCGCGCTTCGCGAGCGGCGCCTGCGGGCCAAGGAAGGCGAGGCCGAGCGGGCAGGCGCATCATGAACGCGTGGGCGTGGGACGACATCGCCCGGGTCGCGGGTGGCTCGTGGCACACGCCACCTCGCGATGAGGTGATCCCATTTGTGGGGGTTTCGATCGATACCCGGTCCTTGGTGTCCGGGCAGGTGTTCTTTGCGTTCGATGGCGAGCAGGTCGATGGGCACGAGTACCTCGCGGCTGCTCGCGATGGTGGGGCCGGCGCGTGTGTGGTGACCCATGGCGAGCGTGTGCCCGATGACATCGGGATCCCGGTGCTGGTGGTGGGCGATGCGCTCGATGCGCTGACGCGTCTCGCTGAGGTGTGGCGAGTGAGGATCCGGGCGAAGGTCATCGGGATCACGGGCTCGAACGGAAAGACGACGACCTGCCGGCTGATGCACGGGATCTGCAGCGCCGCGGGGAAGACGTACGCGTCGCCCAAAAGCTTCAACAACGCGCTGGGGGTGCCGATCACGGTGCTCAACACGCCGATCGATGCCGCGTATCTAGTCGCCGAGGTCGGCATGAGCACGCCCGGTGAGATCGCGGCCCGCACGCGGACGCTGCGCCCTGATGTCTCGATCATCACCAGCATCGGGCGGGCACACCTCGAGGGGCTCGGCAGCATCGAGAACATCGCGATCGAGAAGGCCCAGCTCATCGCGACCGCACCGGCGGCGGCGGTGGGGGTGATCCCGCACGGGATCGGCTCGCTCGACGCAGCCCTCGATGGCGATCCGCACCGGATCGAACGCCTGGGCGATGGTTTCCGGGTCGAGCAGATCGATCAGGGCGGGTGCGCGTTCTCCGTCGATGGAGCATTGTTCCGTGTTCCGATCCCCGGCGAGCACAACGCGCACAACGCTGGGTTGTGTGTCCTGGCGGCCCGTGCGTTGGGTATCGAGGACGGTGTGATCCGCGCCGGTCTCGCGCAGGCGAAGCCGCCGACGATGCGGTTCGAGCGGGTAGAGATCGAGACGGACTCGGACCCGATCGTGGTGATCAACGACGCGTACAACGCGAACCCGGATTCGATGCGGGCGGCGCTGGCGACGTTCGTCGGGCTTCAGGCACCGGGGCGAAAGATCGCGGTGCTGGGCGAGATGCTCGAGATGGGGAAGACCGGCCCGGGCGAGCACCGGTCGCTCGCGGAGTACGCGGCGGGATTCGACGGTCTCGATCGGGTGATCCTGCTCGGGGCATCGTTCGGATCGGTACTCGCTGATGTACCGATCGATGACGCGCGGGTTGAGGTGATCCCTGATCGCTCGGACGGGGCCATCGCGGCGCTCGCGAGCAGCATCCTGCCGGGCGATACGGTGCTGATCAAGGGGTCGCGGGGTGTGCGGCTGGAGCGATTGGTCGCCAATTTGGGCGATATCCACGCGTCTGGCCGATCGAATGGGAAAGAAAACGCCCAGACGCCCGCATGATCTACATCCTCCTCGACATCCTGATCAACCGCTTTTACGAGTACAAGGTGTTCGCCGTGCTCGCGGTGTTCGATCAGGTGCAGTTCCGCGCGCTGCTCGCGGCGGGGCTGGCGTACTTCATCGTGGTGTTTTTCGGCAAGCGCGTGATCCGGGCGCTGATCTCGCTCAAGATCGGCGACGGCGGTGAGACCGACGCCGAGCTCCTGCGTGAGCATGCGGCAAGCAAGGCGAACGTCCCGACCATGGGCGGCGTGCTGATCGTCGGTGCCATCTTCATCTCCACGTTCCTGCTCGCGGACATCCGCGTGAACCGGGTGTACCTCGGGCTGTTCACGCTGCTGTGGCTGGCCGCGGTCGGCGGCGCGGACGACTGGCTCAAGCTCACCGCCTCGCGCCGCGGCACGGGCCGCCAGGGGCTGTTCTCGTGGGAGAAGCTGGTCTTCCAGCTCGGCATCGGCGCGATCGTCGGCTACTTCGGGTTCCGCTACGGCGTCTCGCCCGACGGCGCGGACTCGCTCGCGCATGTCCTCAACCTCCCGTTCCAGCGGACCTACGACCCGGACACCGGGCTGGCGACGGGTTCGCTGATCTATCTCGGGCTGCCGCTGTTCGTGCTGATCTCGACGCTGGTGGTGGCGGGCGTGTCGAACGCGGTGAACATCACCGATGGGATGGACGGGTTGGCCGCGGGTTCGTCCGCGATCGTCAGCTTCGGGCTGATCCTGCTCGCGCTGATCGCGGGGACCCAGAGCGCGGCCCAGTACCTGCTCGTGCCCTACATCCCTTTTACCGATGAGCTCGCGGTGATGGCCGGCGCCATGGCCGGGGCGTGCCTCGGGTTCCTGTGGTGGAACTGCAAGCCCGCGCAGGTGTTCATGGGCGATACCGGCTCGCTGGCGCTGGGCGGGTGCATCGGCTACATCGCGGTCATGACGCGCCAGGAGTTCGTCGTCCTGCTGATGTGCGGCGTGTTCCTCATGGAGATCGGCTCGGTCGTGCTCCAGGTCGGGTGGTTCAAGTACACCCGCATCAAGACCGGCACGGGTCGGCGGATCTTCCGCATCGCCCCGTACCACCATCACTTGCACCAGGGCGGCTGGGCGGAGAATCAGGTCGTGGTTCGTCTGTGGCTGATCGCGATCCTGTTCAGCGTCATCGCGCTGGCGACGCTGAAGCTGCGGTGATCAAACGACAGAGACTCTGTTCGGATCGGCGAACTCGATGCCCTGTTCTTCGAACTTTGATTCCAGCGCTTCGAGTCCGTGTTTTGCTTTAAACGCTCGCTCACTGCGCGTGATGGGCAGCACCCAAAGGCACTGGATGTTGATTTCATGATGGTTGAAATGCTCTAGGTTCTTGCCATAGAGGTACGGCAGGCTGAGCAGCAGGTGGTCGCACACGGAGTCGGCAAGCCATCCCTCCCCGAGGTTGAGTGTATGTCCAACCCCGAGCGGAGCGGTCGTGAGACCGTAGTACGCGAGCACGCTCAGCGTTTGGACATGTTGCTCGTCGGCGATCGGAGCAATCAAGTGGAACTCAAGTCCAGATCGGTTATCCGCCGCGTTGATTGTCGCGTAGATCCAGAGCTGCTTTTTATCATCGAAGAACTCGCCAACCTGGTATCCGTCCGGCAGATCCTGGATCGGGCCTGCGGTCATGAACAGGCGTCGGCACATACGACCCCAAAGAGATTCATAATGCTGGATGAGATCGCTTGCATAATCCATGTGCCGAGGATACACCGCGAGTACTCCTTGCCAGTCCAGATTGGGAGAAGGATCGCTACTTTGATCGCGCTGGCGACGCTGAAGCTGCGGTGAGTCACGCGTCGGGGTCTTCGGAGTTCTCCTGATTCGGGCTGATATCCAGGCCGTCGAAATCGCTGCCCGAGACGCCATCGATCGCATCCTTGGACAGCACGCTGAGCTTCGCGTCCGATTCGAGCACAACCAGCCCGATGTCATCGAGCGAGGCGTACCCGTTCTCTCGGATCGCGGACATGATCTCCGATTCCGTGACTCGGGATTTCGTCATCTCGTCTCGTTGATACTCGCCACGCAAGACCAGCACGCTGGGCGATGCGCGAACGACCGTGCAGACGAGCTTGCTGCGGATAATGAGGCTGGTGAGCACCCACTGAAGCCCAAACAGGAGCCCGATCGCGAGCAGCCCCTCCGAGATAGACACATCTTTGAGCAGCACGGGCGATGCGATGATGCTGCCGATCGCCACCGTGACGATCCAGTCGAAGTTGTTCATCTGCGATGTTGAGCGTTTGCCGGTGAGGCGGACAAAGGCGATGACCGCGATATAGAGCACCGGCGTCGCGATGAGCACGCGTTCGAGGTTGTCCCAGCCATCGAAAAAGAGGGTTGCGAGCGTCTGCATGTGTGATCCTTATCATGGGGACGTTGGGGCTCTGAGAGTGTATGGCGTTCATTTCTGCACCCGGCGATCCTATTATGATTCATCAATCTGTACGGATATGAACAAAGGACCATCCCCATGAGCACGACCGCGACCCTGCCCAAGCACTACACCGATCTCATCGCCCTCAAGCGCAAGAGCGGGACCCTCGGGTCCATCGCGGCGCTGGTGAGCTGGGATCAGGAGACGTACATGCCGCCGGCTGGCGCGAAGGCCCGGGCGGAGCAGGCGTCGGTGCTCGCGGGGATCATGCACGAGCGCCGCACCAGCAAGCAGCTGGGCGAGCTGATCGCCAAGTGCGAGCAGGACCCGGAGCTGACCCACGAGGGCAGCGCGGAGGCCGCGAACATCCGCGAGATGCGCCGCGACTACGACCTGGCGACCAAGCTGCCCAATGACCTCGTCGAGTCGCTGGCCAAGGCCCAGTCCGAGGCCCAGGAGTGCTGGAAGCAGGCCCGCAAGAACAACGACTTCCCCTCGTTCGTCCCGGCACTGACCGAGGTCATGAACCTCACCAAGCAGAAGGGCGAGTGCTACGGCGTCGAGGACGGCGGCGAGATCTACGACCCGTTGCTGCAGGAGTACGAGCCGCACACGACGGCCAAGGACATCGAGAGCGTGTTCACGCCGCTGCGTGAGCGACTGAGCAAGTTCATCGCCGAAGTCATGGACACCGGCACTGCGCCCAAGGTCGACTTCCTGCACCGTGAGATCCCGGTGGATAAGCAGCACGCATTCGGCGAGACCGTCACCGCGGCGCTCGGCTTCGACTACAAGAAGGGGCGCCTCGACACGACCACGCACCCGTTCTGCTCGGGCTTCGGTCCCGGCGATACGCGCATGACCACCCGCTACGCGCTCAATAACTTCCCCGACGCGATCAGCTCAACGATGCACGAGTGCGGGCACGGGCTGTACGAGCAGGGGCTGCCCAAGGAGGGCGAGCTGTTCGGCACGCCGCTGACCGATTCGGTCTCGCTGGGCATCCACGAGTCGCAGTCGCGGATGTGGGAGAACATGGTCGGGCGCGGCAGGGCGTTCTGGACGTGGGCGCTGCCCGTCGCCAACGAGCACTTCGACGGCGCGTTCAGCGACATCGACCTGGAGACCTTCGTCAAGGGCGTCAACACCTGCACGCCCAGCTTCATCCGCGTGGAGAGCGATGAGAGCACCTACAACCTGCACGTGATGCTGCGATTCGAGATCGAACGCGCCATGATCTCGGGCGACCTGGCGATCAAGGATCTCCCCGGCGCATGGAACGAGAAGTTCAAGTCCATGCTGGGCCTCGACGTGCCCAACGATGCGCAGGGCTGCCTGCAGGACGTGCACTGGAGCTTCGGGCTGATCGGCTACTTCCCGACGTACACGCTGGGGAACCTGTACGCCGCGCAGATGTGGGAGACGATCAACGAGCAGATCCCGGACCTCGATGAGCAGATGGGCAAGGGCGAGTTCAGCGCCCTGCTGGACTGGCTGCGCGTGAACATCCACCAGCACGGTCGGCGCTACTCGGCGGCGGAGCTGTGCGAGCGATCAACGGGCAAGGCGCTGAGCGCGGATCCGCTGATGCGGCACCTGGAGTCGCGGGTGAAGCCGGCGTATGGGCTGTGAGTAAGAGCAACATGCGGGGTGCCCTGCTTACGCCCTGACGGAGTCAGGGTTTAAGCAGGAACGGTCGTGATCGGTCTTTGATCCGGCTTAAGCTGCGCGTAAGCCGGGCATCCGGCGGGTGACGCCGGTGTATGTTCTTTAAGCTAACCGATCGCAGGGTAGTGATAGCCACACTCCGGGCAGACAAGCGGCCCGACCCAAACGGCATCCCCCAGCACGGAGTCGTGTTGCCGAAGGTCGTACTTGCAATGGTGGCATCTCTGTTGGATGTGCACCGAGCGTTTATCGATGAACTCGCCAAACTCAGCTGTTAACCACGCGAAGAAAATGCCGCCTCCAAGCCCATAATACAAAAACCACCAAGGAAACTGAAACCAGTTGCCCAGGATCAAGTGCAATACGAGCACACCGCCAAGGATCAGGATGAGGCCCTTGAGGAGCGGGGCAGGGTTTAAGCCTCGCTTGATCCTCTGTGCTTGTTTGATCGATCGATGGACTCGCTCAATTGAACTCGAATCGCACTCACTCTGGATCGCGTGCTCGATCGACTCGATGATCAGCTGGCGTTTCACAAGCAGATATTAGCTGGGTGCCATGCAGGTGCCGTCTTCGGCTCCTGCATATTCATTGACCACTCTCGTTCGTACAGACAGGTGGCCCGACGGAACCGTCTTCGGTTCCTTCGGGATGACTCTGATCACTTGAGCAACCACATCGGCACGCCGTGATCGATGGCGTGCTTGCTCGTCAGCCAGGCGTGGCAGAGGCACTGGACTTCGAAGTCCTCCTCACATCGCTCGTCCGTGAAGTAGGATTCGAGGAGGGTCTTCATCGCTTCCGGGGTTGGTTCGTGGCCCAACTGCTTTGCCAGGTTGGAGAGTTCCTCATGGAGTCGGCGGAGGTTGCCGACCTGCATCGAGCCCCACTCGCCCGGGCGGGTGCCATAGTCCGTGATCATCTGTTTCATCTGTTGCGCAATCTCCGGGGGGACATCCGGTTTCGATGCGAGGCCCAGCCACGCAAGCGGTCGGAGATACCAGGGCTGTGGTCGTACAGAGAGCGATGGGCGGGCCTGCTCAGGGTGTTCTGGTTTCCCGTCCGGCCAGATCAGCACACGCTCAATATCCGCATCCACGTAGACCGCGCTGTAGGCATCAACGGCTCTGATCTGAACGCTGCCTTCTTCTCCGAGGCGGCGCGTTGCGAGTGCCTGGAGCTCGGACCACCAGTTCCATCCCATGTCGGCCGGCACCAAGAATGCGGGTGCGCCCTCTCCGAGGGGAACGGACGACGATACCTCCGTGCGTAGTTCCCGAGCGATGGGTTCGACGGCGTCCGGATTCAGGACGTCTGCCGGTGATGCGGCAATAAAGTTGATTCCCATATCTTCATCTCCCTGCGGACATGCTACAGGAGAGATGCAAGTCGTGCAGTGGAGTGGTTCAGTTCTTCCGTATGTCGCTTCTTATGTGTGCGCGTGACTCAACTTTGTGGTACTGGCGGGTGCCATGCAGGTTCCGTCTTCCGCTCCTGCATGTTCTTGGACCACTCTCTTTCGTGGAGGAGACTGCGCACCTCCACGCCACCCTAGGCCCTCGCTTCTTCACCCGCCTCCAGCGGCTCGTAGTCGCTGTAGCCTTCCGCACCACCGCCGTAGAAGGTGGACTGGTCGGGCTCTCGATACGGCCCACCCCGACGAACACGCTCCGCAAAGTCCGGGTTCGGAATCCACGGCCGCCCGAACGCAATCGCGTCGGCCCAGCCGGACTCGATGGCCTGCTCCGCCTGCTCGGGCGAGTAGTCGCCGTTGCCGACGTAGATGCCGCCGCCGGCGTTCTTGAAGGACTCGATGATCGCGGGGATGACCTCATCGGTGCGTGGGTCGAGCTGCGTGCGGTCCCAGGTTTCCACGGCGTGCAGGAAGGCGAGATTCATTTCGCCCAGCCCCTTGGCCAGCGCGGAGAAGGTCACCTTGGGGTCGCTGTCTACCACGTCGCGGTGCTCGCTGAGCGGCGAGATGCGGTAACCCACACCCCCCGCGTCGCCCCACGCGTCCACCACGGCGCGTGCGACCTGCAGGGGGAGGCGGAGGCGGTTCTCGAGCGAGCCGCCGTAGCTGTTGTTGAGCTTGTTCACGCCGTCGCGGGTGAACTGGTCGAGCAGGTAGGTGTTGGCGCCGTGGATCTCGACGCCGTCGAAGCCGGCACGCTTGGCGCGGGCGGTGGCGTCGGCGAACTCGCTGATGACCTCGGGGATCTCGTGCTCCTCGAGCATGCGCGGCGGTGAGTTGTCGACACGCTCGAAGCTCTCATCGATGTAGGTCTGTGAGCCCGAGGGCACGTCGGTGCTGCTGACCGGCGGCTGGTTGCCGGGCTGCATCTTGTGGTGCGAAACACGCCCGACGTGCCAGAGCTGGAGCACGATGCGTCCGCCGGCTTGGTGGACCGCGTCGGTAACGTTCTTCCAGCCGGCTTCCTGCTCGTCGGTGTGCACGCCGGGTGCGCCGTAGTAGCCGTGCCCGCGGGGTGACACGGGGGTGGCCTCGGCGATGATCAGCCCGGAGCCGGCCCGCTGGCGGTAGTACTCGGCCATGATGTCGTTGGGGACGCTGCCGGGCATCGTCGAGCGGGCCCGGGTGAGCGGTGCCATGAAGATGCGGTTGGGGGCCTGGATGCTGCCGAATGAGAGGGGCTGGAAGAGTGCGTCGTGCATGCGGGTCTCCGATCGGGTCTGGGTTGATCCGTTCGATCATAGTGAAAGTGTGGATGCATAACCAACTGATCGGTTGGGTTATTCCCGGTGTGTAGGAGAGAGGATCTCCTCCCCCGTCATGACGGGGGAGGTGTCTGCGAAGCAGAGGGTGGGGGCTCCCGATTCACTTTGAAGACCCCCTCCGCCTCACTGTGTTCGGCACCTCCCCCGCACGGGCGGGGGAGGACGCAAG
>JAEPOJ010000025.1 GCA_017642965.1 Phycisphaerales bacterium
GCTCGCTGGGGCGTGATACGCGGACGGTCGCTGGGCTGACGCTGGTGTCGCGCGTGCTGGGGCTGGTGCGGGATCTGGTGACGGTGCGGGTGTTCGGGGACACGTTCGTGGGTTCGGCGTTCGCGGCGGCGTTCGCGGTGCCGAACATGTTCCGGCGGTTGTTTGGCGAGGGGGCGCTGTCGGCGGCGTTCCTGCCGGAGTACACCCGGCTGGCGGATGATGATCCGAAGAAGGCGGATGCTTTTGCATCGCTGACGATTGGGCTGCTGGCGTTGGTCACGGGTGTGATCACGGTGGTGATTGAGCTGGCGCTGCTGGGGGTGGTGCTGGCTTCGGGGGATGACCCGGAGCGGGCGTACTCTTTGAAGCTGGTGATGGTGATGCTGCCTTTCATGCCGCTGATTTGTGTGGCGGCGATCCTGGGTGGGATGCTGCAGAGCCACGGGCGGTTTGGGCCCTGGGCGGCGGCGCCGATCCTGTTGAACCTGTGCATTATTGGTGCGGCGCTGCCGTACTTCGTGGTGGACGGGGCGGACGCGGCGGCGTGGGCGTACCCGATCGGCATCGCGGCGGTGTGCTCGGCGGTGCTGCAGGTTGGCTGGTCGGTGTGGGCGCTGCGGACTGTTGGAACGAGGGGGATCCGCTGGACGACGGGTGTGAGCGCGGCGCGGGCTGAGGCGCGGCTGATGCTGCTGCGGATGCTGCCGGTGATCGTGGGGCTGGGGACGCTGCAGCTCAATGCGTTTATGGACACGCTGATCGCGATGTATCCCAACTGGGTCGGTGACACGGTGTTTGGGTATGACTACCCGCTGGATGAATCGTCGAATGCGGTGTTGTTTTATGCACAGCGGTTGTACCAGTTCCCGCTGGGGGTGTTCGGGATCGCGGTGGCGACGGCGGCGTTCCCGGCGATGTCGCGGGTGGCGGGTGATGCGGGCGCGTTCGGTGATATGCTGCGGCGGGGGATGCGGCTGAGTCTGTTTATCGGTGTGCCGGCGAGCGTGGGGCTGCTGGTGGTGGGGGAGGATCTGGTGCGGGTGCTGTACGCCGGGCCGGGTGGCGGGTTCAGTGATGAGGGCGTGCGGCGCGCGAGTGCGGTGCTGGGTGGGTACGCGGTGGCGGTGTGGGCGTACTCGCTGAATCAGCTGCTGACGCGGGCGTTTTATGCGAAGGGTGATACGCGGACGCCGATGACGATCGCGCTGGGGATGGTGGGGGTGAACCTGGCGCTGAACTGCGGGCTGATCTGGTGGCTGCGTGAGGCGGGGTTGGCGTGGTCGACGGCGGTGTGCGCGATCGGGCAGATGGGGCTGCTGATGCTGGCGGCGCGGCGGAAGATGGGGATCGGGTTCGCGGGGATGGGCGGCTCGGTGCTGGCGGTGGTGCTGGGGTCGGCGCTCATGGGGGGGTGCGTGTATCGGGTGGGTGCGTGGGTGGGTGGCGGGGCGTCTGGCGGGTCTGTTCAGTCATGGGGGCGAGGTATCGTGGCGGTGGGGGCGATGACGCTGACGGGTGCAGTTGTGTATGGGCTCTGGTCGATATGGTTGAAGATGGATGAGTTGGGCTGGCTGATCGCGAAGTCGACCGCGGCGTCACCCGGCTCCGATGAGGTGCATGAGCATGAAGCATGAACGCAAGACGGCGAAGGTCCTTGTTCTGGTCGCGGCGGCGGTTGCGGCGACTGTGTGTACGCTCGGGTTGAGCGCCTGCAACACGGTGAGCGGCGTGGGCAAGGACCTGCAGGAAGCGAGCGACAACGTCAAGGACGCGATTGAGAACTGATCGGCCCTGATGATTGATCTGCGCAGCAGGCCGGTGGTGATCACGGGCGCTTCGAGCGGGATCGGGGCGGCGACGGCTGTCGCGTGCGCGCGTGCGGGGATGCCTGTGGGCTTGTTCGCGCGTCGTGAGGAGAAGCTGGCGGCGGTGCGTGAGCGGATCGAGCGTGACGGCGGGCGGGCGATCGTCGTGGTGGGGGACGTGTCTGATCCGGGGGCGAACCTGGAGCTGATCGCTCGGGCGGAGGAGGCGTTCGGTGTTCTGTACGCGGCGGTGGCGAACGCGGGGTATGGGGCGGAGGTTGAGTGCGCGACGATGGCGATCGAGGACATCCGGCAGATGTTCGAGGTGAACTTCTTTGGTTCGATGTTTTTGGTGCAGCCGGCGGTCGCGAAGTTCCGTGAGCGTGGCAGCGGTCATGCGATGATGGTGTCGAGCTGTTTGAGCAAGCTCGGGCTGCCTCGGTATGGGGCGTACAGCGCGAGCAAGGCGATGCAGGATCACTTCTGCCGGGCGATGCGGCACGAGCTGCGGGGCACGGGTGTGCATGTGAGCAGCGTGCACCCGGTGGGGACGAAGACGGAGTTCTTCGATGAGGCGGCGAAGAAGAGCAAGGGTGGGAAGCTGCGCTTGGCGGGGAGCGGGGATCGGTTCATGCAGACTTCGGAGACGGTCGCGGGGGCGATGGTGAAGTGTTTGCGCAAGCCGCGGGGTGAGGTGTGGCCGAGCCCGCTGGCGCGTTTCGGGTTTGGGCTGGGTGTGATGCTGCCTGGGGTGACGGATTGGTTGCTTGGGCGGCGGATGGAGAAGAGGGGGGGGAGAGGCAATAGGCAATAGGCAATGGGGAAGAGGTGGATGGTGTTTGGGGGTGGATGGTTTCTGCTTTGTTCGACTGGGTCGGATCTAAGCAGGGCAGCCGGGGTCACTTGTGGTCATTCTGTGCGTTGAGGCGGGTGATGAGGTTGTCGATGGCGGCTTGCCAGGCCTGAAAGTACTCGGTGTCTTTCCAGAGTTCGCGGAGTTCGGATTGCTCGTCGTTGCAGACCTTGAGCAGGGCTTGCCTGGCACGCTCGAGCATGGAGGCGTCGGGGCGCGTGTCGTTGAGTGAGGCGAGCCATTGTTCGAGTTCTTCGGGCGGGTCGGCCGGTGGGTTGCCCTGGGCTGCGGCGAGGCACTCGGCGGCGGCGATGGCTTCCTCGCCCTCGGGTGCGTCGATGTAGAGGTCGGACTTGAGGAGCTTGTCTATGGCGGACATGGGGTAGGCGAAGGGCTTCTTGACATTGCCGAGGAGTGATTTCTTTGCGGGCTTGAGGCCCCAGATCCAATCGCCGGCGGTGTCGTTCTCGAAGCTGTTGTGTCCCCATGCGCCCATGACCATCTCCTGTTCGAGGGTGTAGCGGGCATCGTACACGACGTTTACGGGTTGTGCCCGAGGCGTTCGAGGAGCTTGGCGGTGAGGAGTTCGACGCGTTTGACTTCGCGGGTGACGGCGATGCGTTGCATCTCCATCCAGAACCACATTTTGAGCATGGCGACGGCGAGCATGCAGAAGCTGAATGCGAAGCCCCACGCGAGCAGGTGCTTGATTTCGGTTGCGCCGAAGAAACGCACGGCGCACCACACGGCGAGCCCGAAGAACACGAAGGTGTAGACGAAGGCGAGACCGGTGAGGAACTTGTTGCGGGTTTTGAACGTGGCGAGCATGAGCTGGTCGGCGCGGAGCCCTTCGTCGGGAGTGCCGATGAGTGCGCGGTCGTCGGGTGTGAGGGCGTCTCTGATCTGTTTGTCGAGGTTGTCCATGGCTATGTCCTTTCATTGGTTTCGATGTGGGTGCGGAGGATCTCGCGTGCCTTGCGGAGGCGTGACTTGGCGGTGCCGGTGGGGATGGCGAGCGCGGCCGCGGCCTGCTGGGTGGTGCAGCGGTCCATGTAGATGAGGATGACGATGTCGCGGAGCTTGGGTTCGAGCGTGAGGATCGCCCGGCGCAGCTCGTCGGCTTGGGTGGATGCCTGTTCGGTTGCGTTGGGTGCGGGGCGGTGAATGGCGGCGTGGTTGCGTTGTTTGATCTGGGCTTGTATCCAGTCGCGGGCGGTGTTGGTGAGGATTGAGGTTGCCCAGGCGTGGAAGCGTGCGGGGTCGCGGAGCTTGCGGATGTTGCGGGCGATGGCGACCCACGTGTCCTGGGCGATGTCCGCTGCGGCGTCTGGGTTGTTAGTGAGGGCGGCGGCGCGGCGGGTGAGGGTGGTGTGGTAGCGGTCAACGAGGAGTGTGAGGGCCTCGGGGTTGCCCGACTGGGCCTCGAGCACGAGCAGTTCGATCTCGATGGCTTGGCGGGGGGTGGTCATTGCACCTCTATGGTCTCAGAAGCGTGGGAGAAGGATTTTGATATGCGCAGAAAAAAGCCGCGGCATTGGCTCGCGGCTCTAAATCGGGGGTTTTCGTGCTTTTACGACTTTGGTCCGCCCGAGCGGATGCTGTCGGGGAGATCGTACTTTGCGTCGTTCTCGCGGAAGAGCTTGGCGAGCTTGGTGCACTGGGCGTCGTAGGCGTCCTTGTTGGACCAGATGTTGCGGGGGTTAAGGATCTCGTCGGGGACGCCGGAGACCTTTGTGGGCATCTGGAGCCCGAAGACGGGGTGCTCGATGGTCTCGGCGTCGTCGAGCGAGCCGTTGAGGATGGCGGTGACCATGGCGCGGGTGTAGGGGAGCGAGAAGCGCTGCCCGCCTTCTCCCGCGGGGCCGCCGGACCAGCCGGTGTTGAGGAGCCAGACGTGTGCGCCGTGCTGCTTGACGCGCTCGGCGAGCATGTTGGCGTACTCTGCGGGTCGGCGGGGCATGAATGGGCCGCCGAAGCAGGGAGAGAAGTTGGGCTGGGGCTCGGTGACGCCGGCCTCGGTGCCCGCGATCTTTGAGGTGTAGCCGTTGATGAAGTAGTACATCGCCTGCTCGGGTGTGAGCTTGGAGATGGGTGGGAGGACGCCGAATGCGTCCGCGGTGAGGAAGATGACGTTCTTGGGGTGTGCGCCGACGGATGGGATCTGTGCGCCGGGGATGAAGTCGACGGGGTAGGTCACGCGGGTGTTCTGCGTGATGGAGGTGTCGTCGTAGTCGGGGATGCGTGTCTCGGGGTCGACGATGGTGTTTTCGAGGACGGAGCCGAAGCGGATGGCGTCCCAGATCTGTGGTTCTTTATCGCGTGTGAGGCCGATGACCTTGGCGTAGCAGCCGCCCTCGAAGTTGAAGATCCCGTCGGGTCCCCAGCCGTGCTCGTCGTCGCCGATGAGGGCGCGGTTCTCGTCCGCGGAGAGGGTGGTCTTGCCGGTTCCGGAGAGGCCGAAGAAGAGGGCGACGTTGTTGGAGTCGTCCTTGGCGATGTTCGCGGAGCAGTGCATGGGGAACACGCCGACGTCGGGCATGTCGTAGTTCATGGCGTAGAAGAGGCCCTTCTTCATCTCGCCGGCGTACTCGGTGCCGAGGATGACGACGGTCTTGCGCTCGAGCGACTGTGCGATGAGCGTTTCGCCGTCGTGTCCGAGTGCTTCCTGCTCTTCCTTGGTGAGCTTGTGGCAGCCGGCGTTGATGACGGTCCAGTCGTGGTTCCAGGAGCCGTCGCCTGCGTCGGACTTGGAGCCGGGCTTGATGAAGAGCGTCTGGGCGAAGAGGGAGTGCCATGCGAGCGTGGTGATGACCTTGACGCCGAGGCGGTTCTTGACCTGTGCGCCGGTGAACCCCTCGAAGACGAAGATGTCGTCCTGCGCGTTGATGTAGCGGTTTGCGATTTCGAGGGCGGTGTCGAACTGGGCTTCGGTCATGGGCTGGTTGACCTTGCCCCAGTCGATGTTGTCCTTTGAGTCGGGGTGCTCGACGAGGAACTTATCCTTGGGTGAGCGACCGGTGCGGTCACCGGTGTTGACGACGACGCAGCCGTTGGCGGCGAGCTGACCCTCGCTGCGCTTGATGACGAACTCCATGAGCTCGGCAGTACAGCAGTTTGTGTGTGTCCGCTCGGGTGCGAGATTGAGTTGATCGGTGACGGTGCTCATGTAAACGGCTCCTGTTTCGTCCCTCTGGTCCGTCGCTGAGGTTCGATGGGTCGGTGCTGGGCAAACCCGCGTGAATGCCTCAAGGACGCGGGGTTCTGCCCGATGAGACAGGTGGGAATCGTAGACCGATTCGGGGGAAATGTTGATAATTCTGGGGGTTGGGGCGCAGACATTGAGCGTGCTTCGGTGCTATATTTTTGTCTGGGCAACTGCGAAAGTATTTGCCGAGCACATCGTGCACTCAGATGGTGGCCGTAGTTCAGTTGGTAGAGCACCTGGTTGTGGTCCAGGACGTCGCGGGTTCGAGTCCCGTCGGTCACCCTTGCGAGAGAAGCGACCCGTTTGCGGGTCGCTTTTTTCGTTGTGTGGTTACGCGGCCGCACGGGTTTCGCTGCTCTTGTTGCGCTCGCTGATGAAACTCGCGCAGGTGCTGAGGAGCGCGGAGCGTGACACGGGCTTGGTGAGGTACTCGTCGCAGCCGGCCTCGAGGCAGTGCTCTCGGTCGCCGTCGAGCGCGTGTGCGGTGATAGCGATGATGGGTGCGGTGAACCCGGACTCGCGGAGCTGCTTGGTGGCGTTGTAGCCGTCGAGCACGGGCATCTGCATGTCCATGAGGATGATGTGGTAGGGCTCGTTCTCCCTCTGTGCGGCGTTGACCTGCTCGATGGCCTGCTGGCCGTCGTATGCGAAGTCCGTGCGTGCGCCGGTGCGCTTGAGGAAGTGCTGGAGGAGCACTCGGTTGTCCTTGGAATCGTCGACGACGAGGATGCGTGCGGACGCGAGCGTGTCTGGGGTCGGTGCGGACTCGGGTGCGGGGGCGGGCTGTGTGCTGGTGTTGGATGGGATCCGCGGCGAGCTGAGGCGGACGGTGAACGTTGAGCCCTTGCCCGGGGTGGAGCTGACCTCGATGCGGCCGTTGAGCGTGTGGGCGAGGTCCTGGGCGAAGGAGAGCCCGAGGCCTGAGCCGCCGAACTCGCGTGTGAGGTTGTCCTGGGCCTGGTGGAAGGCATCGAAGATGTGCTCGATCTGGTCGGGGTTGATGCCGATTCCGGTGTCTTCGATCTCGACGATGAGCTCGTCGTCGAGGTTGTGCTGCCTGACGCGTGCGCGGATCTCGATGTGCCCCTGCTGCGTGAACTTGATGGCGTTGTCGATGAGCTTGTCGAGGATCTGCGAGAGGCGGCGCGGCTCGGTGACGATCTGTGTGTTGCACGATTCGTCGATCCGGGTGCGGAGCTCGAGCCCGCTGGCGATGGCGTCGGTCTGCGCTCGGTCGATGCAGGGCATGAGCACATCGCTGGGGAGCGCGGGGGTGGGGGTGACGCGGAGCTGGCCGGACTCGATGGCGGACATGTCGAGCATGGTCTCGATGAGCGACTCGAGCTGGCGAGCGGATTCGTGGATCGATCCGGAGAGTCGTTCGCGTTCCGGTGGTGTGAGCGATTTGTCCTCGAGGAGCTCGGCGAAGCCGAGGATGGCGTTCATGGGCGTGCGGAACTCGTGCCCCATGTTGGTGAGGAGTCTCCATCGGACGCTTGCGGCCTTGCGTTCGCGGCGGGTCGCGAGGTCGAGCTCTCGCAGCTGGCGGCGGACGATGAGGATGGTCGGCTCGATGATGAAGAGGACCATGGCGCCGAGGAGGAAGGCGAGGACGAGCAGGCCGATGCGTGCCTGCTTGGTGGACTCGTTGATCTCCATCCATGAGCGCTGCTCGAAGAGCGAGACGATGGTGTCCATCCTCGGGAGGAAGAGCGATTGCGCCTCGCGCACCTCGTCCATGTTCGCGGTGATGCGTGACTTGGTGTTGCTGTTGATGTAGGGGGCGCGCCTGATGGAGCTGAGTGTGAGTTCGTTGAGGTCGTGTGCGGCACGGATGAGGCGTTCGTACGGGACAACGATCGAGCTGACCTGGTCGATCTCCCTGGTGGTCGCGTTGGGGAAGAACTCGCTGGGGGCGCGGGTGCCGAAGAGGGCGTTGTAGCTCCTGCTGAGCGCGTTGGTTGACTCGGTGAGGTCCGTGTGGAGCTCCTCGAGGCGGTCCCAGTGGCCGTCGTTTACGGCGGTGTTGATCTCGAAGGCGGTGGAGCGGATGCGTTGGGAGAGCATGCGCATGCGGCCTGAGTCGTTGATCTTGGTCGCGGAGCCGTGGTCGAGGACCGAGGTGATGCGCTGGAGCATGATGAAGTTGATGACCATAATGACCGCGACGCTCACGAGCGTGAGCTTGCGGAAGCGTGCGATGCTGCGGCGCACGCGCTGGCTGTTGGAGCTGGTCTTGGTCATGGTCATCTTCCCCATGGTGTGGGGATGAGTTGTGTATCGGCGCGATGCGGGCGCGGATCGAGGCGTATGCGTCTATTCCTGCGTGTTGGGCGCGCTGGCCTGGGTTATGCGCAGCCGGCGTAGACGGAATCGAGGAGGTTCTTATTGGACGTGAGGTCGCCCGAGTCGGCGATCAGGTCGCAGATCTCGTGGGCTGCGCTCTGGAGCGATTTGATCCCGAGGACCGTGGCGAGGTTGCGGATGCTCGCGAGCGTGATGTAGGCCTTGACGGCGTCGGCGGACTCGCACTGATTGCGGAGGGTGTCGCCGAGTGTCCTGAGCTGGTCGCGGAGGATGTCGAGGTTCTTGCCGTCGCGGAGCGAGCGGATGTTCTGGAGCTGCTCCGGGGACCAGTCCTGCGTGAGGTACTCGGCGAGTGCGCGGAGGAGGACGATCTCGTCGATGGGTGTCTGGACGAAGAGGTCGGCGTCCGAGTAGTAGATCTGCTGTTTCTGCACGGACTGCGTCGCGTCGCCGACGAGGATGATCGGTCGGAGGTAGCCCCGCTCACGCAGGACGCGGGTGAGCTCCGGCCCGCTCATCTCGCCGGCGTCCATGGCGATGAGGAGCAGGTGATACTCGTCGAGGTCGTGATCCTTGATCTGCGACGCGTTTGCAATGAAGGTGTCGTTGATGTTGGTGCGACGGAGGACGTCCATCGCGTCTGCACGCAGGGACGGTCCGATGGCGAGGATGCTGCCGTTGATGTCGTTGGGGTTGACGCGTTCGACGGAGAGTTCGCGTTCGAAGAGGTCGGACTGGATGAACTCCTGGACGCGGATGGGGTAGTCAAACTTGACACCGATCTCGTGAACGACGCCGCCGCGGTGCTCGCAGCGCCGGACCTCGCCGGTGAACGGATGGGAGGTGCCGTCGAGCTTGGTGATGGTCGAGGAGAGGCGTGTGCCCGGGTAGATGAAGTTGGAGTGGAGGAGCGAGATGCCCCCGATGGAGAGGTTTCGTGTCGCGACCATGATCCGCTTGCGCTGGTTCTGTCCCTTCTCGGAGAGCGTGACTTCGAGGTAGGGCTCCTGGAACTCCACGCGGGTGTGGACGCGGTTGGTGGTGGTTGGCGCAGCGGGTGTCTGCGCGGCGCCGGAGCGTGCGTTCAGCGTTTTGAGCAGCTGCTGGTACACGGTGGCGTTCACGCCAAGTGAGTTGCGTTTGCAGTGCGTGTCGAGCTTGTTGGGGGTGTTGGTGTTCATGGTTGCCCTTGCTGCGTTGCGTGGGTTGTCATCGGGCGAGCTTGAATACGGGGCGATTGTGAGGCGGTTGTGCTGTTTGTCGCGGGACGGCGGCGGTGCTGGTGGGGGTTATTGTGGGTCATGCCGCGGGGCGTGATTTGATCCGTCGGCACGCGACGACGAGTGCGCGGATCTCGTGTGCTGAGGATTTGATGCCGCTGGCACGGAGCTTCTCTTCTGCGGCGATGGCGAGCTGAGATACGATGGGGAATCCGAGCGGGGCGGCGGAGCCGGAGAGGTTGCGGACGATCTCAAGGGCCGTGGCGTCGTCGGATTCGCGGACGGCTTTCTCGAGGTTGAGCGATGTGCGGGTGATCTCGGTGAGGAACTTGCCCAGGAGGGGGAAGGCGGGGTCCTGGTTGTTGAGGTTGGAGTAGAGGGGGCCGCCGTCGCCGTCTGCGTGCAGGAACTCGGCGAGCGCCTGGAGGATGCGGTCCTTGGAGGCGGGCTTGGAGAGGATGCCGGCCGCGTCTGAGGCGCGGATGGCATCGAGGAATGGTTCGGACTTGTCGGAGGTGAGCACGATGACGGGGATGTCGCACTCGGCCTCGGTGAGCGCGGCGATGAGCTGCGGGGCCGTGTCGTCGCCGATGTGGTAGTCGGCGAGGATGATGTCTGCGCCCTTCTTGGCTCTGGAGACGGCGTTCTCGATGCAGTCTGCGGTGTTGACGGTGAGGTTGGTGTCCTCTAGGTAGGTGAGCATGAGGTCGCGGTCCATGTCGGTGGGCGTGACGATGAGCACGGAGCCGTGGAGACGGGCGGGGTCGACGCGTTCGAGGGAGTAGGCCTCGTTGAGCGGGTCGAGCCCGAGCAGGTCTTTCGTCGAGATCTGGTTTTTGAACTGGATGCCGATCTCGTGCACGCGACCGGTGAGGTGCGCGCAGCGGCGGACGGTGCCTTGGACGCTCTGGGTGTTTCCGCCGGGGAGTCGGAGGAGGATCTCGCAGGGTGTGCCCGTGTGCATGAATGCGGAGTGGAGGATGGAGATCCCGCCGCGAGAGATGTTGCGTGTGGCGACGGGGAGGTTGACCTTGTTCCCTGAGCTGTGCT
Source organism: Phycisphaerales bacterium (assembly GCA_017642965.1). GTDB lineage: Bacteria > Planctomycetota > Phycisphaerae > Phycisphaerales > UBA1924 > UBA1924. Next base: position 10,441 of record JAEPOJ010000025.1, read on the forward strand.
CGATCACGAGGTTGACGGACTCGACGCGGTAGGACCAGCGGACGAACTCGCGGTCGGGCGATTTATCCTCGCCGTCGCGTTGCTCAAGTGTCTCGAGGAGCTTGTGGAGTTCGCGTTGGTTGAGTCTGAGCGTGTTGTTGTTTTGATTCTGGACCGTGTTCATCTGGTGTGCTCCGCTGCCCTGTTCCTCGCGGGTGTGATCGGGGCGCGGGGCGTTCCGGTTGAGTTCGGGACCTGAGACACCGGAATAGGTGGTGTGGGTGTGCGGATTGCGTGGGGGGGGCGGCGGGGATGTGGTGAGCGCGCAGCCGATAACCCCGCTCGGTGCGGGGTTGGGGTGGGAAGTGGGTTGTGGCGTGGGTTAGACGTCGAGGTTTTTGACTTCGAGGGCGTGGTCCTCGATGTACTTGCGGCGTGGTTCGACTTGCTCGCCCATGAGAAGCGAGAAGAGGTTGTCGGCCTCACCTGCCTGGTCCCATTGGACTCGGAACATGGAGCGGACGGACTGGTCCATGGTGGTTTCCCAGAGCTGCTCGGCGTCCATCTCGCCCAGACCCTTGAACCGCTTGATCTCCATGCCGCGGCGTCCGATCTGGTGCAGGGCGGGGAGGATGGCGGGGATGTTCTCGGCCTCGACGATCTTGGCGTCGGGTGAGACGCTGATGGCTTCGTCGTCGTCGGTGGTGGGGTCGATCTTTGCGGGCTTGCCGGTCTTGGTGGTGGACCATGCGAAGCGTGCGGGCATGCGTTGCCCGGTGACGGATTCTTCCTGAACGAGCCCGTAGTCGTTGATGTCGATGCCGAGCTTGGCGAGTTCTTCGAAGATGACGGCGAGTTCCTTGTTCTCATGGAGCTCGCGGACGGTGGCGATCATGCCGGAGTTCGCGTCCTCGGTGGCGTCGTCGTCGATGTCGTCGGCGTGGCGCCACTCGTTGCGTGCGATGATCTCGAGGGCTTCCTGCTCGGACCACGCGTACTCGCCGGTGGCGCGGGTTGCGACCTTGTGGGTGGGCAGGGTGCCGTCGCGTCGCGAGGAGAGGAGGTCGACGAACTTGATGCCGCGCCGCTCGGCGATCTCGGCGAGCTCGCCCAGTCGGGTGAGCAGTCGGACGAGCTTCTCGGCGTCGGGGCCGGCGATCTCGGTGATGGTCTCCGGCTCCTCGCCGAGGCGGCAGTTGTCGATGTCTCGCACGAGCAGCGAGGAGCCCTCGAGCCCGAGCTCGGTGAGGACGGAGTCGAGCTTGCGTTCGTTGAGGACGTACTGCGACTTCTTGCCCTTGATGATCTGGTAGAGCGGGGGCTGCGCGATGTAGATGTGCCCGCGCCGGAGGAGCTCGTTCATGTGGCGGAAGAAGAAGGTGAGCAGGAGGGTGCGGATGTGGGAGCCGTCGACGTCGGCGTCGGTCATGATGATGACCTTGCCGTAGCGGAGCTTGGTGATATCGAAGTCGCCGCCGATGCCGCATCGCAGCGCGGCGATGAGGGTGCGGATTTCCTCGAAGCCGAGGACCTTGTCGATGCGTGCGCGTTCGACGTTGAGGAGCTTGCCTCGCAGGGGAAGGATTGCCTGGCACTCGACGTCGCGGCCCTGGGTCGCGGAGCCGCCCGCGGAATCGCCCTCGACGATGAAGAGCTCGGCCTTGTCGAGGTCCTTGGTCTTGCAGTCGCGGAGCTTGTGGGGCATGGAGCCGGAGTCGAGGGCGGTCTTGCGCCGGGTGAGCTCGCGGGCTTTGCGTGCGGCCTCGCGTGCCTGGGCGGCGACGATGCCCTTAAGGCAGAGCTTCTTGGCTTCGGCGGGGTGCTCTTCGAGCCAGTTGTTGAGCGCGTCCTGCACGGCCCCGGAGACGAAGGACTCGATCTCGGGGTTGAGGAGCTTCTCTTTGGGCTGGTTGTTGAAGGTTGGGTCGGGGAGCTTGACGGAGACGATGGCGATGAGGCCTTCGCGGAGGTCGTCGCCCGAGGGGTTGGGGTCCTTTTCCTTGAGGATGCCCGAGCGTTTGGCGTAGCCGTTGAGCGTGCGGGTGAGGGCGGTCTTGAAGCCCTGGCCGTGGGTGCCGCCGTCGGCGTTGTGGATGTTGTTGGCGAAGGTGAGGAGGAGCTCGTTGTAGCCGTCGTGGTACTGGAGGGCGATCTCGCAGATCATGGACTCCTCCTCGATCTCCTTGCGGAGGAAGACGGGTGAGGAGACGGCGTTCTTGCCCTTCATGAGGTGCTGGACGTATTCGAGGAGCCCGTTGTCGGCTTTGAAGGTCTCGTGGCGGACCTTGCCGTCGGCGCCGACGCGCTCGTCGGAGAGCTTGATGGTGACGCCGGGGTTGAGGTAGGCGAGCTCGCGGAGACGCTTGGCGAGGGTGTCGTAGTCGTAGGTGGTGTCGGGGAAGATGGTGTCGTCGGGCTTGAAGACGACGGTAGTGCCGGTCTTGCGTTCGGCGTTTTCGGGGATCTTGCCGACGTCGTGGAGGGGTGTGGTGACGACGCCGCGCTCGAAGGTCATGGACTTGATCTCGCCGTCGCGCCAGACCTCGACCTCAAGGAGGGAGGAGAGGGCGTTGACACAGGAGACGCCCACGCCGTGGAGCCCGCCCGAGACCTTGTAGGCGGAGCCCTCCTGCTGGAACTTGCCGCCGGCGTGGAGCTTGGTGAGGACAACCTCGACCGCGGGCTTGCCGTTGAGGTTGGGGTCGTCGTTCTTGACAGGGTCTGTGGGGATGCCTCGCCCGTCGTCGGTGACCTTGACGGAGCCGTCGGCCTGGACGATGACGGAGACGAAGGTTGCGAAGTCGGCCATGGCCTCGTCGATGGAGTTGTCGACGACCTCGTAGACGAGGTGGTGGAGCGCGTTGAGCCCGGTGCCTCCGATGTACATGCCGGGGCGTTTGCGGACGGCCTCGAGCCCCTCGAGGACCTTGATCTGGTCCGAGGAGTAGGCGTTTTTGGTGGTTGCCGGGTCGGGTGCTTGTTCGCTCATGTGTGGTGTTTCTGTGCGCGGGCTCTTGGTCGCTGCGCGGGCGATTTTAGGAGTTGTTTTTGGCTCCTATATTGTAGGTTCGGCGGGGGCGGATTGCGCTGATTTGGGCGTGGGAGTTTTGGGGTGTAAACCCTTGTGAAACAGGGTTTCGCGTCACCTGGTCCATGTGCTGGTGTCGATGCGGAAGACGCGTTCGATGCGATCGAGGTCCTCGGTCTGCCAGCCGGTCTCGTCGAGCCATGACTTGCGGTACTGACCGAACTGGCCCCCGTACTGCGCGTCGAGGGAATCGTCGTAGTCGTATACATCGGAGCAGGGCTCAAGTTTGCACGTTGGGCACAGCCCTGTCTCGTCTTGCGTAAACGGGATGCTCTGCCAGCAAGTGCCGCACACTGGGCAGCAGTCCTTGGCGTTCACCCGTGGGACGATGATGTACCAGCCCGCGCGCGGAGTGGGGGCAACGTTGATTGCGACACGCCTGTAACTCAGTGCAGTGCCGGGATGGTCCTGGATCGCGGCGGCAAACAGCGTTTCTTTGATCTGGTAGGTGCGTTGAGGGCTGCCTAAGGACACGAGCGTGTTTGCTTGTTCTCGGGCACGCTGTTCGTGTTCAATGCGGACTTGGCGTCTGCTGGGTGTTTCGACGCTGTAGGTGTTGATGAGCTCGCCATTGGGCGCGAAGTACCCGAGCTGGCGGGAGTGCATCTTGCCATCGTGGAGCATGCCTGGGTAGAAGACATACCCGTCGGGGCTGATCCCGACGATCTCCCTGCCACGTTTTCTGGGGAGGATGGCGGTACGCTCAAGCTCTGCGTTGAAGATCGCGAACTGTGATTCCGGTGCTCGGCACAGGTACCAGCTCATCGGCGACCTGGTTTCGAATCTCTTGTTGAAATCGGGGGCGTGCTTGATGAGCTCGCCGTGCAGGGTATAGACGCGTGTGCATTTGCTGTTGTGTTTCCATTTGTGGGTCGTGACGAGACGGTCGTTTGCTGTGACGAAGTACGACCAGGTCTCTGGGATTCGGCCCACTTCTTCTCGATCACGGTTGTAGATGATCAGGTCTTTACCGGCGGTGTGGAACGCGAGGTGGTCGCGGTTTCTGCCGATGATCTTGTGGCCTCGCAGGTGCGGTTCCTGCTTGCCGGACTCGAACAGGAACGGCATCCGATAGCTGCTCAGGCCGATACCAGACGGCATGGTGAGATCGATCTCAGTGCTAAGCTCGATTGGCTCTATTGACTTCGTTCCGTCAGGTCTCAGCAGGTGGCAGGGGTTCCACGGCGCCCCGAGCGTGTTCTTGACGTCATCCTCAGAGGATACGAACGCGTATGACTCGTCGTCGTAGATGTAATCACACCAGTCGACGCCCGCGAAGGAGCGGTCGGGGTTGTTGATCTCGTTGAGCTGGAGATCGACAATGCGATCATCGCTGCGGGCTGGCGCTATGTTGATTCGGATCATCCCGCGCCCGATGTATTCCGGACGAGCGAGTGGTGCGTGTGGTTTGAACTCGAGCCGTCGGTGTGCGCTCACGAGGTAGTCGGAGTCCTCGCTAGCCGTCCCGTGGAGCACGCCGGTGGTGATGCGGCTTGATTCGCTCATCGGACGGTTTCTCGCTGCGCACTCGACGTCGCAGAACTCGCCGTACTCGTTGATGATTCGGTTTTGAAACGGAAAAATGTAAGGTTTCAGGGTCTCTCTCATTGATTGGATAGTAGCGAGTGGGTCTCGTTGGGTTTGGTCATACTGTGGCGGGGACGTATCCCCGCCGGCCCCTCTTTTGAAGTACAGTTCGGAAGCGGCCCACAGCCCGCATGGGTGTGGGGGGCGAGTCTTCACTGGTTTGATTCGCAGGATATGGCCAGCGGTGTGCGGCAAGGCCCGGAGCATGATCCGTGTTTATGTGAATCCCGATCTGCTTGCCGCACTGCGCCGCTGCGCGGCGAGTACGGGCACCCCCCGGGTAAGTGTGGTCGGGTGGTGGTATATTTGGTGCCATGAGCACGCCGCGAGAAACTGACGAGACGCCGGACTTTGAGCGGGGGCTCTTTGTCCGCGACAAGGTGGGGAAGGAGTTCGCGGCGGTGGGCTCGTCGGGGGCGCTGGTGTCACTGGTGATGACGCAGGGGTTCGCGATGCTGTTCATCGTGCCGGTGGTTGTGTTCTTCGGGCTGCGGAACCTCGCGGGCGTGGCGGTGTTCTATGCGGGGCTGGTGTCTGGTGTGCTGGGGGTGGTGATCGTGATCCTGGGGATCGTGATGCTGCGGAGTGTGAACCGGTCGGATGGGGGTACGAAGGGGGGCGGGTTCTTCCGCGACGAGAGCGACTCGCGGTACCGGGTGCGGGCGGTGATCCCGCCGAAGCGGCGGAGCGTGCGGGTGATGCGTTGGGTCGAGGCGGCGGTGTACGCGGAGATGCGTGACGAGGAGCCGGTGCGGGCGGATGAGCTGGAGATGGTGCGGGGTGGGTTCGACCCGATCATCGTGCGTCCGTGGTTCGGCATCAAGCGGGGCAGGGCGTTCTGGTGGACGGCGGTGGTGTGCGGCTTGGTGTGCACGCTGGGGATGCTGCAGTTGCTGAGCCTGATCATGGGCGGGTGGGGCGCGATGCTCAAGAGCTCGGGCATGATGGGGTACGCCATGACGGGCGCAGCGATGGTCAGCGGCCTGGTGTGCGCGGAGCTGATCTGGCCGGTGTATGTGCGCCTGGTGCCGGGGCGGCTGGACCTGTTTCACTACGGCTTTCTTGGCTCGGGCGAGCCCGAGGTGGAGACGCACGACCTGAAGCTCAAGGGCGTGTGCGTGGACTTCGGGAGCTACACGATCGCGATTGAGCCGGAGCGCCCGGCGGGCGAGCCCCTGCCGGCGTTGGTGCAGGCGAAGCGTTGGCCGCACGGTCAGACGCTGCCGGAGGGGTATATGCCGCGGTACGTGTGCGTTGCGTTGGTGGTTGGTCGGCGTGAGCTGGCGCAGCGGGTGATCCAGGCGGCGCGAACGGATGAGGCGACGCCGGGGGTGAGTGAGACGGAGTTGGGGGGGTGAAGGAGATGAAAGGTGCCCGTACTCGTGTCGAAGACGCGCAGTGCGGAGTGGCTTTCGTTTCGGAAAGTTTCGATCTTGAAGTACGATTGGAGCTTCGTCCGCACTGCGCCGCTGCGCGGCGAGTACGGGCACCCCGGCTACTTATTCGCCAGCGCACGCAGCGCGTCGGTGTCAATGCCGAGGATATCGCGGAGCTGATGAATCAGAACTGTGTCCCAATCGTTGTCATTGAGCCACTGTACTCGAACAACGTTGAAATACTCTTCTGTCGTGTGGTCGCTGAATTCACGTGTTGGCACGTCATCATCACCGAACTGGATGTTGCATCCAGGGCAAATATTGTGCTTCAACTCACAACCATTAAAACTTGTAGCACAGATAGGGCAATAAGGACCGGATTCGTCGTATGGAATTCGTATGAGGTCGCCGATGGCATTCTTGCAAATCGAATACTTCATGATGATCACGGCACGATGAGCACGCGGCTGATGTGTTCCGCGAGCATCTCGTAGACGATGTCGATGTCGCCGTTGGCGAGGCGGACGCAGCCCATGGATTGGTCGCCGCCGATGGAATCGGGGTCGATGGTTCCGTGGATGCCGTAGGAGGTGTGGGAGGCGGATTCGCCGACGCCGGTGAGGCCGATCCAGTACTCGCCGATGGGGTTGTCGGGGTCGTTGGGGGCGTACTGCTCGCGTGCGTCGCGGGGGTTGACCCAGCCGGGGTTTTCGAGCTTGTTGGCTGAGACGACGAAATCGCCGACGGGTGTGCCGTCGGCTTCGCCGAGCCCGACGTCGAAGGAGCGGATGTAGAGCCAGGAGGACGGGTCGGCGGGTGAGCCGTGGAAGATGTCGATGCGGTGGTCGGACTTATCGACGATGGCGTGGAAGGGGCCTCGCACGAGCTTGAGAGACTGGCCGAGGCGGATCTTGGAGGGATCGGAGATCTGGTTGATGCGGGCGATGAACTTCCAGTGGGTGGCGAGCTCGCGGCGACCGGCGATGCGGGAGAGCGAGTCGCCGGACTGGACCTTGTATTCTTCGGTCATCGGGTCGCGGGGGTCGGCGGCGGCGGAGAAGACGAGTCGCTGGTTGATGCGGGTGAGCTCGTCGCGGAGGGTCTGGCGCTCGGCGGCGCTGAGGTTGGCGTTGACCAGCGTGCGGGAGAGCAGGGCGCGGGCGCCGACGTAGTCGTTCTGGGAGATGAGGCGGCGTGCGGTGTCGAGCTGGATCTGGACGCCGGAGCGTGCGGTGTTGCGGTCCTCGATCTGGGGGCGCGATGCGGGGTTCGATCCCGAAGGAGTCTGCGACTCCGTCGGGCCACCCCGGGTGTTGTCGGCCTGGCGTGAGGCGGTGTCGAGGATGTCGGTATTGGTGGGGGTGCCCGAGTTGGGTGTGCGGTTGCTGATCTCGATGGGTTGGTTGTTGGCGTTGTTGCCGAGCACGCGGCTGACGTCCTCGCTGGTGTTGGGGCGGTCGCCGGACCCGGGGAGCGGGCGTGTCGGGGAGTCCTCGTCCTCGTTGGTTGCGGGGGTGAAGGATGCGGGATCGTTGTTGCCGGTGGGCGAGGCGTTGTCGGTGTTAGTGGCGAGCTGCTCGCCCTGATCGGGGGTCGCGTCGGCGTTGGGGCGGATGAAGAAGTACCAGAGCCCGATGACGATGAGGAGGACGACGACCGCGGCTCCGGCGCGTCCGATCGGGCTCTTTCGTGAGCGCCGGTAGTAGACCTGTGATGAGCGTGAGACGTTGCGTGAAGATTGGCTGGGAAGACTCATCCGTGGGTCCTTTGGGCGGTGTTCTGGTTGTGGCTCGACTGGTTTATACGGTATCGAGCGGGCCGAGTTCTGTGATGACGCGATCGACGCGGTGATCGTGGTGCTCGGTGGGGACCGATTCGACGATCTGGGCGTGATGGCACACCCCGATGAGGGTGGGGCTGTGTCCTGAGTCCTTCAGGGCGCTGACATAGCGATCATAGAACCCCGCGCCGCGTCCGAGCCGGTTGCCGGCCCGATCGAAGGCGAGTCCGGGGAGGAAGATCACGTCGATCTGTTCGGGTTCTACCAGAGCACACCCATCGCGGGGGACACGGATGTCGTATCGGCCGGTGACGAGGTCGTCGTCCAGATTTGCGATCCGTCTGGCGGACATGGACTTGCGTGCCCAGTCTACGGATGGGATGGCGATGTGGAGGCCCTTGAGGAGTGTGGCGCGGATGAACGGGTCGAGGGAGAGCTCGGGGGTGAAGGCGGCGTAGGCGAGGAGGGTGGTGGCGTCGGCGATGGCCGGGTCGGTGAGCAGGTGAAGGGCGATGGCGTCGGCGTGCTGGGATTGCTCGATGGTGCTGAGCTCGGTGAGACGCTGGCTGGCGGTCCGGCGGAGGGTCTTTTTGTCCGGCTGGGCTTTCACATGGGATGGTAGGGGCTGGTTTATGGTATCGTGATTCACTGTGTGTGATGTATAACAAGGAGGATACATATGTTTGGTGCCGCAATGGTTGTTGTGGGCATGCTGACTGGCTTGCCTGCTGGTGATGAAGTCGTGCTCCGTGGGCCCTATCTGCAGCTGAGCCACGAGCACGGCGTGAGCGTGCATTGGCGCACGGTGGATGAGCGTGCCTCGCGCGTGTGGTACGGGGCGAGCCCGGATCAGCTCTCGATGGTTGCGATGGGTGACGGCGTGGGCACGGATCATGAGGTGGAGATCCAGGGCCTTGATGCCGGCGAGACGTATTACTACGCGATCGGTGATGCGGACGGCGTGCTCGCGGGTGGTGATGGTCAGCACTACTTCCGGACGCACCCGGCAGTGGGTACGCGTGAGCGGGTTCGGATCTGGGCGATCGGTGACTCGGGCACTGCGAACAGTGATGCACGCGTGGTGCGGGACGCGTTTCTTGGATATGGGCCGGGGACCGCGGATGTGTGGGTGACGATGGGCGACAACGCGTATCTGCTGGGCACGGACGCGGAGCACCAGCGTGCGGTGTTCGATATGTACCCGATGATCATGCGGAACATGGCGATGTGGCCGACCTACGGCAATCACGATTCGTACTCGGCCGACGCGGCGACGGGGACGGGCGTGTACTTTGACGTGTTCGCGATGCCGCGCGATGGGCGTGCGGGTGGCGTTGCATCGGGTACGGAGGCGTACTACTCGTTCGACTATGGCAACGTGCACTTTGTGTGCCTGGACTCGTCGGAGTCGGACCGGACCCCGGGTTCGGCGATGCTCAGCTGGCTTGCGCAGGACCTGGCCGCGACGGATCAGGACTGGCTGATTGGTGTGTGGCACCACCCGGCGTATTCGGACGGGCACAACTCGGATGAGGAGCTTGAGTCGATCGAGGTTCGCGAGCACATCCTGCCCATCATGGAAGCGGCTGGCGCTGACCTCGTGATCGTTGGGCACAGCCACACGCTCGAGCGGTCGATGCTGTTGAACGGGCACTACGGAGTATCGAGGACGTTTGATCTCGCGACGATGGCGCTGGATGACGGTGACGGGCGGTTTGATAGTGACGGGGCGTACGCGAAAGCGCACGCCGGCCTGAACGCGAACGAGGGGACGGTGTATGTGGTCGCGGGGAGCTCGGGGCGGCTGGACGCTGGGGATTACGATCACCCGGCGAACAATGTCAACGTGAACGAGCTCGGGTCGATGGTGATCGAGGTTGAGGGTGACCGGCTCGACGCCGTGTTCCTCAACGACGAGGGCGACGTGCGTGACCGGTTCTCGATCACGAAAGGGATCGGGGCGTGCGCTGCGGACTTCGCGCCCAACGGGCGTCTGGACTTCTTCGATGTCTCGGCGTTTATCGAGGGGCTGAATGCGCAAGCGATCGCTGCGGACATGAATAACGATGCGCGTTGGGACTTCTTCGATGTCGCTGCGTTTATCGCGGCATACAACGCGGGATGTCCGTGATGTTCACGGCTGATTCCGCTGCGACTTCTTTGCCCGCGCGTTCTCGAGGAAGGCCTTGAGGATCTTCTCGGAGCCGACGTCTTTGGGTTCGTAGTAGCGTTTGTCGACGCCGAGGTAGTCCTGGCCAGTGAGTTGGTCGTCGGCGTTGTGGCTGTACTGGTACTTCTCGTCCTCGAGGTCGCGGACGCGTTGGCCTGAGCCGTCGGCGGAGGATCTCGGGGAGGTGTTACCGTCGCGGAGGTAGATGGGGACGGGGAGGACGCGTCCGTTTTTGACGTCGTCCATCGCGGCGTTGATGGCCATGTAGGCTGCGTTGCTCTTGGGGGCGCAGGCGAGGTAGGTGGCGCACTGGCTGAGGGTGATGCGGGCTTCGGGCATGCCGATGCGTTCGACGAGGTCCCAGGCGGCCTGGGCGATCATGATGCCGCGTGGGTCGGCGTTGCCGATGTCCTCGCTCGCGAGGATGGCGAGGCGGCGTGCGATGAAGCGGGGGTCCTCGCCGGCGTCGAGCATGCGGGCGATCCAGTAGACGGCGGCGTCGGGGTCGGAGCCGCGGACGGATTTGATCATGGCGGAGATGGTGTCGTAGTGGCCATCGTCGCCGTAGACGGCGAGCTTTTGTTGGATGGAGTCCTCGGCGAGTTGCTTGTCGATGAGGAGGGTGTCGCCCGGTGATGATCGGACAGCAACCTCGAGCGCGGTGAGCGCGCGCCTCGCGTCGCCTTCGGATTTGATCGCCCAGACGCGTTTCGCGTCTTCGGTGATTTCGATGGATTGATTGGGGAACGCGTCGGGATGTTTCAGCGCGTTGTCGATGAGCGTGCAGGTCTCGTCCTCGGTGAGCGACTCGAGTCGGAAGAGCGTGGAGCGTGAGATGAGCGCGGCGTTGACGGCGAAGAGCGGGTTCTCGGTGGTGGCGCCGATGAGGGTGATGAGCCCGCGCTCGACGTCGGCGAGGAGCACGTCCTGCTGCGATTTGGAGAAGCGGTGGATTTCGTCGAGGAAGAGGATGGTGCGTTTGTTCTGCTCGCCGAGGATGCGGGCCGCCTCGTCGATGATCTCGCGGATGCGTTTGACGCCGACGGACGCGGCGTTCTCACGCACGAAGCGGCGTGATGTGGCCTTGGCGATGACCTCGGCGAGGGTGGTTTTGCCGGTGCCGGGCGGGCCGTGGAGGATGACGGAGGTGAGGGCGTCGGCGTCGATCATGCGGCGCAGGAGCTTGCCCGGGCCGAGGATGTGGGTCTGGCCGACGATCTGGTCGATGGACTTGGGGCGCACGCGCGCGGCGAGCGGGGCGACGCGGGTCATGGCTTCTTCTCGCTTTGGTGCCCAGAGGTCACTCATACGGGAAGTGTACGGGTGGAGGCGAAATGTGGGCTGTGCGTGTGCGGAAATTGGACCAATTGCCGATATTTTCGTGTGTTGTCTGGAACCCAAATTTTGTAAATGCTAACATATAGTTGATGACCTTTCTCTGGATCATGCTGGCGCTGTTTGTGCTTGTGGTTGCAGCACTTATGGGCGGTCGCGCGTATGGCGCGAAGTGGTCGCCGTCGCTCTCGGCGCTCGATGGGCTGTTGTATCTCTTCGGGTTTGCGTATGCCCGTGGGGTGCACGACCTGCAGGTGGAGTTCGAGGAGGGTGCGAAGGACGATCTGAGCGGGCCGATGATCGTGGTGTGCAATCACACGGCGGGCGTCGATCCGATTTTGGTGAGTCTGAGCGTGCCGACCAAGATCCGCTGGATGATGGCCGAGGACATGCGTTTGCGCGGCATGAACTGGTTCTGGAACTGGGTTGGCGTGATCTTTGTGGCCCGGAATCGTCACGGGCGGACGGGGTTGCGTCACGCCCGCAAGCACCTGAGCGAGGGCGGCGTGATCGGGATCTTCCCGGAGGGGCGGATCGAGCGTCCGGCGCGGAAGCTGCTGCCGTTCGCGCCCGGCGTGGGCGTGCTGGTGCAGCGGAGCGGTGCGCGGGTGCTGCCGGTGATCATCGAGGGCACGCCGACTGAGGCGAAGAGCGCGTGGGACTCGCTGTGGATGCGCAGCGCGACGCGTGTGCGGGTGATGCGCCCGATCGATTACAAGGACAGCGGCAAGGGCAACGCGGAGATCGCCAAGGATCTGCACGAGCGGTTCGAGCGGTGGACGGGCTGGGACACGAAGGGCCCGGCGCTGAAGCCCGAGGCGGACCCGGGCGAGCTGCTGGCGATTGATGAGGGCGGGGCACGGCGTCAGATCGCGTGAGCGGCTGGTGCTGGCTCAGGGGCAGCCGTTGAGGTATGCCTCGACGAATGCGGAGACATCGAAGAAGTTGAACGACCCGTCGGCGTTGAAGTCGGCGGTGGGGTCCTGGGCGTTGTAGGCGGTGAGGAAGGCGGAGACGTCGAAGGAATCAAGGGTACCGTCGTTGGTGAGGTCTGCGGGGCAGTGCTCGGTTGTGAAAACATAAACTGAACCAGAGTTCTCATCATTGCCATAGTCTAAGACGGCCCCGACTAAAGCCGTTGTTCCGTCGATCGCGACTGCAGCGCCGAAGAAGCTGCTCTTCATTCCATCGCTCGGCATCAGTTTGGCGAGTTGCTTCGAGGTTGTTGTGTCGAAGAGGTACGCCGATCCGGAGTCGAAAGCGTTGTCATCATCTAGCCACGCCCCGACCACGGCTGTGGTGCCGTTTATTGCTACGGACCAGCCAAAGTTATCATCACTTGCACCGTCGGTTGGCAGTAGTTTGGCGATCTGTTGACCGGTGGACAGGTCAAAGAGGTACGCTGACCCCGAGTCCACTCCGTTGTCGTCGTTCCCGGGCGCTCCAATGATGGCTAGGTTGTCGCTGAGTGCGACGACACCGCCGAATGAGTCACTCTCAGCTGCATCATTTGGCATGAGTTTGGCGATCTGTTTCCTGGTGTTGATGTCAAAGAGATAAGCCGATCCGGGGTTGGCATCATTGTTGTTGCATCTATTATTGCATCCGGGTGCGCCGATGAGTGCTATGTCCCCACTGATCGCGACTGAGGAGCCAAAGCGGTCATTAGGCGCACTGTCTTCTGGAATGAGTTTGGCGATCTGCTGCCCCGTGGTTGCGTTAAATAGATATGCTGCCCCTGGATCGGCTTGAGTGAATCCACTCTTGTTAGCACCTATGAGGGCAACATTGTCTCTTATCGCAACTGAAGATCCGAACCAGTCACCAGCTAGCCCGTCATCAGGGAGAAGTTTCACGATCTGCTGGCCGGTAGTTCTATCAAACAAGTACGCTGATCCGGAGTCGGCACCGTTATCGTCGTCCCATTTAGCGCCAACAACGATTGTGGTGCTCGAAATCGCAACGTCCCACCCAAACTCATCGTCTTGCGCCCCATCTTCTGGCAGCAGCTTGAAAAGCAGTTGCCCGTTCGTTGTATCATACAGGTATGCTGATCCAGAGTTCATTCCGTTGTCGTCGTCCGTAGGGGCACCGATAACTGCAACTGAGCCGTGAATCGCAGCGGAAACCCCAAAAAAATCTAAGTGCTCTCCGTCATGTGGAAAGACTTTGTAGTCCTCGTAGATCGTCTGTGCCGCAGCGGGCATGGCGAGCACTGCGGTCAGGCTGATCGCGGCGATGGCGGGTCGGCGATTGGGCGTGGGGTGGATCACGATGGCTCCTGCATGATGTGATCGCCGGTGTCTGGCCGGCGTGTATCTATACATCTTACATGAGTTTCGGGATGATCGAAGTGATTTCTTTGATTTGGGTGTTGGGTTATGGGCAGCCGTTCAGGAACGCCTCGACGAATGCGGAGACATCGAAGAAGTTGTACGAGCCGTCGGCGTTGAAGTCGGCGGTGGGGTCCTGGGCGTTGTAGGCAGTGAGGAATGCGGAGAGGTCGAAGGAGTCGAGGGTGCCGTCGTTGGTGAGGTCGGCGGGGCAGGGTAATAGAGCAGTGAGGATGTACGCAGATCCGGATTCGGTGGCATTGTGGTTGTCAACCGGGGCCCCAACAACGGCCGTGGTGCCGTTGATCGCGACGGAGTAGCCGAACTCATCCAACTCCGCCCCGTCGCTTGGCAGAAGTTTGGCGATCTGCTCCCCGGTGGTTGTGTCGAATATGTACGCAGAACCAGAATCACCGCCATTGTCGTCGTCACTGCGAGCGCCAACCACGGCCGTCGTTCCGCTGATCGCGACTGAAATACCGAAGTGATCCCTCCCAAACCCATCGTCGGATTGGAGTTTGGCGATCTGCAGGCCGGTGGTCGTGTCGAAGAGGTACGCCGACCCGGAGTCGGTTCCGTTGTCGTTGTCAAGGCGAGCGCCAACGACGGCGGTGGTGCCGCAGATCGCGACGGACCAGCCGAACTCATCACCTGCCTCCCCGTCGCTTGGCAGGAGTTTGGCGATTTGCTGGCCGGTGATAGTGTCGAAGAGGTATGCCGACCCGGAGTCGGTTCCGTTGTCGTCGTCATGGCGAGCGCCAACGACGGCCGTGGTGCCGCTGATTGCGACGGACCAGCCGAACTCATCACCTAACTCCCCGTCGCTTGGCAGGAGTGTGGTGATCTGCAAGCCGGTAGTCGTATCGAAGAGGTACGCTGAGCCGGAGATGGTGCCGTTGTCGTATTTCCAAGGAGCCCCAACGACAACCGTCGTGCCGCTGATCGCGACGGATCTGCCGAAGATATTGACCTCTGACCCGTCGCTTGGCAGGAGTTTGGCGATCTGCTCCCCGGTAGTGGTGTCGAAGAGGTACGCCGACCCGGAGATGGTGCCGTTGTCGTCGTCCCCGTAGGCCCCAACCACGACCAAGGCACCGCTGATCGCGACGGAAACGCCAAAATTATCCTCCGCTGCCCCGTCGTCGGGCAGGAGTTTGGCGATTTGCTGCCCGGTGGTGGTGTCGAAAAGGTATGCCGACCCGGAGTCGGTGCCGTTGTCGTCGTCAAGGCGAGCGCCAACGACGGCGGTGGTGCCGCTGATTGCGACGGACCAGCCGAACTGATCACCTGACTCCCCGTCGCTTGGCAGTATTTTGATATCCTCATTGATCGTCTGGCCGACGGCGGGTGTTGTGCTCAGCAGCGAGAGGGTGAGTGCAGCCTTTGTCGTAAGGTGAGTAAGTGTTCTCGATTTCATGATTCATCCAATCTCAACGACCACCATAATCGACTCAATGCGTGATTCCAGCGTAGCAGATTGGATGTTGATTTGAAGTGGAAACTCAGGAAGCGGTGAGAATACGCGTGTGTGATGTTCGCTTCACGCGTTATCCGCCCAGTTTGCTCTTGAGTGCTTCCAGGCGTCGCTGATGGATATCTCGGTCCGGCTCCAGGATCGTCAGTGCTTCGAGCTGGTGTTTGGCCTGCTCGTAGTCCTCGACGATCAGCGCCACGCGGGCGGCGCGTTCGCGTTGGTCGGCGTCGAAGGGGGCGATGGCGACGGCGCGGAGGGCGGACTGGATGGCCTTGTGGTTGTTGCCGCGTTGGGCGTAGAGGAGGGCGAGCTGGCCGGCGTAGGCGGGGGAGAGGATCTCGCGGGCGTCGAGGTATTCGAGGTGGGGGATGGCGCTGAGATGGACCTGGGGGTCGTCGCTGGCGAGGTAGTGGCGGGCGAGGCGCTTGTGCGGCTCGTCGTCGGTGGGGCGGACGCGGATGGCGTTGCGGAGGATGCGGGCCTGCTCGGGCGTGAGGGTGTCATCGGCGCCGGACAGAGCAGTGGCGACCTGGAGGGTGATGAGCTCGGGGTGGTCGGGGTGCTGCTCAAGCAGGGCGTTGATCTCGTCGAGGGTGGGGACCTTGTCGAGCTGCTGCTGGAGCGAGTCGTCGTCGGAGACGCCGAGGATGGTGTAGATGTCGGGTGCGTCGTCGGGCAGGAGGAGCCCGTGGTCGATCAGGTCCTGCTTGGCCCAGTCTCGGAAGGAGGCGAGGAAGGACTCGGGCGTCACGGAGAGGACCTCTTCGAACGCATCGACGGCGTCCCGCCCGCGTGTTGAGGCGTCGAAGATGTCGAGGGGGGCCTGCTTGCCATGGGTTTCGACGATGTACTCGAACATCCATGCGCCCTGCGCGTAAGCGAGCGCACGGTCGGTGGGCTTCTTGGGGCGCACGAAGGCGGTGTTGATTTCTTCGAGGTCGAAGAGCTCGTCGTTGGTGTAGGCGTTGGTGAGCAGGGCCCACGTGCGCGAGTCGCGTGGGGCGTCCTCGTTGAAGACGGCGTTGGCCTCGGTCATCCAGTGGATGACGCGGTTCCTGGTGCGCGCCAGGTTGACGGTGTGGGTGTACTCGTGCTGGAGGACGCGTGGCCAGTCGTACGGGCCGACGGAGGACTTGGGGCCGTCGCGCGGGGCTTCGATGGCGATGACGGGGCCAGTGGAGGCGGCCATGGTGTGGATGGAGGGCATGCCGCCGATGCGCACGGCGAACCACTCGTGGTTTGGCATGAGCTCGATGAGGGTTTTCTGGTCGGGCTCGTGGTCGTTGCCGCCCGGGGCGTCGCCGGCGACGCGGGCGTGGATGCGTTCCATGATGGCGGGCATCTCCTGGGCGAGCACGACGTCGGTGGTGCCGGGCTTGTAGCGGATGATGAAGTGCTCGGACTCGATGGTGTCGTAGGTGGCGAGCTCGGTGACGAGCGTGAGCGAGTTCTGGGCGCGGATGTTGAAGGGGTCGAGCGCCAGGGCGTTCTCAAGGACTTCGCGGGCTTCGCTGTCGAGCCCGGCCTGGACGAGCAGCAGCCCGAGCCCGAGGCGCGGCTCACCCCAGTTGGGTG
This sequence comes from Phycisphaerales bacterium, assembly GCA_017642965.1. Classification (GTDB taxonomy): domain Bacteria; phylum Planctomycetota; class Phycisphaerae; order Phycisphaerales; family UBA1924; genus UBA1924. The sequence continues at coordinate 27,138 of JAEPOJ010000025.1, forward strand.
CGCGCCTGATGACCTCGCGGTAGGCCTCGGCGGCGTGCTCGTACTGGCGGTACTCGCCGAGCGTTTCGGCGACGCGCATGTAGGCGGATGGGGAGCCCGGCGAGATGGCGTCGTAGGCGTCGAGGAGGTACTCGGTCGAGGTGGTGCGGAATCCCGCGGCGGCCGCGGCTGCGTTGATCTCGAGCAGGTCGCGCTGGTTTGGCATGCGCGCGAGGACGGGGTCCATGGCCATCTCGGCGCCCTCGGGGTCCTTGCGGCGCAGCGCGACGCGGGCGCGGAGGATGCAGCCGAGCAGGGACGGGCGGACGTAGGCGTCGGGCTTGGCCTCGCCGTCGATGGAGGCGGCGAGCAGGTCGAGCTTGCGTGCGATCTCGTCGGCGGTGTCGAAGTCGAACGAGTCGACGGCCATGGACCCGATGATGAAGGCGGCTTGGGCGTTGCGCGGGTGCAGCGCCAGCGTCTCGGCGGCGGCGTTGCGTCCGTCCTGATAGTTGTTGTGCGCGTAGAGCAGGCGTGCCTCGGCGAGTCGGACGCGCCATGAGGTGCGGTCGATGTTCTCGCGGGCGTTGGCGAGGAGCTTGGTGATGGCCTCGTACTCGCTGCGCGCGTCGCGTTGGGGGCCGTCGATCCGGAGCAGGTCGAGCAGCCCCTCCGCGGCCCACGCGATCTGATCGGCGTCGCTGAGCTGCTCGCTCTGGAGCTGCTGTCGGAGCGCTCCGAGCTGGGCGCGTGCCTCGTCCAGCTGTCCGAGCATCTCGTGTGCGCGGGCGGTGAGCGTTCGGATCGCGGGGGTGTGGGGCTCGGGGGTCTCGTTGAGAATGCCGATGGCGCGTCGGGGATCGCCTCGGACGATCGCGGCGTGGGCGATGGCGATGGGGTCGGCGTTGGGGTCGTTGAGGAACGGGTGGTCGTACGCGCCGGCATCGAGCGCGGCGCGGGCGGCGTGATCGGGGTTGAGCAGGTCGTCGGGGTTCCACAGCCCGTGCTTGATGCGGAGCTGCTCGCGTTCTTCGTCGGAGAGGAAGTCCGCGCCGATGAGGTCACGCAGCGCATCGGTGACCTGGTTGAGCTGCTCGGGCACCTCGATGCGACGCAGGGGCTGCTGCTCGTGGTCGTGGATGTCGATCGGCGCGATGGGCGGCTTGGTGTCCTCGCCCGGGGGCACGGATTGCTGGGCGATCGAGGGCAGCGCGAGGAGTGCGAGCAGGGCGGCAGCGTGGATGGTGTAGTGGATCATGCGTGCTTAGGGGTTGGGACTGGTTTCGCTTGCGTCCGCGTCGCCGCGCCAGTGGGAGATCTGGATGCGCCATCCGGAGCGGGCGTCGGGGGTGGTGGTGTCGAAGATGGCGGCGGGGATCTCGGCGTCGCGTTGCGGCTCGAAGAGCTCGACGATCTGCAGGTCGCCGGTCCAGTCCTGCTTGATGTAGAGCGCGGGCAGGAGCGTGTCGGTGTTGATCCAGATGCGGACGAACTCCCAGTCGTCCTCGAACCCGGAGTCGTCCTTGGGGACGAGCATGAGCTGGGTGGTGTTGGCGACGTGGGGCTGGTTGGCGAGCGAGGCGAGCTCGGGGAAGTCTCGGTTGTCGGTCAGCCCGTCGGCGGTGGGGAGGATGGTGGCGTCGTAGGATGCGAGGAGTCGGTCCTGATCTCGACCGAGGGAGACCCAGAATGGGGCGTCGCGCATGAGCTCCATGGGGTCGAGCTGCTTACCCTCGGGGACGAGCTCGCGCTTGGTGAACTGCTTTTCTTCAGGGTAACGCTCCACGAACCAACGCCCGTCGAATATGAAGTGTTCCTCGATCACGTCCTGGCGATCGTCGATCTCGAGCAGGTTGAAGCGCACGGCGTACTTGCGTGACAGGGCCGCGTCCTCGTTGTCGGCGTTGCGGATGGCGAGCTGCCCGTAGCGGACCTGCATGTCGTTCTCGAGGGCGTGGATGATGGTGTAGCGCACGCCGCCGCGGAGGGTGGCGGTCTTCACGTCCTGCTCGGCCAGCGCGGCGAGCAGCTCGCGGGGGGTGTCGAAGGTGCTGGGCGTACCCTCTGCTTCCGGCTGCTCAGTCTCTTGGGTGCCCGTACTCGCGTCGGAGACGCGCAGTGCGGAGGCATACCCTGCGTGCAGGTTGATTGTGGCCTCTGATGGAATCGTCGGCCCTGCCGCACTGCGCCGCTGCGCGTCGAGTACGGGCACCCCATCGCTGGTCTGCGTGGGGAGGAGGGTTGCGGCGATCAGAATGGTGAGCAGGGCGCTGGGCATGGGGGGTCCTCTGATTCCTTTGGCTGGATCCTTCCAGTACAACCCGTGAGCGGGGCAATTGTTGCATACGGACCGCTGCTGGGCCGGTTCGGCTGACAGGGATCGGTCAGATGTGCTCGACTGGGTTCACGGTATCGATGACGGAGGTGTCGGGCTCGTCGAGGTAGAGCTGGGCGATCGCGGCCGCGGCGATGGCGTCGCGTCGCTGTTTCTTCTGCTTGTGGGTGAGCCCGCTCTGCGACATGCGTGCGTCGGCGAGCTGGGAGGTCTTCCGCTCGTCCACAAGGACGATGGGGCGGTCGATGCGGGATGCGAGCTTGCGGGTGAACTCGCGCACGAGCTTGGCGCGCGGACCTTCTGTGGAATCCATGTTCAGGGGGATGCCGATGACGATCTCGGTTTCCGGTCCGGAGGCTTGCTGGTGGAACTGTTTCACGATGGCATCGATCAGCAGGCGTCCGTTCTCGCGGTCGATAGGGGTCTCGATGAGCCCGGCGGGGGAGGCGATGCCGGTGATCCGGTCGGCGAGGGCGAGGCCGGTGCGTTGGTCACCGAGATCGATGGCGAAAATGCGCATGGCTGATTGTACGACGTGTGCGGCGGTGGGGTTGGTTGCGGCGGGTGGTGGCTGATAGGATGTGTGGGATAGTGAAGGAGCGGGCACGCATGAAGCAGTTTGTGGTTTTGGGGCTTGGGCGGAGCGGCTCGAACCTGCTGGTGAATCGGCTGAACACGCCCGGCTCGGTGTGCTTCGGCGAGATCTATCACCCCGTGGACATATATCTTCAGTTCCCAGTACCAGGCTTTGAGGTTGCGTATCCAGATGGTGATTCTCTATTGAATAGTCTTCGTGTCCGTTACGACCAGAGACTGATGCAGATGTCCACACGTCGGACGATGATGTATTACGCGCTACTTGGTCTGCCTGTTCACGCTTGCAGCACGAAGATCAAGCGAGACAAAGATCCTGTTGGGTACCTTCGGGCGCTCCATACTCAGGTTGTGGCGCGATATCCGGCGAAACACGCGTGGGGCTTTAAGCTCTTCCTTCATCATTCGTCGAGGATACTGAACTATGTGTGTGCTAACCCAGACTACGCGGTGCTGATCCTTCGTCGAAGAAACCTTCTTGCTCGGTATAGTTCCAAAAAAAAGGCTAGTATTACTGGGACGTACCGGATTGCGGCCGGGGGCAGTTCGAGTGGATGCGATCAGCCTGTTGAGTTTGATCCGATCGAGTTCCGTCGTCTTATACGACGAGATGATAAACTCTTCTCACAACTCTATAAAAAGCTCGACAAGCACGGGAAGACCTTCCATGAGATCGAGTACTGCGAGCTTGGTTCGCCCGAGGCCATGGCCGGCGTATTCGCGCACCTGGGCATCGAGGGACGCGCGTCAGAGGACATCCGGGTGCAGAAGCAGGGGTCCGCGTACGACATGCTCGAGCGGTTCTCGAATCCGGATGATGTGGTGCGCTACGTTGAGACGAACGGCATGGAGGCGTGGCTGCACGAGCAGTCGCCCCGCCTGCAGCCCGCGTGAGCAGCGGGCAGCGTGTGTGAGCGGGAGGGTGAGCATGATGAGGCTGTGTGTGTTGGTGATGTGGGTGTGCCTCTTCGGGGGCGCTGCGATTGCCCAAGGCCAGGCTGAAGACGCGAGCGGGGAGCGGGATTCGCGCTTTGATGCGGTCATGGCGGAGCTGGTCGAGCAGCTGCGGACCTGCGATGACGAGAACTACGAATCGATGATTGAGTCCATCGAGGAGCAGTACCAAGACGGATACTACCTGAACTTCAGGGACCCAGACGGGATGACGCTGCTCATGCACGCGTGCAGGCTGCCTGCGACGCACGAGATCACCTGGTGGATGATTTACAACAATCGGGCAAGGCGTGAGATTCGCGACAACAACGGGATGCTCGCGATGCATCACACGGCGTACAACCCCGACCCGAAGGTCGCGGCGAGATCGCTCGGGATCTTCCTCACCTGGCGGGACGACCCGAACGAGCGTGATGCGCTTGGGCGTGACATCCTCATGCACACGCTCATCGCGAATCAGACTCATGGGCCCGTGTTTCTCGCGATCGACGCGATGGACGCGGACCTCAACCGCACCGATGACCTCGGGCACTCCGCCGTGTCATACGCGGCGATGCACAACAACCACTTCCGCATCTGGGAACTGCTCGCCGAGCACGGCGCGGATTTCAAGAAGACCTACTCGCAGGACCAGCTCACGCCATTGCACCTGGCCGCCCGTGAAAACATGGCGGAGGTCGCGGGGGCGATCATCCGAGAAGGGGCGGAGGTCGACGCGCGCGACGCCTCGGGCATGACGCCCCTCATGTGGGCGCTGCTGCAGAACAGGGACCCGCTGATGCACCGCTATCTGCTCCAGGGCGGCGCGGACGCGACGCTCGTGAGCGATCTGGGCGCGACCATGACGCACGCCGCGGCCTTCGGCGGGCAGAACGCGGATGTCTTCAGGCGGATCCTCGACGCGGGCGCCGCACCCGACGCGTCCATCCCCGGCAACCCCACGGTCACACCCGCCCGCCTCTACGCCCAGCACGGCGACGACCCCGCGGTCTGGGCCATCCTCGCTGAACACGGCGCGGACCTGAACCGCAAGGGCGAGTACGAGCCGCCGATGCTGATGACGGCGATCGATCGGGGTGCTGATGTATCGTTTGTTGCCGCGATGATTGATGCGGGTTGCGAAGTGAACGACCTGTGGGAAGTCGCGAACGGCTCGGCGCTGCTTATGGCCTGCCGGGGCTCATCGCCCGAGATGATCTCGATGCTTCTCGATCACGGCGCGGACGCGACGCTGGTGAGCGCCGAGGGCAAGGGCGTGCTCGAGTACGCGGCGATGAATCCACGGCTTGCGGGGCACGCGGTGCTCGACCGGCTCCGCACGCTCGCGGGAGAATAACAGGCCACTCTGGGTGCCCGTACTCGCGTCGAAGACGCGCAGTGCGGATGAGCCGAGCTGATCCCCTGAACTCCACGTTGTTGAGAGTTGTACCTCACTTCCGCACTGCGCCGCTGCGCGGCGAGTACGGGCACCCCGATCTTGGGATAGGCAAAATGAAGGAAGGCGGAAATCTCCGGGACCGGGAACTTCCGCCTTCCTTCATTGTCCGTCTCCCGAATGCCCGCCGCTACTTCAGCCCGTCCGGCAGCTGGTCGTGGAGCTTTTTGATGTCCTGTGCCCGGCTCTTGGGCACCACCAGCGTCGCCCGCTCGGTCTGCACGACGATCAGGTCTTCGCAGCCGATCAGGGCGATGGTGTGATCGCTGGCGGTGTCCTCGGCGACGACGATATTGTTGTTGGCATCGAAGGTGGCGATGGGGGCGCCGTTAGTGCGGTTGCCGTGCTCGTCGGGCGTGAGGGTCTCGGCGTACGCGGGCCACGAGCCGACGTCGAGCCATTTGATGTCCATCTTGACGCCGACGATGGTCACGTCGGGCTCGCTGTTGGCGGGCTCCATGATGCCGTAGTCAACGCTGGTCTTGTCGAGCTGCGGGTAGACCTCGTCGAGGACCTGCAGCTGTTTGTCGGTGCCCCAGGCGTCGCGCAGCTGCATGATCAGCTCGTGGTTCTTGGGCATGAAGCGCCCGTAGAGATCGAGCAGGGTGCGGGCGTGAAAGACGAACATGCCGGCGTTCCAGTCGAAACGACCGGACTGGAAGTAGGCCTCCGCCTTCTCCAGCGGGGGCTTCTCGACGAAGCGAGCGACCCGGAACGCCTGAGAGTCGGTGTCCTTGATGAACTCGCTGCGTTCGATGTAGCCGTAGCCGGTCGCGGGATGGTCTGGCTTGATGGCGAAGGTGACCAGGCGGGTTGGGTCCTGCTCGACCAGCGTGTAGCCCAGCTCGATGGATTTGGAAAACACGTCCGCCGGTTCGATCAGCTGGTCGGCGGTGAGCACGCTGAACACCGCGTCCGGGTCGTCCTTGCTGAACACCGCCGCCGCGAACGCCACCGCGTTGACCGTATCACGCGGCATCGGCTCGCCCAGGATGTGCCCGTCGTCGAACGAGGGCATGGCCTCCCGGATCTGCCCGCGGTACCGCTCGCCCGTGCAGATGTAGACCGAGTTGCCCCTGGTCAGGTCCGCCGCCCGCTCAGCCGCCACCTCGAGCAGCGAGACGGTCCGCCCGTCATCGGTCTTGATGAACCTGATGAGCTGCTTGGGCTGCCCATCGCGGGACATCGGCCAGAGACGGGTGCCGGACCCGCCGGCCATGATCATTGCGTAACGCATGTGGAATCCTTCGGATTCGAGGGACTAGGGACTGGGGACTAGCCACTAGGGTGTTGGAATGAAAGACCATTGTACCTTGCGAGCCCTAGTGGCTGATGGCTAATGGCTAGTGGCTTCTTACCCCCCAAACACCGTCTGCACCAGCACGTCCACATCGGCGTCCGCATCAACCTTCGTCATCGCAATCTGGACCTTCTGCTCCGCCGTGCTCCGCTGCTCGCCCAGGGCCATGAGGGCCGCGATGGCTTCGGCGGCCGCGGGTGGAAAGGACGATTGCTCGATTGTGGACGTGGGGGCGGTGCGGGTCGCGCTCGCGCCGGCCATGATCGCATCGCCTGCGAACTTGTCGATCTTGCCGCTCAGCTCCGCGATCATGGTCTCCGCGGAGCGTTTGCCGATCTCGGGGAGCTTGGTCAGGGCCTTGGCGTCCTTGGACACGATGAACGCCGCGATTGTGCTGGGCGGCTCCACCAGCGCCCGCAGGGCCTTCTTGGTGCCCACGCCCTTCACGCTCGTGAACACCTCGAAGAAGTCGCGTTCGACGGGCGATCCGAACCCGATCACACGCGGCAGGAAGCTCGTCCCCTGCCCCTGGGCCTCGAGGTAGACGCGGGTATGGAGGGTCACCCGGTCGTTGATCTTGGATTCGAGCGTGTGCGCAAGGTACTGCGGAATCAGCAGTTCGATCGCAAAGTCGGGGTTGGTGTGCAGGGTGGCGATGGGGATCGCGCCCTGGGTGATCGATTCGAGCTGGGCGGTGAGTCGTGTGATCATGGGTGCCCGGAGCATACCCGTTTTCGGCGCACGGAATGCCGATCGAGCGTATGAAAATGGGGTTCGGGTGGGGGGAATGAGCCGATGAATGGGGTATGAGCAGCACAGAGACCCAACCGGAGAGCCGCGCCCTCGTGGTCGGCAGCGCCAGCGCATGCGATCGGCTGATCAGGCAGCTGCGGGCCATCGACGAGGCCTCCGCCATCGTGGGCGTCGTGACCACCGAGCCGACGGAGACGATGAGCATCGCCGACACCCCGGTCCTTGGATCGATCGAAGAGCTCGTGGCCATCTGTGCGTCCAACACGATCACCAGCGCCATCGTGACCCTTCCCGCGTCCGAGCGGGCACTCTGGCGGACCATCAGCGTGTCGCTGCACCGTGCCGGCGTGATCGAGCGCTTCGTGCCGCCCATGGAGGAACTGCTGCACTCCGCCCCGACGGTGACCGCGCCCAGCAGCGTTTCGATCGGCACACCCAGGATCGACCTGGCCAAGCTCGTCGGTCGCGAGCCGCATGAGATCGACCGTGAGCTGGTGTCCGGCTCGCTCAACCGCAAGACCGTGCTCATCACCGGTGCGGGCGGGTCCATCGGTTCCGAGCTCGTGCGTCAGGTTGCCAGCTACCACCCCAGCCGGATCGTGCTTATGGAGCGGGCCGAGAACGCACTCTTCGAGGTCGACCGCCAGCTCCGTGAGTCGTACCCGGAGATCGAGCGTGTGGCCGTCCTGCACGACGTCGTCGATGCCTCCCGCACGCTGGGCCTGCTGGAACGCTACCAGCCCGACGTCGTTTTCCACGCCGCCGCTCACAAGCACGTGCCCCTGATGGAGGACCACCCATCCCACGCCGTGACCAACAACTTGTTTGGCACCAAGGCCATCGCCGACGCCGCGGTGACGGTGGGGGCCGAACGCTTCGTGCTGATCTCATCGGACAAGGCCGTCAACCCGGTGAACGTCATGGGCGCCACCAAGCGTCTCGCCGAGATGTACACCCAGTCGCTCGCCACCATGCCCGGCATCCAGACCCGCCTGAGCATGGTCCGCTTCGGCAACGTCCTCGGCTCCGCCTGCTCGGTCCTGCCGATCTGGGCCGACCAGATCGCCGCGGGCCGCCCGGTGACCGTGACCGACGAGCGAATGACACGCTACTTCATGACCATCCCTGAGGCCGCGACGCTGGTGATGCAAGCGGGCGCGATGTCCGGCCACGGCTTCGGCGGCATCGAGGTAGGCCACTCGGGAGAGGTGTTTGTCCTCGACATGGGCGAGCCCATCGAGATCTTCCAGCTCGCCAAACGCTTCATCCGCGCGTGCGGCTACGAGCCCACCATCGGCCATCCCATGGGCACCAAGCCGAACACCGTCCCCATCGTCCTCACGGGCGCCCGCCCGGGCGAGAAGCTCTACGAGGAGCTGAGCTACGACGCCCAGGGCCTCATGACCACCAGCCACCCCGGCATCTACGCCCTCGACGAGGAGACCGACGTCTCCGAGACGCGCATCGCCGAGATGGTCAGCGCTATGGACGAGGTCCGGCGCAGCCAGTCCCGCAAGAGCGTGCTCGAACAGATCGCGCGATTCATCCCCACGATGGACGCGAAGACCCGCTCGGTCTCGGCGGCGTGATACGCAGGATTTTACTGGGAATTACTGGTACGGCTCTTGGTTAGTGGTTGCGACATCCACAATTTTATCCACTTCTACATAAGTATGTGTATTCATGTATAATTGTGTGGCAGACTTGGTATAACTAAAAGTAGGGGGGCCATGATTAAAATTAATCGAATTTGTGCTGTTGCGTTGCTGGGATTTGCCTGTTCAAGCGGGAGCTGCCAGGATTCAAATCTTGGGGTGCCACTCGCCAACACGGTTGAATCGACCATTGTGAAGCTAGAGGGGGGATTTTATGGTTTTCGTGGCGTAGTCGTCTACTCGTCTGGGTCTGATAGTGGCCAAAGAGTATTCTTTCCAACCATGGGGCTTGGGGGGGTATATATCGAAGACTCCAATGGCGAGTACATAGATGTCGAGGTTAACGACTCTCGTATTGAATGGCCAGCAAAAGATTTGTCATCCCCATTAGTTGTGAATGTGATGGACTTTGCTCAGGGCGATTCTTATAGAAAGAGTCTGAAATCGCCGCTTGAGAATCGAGGGATTTTGCAGGGTGCTGATGAGTTTCAGACGGCAAAGCTTACGGATTCATATCGATTTGATGCAGAACTTTGGGCCAATGGGAATGTGGTCAGCGAGACGCAGTTACTCCGGGGCGATGGGGCATATCAGAATACGATCCACTTCTCGCTCAGCGATCGGGCGTGGGAGCAGTTAAGAAAAGTTCGAGCGGCATCATCCATTCAGGTTGTTCTCAAACAGACCTTCCCAGCCCAGTTTGTCGAGCGACAGTTTTCTGCGTCGACGAGCTTCGTAGAACGAGCGGATTCAACGATGTACGAGTCGCTTGTTTCTGCGCCTGACGGCGAGAAGCCGAGCGCTGTGATCCCGGTTGGTGGATCTGGGAGCAAGAGCCGAGTATTACGAGATTGGACATCGAGCCAGTTCGCAGCCGGTGTGATGGTGCGAGAAGGCGCGGATGCGGACTTGGTAAGCAAACTGCTCGATAGGGTGCTGGCGAGCACGATGACTTCGCTGAATGCTTCCAAGCTCAAGGAAGAAAACTCGAACATCGCTTTTCTAACGGAAGATGGGCTGCAGATTTCGCTGGCGATCAACAACATTGACAGCATTCTGGACGCGCTGAAAACAGATAATGAAGACGAGTTTAAGCGAAGGATACGAGAATCTGAGGAGCGAGATCAGTCAGGTAAGATCAAAGGAAAGTACGCGGCCGTTGAAGGTGAAGCTGAGTTCGCATATAAGAAGAGAACCGATAAGGAACTTGATTTAGAGACAATGAAGCGTGTATTTCGCGACATGAAACGCCAGGTTGACGGAGATCTCACGACCGTTCAGGCGATCGAGTTTGATTCGATTGGGCAGGTTGAGGCTTGGCACAACATCGTGAGTAGCTTCGCATACGACGAGTTCAAGCTCGGACAGAGCACGCTTGAATATCGATTGGCGCTTTCGTTGCTCAAAGATCAAGGCAGATTCGAGACAGAAGTTGGCATGGTCACAGCCTTCGCGGGTGAGGACATCCCGGACGGATGGGTGATTTGTGACGGTAGTCCGCTTCCAATTGAAGAGCACGAAGACCTGCATCAAGTGATCGGTCAGACCTACTTACAAGATGGCAAGCACGACGGAACTCAAGTGAACACAGGGACGCACTTCCGCGTGCCAGATCTGCGCGGGATGTTCATCCGCGGCTTTGATGGGAGTGGACGCGTCGATAAAGAGGTAATGCGTGAGTTTGGTACTTCGCAAGACTGGACGACAGGGATGCCAGAGAACAAATTTGCAACTAAATCGAGCGGTAAGCACTCTCATAAGTTTGGTGGCACGAATGGGAACGGACATGGGAGTGCTGCTTTTCCTGGGGCTGGGGATGATGGGGCTGGCGGATGGGACGATAATCGTGGGGAGACTCGTTCGAATGGGACGCATTCACACGAGGTAACCGGCGGAGACAAAGAGACTCGTCCTGTCAATGTCACGATGTATTACATAATCAAGGTGAGGTGATCGGGATGTTGTTGATGACAAGCACACTCGGAATCGTCGTATCGCTGGGGCCTGATTACTCGCCAGTACTGCTCCAAGCAGAAGCGAAAGAGCGTGAGTACGAACGCCTTGAGTATGTCGACTTTGCGGAGGATCCTGCTCGTTCGGGTTGCCCGGAAGCGATCCGGCATCAAGGGTATGAGCTACTTGAGTCTGATGACGGCGTGTACTGCAGTGGGTTTACTTTTCTCGTTGTGTGGCAAGTGCTTGAGGAGCATGATCTGCTTGACAATCGGTCATTCACGGAGATGAAGAGTTTTCGGCGTGAATGGTACGGGGCAGTTTCAGGATCGAGAGAGAAAACCCTCGTAACAGCGCTCCTGAATCTCGGGTCAAAGGAAGCAGGGTATGACGAACCCCTCGCGATCGAGATAGTGGAACTGGATGAGGTGCGTCCGGGTGATTTCGTTCAGTTCTGGCGTGAGGAATCGGGGCACAGCGCGGTAGTTGTGAACATGATCTATCGAGGGGGGGAGCAAGATCCGATCGGTATTCGATATTTGAGTGCGCAAGGGAGTACGGATGGTATTGGCACGCTTAGTGAGTACTTCAGCGATTCACATCAGTATCTCAGCGGTGATGAGTTGAGAGTCGCGAATATTGATAGAGATCGGAGTTACTTTTTGCGAGTACTGCTCGACTGAGTAGGTTTCGCTCGCACACATCATGACTGCAGTCATGATGTGTACAGTAACGAATCCGATATCAAGATCTTCTACGAGCACCAACTCAATCCGATGTCGACCTATATCGCAAAGATCCGCGTCCGCGGTGGTCATGGGGATGACTGAGCTTGACCAAATATGCCATTGTCGTGATTGACAATGTTGGATCGATGAAGGCACTTGAGCGATTCGGGTTCGTACAGTCGGCGAAAACCACTCCGAAGGAGCCGGGCGGCATATGGCGAGCGTAGTGATGCGATTCGAGTTGCGCTGATTGTTTACTCCAACCCCCTGATCCGCGCGTTGCGGAACTCCACCGTCAGCGGATCGGCCCGTCCGCCTACGTCGTGTACTTGGAAACCGATGTGCCCCTCGGGTGTCATCGCGTCGAAGATCTCCGCTGCGGGGACGCCGTTGATCCAGGTGCGGATGGTGTCGCCTTGCGCGAGGACGCGGATGGTGTTCCACTCGCCCGGGCGGAACGCACGCCGGGGTGATGGGGAGGTGTGCATGGGATGGAGCCAGCCGCGTCGGCGTTCGTCGTAGATGCCGGCGGAGTAGGCACGCGGGGCGGGGTCGATCTCGATCTGGTATCCCTGCAGGTTCCCATTGCGGTTGTCGGGGCCGCCCATGATCGCTGACCGGATCTGCACGCCCGAGTTGAGCTCGGGGTGGACGCGGAACTCGTAGATGAGCTCGAAGTCGCTGTAGGTTCTTGCCGTGGTATAAAAGGTATTTGGTGAGTTGGGTACGCTGGTGCCGGTGAGCACACCGTCGGCGAGCTCGTATGTCGCGCGCCCGCCTCGGATGAGCCAGTCGGATTCGTCCGTGTCTTCGAAGAGCCGAGTCCATGGGCCCGGCGTTGGGGCTGGTGCGTCATTGAGCGGCGCGATCCATGTGTTTCGGTAGCGAACGGGGCCTTCCGCCCGCGTCGCGTGGTCCTGGAGGACGAGCGGGCCGATCATACGATCGAGCCCTTCGGCGGGTGATTCGCCCGCGGCCTGCTGAGATCCAGTGGGGTGGGGCAGCTCGATATCGTCGTGGATGAGTTGCCCGTTCCAGTAGACGGTGGCGCGGGCGTTCTCGGTCTTGTTGCCGTCCTTGTCGAAGCGGACTGCGCGGAACCAGATGTCGTAGGCCTGCCAGTTGCCGGGGCCGTGGGACGCGTTGGTGTCGGCGGGTTTGATGTTGTAGAACGCGCCGGCCTCGTTGGCCTGCAGCGGGTCGTCGCCGGGCTTGGTGCCCAGCACCTGCAGCTCGTACTTGCCTTGCAGGTACACGCCCGAGTTGCCCGCCATCTGCCCGGACCCGCCGGGCGGCGAGAGCCACTCGATGTGGAGGCGTGCGTCCCCGAAGGAGGTGGTGGAGGCGAGGTCGCCCGAGCCGTTGCCGACGGACATGTAGCCCTGGGCATTGAGCAGGTCGTCCTGTGTCATGTTGGTGGCGGGGTAGGGGCGGTTGGCGAATCGCATGGATGGGCCGGTGGATCGGCCAATGAGCGTCACCGCATCGGCGGGTGGGAGAATATCGAGGCCGACGCCATCAACTGCGGGATCGATCGGTTGATTGGCGATCGATGATTCTGGTGCGCCGTTGGGGATCTGATTGAGTGTGTACCAGGCTTCGGTGGACCAGGGGAGCTCTCCATTTTTTCCTACGACATTCGCGACAATGTGGTAGACGCGGCCGGGATCAAAGTCACTGACATCGAGCGAGACGCCAAAGTTTTGTATGTGGATTGCGCTCGTCACAAGGTGTGTTCGTTCATCGACCTTTGGTCCGCCGTAGAGAGCGGTCGGCTCGTAAGTCCACGAAGTGATTGTGTAGTTCTTCATATCCCACTTCGATTTCTCAGTGGGTTCTTGTGTGAAATAGATCCGGAATCCGGTACGCCTCGCGTGTACCGAGTTGATCTCGAGCACACGCTCCTCATTCGGCGTCAGCCGCTGCAATCCAAACTGCGTCCCTCGCCAGTTCCAGTTGCCGCCCGCGCCGATCCCCGCGACGATGAGCGAGCCGTCGGGGGCCCATGCCATGCGATTCACGCCCGACTCAAGCCCCTGCGTGAAGCGGAACAGCGCGCCCTGAAGCTGCCCGTTGACGCGTTCAAGGAACACACGCCGCACGCCGCCAGCGGTGAGTTCCCCGACGAGCATCTGGCCCTTGAACGGGCCGGAGGTGATCGGCAGCGGCTGCGTCGGTGAGTTCACCACCTCGTTCTGCGGCAGCCACAGCGCGGGTGGCGTGCGTGGGCGGTCGCTGTAGACGCTCGGATGCCCGCCATCGGGGAAGCGGTCGGCGAGGTTGGGGACGAAGTTGGCATTGTTGTAATGCCCATAGAAACGCCCGGGGATGATCTCGGCGAGCACGGAGCTGGGCATCCAGGTGCCCTGGTTGTCGAGGTAGACGAGGGCGCCGTCGGGCGTGACGCCCAGCCCGTTGGGCGTGCGCAAGCCGCCCGCGATGACGTGGGCGGTCCTGGCCTCGATGTCGATCTCGATGAGACCGCCCCGCATCGGGCCGTTGGGCCCGGCGTTGTCCTGCATGCCCTCCCAGGCGGGCGGGGCCATGGCGGTGGAGAGCGCGGCATAGAGCTTCCCGTTGTACGGCGTGAGCCCGAACACGAACTGGTGGTAGTTCCACCCCTCCCAGCCCTCGGCGATGAGCTCGTGCGTCTCGAAGTAGCCGTCGTTGTCGGTGTCGCGCAAGCGCTCGACCTTCTTGCGATGCGCCACGTCCAGCTCGCCCTCATGCACACACATGGCGCTGGGCTCGTAGAGGTCCGTCGCGATCTCGACGACCTCGATCTCCGTCTGATCCTCGGCGTCCCAGTTGAGGATGGCATACAGCTTGTCGGGTTCCTTCGAATCGATGTCCGGCAGCGATCGGTCGTCACGCTGCAGCGGATCGAAGGTCCCGACCGCCAGGCGCCCATCGGGGAGGAAGCACATCGCGCCGACCTTGGGCTCGAACCCCTCTGGGCGGATGGTCGTCAGGTCCCAGCCCGGGTGGACGCCGGTGAGTGCCCGCCGATCGCCCGGGCGGTTCTGGCCGACAATCTGCTTCACGCCCGGCGATGTCACTCGCGTGAGGTCGCGCTGCGTGCGGAGGTTCTCGCTGGTGATGACGCTGAAGTCGAGCCCGTCCGGCTCGATCCATTCGAGCTTGATGACGCTGTTGCCGCCCGCGTCGAAGTGGTCGATGCGGAGCGGGTGTGCGCCGGCAGCGAGCTCGATGCGTTCGCTGTTCTTGGTGGTAGCGCCGTGGCGTCCGTCGTGATCGATGATGACATCGCCGTTGAGGCTGACGCGGCAGCCGTCGTCGGCGGTGAGCATGAACGCGTACGCGCCCGCCCGCTCAATGATGAGCTCTGCGGTGATCTCGGTGACGAACGGGGCGGGGATGCCGTTGAAATCGGCGGTGGTGAAGTCGATCGCCTCTCGGAGCTGGTCGAGGTTCGGTGTCTGATCCGGGGGAATCTCGGGGATCTTCTGGAGGTCGCCCTCGACCTGGTAAACCCTGAATGTCAAGCCGGGGTCGGTCCCTTGGGCGAGGGCAGAAGAGGCGAGGCAGAGCGTGGCGATGAACGAAACTGGTTTCGGTGAGATCATGACGGCGATGGTACCGGATCTCGGGGCTGTGCACAGGCGGAGCCGGTGATCAAGTTTGAATGCTGCTTCGCCGGTGTTCAGACGGGGCTGAGCGCGAGCAGCTCGCTGACATTCGCGAGCAGTTCGCCCGCTTCGAACGGTTTTCTGATCAGTCGGGCGCCGTGGTGTTCCACCTGGTCGATCGTGCTCTGGCTGATTTCATTCCCGGTGATGTAGATGACCGGGGGGGCGGTGATCTCGTCGATGGCCTCGATCCGCTGGCGAACGCTGACGCCGGAGCCGGCCGGCATGTGAATGTCAAGGATCATGAGGTCCGGCTGCTCGCGTCGAGCGATGGCGAGGGCCTGATAGCCGTCTTGGGTGGTGCAAACGCGGTAGCCCGCGTTCTCGAGTCGGCACGAGATGGCGATCAGGATCGTCGGGTCGTCGTCGGCGACGAGGATGGTCGGGGGTTTCATGCGGCTTCCCTCCTCTTCGGCTCGGGCGGTGCGTGGTCAGAGCCGGCGGTGTTCATCTCGATCGCGATGTCGAGCTCGTCGAGCAGTGAATCGATACAGAAGGGTTTCTGGATCAGCTCGATGTCACCGAGACGATCGAGCAGGTCCGTGTAGCTGGATTCAAAGCCGGTCACGATGATCAGCGGTACACGGCACGTGGACCGGATGGATTCACACACGGCGATCCCGTCGCCCGCGGGCATGTTCAGGTCAGTGATCACGGCGTCGAAGTCCGACTCTGCAAACAGCGAGAGCCCCTGCGACCCGGTGCAGGCGGTCACGCACTCGTACCCCTCAGACTCGAGGCGCACGCGGAGTGCGAGTGTCAGCCCATCGTCGTTGTCGATGATCAGCACGCGTGGTGGTCGATGTGTCATCGTGTTGCTCCTATGCAGCGTTCCTGAGGGATGTGAGTTCCTCGATCGCCCTGAGGATATCGCAGGCCTCATACGGCTTCGTGATGAACCTTGACCCGCCCGCGCCTTTGGCCCGTTCGATGGCCTCATCCTGCACGTTCGCGGTCAGGAAGATGACGGGTGTCGCTTGCAGGGTTGGGAAGCGTCGCAAGCGCTGGCAGGTCTCGTAGCCGTCGATGTCGGGGAGGCGGATGTCGAGGATGATCGCGTCGGGCTCGTAGAGTGCGGCGGCTTCGATGCCGGCGAGACCGTTGATCGCGTGGTACACCGTGTAACCGCTCGCTTCGAGGCGCGTCATGAGCGCCGCGGTGATCCGTGGTTCATCATCAACGATGAGTACTGACTGTGGCATCCGTTTCCTCCGTCTCGTTGTGGACCTCGAGGAGGTCCTGGAGTGCTTCAAGGGCGTGGTCGGGTGACCAGTGACCCTGGAGTTCGATTGAGATCTGATCGTCCGGGTTACCGTGTGCGGCGCGTTTCTCATTGATCGCTTGCTCGACCCGTGCGCGGTACTGCGCGGCATCGTTGGTTATGCCAAGGAGCATGGCGTGATGCCGATCGGGCGCGGGGAGCGTGAGGTCGAACGGCATGGCGACCTCCGAGAGCTCGCGCGTGAGTTCGTCGATCGGGTGCGCATCGCAGGCGTGCGCGGAGAGCACGGTGACCTGACGAGATTCGGGGTGGCTCTTGGCACGCTTGATAAAGGCGTCGATGATGCTGCGTGTATTCGCTCGTGGGAGCGTAAATGAGAAGGTGCTTCCCTCGCCGATGGTGCTCTCAATATCAACCTGTCCGAGGTTGATCGCGGCCATCTCCTTGACAATGGACAGCCCGAGCCCGAACCCGTCCGCGAGGTGCCCGCTGGTGGGTTCGCCCTGCCGGAATCGTTCGAAGAGATGCTGTACCGATTCCGGGGGGAGCCCGGGCCCCTGGTCGCGTACAAGGATCCTGATCAGGTGCGGGCCATCCTGCGCGATTTCCAGATGTATCTCATCGTCAGGGGTGGAGTACTTGATGGCATTGATCACCAGGTTGATGATCGCCCGCTGTGCCTTATCCGGGTCTGCAAAGACAGCGGGGGTGCCCTGAGGGATGGTGCGCGTCAGGCGGGCGGGCTTTGATGCAGCACGCGCCTGCAGGATCGGCCATATCGGGCTGATCAGCTCCTCGACAGCGATACGCTCTCGCTGGACCCTGATGAGATTCGACCGGAGTCGGCTGCAGTTGAGGAAATCGTTGACCAGCTCCGCCAGATCTCCGGCGGAACCCACGATGTGCGCCAAGTACTCCTGCTGCTTCGGGGTCACCTCGCCGCCTATCCCGTCGTTGATGATCGAAGCGAACTCCCGGATCACGGTCAGCGGTGTGCGGAACTCATGGGCCACGTTCTCGACGAATCGGTGTGCCGTGTCGGTGAGTTCGGTCAGGCGTTCGTTCTTCTGGCTCAGCTCGGCGTTCGCGCGTTTGAGCTCACGAGCGAGCTCCCGGTTGGTCTGTTCAAGCGTGTGCTTGCGGAGCGACTCGCGCACAACACGGCGGAGCATGGAAGGGCTCTCGATGATGTCGGACTTGACGACGTAATCCGATGCGCCTTCGCGGAAGGCCTCGGCGGCGATGTGCTCATCCCCCGATGAGGTGAGGATGATGATCGGCGCGGATGATACACGCATGAAATCCGGGATCCAATCGAGCCCGGTGCTGCCCGGGAACTGGTAATCGAGCAGGATGACCTGGCGATCGTGGTCTGGGAGCTCCGCGAGCCCCACGGCGGGATGGGTGAAGCTGGAGACAGTCAGCTTGATCTGCTCGCCCGCGAATGCACGCTCTAGCGCGTCATGCACCACTACGAGGTGATCCTCGTCGTCGTCGATGATGACGACTGAGAGTGATCTGAACGGCTCGCTGGATCTGAGATTCATGTGCTCCCCCTTGGCCTTTGCACGTCGTTGCACAGACAGGGACTTACGTTCCTGTCCATCGGGACTGGCACAAGGTAGCTTGATTGAAAGCGCGATGCGCGTAAAAGGAGCGTGCAGATTCTGAATGTGTGGGTCATCGTACACCCCACCTTAGGGGTCGTTACACTCAGTCCTGATTCGTCAAGCCAACCCGATGTATGGGTTTACATGTGACCGATGTCGACGAAAGTTCTTGTGACAAGGCGGAATCAGTTCTGCGTGTGCGCTTCGGGTAGTTTGTCATGTGTAGGGCATGCCTCAACATTGAGTCTTATCGAGGGGCGCGTGCGCCAAAGCAGGACTTCGCGAGCTTCATCTGTGCGGGATGATTTTGCACATTTCATGCGTTCAACCGCGCGGGGTGGCGCCGATGCGCTACTTCAGGACCGGTGGTGTGAATCAACGTTGGGTGAACGTGGGGTTCGTATCCCCAGATTTATGGCTTATGGGCGCATAACAAATAAACATATTTCGATTTGTTGAGTTTAATTGCATCGATGACATCGGGTTTCGTACGATTCGATGAGTGCGGTGGTGTGGGCCGGGTCTGGGTCGTGCCGCTTGCCGAGAGGAACCGTGTGGACCGAGATGCATCGCCAACTCCGATCGATACCACCAAGCTGGAGGTGGAGCTCAAGAGCGTGGTCAACGAGCTGCGTCTCCAGAAGTTCGCGATCGACGAGCACGCCATCGTGGCGATCACGGACCCCGCGGGCATCATCACATACGTGAACGACAAGTTCTGCTGCATCTCAAAGTACACGCGCGAGGAGCTCATCGGTCGGACGCACCGCATCATCAACTCGGGCCACCATCCCAAGTCGTTCTTCGTCGAGATGTGGATAACCATCGCGAGCGGGGAGACCTGGCACGGCGAGGTCTGCAACCGGGCGAAAGACGGCACGCTGTACTGGGTCGATACCACGATCGTGCCGTTCAAGGATTCGAGCGGGAAGGTCACCTCCTACACCGCAATCCGGGCGGACATCACCGAGCGGAAAGCCGCTGAAGAAGGGCTGGCGCGGGCCAACGAAAAGCTGCAGAAGACCAACGAGGAGCTCGAGCAGTTTGTCTATACGGCATCGCACGATCTCAAGTCACCGATCGTCACACTGCAGGGCTACCTCGATCTGATCCGCAAGGACATCGAGAACGATCGGGCGGACAGGGTGCCTGGTTTCATCGATCGGCTGGACACGGCGTGCGGCAAACTCCGCAAGTGTGTGAACGATCTGTTGGAGCTCAGCCGCGCGGGTTACGTGACTTTCCAGCCTGAAACGATTCGCATGCGTGAGTTTCTCGCAAAGCTGCTCCGCTCACATGATCTCGAGATACGAGAGATCGGGGTGGATGTGCGGGTTCAGGAGGAACTGCCCGACATCGTGTTCGATCGTCAGCGACTGGTCGATGTGCTCGACAATCTTGTGACGAACGCGCTCAAGTACGGCATGACCGCCGACGAGCCGGTTCTGTCCATACATGCCCATGAGACTGAAGCGGAGGTCCGCTTCTGCGTGCAAGACAACGGCGCGGGGCTGAATCCGGACTACCACGATCGGATCTTCAACATCTTCGAACGGATCGATACATCGCGAGGTGGTACCGGTATCGGGCTCGCGATCGTCAAGAAAATCATGACAAACCAAGAGGGGCGGGTCTGGATCGAATCAGAGCCGGGAGAAGGCGCGGCATTCTGGGTCGCGTTTCCGAAGACGCTGTCTACCCCGGCCCTCTCAACAGATACAGGAGGAGCGTATGAAAAACCAACCGACACACTTTCTTCTCGTCGAGGATGAGCCAGCCCATGCAGAACTGGTCAAGATCGCGATGGATGAGAATGCGGTCGCCAACACGATGGATCATGTTGAAGACGGCGAGGAAGCGGTGCGCTATCTCAATGGTGAGGGACAATATGCGGGACGGCGCAGGCCGGATGTGGTATTGCTGGACATCCGCTTGCCCAAGATGGATGGTCACGAGGTGCTCGAGTACATGAAGACCCGCGATCACCTGAGCACCATCCCGGTGGTCATGCTGACGACCTCAGACGCCGACTCCGATCGCATCAAGGCGTACGAGCACAACGCCAACAGCTATGTGACCAAGCCGGTCGACTTCGAGCAGTTCCGCAAGATGGTCCGCGATCTGCAGCTGTATTGGGCAGTTTGGAATCATCCGCCCGTAACGACGCCGTAAGCACAATGTTTATAGTAGCTTATGAATGTTTGCAATAAATTTGGAAATTCCAAACATAGACCTTGCAGATAGCATGGTTGTTCGGTATTTTCTTGGGTATGATACCCAAAGTCCGCAGCTTTCTGCTCCAGGGCATCGATGCCCTCCCAGTTGAGATCGAAGTGGATCTGGACGACACGCAGATCCAGCGGGAGCTCGTGGTGGGGCTCCCGGATACGGCGGTCAAGGAGTCGCTCGAGCGTGTCCGTTCCGCGATGGGCAACTCGGGCTATCCGATGCCGGCGGGTCGAACACTGATCAACCTGGCCCCGGCTGATGTCCGCAAAGAAGGACCGATGTATGACCTGCCGATCGCTGTGGGCGTGATGGTGGCCAGCGGCGTCATCCACCCCGCGCCGGCGGCGGTCAGTCTGGGCGGTGGCTCGATCGCGTTCGAGGATGAATCCGTGGGTCTTGATCCCCGCAGGGCGTTGATCGCGGGTGAGCTGGCATTGGACGGCCGCATCCGCCCCATCAGGGGGGTGATCGCCATGGTGACCCTGGCGCGGGATCTGGGCTTAGACGCGGTGGTGGTGCCCGCGCCCAATGCCGCGGAAGCATCCGTTGTCGAGGGCGTGCGGGTGTTCGGCGTGTCGAGCTTGTCGCAGGTCGTCGGCTTGTTCAATGGCGAGCTGGACCTGGAGCCGCACCCAACGACGGACGTCTCGGCGATGCTCGAGCAGACGAGTGCGGCCGTGGATTTCGCGGAGGTCAAGGGTCAGGAGTCGGTCAAGCGGGCGCTGGTGGTGGCCGCGGCAGGGCAGCACAATATTGTGATGCTCGGCCCCGCGGGAACCGGGAAGACGATGATGGCCAAGGCGCTGCCGGGCATCATGCCCACGATGACGCCGAGGCAGGCGATCGAGGTCACGCGGATCTACTCATCCGCGGGGCTGCTGGACGCGAAGCGTGGGCTGGTTTCCTCGCGTCCGGTGCGCACGCCGCACCACACGGCCAGTTCGCCCGCGATCGTGGGCGGTGGCGTGATCCCACGGGCGGGTGAGATCTCATTGGCGCACCACGGCATCCTTTTCCTCGATGAGCTCCCGGAGTTTTCCCGCAATGTGCTCGAGACAATGCGCCAGCCGATGGAGGACCACGTGGTGACGATCGCGCGCTCGCACGGGACGGTGCAGTTCCCGGCTTCCTTCATGCTGGTGGCCGCGATGAACCCGACACCCAAGGGTGATATCGCCCCGGGTGAGGTGGGGCAGCGTGAGATGCAGCGCTATCTGTCTCGCTTGTCGGGCCCGCTCTTGGATCGCATCGACCTGCATGTGGAAGCGCCCGCCGTACCATGGAGCGAGCTGAGCGCGAAAGCCACGGGGACGGACACGTCCACGATGCGAGCGCAGGTCATCGCGGCACGTGAGCGGGGGCTCCGCCGCCAGGGGGAGACGCCCAACTCGCGTTTGCGGGGCAAGGAGCTCGACGAGTGCATGGCCGTCGAATCCTCGGCCAAGGCGCTGCTGGAGCAGGCGATGACCCAGCTCGGACTCAGCGCCCGTGCCTACGACAAGATCCGGCGTGTGGCTTTGACCATATCCGACATCGATGGCGCTGAAACCGTGCGTCCCGAGCATGTGGGTGAGGCGGTGCAGTATCGGCTTCTGGATAGGAAGCTTTAGTTTTCTTCTTTGCCCTGCTTGAGCTCAGAGAGCAGTTTGGCAATCTGAGACTTGTTGATTTGTTTCAGCATGTGATTTGACTGCATTAGTTTATTGCGATCAGAGGCGAGGAGGATGTCGGCGAGTTTTATCTTGGCTTCCTGATCATCTGATGAGCTGTCTGCGAGTGCGGCCCACACGTTCAAGTTGGTAAGTTCATTGATGTAGTATCGTATTTCTCCAATGACAATTCCGTATTGTCGAAGGAAGAAGAATGCGAAGAGTTCGATGAACACAATCAGTCCAAGATGCAGCGACGTTCCCACAATGAGCGTGAAATCATTCTGGCCATTCGTGCCGAGCTCGGTCAGGACCTTCTGGAACGTATCAGAGTTGATGTAGATGATGAAAATTGTCAGCGCGGTCGCCGATGCGATGATGCCGATGATCAGGCTTACGACGGCCCTGCCCCTGAGTTGGTTGATCTCGTTGGAGATATTCTTGCTGGCTTTCTGGAATGGCGTGTCACGCCTATCGGGGAACGGGAGGTGGTCATCAACTTCGCCTTGCGCTGCTTCATCGATTGAGTCCGCGACAAGCGCTGTGCAAGCGAGGCACACAAAGGCCACGACCACGCCAAGAGAAAAGGAAACGGTGACCGAAGTCTTACTGACGTTGAGCGGCTGGTATTCCTTGAATAGGAGCACGGTGATCGCGTCCAGATTCACAAGAACCGATGCGATGCCAAGAATGGCGAAGATGATCCTCCGATAGAGCGTGGGGATGGGATTCATTGGTATATCCTCAGGTAGATGCCCTCGTCCCTATCCCAGAACTCGGCGTATACATCAATGGTTTTCTTCACGATGTCCTCGTCGTATGGTGCCGCGATGTGCCAGAGGTAGCCGCGTTTGATAGTGCCCTTCCCCTTGCCTGTGGAGAGCCACCTGGAATACCCGCCGGCCTTGAGTTCCTTAGTGAGCACGTCTGCGAACCGATTCAGTTTCTCCTCGTCTTCCAACTTGTAATACGGCTTCACATTCTCAAGCAGCTTCAGCTGCTCGGCAGTCGCTTGGGATTTACCGTTTTCGAACTCAAGGGTGTTGTCGAGCAAGTTCCGCGATACGGGGATGCCCGCTGCGTCATACTGCGTTTCGATGCTTGGGGTCCAGAACTCGAGTAGCAACTCATTCCTCACAGTATCGGACTCGACGGAACCGTTGACTGAGTAGTAGCCGTACTGAGTGCTCCAAGAATCGCTTTTGTAGTTGATGAGCAGTCTTCGGGCGGACATCACGACAACGAGCGCCGTGAGGAAGATCATAAACCGATTCTTGTTGATAACGGACTTGAGAGACTTGTATGCACCCATAGAGTTGAGCCCCCGATCCGAGTCGCTTGAGTTCTCGTGCGAGTGCCATAGTCACAAGAACCCACAGCGCAATCTGTATGGTTCATACGCTAACGAGTGCTGAGCCGGGTTGCAAAGCAAGAACGTGCGGTGGCCGCATTTACATGAACTGAGATTCCTCTGCGCTGCGTGATCGACTCAGCTTTGGGTTGCTGGCAAGCAAATGGACTCAATTATATGTATCGCTGTGATGTGACACAACTCGCACGTTCTCTGCATCTCTGCGTAACGAAGACGCGTTGAAGGTGGGCGTGCTGGTCATTCAGCAGATGAAGATCGCGCCCGCTGCGATCACGATTGGGGTCGCGGGCGTGTGCTTGTGTTGGCGGACTGGGGCGGTCGCTCGTGCGCTGTCGATTCGTGACTTGGGGTGTTCCATGGTGATTTCCTGAGGGGAGTAGGGGGATGCGTACTATTCGTATACGGATCATAATCAGAATAGTTGCATTGGTGTTGCAGCCGAAATGTCGATCTGCGATATGAACAAGTCAGTGATGCACGCACGGATGAAGTCGTGTACGCTTAAAGGCCGTTTTCTCCGACGCGCAGATCCACCTCAACCCCTTCTGGAGCTCTCAATATGTGTGCTACCCGCCTGATCGTGCAGACATGCGCCGCCATCTTCCTCGTGCTGAGCACCTCGATTGTGGGGTGTGGATCGGCGCAGAAAGCAGGTTCTGGCGACCGCCCGGGGATCGGGGCGAGCGAAGCGGTGGGGGCCGTGGACGAGCAGTACCGGCGTGCGGGAGGCAGCGATGGCGAGAACGTATTCCGCCAGATCGACTGGGGCACACCGACCGAGATGCGTCTGGGCTCGGGCATGCCCGGCCCGGATTACTGGCAGCAGACGTGCGATTACGACATCGACGCAACCCTCGAGCCCGACTCGGGTGTGATCAGCGCGAGCATGCGGGTGATCTATACCAACAACTCGCCGCACACGCTGCGATACGTCTGGATGAACCTGGAGCAGAACCTGTTCAACCTGGATTCGATCGGGACCAGGTCCCGCACGCCCGGCAGCGTCATGAAGATGCTCGAATACGACTTCGGGGGTGGGTACACCATCAGCCGGCTGCAGCAGAACGGTCGTGATCTGAACATGAAGGTGTACGACACGCTGGGACGCTTCGATCTGCCGACCCCGCTCGCGTCGGGGCAGACGCTGGTGTTCGAGATGGACTTCTCGTTCCCCGTGCCGCCGCACCTTCGCCGGATGGGCTCGGAGGTCGTGGAGCAGGGGAAAATCTTCGAGCTGGCCCAGTGGTTCCCGCAGGTCTGCAAGTACGACGACGTGCACGGCTGGAACACGCTGCCGTACCTCGGCAGCGGCGAGTTCTACACCGATTTCGGCAGTTATAACGTCAGCATCACGGTGCCGCGTGGCTACATCGTATCGGGCAGCGGTGCCCTGCAGAACCCGCAGGAGGTGCTGACACAGACCCAGCAGTCCCGCCTGAATGAGGCGATGCGTTCCGATGAACCGCTCTGGATCATCGAGCCCGATGAGGTCGGCAAGGCGTCCTCGCGGCCTGGCGGCTCAGGGGCGCTGACCTGGCGGTTCAAGCTCGACAGCGCACGCACGTTCGCGTGGGCGGCATCGGACGCGTTCCAGTGGGACGCGTGCAGCGCAGAGATCGCCGACGGACGGGGCGGCACACGCCGAGTCCTGTGCCAGTCGCTCTTCCCCAAGGAGGCGGAGGTCTGGAGCCACGAGCATGAGGATGGCGGGTCCACGCGATACGTGAAGCACTCGATCGAGTTCTACTCCGATTTCCTCTTCCCGTACCCGTACCCGGCAATGAGCAACATCAACGGTCCTGAGGGCGGGATGGAGTACCCGGGCATCATCTTCTGCGGTGCCCGAACCAACCCGCGCGGGCTCTTCGGTGTGACGGACCACGAGGTGGGGCACAACTGGTTCCCCATGGTCATCAACTCCGACGAGCGCCGCTACATGTGGCAGGACGAGGGGTTCAACACGTTCATCAACTTCTACTCCAAGTCCGCGTGGTATGAGGAAGAGGTCGATATCGACCGCGCGATGCGTCAGACGCTGCAGCTCTGCAGCTCCGCGAACTGCCAGCCGATCATGACCAAGCCCGACCGGGCGTGGCCGCGCTGGGTCGGTGGGCTGATGTACCGCAAGACGGGGTACGGCCTGTGGCTGATGCGTGAGTACATCCTCGGCAATGAGCGTTTCGACGACGCGTTCCAGGGCTACATGCAGGGCTGGTACTTCAAGCACCCGCAGCCCAGCGATTTCTTCCGGGCGATGGAGGACGGCGCGGGCGCGGACCTGAACTGGTTCTGGCGTGGGTGGTACCTCGAGCCCCATGCGCTCGACCAGGCGATCGCCGGCGTGAACAATACCGCGGACGGCGCGGTGG
The DNA here is from genome assembly GCA_017642965.1 of Phycisphaerales bacterium. Taxonomy (GTDB): domain Bacteria; phylum Planctomycetota; class Phycisphaerae; order Phycisphaerales; family UBA1924; genus UBA1924. The sequence continues at coordinate 52,925 of JAEPOJ010000025.1, forward strand.
TGGTGCTGGATAACCTCGGGGACATGGTGATGCCGGTCCGCATGCTGGTCGAGTACAAGGATGGGAGCAGCGAGATCGTGGATCTGCCCGTGGAGATCTGGCACCAGACCAGCCGCTGGAGGGCGGGGCTCAAGACCAACGGGCGCCGTGTGAAGTCGATCACGCTGGACCCGGACGGCATCCTGCCCGACACGGACCGCGCGAACAACAGCTGGCGCTAAGCACTACGGATAAGTTGTGCGTGTAGCCGATGGGGGTTCTTGGAAGGGATAGACTCCGCCGTGTACCAAGCGCTCCTGACCCGGAAATACCTGACGCGCAAGATCATGCCCATGCTGGCGATGGTCGCGGTGATGCTGTCCGTGGCGACGATCCTGGTGACGTGGTCGGTGATGGGCGGCTTCCTGGCGACGCTGATCCAGAGCGGCCGCACGCTGGTGGGCGACGTGGCGATCGTGTGGCCCAACGTTGGTTTCGGGTACTACGACGAGCTGATCGAGGATCTGGAGGCGGACCCGATGATCGAGGCGGCGACGCCGACGATCGAGACGTTTGGGATGATCCGCCTGCCGGACGATCGCATCGAGCTGATCTCGATCAAGGGCGTGGACCCGGAGAGTTACAGCAGGGTGACGGGCTTTGCGGACACGCTCTGGTGGAAGCCGATCGACGAGCCAACGCCCAAGGACCACGAGCGCGAGGATCTGCGTCTTCAGGCCGATGACCTGAAGACGGAGGGCGGGATCGATCTGGAGCAGGTCCTTGAGAACGGGCTGGCGATGAGCCGCCTGAACCCGAGCTCGGGCGAGGTCGAGCCGGCCGGTGTGCTGGGCATTGAGGTCACCGGGCTCAACGAGCGGACCGCATGGGGTGGCTACTACCCGTGGGGCGCGAACCGGGCCCTGCCCGACGGCGGGATCGCCTACGACCATGTCTTCATGCCCGAGACGGGCTCGGTGGTCCTGACGGTGCTGTCGCTGGATAGCGACGGACGCCCGGTGGATCCCAAGTCGATCACGATGCCCATCGCCAACGAGTTCCAGTCGGGGCTCTACGAGGTCGATCAGGGCACGATCATGATCCCGCTCGAGGTGCTGCAGCGGAACCTGCGGATGGATGAGGCGCGGAAGGTCCGGTTCGAGAAGGACACGGACGATCCGTTCGCAACGGTCTACGACCCGGCAACGGGCACCGTCCGTCCCAAGATGAAGGAGGTCGTCGGCATCGATCCGGCGCGGGTGACCACGGTGCTGGTCAAGAAGGCGGAGGGTGTCGAGCTCGAGACGATGCGTGAGCGCGTGCGTGAGATCTACGCTCAGTTCGCGTCGCGCCACGAGGGGCAGGTCCCGATCGCGGCGAACATGAGCCGCCAGATCAAGACGTGGGAGGACCTGAACCGGACAATGATCAGCGCGGTCAAGAAGGAGACCGGGCTCGTCCTGTTCATCTTCGGGATCGTGTCGTTCACGACGGTATTCCTCGTGCTGGCGATCTTCTGGTCCATGGCGAGTGAGAAGACGAAGGACATCGGGATCCTGCGGGCGCTCGGCGCCTCGACGCCGGGCATCGCCTGGCTGTGGATCCGCTACGGCGCGGTGATCGGGATCGTCGGGTCCTCGATCGGCACGGTGCTGGGGTACTGGATCGTGAGCAACATCAACGCGATCCACGACTGGATCGGCAAGACATTCAAACTGGTGATCTGGGACCCGCGCCAGTACTACTTCATCGAGATCCCCAGCGATGTCGACCCGCAGAAGGCAATTATCGTGTTCGTGGTGGGGGTGATGACGTGCGTGCTCGGGGCGCTGCTGCCGGCATGGCACAGCGCACGGATGGATCCGGTCAAGGCGTTGAGGTTTGAATGAGCGAGGCAATAGGCAATAGGCATTAGGCAATGGGCAGCGCGACGAGCACACAGCATTGTGAAAGCGCAGCGACGGGCGGATCGTCGTCGATTCTGTCGGTGCGCGATGTGCGCAAAACGTACAAGCTCGGGCGTGTGAAGGTCCCGGTGTTGCACGGCGTCGATCTGGATGTCCAGCGGAGTGAATGGGTCACGATCCTTGGGGCGTCTGGCTCGGGCAAGAGCACGCTGCTGCACCTGATGGGCGGGCTCGACCGCCCGGATAAGCGTGAGGGGCAGCGCGGCTCGATCATGTTTGAGGGCAATGACCTCGCGCGACAGGGGAAGCGCGCGCTCGATCGCTACCGCGCTGATGACATCGGGTTCGTGTTCCAGTTCTACCACCTGCTGCCCGAGCTGAGCGTGCTGCAGAACGTGTGCGTCGGCTCGATGATTCTGCATGGGCGACTGGGGTACATGTCGAAGCGATCGGCGACGCAGCAGCGCGCGACCGAGCTGCTCGAGCGGTTCGGGCTGGGGCATCGCCTCAAACACCGCCCCGCGGAGCTCTCGGGCGGTGAGCGCCAGCGTGTGGCGATCGCTCGGGCGCTGATCAACGAGCCCAAAGTGCTGCTCGCGGACGAGCCGACGGGGAATCTTGACATGAAGACCGGGGCCTCGATCCTCGACGCGATGATCGAATACCGCGAGAACGCGGGGCTGACGATGGTGATGGTCACGCACGACGAACGGATCGCTGCGCGTGCCGATCGGGTCATCCGTCTGGTCGATGGGCGGGTTGTGGAAGCCTCCAGCGGTGATTCCCAACCAGTTTCCTGATCCGCTTGCGCACCCGGTTTGTGGGTACTACCATTGCGTAGTGTGGGCGTGCCGCTTGAACTGGTGTGCCCCCGCGGATGCATGGAATGGATGATGAACGAGTGAACGGCGCAGAAACCCAATCGAGCGCGATGTCGATGAAGGACGCGCGAAAGGTCACGCTGCGTGGCGTCAGCGGGAAGAAGATCGAGGCGGACGTCGTCGAGTGCGGCGAGGGCCCGGTCGTGGTCTTCCTGCACGGCCTGGTCGGGCTCAACGAGCACTGGGATCGGGTGGTCAACAGCGTGTGTGACCGGGTCCGCTGTGTGACGCTGGAGATGCCGCTGCTCGAGCTGCGCGGCGTGGACTGTTCGCTCAGCGCGGTCAGCGCGATGACGATGCAGTTTCTAGACAAGTACATCGGCGAGCCCGCGGTGCTGGTCGGCAACTCGTTCGGTGGTCATGTTGCGCTGCGTGTGACCCACGAGCGGCCCGAGCTGGTCTCAGCCCTGGTGCTGGCCGGATCGAGCGGGCTCATCGAGCGGACGGTCGTCCGGGGCGCCCCGGTGCGGCCGAGCCGGGAGTGGCTGGTCGAGAAGATCGGCGAGCTCTTCTACGACAAATCCAAGATGAACCCTGAGGATGTCGAGCGGGCCCACAAGCTCCTTAACGAGCGTGGCGGTGCCCGCGCCATGGTGAAGCTGAGCAAGACGGCCCGGCGGGACAACATGACCGATGACCTCGCAGAGATCCACCAGCCGACGCTGCTGATCTGGGGTCGCGAGGACGTCGTGACCCCGCCCAGCGCAGGCCAGGGTTTTATGGAACTGATGCCCGACGCGAAGCTCTACTGGATCGATGACTGCGGTCATGCGCCGATGATCGAGTCGCCCGGCCCGTTCGCCGAAGCGATGCACGGGTTCTTCGACGATCTCGAGCAGCGCGGCGTGATGTCGACCAGAAACTGACCAGATCGCCCATGCGGACGCACGCTCCAACGCCCAACGCGCCCTACTCGTGGACCTCGCTCGTCGGGGTGGCGCTGCACGCACGCGTCGAGGCGCGCCGGCGCAGGCTGATGGACCTCGCCTACTGGAAAACGGCCACCCAGCGGTTGCAGGTCGGGCAGCTCTCCGCCAACCTCATGACCGCTCGCGCAACCCGTTTCGGGCGGGCACACGGGTTCGATTCGATCCTTCAATACGACGACGAGATGGACCGTGTGAGGGCGTATCGCGATCGGGTCCCGATCTGCGACTGGTACGCGTTTCAGGACGACATCGTCGCAATGCGCGAGCACGGCGAGCCCGATGTCCTCTGGGAGGGGCGGGTCATGCACTTCGCCCAGACCTCCGGGACGACCGCCGGCGACAAGTACATCCCGGTGACCGAGCAGATGATGCGGTCGAACTACCTCGCCTCGCTGGACATCTTCGCGCACCTGATCAACCGTGGCGTGCATCCGGGGCGGGTGATGGGCGGGCGATGCCTGTTCCTTGGCGGCTCGACGGACCTGGAGTTCAACGAGCACGGGATCGCGACGGGCGACCTATCGGGGCTGGTGACGCCGCTGATCAAGTGGCCGCTCTCGATGATCTACTCGCCTGGCCCTCGGATCGCGCTCCTGAACCACTGGCCCGACAAGATCGAGGCGATGGCACGCCTGGCGATCGATCAGGACATCCGTTTTATCTCCGGCATGCCGAGCTGGGCGCTGGTGCTGATCGATCGTGTGATCGAGCTGGCTCGTGAGCGCGGGATCGATGCAGATTGCGCCCGCGACGTCTGGCCGAACCTCGAGGTGTTCGTGCACGGCGGGGTGAACTATGTCCCGTTCGTCGAGCGGATGTGCCGGGCATTCTCGGGTGATCCGGACATTGATTTTCCATCGCGTCAGGAGTTGTACCCCGCGTCGGAGGGGTTCATCGCGATGCAGGACACGACGGGCGAACCGAGCATGCGACTGCTGGTGGACAACGGGATCTTCTTCGAGTTTGTGCCGCTCGAGCAGATCGACGACGATGATCCCGATGTATTCACCTGCTGGCAGGTGGAGAAGGGCCAGAAGTACGTTGTGGTCATGAGCACGGATGCCGGGCTGTGGCGGTACATCATCGGCGACGTGGTGGAGTTCGACGATATCCCATCGGGCGAGCAGCCCGACGCCTCGCTGCGTGCTGGCACAGGCCCCGCTCGTCTAAGAATCGTGGGGCGCCACCGCCATTTCATCAACGCCTTCGGCGAGAACCTGATCGGCGAGCACATCGAGCACGGCGTGGCATCGGCCTCCGCTGAGACCGGGCTCACGGTGGGCGAGTTCACGGCCGCCCCGGTCTATCCCAGCGAGACGAACCGGGCCGGGCTGGAACTGGCGATCGAGTTCGAGACCGCTCCTGGCCCCGATGCCCTGCGTGCCTTCCGTGACGCGTTCGATCGGGCGATCCGCGCGGAGAACGTGGACTACAACACGAAGCGATCTGACGATCTGGGGATGACCCTCCCGACGATTACGCCCCTTCCGATGGGCACGTTCCACCGCTGGCTGGATTGCAAGGGGAAGCTCGGGGGGCAGCACAAGTGCCCCCGGTGCGCCAATCATCGCGATATTATCGGCGAGGTGATCGAAGCTTCTGAGATGGCGGGCGCAAACTGAGCGGCTAAGATTGGTTGAAGACATTTCAGCTGGTATTGCGTGTCCCGAGCCGGGCGATTATGCGTCTGTTCGGGGTGCCTGTGCGGTCTGATTTCCGGCATAAGCGATCAATCTGACACTTCAAGGAGCGTTCCATGTCCACCGAAACCCCCAACCCATGCTCGGATCAGCGTGCCGTCTGTTTGGCGGCGGACGCGATTCTGGAGCAGTGCGCTGCGTACATCGACTGCGTCGATGACGCTCAGTACGTGCGTGTTTCCGAGGTTGTCCCCGGGGGGACCATCGGCAAGCACATCCGCCACATCCTCGATCACTTCCGGTGCGCGATCACGACCGACTGCACCGAGCCGATCGATTATGACCACCGCAAACGGGGTGGCTCTGTCGAGGATGACCGGGACGCGGCCAAGGGGGAGATCGCCACGCTCCGCACGCTGATGGGGAGGCTGGGGGTAGAAGACCTCAGCGAGACGGTCACGACGCGCGTGATGCTGTGCGGCGACGGGCAGACCGCGGATCTGAGCTCGACGCGGGCACGCGAGATCTTCTTCGCGATGCACCATGCGATCCACCACAACGCGATCCTCAAGGCGATCGGTCTCGAGCTCGGTCTCGAATGCCCGGAGGGCTTTGGTACGGCGCCCTCGACGATCAACTTCGAGCAGGCGGAGGCGAAGTAACTCCGTGTGTACCATATCCATAGTTCCGATCGACAATGGTTATCGCGTGATGCATTCGCGTGACGAGCTCCGTTCGCGTTCACCCGAGCAGGCCCCCGCGTGGCGGATGCTGGAGAACGGGAAGACCGCGTGCTGGCCGACGGATACCGACGCCGGGGGGACCTGGGTCGCGGTGCGTGAGGACGGGTTCTACCTCGGGCTCGTGAATCTCAACGCGACCGATGAGGAACTCGATGCGGATCGCCCGGAGCAGACGCACATCTCGCGCGGCACGCTGATCCCGATGCTGATGGAGGCGGACGATGTGCACGATGCGCTCAAGCGTCTGACAACCATGGGGTTACGCGGCATGAAGCCGTTCCGCCTGCTGCTCGTTGGGCCGGTCGAGGGTGGCGGCTTTGCTTCCGCGATCGCCCGCTTTGGCGGCGCAGAAGTCACGCTGCCCGCGCCACTGGAAGCGGTCGTCCGACCGCGCTGCCTCGCCTCGTCCGGGCTTGGTGATCATTTGGTGCAGTGCCGGCTGCCGCTGTTCCGCGAGATGGTGGTTCCGGACCCGACGCCGGAGAAACAGCGGGATTTCCACTTCCACCAGTGGCCGGATCGGCTCGAGTATTCGGTGCTGATGTCGCGCGAGAACGCGCGGACGTCGAGCGTGACTTCGGTTGAACACACGGGCACGGATCTGCCGAGTGTGGTGTATGAATCGGTGGCCGAGGCGTGCCCCGAGGCGGACCCCGTGGGGTCGGAGATGCTACAGTAGGGACGCTATGCTTGAGTTCATCAGAGACCTCGTCGACGGACAGTTCATTGTCAGTGCCTTGGTGCTCGCCATCGGCGTGCACGCGGTGCTCGGGTTGGTCGCGTACGGCGTCTATCTGGAACGCAAAATCAGTGCGTATATACAGGATCGCATCGGCCCCAACCGGGTCGGGTTCGACTTCGGGCTGCCGTTCCTCAAGTTCCTCAAGGGGTGCCTGGCGCTCGGGCAGCCGCTGGCCGACGGCATCAAGTTCTTCGTGAAGGAGGACTTCACCCCGACCAACGTCGACAAGGTGCTCTTCACGCTCGCGCCAGTTTTCGCGGTGGTCCCGGCGCTGATCGGGTTCGTCGTGATGCCTTGGGGCGGCTACTGGGATATGCCCGCGTTCACGCTCCCGATCATCGGCGAGGTGGGCGGCGAGGTCGTGTCCGTCACCGGCGCCGAGGTCCACATCGGCATCATCTACCTGCTCGCGGTCGCGTCGATCGGGGTGTACGGCGTCACGCTTGGCGGCTGGGCATCGAACAACAAGTACTCCATGCTCGGCGGGCTTCGCGCGACGGCACAGATGATCTCCTACGAGATCCCGCTCGGGCTGGCGCTGCTGAGCACGCTGCTGATTACGGGCACCTTCATGCCCAACGAGATCGTCGCGTATCAGGTCGAGAACGGGTGGATGATGCTGTCCATGCCGCTCGCGGCGCTGCTGTTCTACGTGTGCGGGCTCGCGGAATCGAACCGCGCCCCGTTCGACAACGCCGAGGCGGAGCAGGAGCTCGTCGGCGGGTTCCATACAGAATACTCGTCGATGCGATTCGCGCTGTACTTCCTCGCGGAGTACGCCCACCTCGTGACCGCGTGCTCGTTCTTCGTGCTGCTGTTCGCGGGCGGGTACCACCTGCCGGTGCTCGACTTCGGGCTCACGCACCCTGAGACCACCGGGCTCCTGGCGATGTTCGTCAAGATCGGCGTCTTCGCGTTCAAGGTCGTCCTGATGGTCTGCCTCGCGATGGTGGTCCGCTGGTCGCTCCCGCGTCTGCGTTACGATCAGGTCATGATGCTCGGCTGGCAGGCGATGATCCCCGCCGGGATGCTCATCATCGTGGTCACCTCGGTGATGGTCTACTTCGGTCAAACCACGCTGGTGCCGATGCTGCTCGCGAACGTTGGGATGCTTGTGGTGATGCTGCTCGCACAGCACGTCTTCGCGACGATCTACGGGCGCTCAACCTCGAACCGCCGCATAGGGATGTGGGGCTCGCGTTACTCGCCGATGGAAGGCGAGCGCATCGTGACCGCCCCGACAAACGCGATGGCACGCGAGGACCGCCCGGTTCAGGGCACCGCACCCAGCATCTGATCCTCTCGGCGTTGCGCAGGGCATTTCTGCGGCGCTTGACAGGTTACTGCATCGAGTTGATATCGCTTGCGCCGAGGCGCTGTGCGATCGTCGGGAGCAGGTAGGACTGCCCGCGGTAGCTGTACACCCGTCCTGATACGAGGAAGCGGGCGGCGTCGCCCTGATCCATTGCCCACTGCTCCATCCGCATCAGCGCACGGCAAGGGAGTACCACAAGCGAGGCGTTCTCGGTGTTCGTGGGGTCGTCGTTGTCGAAGGTCAGCGACCATGCGCCCTGCGCATCGCGAACCAGGCGGGCGGGGCGGCGGAGCAGCAGGGTGCCCTCTTCTGGCCCGACAACCGTGGAGCCCGATCGCTGCTGGGGTGTGCGGGGCAGGGCCTCAAGCCGGTCTCGGAGCGGGTCCGCGTCGTTCGTCGGATCGGTGGGGTCCGGGCGGTCGAGTTCGCGGAGCAGGTCCTGCACTTCCGGATCGTCCTCGATCTCACGCTGCGGCTCTTGGGCGGCTGACGCATCGGATTCGGGTTGCTGCGCCTCGGCGGGTCTCTCCCGCACGAGGCGGTAGTCGCTCACGAGGAGCATGTTCCGGTTGTGGTATGTGAGAATCTCGCCCGAGAGCACGACGCGTTGCTCGCTCCACTCTTCCTGCAGACGCTCGAGGGCTCGCGAGGGCAGCAGGATGACGGCACCCTCGCCGGGCTCGCGCTCGGCGCGGTCGGGCACGAAGATGATCTGCCCGCTGGGCGCCTCGATGAGGTCGCCGAGGCGGGAACTGATGAAGGCGCCCTCCGCGAGCATGGAGGGGGTGAGCTTGGTCTCGAGCGTCTCGTTGAGCACGTCGAGCCAGTCGGGGCCCTCGCCCAGCCCGGGCTGGATCGCCTGCGAGACGGCAGCCGTGGTCGGCTGCACTGGCGTCTGGTTGGTGCCGACCCTGGGCAGGATTGAGCGTGCTTCCTCCACCCGCTCAGCGCTGCCCGGCTGATCCTGGGCCGGGCACGTGGGGGCCAGGCCCGCGACAAGCATCAGTGCGATCGGTGCGTAAGTGATGGGAGCTCGGTTCATACCCTAGGGTATCGGCTTGGGGCGTCGAGTGTGTTGCGGAACACGGTTCTTGGCGTGATAGAGACGGTTTTTCATCCCGCCGTGTTGATCTTTTCGGCGATGGGTTGTAG
>JAEPOJ010000026.1 GCA_017642965.1 Phycisphaerales bacterium
GATCGAGGACGGGTACGCGCGAGAGTTCGGAGAAGGCTTCCGCGAAGCGGTAGACGAGGCGCGCGGCACACACGGGCACGGTCAGCGGATGGCCGTGGTGCCGGTTATTCCCATGGACACCAAGCTGTGGCAGACACGCGTGAGTGATCGCGGAAGGTGAGAAACCTGCCAATCGGATGGGCCGCACCCGCCATCACTAAGAAATCTGGCGCGCGAGGGAGGAGTCTTGGCATGACTTGTGGAAATGAGAAGGGCGAACCACGCTTGCCGCATACCGGCGGCGACCAACGCGGCGAGATTGTTTCTCGTCGTCGGGGTCGTCCGCCGCGGCAGGTCCGGGTCGCGGTCGCGTATCGGCCGCAGGATCCGGAGGAGGAACTTGATTGCAATGACGCCCTTCGACTTCTACTCGCCTCCATGGTCCGCAGGCGAATGGGCGGATATGAGGAGGAAGAGACATGAAACGGAAGTCTCGACTCAACGGAAAACGAGCGGTCCCCATGCCGCGATGCAGTACGATGGAGCAGGCCGATACCTCCATCGATGATCAGATGAACTCCATGGAGTACTTCGCGGAGGAGTACGACATGGAACTCGCCGACGCCTTGCAACTTGTCGGCAAGTCCGGCAGCATCAAGGCCAATCTTGAAGCGGCGATGGACGAGATCATCGCGCGCAAGCGGTCGGGCGAGCGGATCGATGTCGTCCTGTTCTATGACCAAAGCCGGTTCGGGCGTTCGGGGCCGCTCCATTTTGGGGCTCTGGCCGATCGCCTCTTGGACGAGGGCATTGAGATCGCCGAGACCGACGCGTTCATGGAGGATGCCAACAACGCCACCATGGTCCGCATGATGAAAGCGATGATCGCTCAGCAGACCGCCCGCGGCATCGCAGACAACTCGGCCAGGGGGTCGCAACAGGCGCTCCGCGAGGGGCGTCGCAGTCATGCGAGCAAGGGGGCGTACGGCATCGACCGTCTCTATATGACCGAAGACGACGAGCCGATCTGTATCATCCGCTTGCTCCCGGATGGAACGCGGCTCAACCTGGATCCCGAGACCAAGGAGGTCCGGCTCAGGTACGAGCCGGGCAAGATGGGGTTCAAGAAGGAGAAGAAGGACAAAGTCACGCTGATCCCGGGCGACCCGGAGCATCAGGCGGTCGTCATCCGAATCTTTGCGATGCGGCACGAGCAGGGCTTCGCGGGTACACGTATTGCGCGCGTCCTCAATGATGAAGAGATCCCGTCGCCCAACGGCAAAAGATGGACCAAGACCGTCATCGATGCGATGCTGCGCAACGAGACCTACTGCGGCGTTGGCTATGCCAACCGGCATTCCTCTGCTCTCTATTTCAACCAAGCAGAAGGACGCCCGGAGCCGCTGCCCCGCGAGCAAGGTCGTCGCATCCGCGGCATCCGGCCCGAGAGTTCATGGTACTTGATCGCATACCCGAAACTCCGCGACTATCTGCCCGAACATCTGCGGCGCGCGGCGATGGCCGAGCAGGCCGAGCATCGCGCCAAGATCAAGTCGGGCTGGATCAAGGATCCGGCACGCCGCAACGGCCGGACGACCCATCTCCTATCTGACATCCTCGTCGAGCCGACGACCGGCAAGCGGCTCATCGCAAAGCGAAGCCGCGGGCGGATTTACTACGGGCTCAACAAAAGCGTCGATATGCCTGCGAAGGGATCGCAGCGTCGGAGATGGTTGGCGTCAGGGCCGCTGCATCGCGCGGTCTTGGAAGAGATCGAGGCGTTGATCTGCTCGCTCCCTGATCTCCGCGAACGGATCATTAAAGAGATCGGCGAGCAAGACAAGCAGCGTCGGGGCGAATCGGGCGAGGCCGAGCAACTCCTGGCAAACCTCGACAAGCTGAAGGCGCGCCTGAAATCGCAGGTCCGTCGTCTCGGCGGCGACGACGATGACATCGTCAACGATGCGATCGACGAGACGACCAGGCAGATCCGCGTTATCGAGGACAAGCTCGCCGGCATGAACGGCGGGCCCGCGTTGACCGAGAAGGACATCGCCGCGATCACCGATGGAGTTATCAAGGATCTCTCCGCCATGCTCCAGGCGTTGGCGGAGGAGGGCGAGACCTCGCTCCGCAAGGTCGCGGAGACCCTGATCAGTTCCGCGGTTGCGAATCTTGATGAGAACGAGGTCGACTTCGAGTTCGCGATCCCGGCAGAGCTGATCGAACAGCGGAATGTACGCCTAGCGGCTCGTAACGGACCCGCTCCATGCCGGCAGGCGTACAAATGGCGGCCCATCCCCCTCGATGCCGTAACCGTTGACATTCCAAAGCGTTGCAGCGGCGACTGCTGGGAGCCCTTCGAGCTCAAAGGTTGCGATGACTGCCGTCGCCAACGAAAAGCCGCATGAGGATCCTGGCCAACTCGGCCGGATCCTGCGATGAACTCGCCGTCCACGGCTCGACAGCCGGGGGCGGCCTTCAGAAAAAAATTTTGTCGACGGCGGAGCCGTCGAGCATACCGGAGACCCCCATGGACGAGAAACTCACCGACATCGAGAAAGCATGGCTGGTGTCGCTCGATGCCCTGCTTGTGCAGACCACGGTGGACGCACACGGAGCGGTCGCCAGTCGATTCATCGATTTATGGAACAGCGGCGGCCCGACCTTCCGGGCCGAGCTTGCCAAGCGGGCGTCGCTTTGGCGACAGCGGCATGTCAAGGTGCAACAACTCATCCTGAACAGCCACGGTGCGTGCGAGCGACTCGTCCGGCTCATGGGTGACCCCGAGCCTCCGCAACGGAAGCCGGTGAAGACCAAGTCAAAGCCTCCACGGGATCGAGTTGTGCCGAGCCGCCGGAAGCACGCCCCGGTGCAGGAGATCACCGAGGATGAGGCCGCCAAGTTCATGGCGATGCTCGATGCTGAAGGCATTGCCGAGGTGTTCGACCCCGGCGTCAGCATTCTCGATGACAAGCTGTACCGGCCGCCGTTGATCATCCTCAACAAGGTGAGCGTGTTCTACGAGGACATCGCACCGGCGTACGAGCGTGAAGCGATCGATCGGCGGTGGGATCCCGTTGAGCGTGAGCCGGCGATCGCATTGGCGTTCGACCTCGCGTTACTCGTCACGCTTCGGGAGAGTCGGTGGACCTGGGTGATCTCCGATCGGCACTTTGGCCGACTCCCATGGGGACACCCGTGCAAGGTCACGCCGGAGGGGCGGCCGGGGTGGAAGCTGATCACCGGACTGCTTGATCGAGCCGGGCTCATCGAACGGCGGACCGGGCAGACGTGGCGGCTCACTCGCGAGGCACGCCCTGTCATCGCCAACCATCTAATGCCGGCCTGGGTTGCTGTCGCAGCATCTGGTCGAGACTGACGTAGCATTAAGCATCGATGGCGTCGTGAACCGTCACGACGCACAACACTATCTTACATCATTGCACTCATTTCGCCGAGTGCACGGATTTGAAGTGCGGCTGTCGAGTGTCAGCTTGAAGCAGTTATCGACAGCGTCAATGTCGGCCGCGAATTCGGACAGGGCTGACCTGCTGGGGCAACAGCCTCACTTCAGCCTTAGCTTCCGCTACCCGCCGGCTTGTTAGGTGAGTGATCAGTCACTAATCCAGAACTGAACATAGATACGGGAATGGGCTCGATCGTCACATGCTTGATGCCGTGGTCGCTCCCGAGCGATCGACGAACACGCTCGATGATATCGGAAGTCGCGGTGAGAGGGGACTCGTCGCGGATCGCGATCTGAGCTTCAAGGGAGACGGCATGTTCGTCAATTGGCCAGACATGGAGATGGCCGACGTCCTGGACACCCTCAACCTCGCGGATGGTCGATGCGATTGCGTCGAGTGCGAGTTCGTCCGGGGTGCTCTGCATCAGAATCCGGATACACCGCTTCATAGGCGACCACGAGATCCACACGATGTAGACCGAGATTCCGATGGTCGCAACGATGTCGGTCCAGTACCAGTCGAACAGGATGATCAGGGTGCCGGTGATAATGACCGCCACCGAGGCGAGAGCGTCCGCGACGTTGTGAAGGAACGCCGCCTTGATGTTCACGCTCTCCTTCGACATCGTGTAGGTCAGAACGGCCGTCGCGGCATCGACAACCAGTGCAATGCAGGCGATGATGACGACCATCCAGCCGTCGATCTCGGGACGGTCGAAGGTGCGGTTGATGGCCTCAATGAGCAGATAGCCCGCGATGACCATGATGGAGGTGAGGTTAATCAGGCCGCCGACCACCTCGGCTCGCCCGTAGCCGAAGGTGCGTTGCTCATCCGCGGGACGCCTGGAAATACGCCGAGCAATCAGGGCAAGGAGCAGTCCGGCTGCATCGCTGAAGTTATGCAGCGCGTCCGCGATCAGCGAAAGGCTCCCGGAGAGCACGCCCCCGATGACCTGGGCCGCAGTGAGCAGCAGATTAATGGCGACGGCGATACCCAGCCGTTTCGATCCAATATCAGCACCGTGATTGTGGTGGTTCGTCTGTGTCATCGGCGCTCACCGCGGGCGATGCTTCCCTCCAGTCGCCCAGCGAAGTACTCGAGCTCGACGAGCGTGTGGCGGTAGGCGGCCGACCTGAATCGGAGTAGTGTGCCGATGACGCGCTCGATCACCCAGCCTACGAGGCCTTTCGGGAACTCGCCCCATACGCGATGGACGAGCCGTACACCGTCGCCCTCGGGCTCGATCCGAAAGTCGCCGCCTTCCTTGACCCTGACACACATTCCAAACGGCTTGTAGATAGCCTCGCCGGTCCAAGAGAACGCACGACCCGGCCGCGTGTCGTGCACCGTCGCGGTGAGTTCGCCGGTCAAGGGACCGACACCTTCGCGTTGCCACCAGCGCAGGCCATCACGGAGGGGCTGTTTGGGCTCGGTCAGTACCTCGGTGCCCTTGTGCTCGGGGTTCGATGGCTCCCATTCGCCCTCGAAGTCCGAGATCAGTTCCCATGCTTCAGTTGCGGTTGCTTCGGCATGGACGTTTGCGGTCACATCGATCATGGCTTATCCCTCAAGAGGCATCGAGCCGACAGTGCGATTTCCGTTGACGGACTCGATCTCGATCCAGAGACTCGCACCGTCCATCGTCGAGGGCGATTCGGTCTGGCCGTGGAAATGGTCGTCGTGGGCGTCCGCCTTCGATTTCAGCGCGCCCGTCCCGGCCTCATCGCCGATCCAGAAACGCACGGTGGCGGGGATCGGCCCGGATTCGACTTCGAGATCGAGGTGCACCTCCGATGATGGTCGGATGTCGCTGGACACTGAGACCGCCAGCTTCGTTCCGGCGATCGTCACGCTACCGAGAGACCGCATCTCACCGTGGTCATGATCGTCGTGTTCACCCTCGGCGTGGTCGTGCCCCTCATGGTCGTCGCCGTCACCAGCGTGATCATGACCGTCGTCCGCGGTGTGTGTCTCGGCGGACTTTGATTCTGAGGACTCCCCGCAGCCGGGTAACGAGATCGAAAGCGCGACGGTCGTGCTGGCGGCGGCGAGAATCTTGAAAAGGTCGTTCATGATCAGGACTCCTTCGAGGTGATGGTCTTGGGTCGGCGGAATATGCCCACGAGACGCGTGAGCACAGATGGGTGATCAGCGGGACGACGCTCAGGCTTGTGCCCAAAAACGAGCGAGTACCCCGCCGGAACAACGATCAGGTTCAGGAATGTGGAGGTCAACAGACCCCCGAGGGTGACGATGGCGAGGGGCGCGAGCAGTTCGCTGCCCGGTTCTCCCGCGGCGAGCGCCAGAGGGACAAGCCCGAGCGCCGCTGAGATCGCGGTCATCAGGATCGGCACAAGCCGTTCCATCGACCCCTGAACAATGGCTTCTCCGAGCGGCACACCTTCGTGCTGCATCAGATGGTTGTAGTGGTTGATGAGCAGGATGCCATTACGGACCGCGATGCCGAAGAGGGTTATGAAACCAACAAGGCTGGCGATGGAGATCACCGGCGGGATATACGGGCCCCCGATGCCGACGAGGGCGAGCGTGTTTGCGATCGGGCCGCCCCCCTCGCTGATGTAGATCGCGGCGATGCCGCCGATCAACGCGAGGGGCATGTTGAGCATGACGAGCACCGCCGCCCGCATCGACCCAGTGGAGATCTGGAGCAGCATGAGCATGATGAGTGCGACGGCAATGCCCGCGACGAGGATCGTCCGTGACGCGGACTGCTGCGCTTCAAACTGACCTCCGTAGGACACGGTCATGCCAGCCCGCTGGACAATGGGATCGACACGCTCCTGCACCTGGGCGACAAGGTCGCCCAGATTGGACCCCTCGGCCACATTGAGCGACACCACGGCTTTCCGTTGAGCGTTCTCGCGAGTGATCAGATTGCTTGATCGTTCCGGACCGATATCAGCGACATCGCTCAAACGAACGGTGGCCCCTCCCCGGCCACGGAGAAGCAGGTCTCGGACCTGCCGGAACGACTCACGTTCCTCAGGTGCGAGCCGAACGACGAGGTCGTACTGCCGAACACCTTGGTTGACGGTGTCCACAACCTCACCATAGAGGGCTTCGCGGACTTGCTCTGCGGCGTCGGCGGGGCTGAGACCGACCGCCGCGAGTTCCGCATGGCGGTAGCGGATTGGCAAAGAAGTGATCAATACTTCTCGGTTGGCGTTGACATCGCGAGCGCCGGGCAGGCCTTGGAGTTCGGCCTCAATCGCCTTGGCGACATCACGAAGCTCGGTCAGATTTTCACCGAAGACATTGATGGCGATCGCCGCGGGCGTGCCCGACAGCACATGGCTGAGCCGGTGCTCGATGGGTTGGCCAACCATCGTGGTGATCCCCGGCACGGCCCCGAGGATGCGGTCGATCTGTTCTCGCACCTCGAATCTGTCGCTCCCCGCATCAACGGTGACTTCGATCTCGGAGTTACTGACCGGCTCGGCGTGCTCGTCACGTTCGGCCCGGCCGGTACGCCGGGAGACGGAACGGACCCCGTCAATCTGGACGAGTTGCTTCTCGACCTCCGTCGCGAGCCGATCGCTCTCGACGATCGAAGTGCCGGGAGGAGCAAGCAGAAAGACCGTGAACGTGCCCTCATTGAACGACGGAAGGAACGAGCTGCCGAACGTGCTCGCGAGCAGGAGTGCGCCGGCGGTCACGGCACCGGCGGTGCCGAGCACCCACGCCCGGTACCGAATGGCCGCTCGGAGTGAAGGCTCGTACGCCCTTTTCAGAAGGCGGACCAGGAATCCGTCTCGGTCCTCGTGCTTGCCTCCGAGTTTGCCCTTGAGAAGGAACCGGCACATCGCGGGCACGACCGTCAGGGCCACGACCAGCGACGCAAGGATCGAGATCATGTAAGTAAGTGCCAAGGGCTGGAAAAACCGGCCTTCGAGCCCCTGCAGGAAGAGAAGCGGCACGAACACCATGACGATGATGACCGTCGCGAAGACCATCGCCGGTCGGATTTC
Organism: Phycisphaerales bacterium; assembly: GCA_017642965.1. Classification (GTDB taxonomy): domain Bacteria; phylum Planctomycetota; class Phycisphaerae; order Phycisphaerales; family UBA1924; genus UBA1924. The sequence goes on from JAEPOJ010000026.1 coordinate 7,439, forward strand.
GTTGCTGGCGTCGAAGATGACCTCAGTAAACGGACGCCGATCCGCCTCGGGGAAGGCCCGGTTCTGCTTCAAGCGGCGGAAAACATTCTCAACATCGATGATTGCGTCGTCGACGAGCACGCCGATCGCCACAGTGAGCCCTCCGAGAGTCATGACATTCAGCCCGAGATTCAACGCATCCATCATCAAGAGGCCAACGGCCAGTGAGATCGGGATTGCGGTAAGTGTGATGAGCGTTGTCCGCAGATTCATCAGAAACAGAACGAGCACGACGAGCACGATGATGACCGCCTCGCCGAGCACCTTGGTCACATTGTGGACCGCCCGGTCGATGAAGTGCGACTGTCGGACGACATCTCGGTTGAGCACGACGCCCTCGGGCAGTGTCGGCTCGATCTGATCAAAGAGCGCATCAAGACTGTCGGTCAGGGCGAGCGTGTTCGTGCCCGGTGACTTCTGGATAGACAGCACGACAGCGGGTTCGCCCCCCTCAGAAGCCGTGCCCCGCTTGATCGCCGGCCCGAGGATAACCTCGGCAACCTGACCGATCGTCACGGGCACGCCCTCGTGATACTTGATGATCGTGTTGGCGATGTCCTCCGGGCGCGTCACCCGGCTCTGCTGACGGATCGGGATCTCGAAGTTGTCCACATTCACCAAGTAGCCGCCGCTCGCGGTGCTGTGCGCGCCGCCCGCGGCCTCGACCACATCCGTGATGGTCAGGTCGTAGAGCCTCAGCCGCTCCTGATCGACGTTGACCTGATACTCTGGTAGCTCGCCGCCGATCGCGACGACTTGGGCGACACCGGGCACCGCGAGGATTTTGTTACGCAGCTCGAACTCGCCGTAGGAGCGGAGTTGCATGGGGTTGGCCGAGCCGTCGGGCGACGACAGGGAGATCAGCATGATCTCGCCCGCGATAGACGTAATCGGCGTGATGAATGGCTCGACCTCATCGGGAAGGTTTTCGCGAGCGGTGACGAGCCGCTCAGAGACGAGTTGACGGGCATCGTAGAGGTCAGTACCCCATTCGAGGTCCACCCAGACGATACCGAGTCCGATCGCACTCGCGCTTCGGACACGGCGGACACCCGTCATACCGTTGACGGCAGTCTCAATAGGGAAAGTGACATACTGCTCGACCTCGTCGGCGGCGAGCCCTCCGGACTCGGCCATGATCGTGACGGTCGGCGCGTTGAGTTCGGGGAACACATCAACGCTCATCCTCGGCAAGCGATAGCCGGCGTAGCCGACGATCATGATCGCCGCGATGAGCACGAGCGTTGAATAACGGAGTGAGAAACGAATGACGGCTTTCAACATGGCTCAATCCTCCCCTTCGTGGAATGTGCCATCGGAGTGGAAGTGGCCACCCTTCTGGATCGAACCGCTAGTGGCGAGCATGAGCTGAAAAGCACCGTCGAGGACGACCTCGTCGCCGTCACGAAGACCGCTGAGCAGGGCGACCCAACGCCCATCGTCGAGACCGAGGTCGGCCTCCATGCGGATCGCCTCGTTCGGGTTGCTCGGGTTGCGACGGAAGATGACGGGTGAGAGCCCATCACGCTGCACGGCGGCGAGCGGAATGGCGAGTTCGGGCGAAGCCGTCGAGTCGGTCACGATCTCGAGCTGAGCCGAGACGCCCGGTCGGGCCCAGGGCTTGAGTTCATCGGGTACGACGAACAGTTCGAGCGTGCGGTCGTTTGGGTCGCCTGCCAGCCCGAGCGAGATGGTGCCGTCCATCGTCGCGGTCAGAGGCACGGCGCGTCCCGCGGCGGTCGGCGTCGGCGGGACGATCCGAGCCGAGAGCCCGTCCCGCAGCACACCCAGGTCGCTTTGGAGCCCGGACGCACGGAAACGGAGCCGATCGGGCTGCACGACGGTGACGACGGGTGTCTTCTCGTCCGCCCACGAGCCGTTGGTCAGGCCCAACATCTCCACGACGCCGGCTTCAGACGCAGTGACCTCGATTGCGGCGATCGTGGCCCAAACAGGCTCGGTCCCATGAGGCGTCTCGACGGTTCGGGCGAGTTCGTCCCTCGAACGGGAAACGACGGAGGAGGCGGCGTCGAGCAGATAGTCCAGGCGTGACCGGGCCGCACGAAGATCAGCAACGGTCTGCTGCCGGTTCGCTCCGAGTTCCGCCTTCTTCTCCATCACGTTGGCAAGGTCAGCGCGAGTGCTCGCGAGTGCTGCCCGGGCTTGGGCGAGCTCATCGACGCGACCGCCGCCCGCCTCACGGACCGACTGCAACTGTTCGACCCGCTCGTTCCAGACTGCGACACTCTCGTGGAGGCTGTCCTCGTGCTGCTGGTGCGCTGCGAGCAGCGGCTCAAAGGTCTCAAGACGTGCACCCAGCCGCTCGATCTGTGACTCGGCGTCGGCCAGTTGCTGCTGCATCTCCCGCCACGCCGGCGAATCGAGCCGGTAGAGCGGTTGGCCCGCTTGGACCCGGTCAAACTGCTCGACGAGCAGCTCAACACGACCGGGGACGGCGGTCCGGTACTCGCGTCGCGCCGTGGGCAGGTACTCGAACCGACCCGGCACGCGGAGAGTCTGCTCGACCCGCCGGCGCTCGACCTTGACGAAGCTGATGCCGAGGTTCGACCGAACCGCGGCCGGGATGGCAACACGGTCGGACCCGGTTGCCTTGGTCTCGGCCTCTGAGGCGTGGTCATGCCCGTCGCCATCGCCGTGCTCAGCAATACGTTGCTCGTTGGAATCTGATCGATCGCAGGACACAAGGAACACAGTGGCGATCGAGAACACAAGGATGAAAATCAAGGTCCGGATCATCCCTCACCCCCTTCGCCATCCGCGATGTGTGCGCATGCGACTTGGAGGCGAGTGACGAGTTCGCTCACCGAAGGTACGCCATCGGGTCCTTCGTACATACGGCAGCCCATCGAAGGCATCGTCGGTGCCTCCATGCCGAATAGATCAGATCCATTCACGAGTACCGTTGGAGCGGGATACCCGCGGCGGATGTCTGATGTAGCTAAAGATTGCTGGTCGATCTGGACAAGATCCACGTCTTGTCCGAGTATGCTGATCGCCTGTTCAAGCCGCTCGTTCATAATCGGCGTGAGCGGGCAGCCGTCGAATCCGAGTAAGGTGATTAACATGGTTGTTTCTCGATTATTAGGAGCAATGCTCACTGACCTTTGGCTGTTTGTGGTCGCATGCTGCCGTTGATCCGTTGCGCTGTTGCAGGCGGCCAGCGTCAGCGGTAGAACTGCCGCGAGGGCGATCGCGATCGCCCGTTCCATGATGTTCATCGGGATGCCTCCTCGGCGGGCGTATCGCCTCGCGCCGCGGTATGTGGTGTGTTTGCTGTTGTGGTGTCTTTGTCGGTCGCGGGCTCGACAGGAGCCGGCATTTCCGGCTCGTCCGGACCGAGCAGGCGCGTGATCTCGATCGCCGCGTCGGTCTCGGCCAGACGCAGATCGAGCAGGCGGCTCTTGGCCTCGAACCGTCGCGTGACAGTTTCGAGCAAGAGCAGCGTGTTCACCTCGCCAAGATCGATCAGTTGCTCGACTTCGGATGCCTGCTCGTCGAGCATCGGCACAAGATCACGCTCGAACGCATCTCGCTGCGTTCGCGAGGCGTCGTACGCTGCACGGGCCATCGCGAGGTCGCGGGTCAGACGCTCGAAGGTCGTCTCCGCCGCGGCCCGAGCCACATCGCGGCGAGCCTTCGCTTCCGCGATGCCCGCCCGGTTGGCGTTGAGGATGGGTATGGGTATCGACACACCAAGCAGAAGTCGGTCGTCGTTGTCTTCGCTCCCGTAGCCCGTGCCGATCGTGATGTCCGGATACTGCTTGCGGACTTCCAGGCGGAGCGTCTCCTCGGCGACCTGATACTCGGCGCGGCGCACCGCAAGGGTGGTGTTCGCCTCGATGAGTCGCTCGTTCGCACCGGTGGTCTCAGCGATCGACGCGGGCGGAATCGCCGGCAGCAACTCCACCGGAGCGTCCGGCGGAAGCCCCATCAAACCGAGAAGTTCGACCCGGGCCCGGGCCTCTGCGAGCACCGCCTCGGCGACATCCGCCCGGGTCTCGACCAACTCGGCCCGCAGGAGCCGAGCCTCGACCCGCGTGAGTTCTCCCGCCGTCTCCAGCTGGTCGGTAATGGCGGAGATCCGCTCGACCTGACCGATCACCTCACGCAGCAATAGGAGCCGCTCGGACGCCACAGACCACGACGCCCAGGCCGAGCGAACCGCGGCCCGCGTGCTCCACTCTGCATCGACGATTCGCCGCAGCTCGGCCTCGTACGCCGCCCCGGCCCGATCCTTCTCGACGCCGAGCCGACCCGAAATCGGGATCGTCAGGCTAAGCGTGAGCCCGTAGTTGAACGGTCCCGAGAGGACCTCTTCGCCATCGAAGCCGAACTGCGGATCGTCCCACAGCCCCGCAGTGTCGAAGGTTGCGAGCGCGACACCGGCATCAAGCCGAGCCAGCCGGAGGTCGGGGTTGTAGAACAGCGCGAGCACCTCGCCCTCTGCGGGCGAGAGCCCGTCGTTCGGGTCGAACCGCTCCGGCACCTGGTTGCCGGCCTCGGAGAGCCGCTCAACGAAATACGAGATGGGTTCAGTTGCAACGAGCCGTGCGTCGAGTGCGGCCCGATGGTCGGCCAGCTCCAGCGGTACCCGTTCATACGACTGGCAGCCCGCCAGCACGATTAGGGCGACCGCCGAGCCGAGACCTGGCAGCATGACCCGCGTTCGAGGCGGGCGTTTCAGATTGTCCATTGTTTTGATTCCTGTCTGGATCCAATGCGATGACCACCGCAACGGAGAACACCGCCGCAGTACGCGCGAAGGAATAGAAAGGAATCAGATGGTGAGGCGAACGCTCGCCACGATCGCGAGCCTATGGGCCCCGCTGGGGTCAAACCAACGCGGTGGCATCGGCGGGCCGCGGCGTCCAAGGCCGGTCTCCGCAAGGACGACGCCCCACGAGGGAGACATGACGATCGCGGGCGGCACATCACTCCCACCATCGCCACGGGGAAGCGTCAAAAGTTCCGCGGTCGTGATTTCGACATCGGTACAACCGCAGTCATGCTCGTGCTCACCCGCGGGAACGGGCAGCGGCCACGAGCTGTCATGTCCGCAGGCCGAATCGCAGTGCTCGGTCTCCGCGGGTGCATGCTCGTGCCCCCCACCGAGGCACAGCACAGCCATGCCGCCAGCGCCGCCGGCGAGGGCATGGAACGCGATGATCGCGATAAGCAGAATGGCGAGTGGACGATTACTCACGGTGGTAGTATACCTCGGGTCCAGTCGAGCGTGGCTTGAGATCAGACGACTTTATCGGGGAGGATCCTCCTTAGAGACCCCGGATCGCCTGATGGACAACGCCGACATTGCCCGAACTATTCAAATACAATTAGTTTCGACCACCCTCGCTTCTCCTTGAGTCCGCCAGGATCTGGACGCCTCCACGCACCACGACCATGACGACAATCGAGCCAACCACAAGATCAGGGACGCGGCTACCCGAAACCATCACGAGAAGCCCCGCCACGATGACACCCGTGTTTGCGATCACATCATTCTTGGAGAAGATCCAGGACGCACGCATGTGCGCGCCGCCGTCGCGGTGCTTCGCGATGAGCCGCAGACAGACGAGGTTTGCAGTAAGAGCAACGGTCCCGGCTCCGATCATCAGATGACTCGTGGGCTCGCTGCCAAACACCGCCCGCCGAATGACCTCGACCAGAACGCCGAGACCCAATACGATCTGAAGTACGCCGCTCACTCGCGCTGCGGTCCGCTGTGTGCCTCCAGACCGGCTCGCAGCGTACAACGCGATGCCGTACACAGTGGCATCGGCCAGCATATCGAGCGAGTCGGCCAGCAGCGCGGTGGACTCCGCGATCCATCCAACGACGACCTCGGCGACGAACATCACGCCGTTAATCGTCAATAGCGTCATGAGTGTTCGCTGTTCGAGCCCAACGGCACCCTCTGCGCAGTCGCACCCGCTCATTGATCACGTTCCGCGTCAGCATCCTGCGGGCTTTGCTTCATGAATACCGATGCGATAACCGGAAGCACGAACAGTGTGAGGATCGTCGAGGTGATCATGCCGCCGATGACCACCGTCGCCAAGGGGCGCTGGATCTCGCTACCGACACCTGTTGCGATCGCCATCGGTATGAATCCAGCTATATCGGTGATTGCTGTTGCGAGCACCGGTTGGAGGCGGGTCTTCGATGCCGCGATGATCGCATCCTTGCTCTGCTGGCCTGTGTTGAGTGTGTCGCGGATCGCGGTGATGAGGATCTGCCCGTTGAGCACGGCGATGCCCGTGAGAGCGATAAACCCGACGGCGGCGCTGACGCTGAATGGGATATCTCGCCACCACAACGCGAAGATCGCACCGACAGCAGCAAAAGGGATGCAGGTATAGATAATGATAACATCCCGCAGGTTTTTCAGGCTGAAATACAGCAGAAAGAACACCATGAGTAGGACCGCGGGCACAACGATGACCAAGCGAGTCCTGGCGCGTTCCAAGTTCTCAAACTGTCCGCCCCACTCAAGCACGTAACCCTCGGGTAACGTGACTCGTTCATCAATGGCTGCCCTTGCTTCACTGACAAACGACGCGGGGTCTCTGCCACTGACATTCGATTGCACACGGATGAGTCTTCTGCTCCACTCGCGGTTGATCGTGGCCGATCCTTCCGAGAGATCGACCGAGGCCATCGACGAAAGTGGCACCGCGACGCCCCCTTCGGTCGGAATGCGTACTGATGACACCGCTTGTACATCTTCCCTGAATGTCTGCGGAAGTCTGACGACCAGCGGGAAGACACGCTGGCCCTCAAACACCTCGCCGACGCGGATCCCACCGATCGCCTCAACGAAGTCCAACACCTCGCTGGCGGCGACGCCGTACCGGGCAACCCGGGACTGGTCGACAGAGACCGACAGCGATGGCTGCCCCGTGATCTGGTCGACCGAGATGTCTGATGCTCCTGGGATGTCTAGAAGCACGCGCTGAACTTCGTCGGCGATCCGGAGCAGCTCGTCGAAATCGTCGCCGAAGATCTTGATCCCGATATCAGATCGGATGCCCGAAACCATCTCGTTCATACGCATCTCGATCGGCTGCGTGAACACCATATTGACACCAGGGAACTGTGAGATGGTCTTCTCCATCTCGATCACGAGCCCCGCCTGCGTGTCCGCTCTCGTCCACTCTGCACGCGGCTTGAGCGTCAAGAAGATGTCTGTTAGCTCGATCCCCATCGGATCGGTCGCCACCTCGGCGGTCCCGATGCGGCTCCAGATGTGCTCGATCTCGTCTGGGAAATCATCGAGCAGCACTTCTTCGATCCGCGTGTTGTACCGCACGGACTCATCAATTGAGACGCCAGCGAGCCGGATGGTGTTCACAACCATCGAGCCCTCGCTCAGCCGCGGGATGAACTCGCCGCCCATCTGCGTGCTCCGGTAACCAGCGACACCAAGTAGAGCCACGGCCAGCAGCATCACGACCCACCGGAGTCGAATCGCTCCGCCGACGGCCCAGCCGTATGCACCGGCCAATCCCCTCAACAGAATGGCGTCCTTGGGTTTCGCGCGACGCGGAAGGAAGTAGTACGACAGAACGGGTGACAGAAACACCGCGACCAGCAGGGCTCCCAGGAGCGCGAAGATGAACGTCCACGCCATCGGCCGGAACATCTTCCCCTCGATGCCTTCAAGCGTCAGCACGGGGGCAAAGACGAGCGTGATGATGCCCATCCCGAACACGATGGGTCGCACCACGCGCGCACTAGATTTCGCGATCGATTCGAGCCGCTCGGAAGGCGAGAGTTTCCGGCCAAGCTCTCGCTGGCGTTCCTTCAGCGAGCGGAGGTTCGCTTCCGTCATGACCACCGAGCCATCGACAAGGATGCCGAAGTCGATCGCACCGAGGCTGAGCAAGCTCGCTGCGATCGCGAACTCATACATGCCCTGCACGGCGAACAGCATTGAAATCGGGATGGCGACCGCTACGAGCAGCCCGGCTCGGATGTTGCCCAGAATGATGAGCAACACAACAATCACCAACACGGCACCGATCACGAGGTTGTGCTCGACCGTCTTGATGACCTGCTCGACCAGCAGGGTCCGGTCGTACACAACATCCACGACGACATCGGGCGGCAGCGACGGCGCGAGGGATTCAAGGCGTTCGCGGAGTTCCTCCGTCACCACACGACTGTTCTCGCCCATTAGCATGAAGGCCAGGCCGAGGACGACCTCGCCCTCGCCGTACGCCGAGACCGCGCCGCGGCGGATCTCGCTGCCGATTTCAACCTCCGCGACATCCTGAATCCGCACCGGCGTGCCGTCGCTGGAAGCAACCACGATGTTCTCGATCTCACCGATCGTCGCAACACGCGCCAGCCCCCGCACCACCCTCGCTTCACCGGAGGTCACGATCTGCCCGCCGCCGACGTTGGCGTTGTTGCGGCGCAGCGCATCCAGCACATCCTCAAGCGTGAAGCCAAACTTGATCAGTGCTTCAGGCTTGACGACGACGTGATACTGCCGCTCCAAGCCACCCCACGAATTGACCTCGGCCACACCCGGGACCTTGCGAAGCTCGGGCTTGATCACCCAATCGTGGATGGTCCGGAGTTCTTCGATAGAGTGTTCGCCGGTCTCCGACCGGATGACGTAGTGAAAGACCTCACCGAGACCGGTCGCGATCGGGCCGAGCTCCGGCCTTCCGACACCATCTGGCAGTTCGACTGCCGAGAGCCGTTCGGTAATGTACTGCCGCGCGTCGATAATGCGGATGTCGTCATCGAAGGTCGCCACGACCTGTGAGAAACCGAACTTTGAGACGGACCGCACGTTCTGGAGCCCGGGCAGCCCGCCGATCGAGAGTTCGACAGGAAGGGTGATCTGCTGCTCGATTTCTTCCGGGCTGAGCGCGGGGGCCACGGTGTTGATCTGCACTTGGATCGGCGTGGTGTCTGGAAACGCGTCGATCGGAAGCTGGATCATCCGGTACACACCGGCGGCGCACGCGATCGCGAACAGCAGAATGACAAGCACTCTGTTCCTGAGCGACATCTCGATAAGACGGGTCAGCATGGTGGCTCCGGATCAGTCGTCGACACATCCCGCACCGAGGCGAGACTTGAGGAACTCGGTCTTCATGGTGAAGCTGCCGCCGGTCACGACGGACTCAGTCTCTGTGAGGCCCGCCAGAATGGCGATCGTGCCGGAAGCCGTGCGCGGCCCGACATCAACACGCCGAACCGCGAACAGATCCGGTTCCTGCCGCACAAACACGAACGATGTGCCATCGATCTCGTGTACCGCTTCACCCGGCACAAGCAGCGAGTTCGAGGTGCCGCCGATCATTGCGGAGACCTCAGTGAACATGCCATGGCGAAGGATGCCACGATCATTCTGAACCATCGCGCGGGCCCGTACCATCCGGGTTCGTTCATCGATACGCGGGCTGATCCATGTGATCTGTCCGGGGATCTCCAGCTCGGGCAGAGCCCGGACGCTCGCGACGATCTCCCCGCCGCGCTCGATCTGAAACGCCTGCTCTTCCGGGACCGCGAGCTCGATCCACATCGTCGACAAATCAGCGATCTCGAAGAGCGAGCCCTCTGAATCCGCTGCCTCGCCAAGAACCGCGGTCCGCTCGACGACGCTGCCAGCGAAGGGTGCCCTGACGTAAAGGTCCGAGGATGACGACTGCTCCGCCGCAATATCCGCGACTTCCGATTCAGTGAAGCCGAGATTGATGAGCTGCTGATGCGTGCGACGCACTTCCAGCTCAGCGAGCTTGAGCGCTGCCTGGGCATCCTGGAAGTCCCGGCGTGCAGCAATGTTCTCGTTGACGAGCTTCTGCTCACGCTCGAACACGGTGGTTCTCGCTTCGACCTCTGCGATCTTGGACAGGTACGCGGACTTCGCTTGTGCCACCGCCACGGAGTTGATGACCGCGAGAATTTGCCCTTCTTCAACCTGGTCGCCAACATCGACACGGATATCAGTGATCACACCGGGGGCCAACGGTGTGAGCTTTGCCAATCTGTTCCCGTTGTAGCGGACCTCGCCCAACAAGCTGATCGACGCTGAAGCATCGCCACGATTCGGTTGCTCAAGCGTCAGCCCGGCAAGCTCTGCCGATCTCGCGGAGGGCATGCGGACGAGCAGCGACTCGCCAGCCTCAAGCGTCCCAGCGAGCTGAGGCTGGCAGATTCCGCACTCGATCTCATCGACCCCGTGCTCATGACAGAAGAGAGAGGGGGCACCATCGCGGGAGGGCGTCGCCGAGGCGTCTCCCAGCAGAGCGGGATTGCACAGGTGGCACTCGTCTTCGTAAAGGAAGTGCTCCTCGCAATACGCCCGGTCCGCGTCTTCCAACTGTGGCTGGCAGATCCAGCACCGGTCTTCATAACGAGCGTGCTCGCTGCACCACAAGCGGCCCTCATCACGCTTGGCCGGATCACAGATGAAGCAGGCCTCGTCAGCGCTGTGTCCATGGAGCCCGCCAGACGACTCGTCGGCTGCGTTCTCCGAGGCATCGAGTGCCGGGTTGCAGAGATGGCATTCGTCCTCATACAGATAGTGCTCGTCGCAATACGGCCGGGACGAATCCTCAAGCTGCGGCTGACAGATCCAACACCGGTCCTCGTAACGGGCATGCTCGGTACACCACAAGCGACCGGCGTCGCGTTTCGTAGCGTCACACACAAAGCAAGTCTCGCCGTTCTCGTGCGAGTGCGCGACTTGAGTCACATCAGATGCGCGTGATCCGTTGGACGCCGATGATGCTTCCTGTTCGCGATCGCACCCGCCAAGCAGGAGCGCCGTTGTGAACAGGCAAACGAGTGAAATGACGCCGTGTGATGGTTTCACGGTGTGTTTCCTTGATTGGGGTGATCAGAATGTTCGCGGAGCGAATGGGTGTTCAGCGGCTCTGAGATGAGCCCCTCGACCTGCACCTTCGCGGCGTGGTATTCGGCGAGAGCTTCGAGCCTTTGGGTTTCAGTATCGAAAAGGGTGCGCTGCGCATCGAGGACATCGAGGTACGGGAGCTTGCCTTCGTCGTAGGCCCGACGCGTCGCGTCGTATGCGTCCTTCGCCGCGGGGAGTAGGGCGGCATCAATCGCCTGGGCCTCGTGATACGCGGCGGTCAATCGGGCGTGTGCCCGAACAAGTCGGGTGGCCAAATCGCGTCGGGAAGCCCGCCCCTCGTCGATCGCTTGTGCTGCTCGGAGCCGGGCGGCCAGTATTCCTCCCTGATTGCGATCGAAGATTGCCAATGGCACGGACACGGCCACGACGAGACCGACATCTTCGCTCTCTTCGGCATACCGAATGCCAGCACCAGCCGTCACGTCGGAGACGGCTTGAGCCCGTTCGAGAGCGACCACCGATGATCGTCGCTCGGTCTCTGCAATCCAACGCTGAACTTCCGGATGGTGCTCAACGAGATCCGTCAGGGCATCGAGCAACGGCACAGGCATCAGGTCATCCAGCGATCCGATGGCCGTGTCAAAGCCGGGGTCGGTTGCATCCCACATCGCACTGAGTTCACGCCTCGCGGCCTCAAGTTCCCGGCTGAGTCGATCTGCGGCGATGCGGGTGGATTCGCTTTCGAGCCGGGCCTTGATCTCGTCGATGGGTGAAACATCTCCAGCCTGCACCCGCCGATCGATGACGCGCCGGTTCTCCTCTGCGAGTGCTTGCGCGCGAACGGCGAACTCAACACGCTGCTGGAGCTCCAGCACCCGCACGAAGCGGGACGCGGTGTCGGTGAGCACGGCCAGCCGCTGTGCTTCGTAGTCGAGAGCAGCAACAACCCACTGCCCCTCGGCGACCCGCACGCGGCGGTCTCGCTTCCCGCCAAGCTCAAGAAGCTGGCTAAAGGCTATGGTGGTCTCGGCAGAATCAAAGCCACTCAAGCTTCCAGAGCCCGCGAAGTCTTCGACCTCAATTCCGACGCTTGGATTGGGGGAGAGCCCAGCTTGCAGACGACGCGCTTCCGCAATCCTCGGCTCCCAGGCAAGCGATCGAAGTCGCGGGTTGCGTACGAGCGCAGCCGCGAGAGCTTGGCGGAGGGTCAACTGCTCACCGATGGTGACTACATCCGATCCTGGTCCGACTCGATCAGGGTCCTCCGGTGCTTCGTAACGAGGCATGTCGCGCAAGAGAGGCCTTGCGGCGGGGGGCTCGAAGTCGAATGGTGACGGCGCGCAGCCGCCCAAAAGGATGGAGACGCCCAGGCAGCAAAACAGCTTTGGTTCAGTAAATCTCATGTGTTCCACTCGGATAGAGACGTTGCCCGGCGCACACCGAGCCTCTGGGAAAGACGGACGCAGTACATGTACTGCGCAGAATCCCAGGTCGTCCTAAACGAGCAGAATCACGCTGCGAAGATGGCAACCAGATGTCCCGACATCCAACGGCACTGGAGGTCGCGGGATGAAAGTCGTACTTGCCGATCCGTTAGTGAGGAACTCGAACCAAGGGAAGGTCGGATCGTCTGGTCCATCGAAGGACCAGTCTTTGTCCGTATCTTTCTCAAGGCGATCAACGGCGACGATCGACTCGGATTCCACCTCGGTGGACTGGCATCGGCCGTCCGAGCAGGCAACGCTGTGACTCGCGTCTTCGCCGTCCTCCGAGGGAATCGGGCACGGGGCTTCACCCGGCCCGTCGCAGCAGAATTGGTCGCCAAACTGGGTGGTTGCTGTCCCATCAGCACAAACGCAGAGAAACCGCGGGCCGAGGCCAGCTCCCACGGCCAACAAGAAGGTGAGCAGGATCGAGATGGCTTGGCGGTGTTTCATGGATGCGCGGATGCGGGTCAATCAGGCCAGCGACATCTTGACTATTACACCATGCCGTGTAATAGTCAAGCGCGGTTCATCGCTTTTCACAAATCCGAAAGGGTCCCACATGGAGTCTTGCCGCCCAAAACTGCCTCTGGCCGCGCGCCCGCTGATCGGGGCCCTTGAAGCGGAGCGGGTCGGCACCCTTTTCAAGAGCTTGGCCCATCCAACCCGACTCCGTCTGCTCCACGCCCTGATTCGGGTTGACGAGCTCAGCGTGGGTGACCTCGCAGACGAAACAGGGATGACGGTGCAGGCCATTTCAAATCAGTTGCAACGCCTCGCCGAGGTCGGTGTAGTTGGCAGGCGGCGCGATGGGCTTCAGGCCCTGTACCGTGTGATCGACCCTTGCATTCCCGTACTGCTCGAACGGGGCTGGTGCCACATCGATGAGTACGACAACGGAACTGCCACGGAAACGCCTCGGGGATCAGCCATGGAAGTCAGTCAAGACATTTGAGATCCACTGGACACTTCACGGCTCATTTCGACGATCCGGTGTACGGTGGATCCAAATGCAAGATGAGCTGCCCGCAGCCACATGATCGCTTGAAGCATGTTCGATCACTTGAGCAGAAGTGCAATGCTGGAGCCCCTCACGGTGGCTGTCATGGGCCTAGAACTGGCCTTGATTATCCAATCCAAACCAGTTCGAATCGCATCAGATAATTTTGGATCTAACAGCGCAAGTGCCTTTCAGGCAGATGCTTATCAGCAAAAACCGCATCTGCTGCTCGTGGGCCGTGCCAAGCCAATACAGTCCCCCCCTCTCCGTTTCATTCAACAAACCGTTGAAGCAGAGCGCCCGGCGTCATCTGACGCCGGGCGCTGTTGTTGAACGGGAACTCCGCATGGCTATCGCGTTGGATAGTCAGGCATGATCACATCGGCGTGTCGAGGTCGTACCAGAACCACCCGCTGCCGTCGTTGCGGCACATCCAGAACTTCCCGCTCGTCCCCTTGACCACGATCCGGTTGGCCCACTGCTCCGAGGTGATCGTGTCCGGCACGATCGTGTCACCGACCGGGCTACCCAGATTGATCCACGGCTGCCAGCTGCCGTTGGCGTAGTGCAGGTAAGCGAGTTCAACACGCCCAGTCGCAGCGTTCTGCGTTAGGATCAGCACCGCATCACGCGCCGCCGTCGGCTCGCTGAGGAACCCGGATGACCAGCTGGGATGCCCATGGTTGTACCAGCCCCAAACTCCAAGGTCGGGGCCCGCTTCGTAAAGGTCGGTCGGGGCCCCTGTCCAGTAGTCCGCGGTGACATAGAACTTCCCGCCGTTGAGCCCGGCGCCCACGCTCGTGCAGAACGCGAGCGGGTCACCACCGGGCAGCCCGGCGTTCGGACCGCCCCACCCGGCAAGGATCCAGGTCGGGGCCCCATTCAAACCGCAGACATCATCGATGATCCAGAGACGCCCGAACTGCTCAACCACCGCGGCGTGCGTCTCACCAGTGAAGAGATGCTCCACAAGCCCCGGCTTACCCACGAACGGTGTGCCGAAGTTCCCCCAGTTCGTCCACGCGTTGGTTCCGGCTACATCCCGTGCATAAAGCTTGCCGTCGTTGCCGACAATCATGATCGAGTCGCCGCACGCGGTATCGGTCGGGTTGTACGGCCAGGGGCTGGCCCCGCTGGGATTTGGCGACTGGTTGTTCATGAAGGTGATCCCAACACCGGGATCCCAACGGATCAATCGTCCATTGTAGTTGAACGCCACGCCGCCACTCGGCAACGGACCAGCAGGTGCACCGATCGCTGGCGCGAAGTACCCTGCCCCACGGTCGAGGAAGTGCGTCTCCCATTGCGCGGCCAGCGTATACTCCGCCACGTGCAGGTTAAATGCAAGCGGTATCGTAAAGAAGCTGCCTTCGAGCGTCATCGCACCGGGAGGTGAGCAGTACGCCCGGAGCGGGATCGGACTCTTCTGGTGACCGCTAGAGTATGCACGCTGCTGCTGGGCCGAGGCCGGTGTTGAGCAGAGCCCAACTGCCGTGGTGAGTGCGAAAAATGAAGCACTGAGCGATGTACGGGGCATATTGATTCTCCTTCGTTTAAACTGGGAGGGTGCCCACACGCGGGCCCCCCCTCATAACCAGTCCGAAGGGCGCGGGGCGATCTCGCAGTCGTATTTCAAAGTTTTATGATTTGTTGTGAGACCACTATCGATCGCTGAATCGCCCGCATGCCCCGATCAGGGGAGCGTCTCAGCCCACGCGCGGAACGCCTCCGCAAGTTCCGGCTCTTGCCCGTGCTCTGCGGTGAGCCGCGCGACATGGTACTCAAGGTTTCCAGCGATGCACCGGTCCGGGGCATGCAGATCAATCAGGTACAGCTCACCACCCGCGGCTGGCTTGCCAGGGTCCACCTCGCCGCTCGCCGCCAGCCATCGCCCGTCCGGGCTGAATGCCAACCCGAATACACCGAGCTGGAACAGGTTGAGCGATGCGAGCTCTTTCCCATGCTCGACATCCCAGATCCGCACATCGCGGCTTTCAGGCGATCCGCCCCCGCTCGCGATGCGCCTTCCATCCGGGCTGAACGCGATGCAGAATACCGGCCCGGCGTGCGTGCCCATCTCTCGAGTCAGGCGGAGTGATTGTTCGGCCCCTTGCTCGAACCGCCACAGCCGAACCACTCCATCATCGCCCGCGCTCGCGACGAGCCCCGGATCTGTCGGAGACACAGCGAGTTCGCGGATCGGGGCCATCGGGACGGAATCACCAACCGCCGCGAGTGTGTTCTCGTCGAGCAGCACAACTCCCGACTCCGCCGGCCCGGCGACCAGCACACCGTATCGCTCAAGGCGAGCGAGCGCACGAACCGTCGGGTTGTCCGCATGTAATCTGAGTTGTGTTTCTTGCTCGATCGTGCCGAGCTCGGAATCGATGCGCATCAAGCGCCCCAAGCCCGTCAGCGCCCATAACCGCCCCTCAGTGCCCAGTTCGATCCCCGAGTACCAGCGATTGGGGCCCGCGAGCAGCTCATGGTATTCACCGTCACGAATCCGACCGAGCGTCGCGTTATTGAGTGCGAGATCGTGCGATCCGATGTACAAGTCGTCCCCTTGCGCCCGCAAGATGTTGACCCCCGTCGGAATCAGCCGCGGTGTGCGCCATCGCTCCTCACCACGCTGGGTGTCGAAACTACGGATCGTCCCGTCCATGCCGCCCGCGAACAACGACGCGCTATCCGCAGAGAAGCACACGCTTGGTATCGTTGCGAACCCGCTCTGCGTTGTATCGGCGGGGAAAGGGAGCCTCTGAATCGAACGCGCCGCGATATCAAAGGCAACCGAACGCCCCGATGGACGCGCCAACCCAGACGCGTAGGCCCCATCGGGCGCAACCGTGATTGTCGAGACACTCAGCGCCGGAAAGAAATGCTCGCTCAGCACCGCGGTGTTGCTGCCGATCTCGATCCGGTACCGATCGGTGACCGTCACGATCCGGTCTGTCTCGCGGGCATGCTCGACCTGGCGAGCGCCATCCGAGAATACGCCCGCATCCGAGATCATGACAAAATCACCCCCATCCTCTTGCATGTGAAGCGACATCATGACCGATCCGCCAAACAAAAGGAACTCCCCCGCTATCCCGCGCGACTGCACCATCAGAAACCTCGGCTGGATCTCCTCCGCTCGGCGCAGCAGCAGCGCACCATCACGCATGTCGACCACCGAGAGCTGGCCTCGTTCGGCCAACACGGCGGCATAACGCATCGACGCATCGATCACCGTGTTGCGGGTTGGCCACGTGGTATGGATCTCCCGAATAAGCTCGGGGCTTCCCGAGGAGATATCCCAGAGCTTCAATCTGGCTTCTACGCCTTCACCACCGCGTACGCCACTCAGGACCCGGCCTTCCGCGATCCTGACCATGTACGATTTCGAGGCTTGATTGGGTTCCTGAACAACCCCGCTCACGGTATCGATGAAGAGGAGCCGCCCATCCGCAAGCGTCATGACCGCCATGTTCCCGCTGGGCGAGAAGCTGAACGAAATCGCCCCCCGCACATCCCCGACGTACAGCTCTCGGACCAGCTCACCGCTGCGCGGATCCCACCAGCGGATCGCGCCCGACGCCGGTGCGATCTTTGCGATCGTCCCCGTGCCGGGATCAATGGCTGAGAGCGATCTCTCGAATGCGGGCACGCTGTACAGGACCGGAGACTTCAGATAGATCTCCCACAACGCCCAGTACGCTGCGCCGTCCGCCTGACCTTCACGCGTGATCCCCCCTTCAATACGCCGGTCGATCAACGCTTGATCCGGTGCCAGCATCGCATCCCACGCACCGAACTCGCCCGCCTCGAAGTTGTCCAGCCCCACAGAACGCAGATCCGCCATGCGGGCCCAGTGCGATTCGATCGTCCGAGCGTCACGCACCGCACCCGCGAGCTCGGCCCGCGCAACTTGCGCACGTGAAACGACCCCGGCGACGATCACGACGCACATCGCTGTCAGCAGTATCGCGACCAGCCCGAGCGGGCGACGGTGACGCCAGGCCGATTTCCTGAGCACATACAACCTGCTGTCTTTCTTCGCACTCACCGCGCGACCCACAAGCCACGCTTCCAGATCATCACGGAGCTTACCGGCACTCTGATACCGACGCTCGGGTTCCTTCGCCATCGCCCGAGTCACGATGGCATCGAGTTCGCTGCCGATCCCTTCGCCGAGTTCCGACGGGCGCACGGTGGGCTGATCACGGATGCATCGCACCAGCTCGCCGGGTGGCAGATCCGATTCGTACGGCAAGCGACCCGTCAGCGCCTGAAAAAGAAGCAGCCCCAACGCATAGACGTCCGTTCGTAGATCGATCGACCTCGCGCCTGATACCACCTGCTCGGGCGCCGAGTAGACCAGCGTCCCCACGAAAGCACCGGTCTGGGTCGCGAAGCTCGACCCCTCCTCCCCGATTGCCTTCGCCAGGCCAAAGTCCAAGACGCGCGGCTCACCATCAGCCATCACAATCACATTGCTCGGCTTGATATCGCGGTGGATCACCGCTCGCTGGTGCGCATACGCGATCGCGTCAGCAACGCCCGAAACCGATCTCGCGATACTCCGAAGCTGACCCCTAGCCCGCTCCCTGCTCGCCCACCGATCGAACGGCTCTCCTTCGACATAATCCATCACGCACCCGAGGCGCCCATCCGCGAGCGTGCACGCCCCCAGCACACGGACGATACCGGGATGATCCAGCCGTGCGGTGAGTTCGATCTCACGCTCGAAGCGATACCTCGTGGATGCTCGCCGGATCGCATCGCCGATCGGCACCTTGATCGCCACCGCCCGCCCGGTGCCCTGCTGCACGGCGCGGTACACCGCCCCCTGACCTCCGAACGCGATGAGCCCCAGCACGTTGTATCCAGGGATCTGCACGAGCCCCTGATCGTGTTCCGCGGGCATCTCATCCCCGTCGCAACTCCTGAACCGCTCCAGGAACTGATCGGCTTTCCTCATCTCCGCGAGCAGATCCCGGCATCGCTCACACAGCTCGAGATGCTGCCGCGTCTTTGGATCAAGAGGACTGCCCGGCTCGTGCACGAGCAGTTCGAGCGTCTCCAACCCGATACAGCCCTCGTCACGCACTCCCTCGCCCTGCCCGGTCACCGCGTCGGTCATGTCAGAGATCCTCGTACAAGTCGTCGAGTCGGGCCACGATGGGGCGCAGTCGCTGTGTGATCCGGTACTTCGCGTTGTACACCTCTTCACGCGTCATGCCCAGGCGGCTCGTCACCTCCCCGATGTCCACGCCCCGAATACCGAAGAGCTCGAATGCCGAGATCATGCCCTCGTCCGCGCCATGCTCGCGCAGCTCATCAATCGCCTGGCGGAGGAGCTGGTTCTGACGCTCATCGAACCAGATGCGGGTCACCTGCGTATCGCTCAGCTGCTCGCACGCCTCGCAGGCCGGCCCGTGTGCTTCATGCCTGTTGTTCCGCCGCCAGTGATCCATCGCCCGCGAACGCAGGATCGTGACCAAGTAGGCGCTCAGGCGGCCACGCTCCCGCTGGTACTTCCCCTGGCGGTAGGACTGCACAAAGTTGGTCATCGCGGACTGCACGACGTCCTCGGCCTCGGTCTCCCGAAGCCCCAGCCTGCGTGCCACCGCGAGCATGATCGGACGGCATCGCGCATCGAGGTCCAGCCACGCCTGATCGTTGCCAGGTTCATGCAGCCCGTTGAGCAGCGCGGTTGTGGTCCGCTCGTCCACAAACGATCCCCCCAGCACATGATGTACGTGCTCACTTCATAGTACAGTGTTCTGGCTTGCTCGTGAATACCACACGCGGCCCGGTCCCAAAGCCGGGCCACAATCTCTCACCGGAAAGTCCCAACAAAGAGCGAAAAGCCCTCGCCGGTGTCCGCACCGGCCGGGCAACCCTCGCTGAATATGCCCACGTCCAGCTGATACCTATGTGCGTTGCGTCCAGCTCAGCAACCACGCGAGAACGCAGCCAGCAACGCGCTGACATCGAAGAAATCGATGCGCCCGTTGTGATCCAGGTCAGCGATCGGATCACCCTGCGCAAACGCCTTGAGAAACAGCGATACATCAAAGAAATCGAGCGAGCCGTCACCGTTGAGATCAGCCGGACTCATGGACATGTCGAGCCACGCCCGCATCTTGTGCGCCTCCTCGATCGGCTGATCCTGATACTCCAGGATCCCCCATGAGCCCCACTGCGTGGGCGTGATGCACGACGCGAACGCGCACATCAGTCCGCCCCCCGCTTCTCGCCAACCGGTGATGTCCTCGACATACGCGTCGTACATCCGCGGGTGACGGTTCGCCTCAATAAACAGCGCGGTCAGGTCCGCGTCGTGCGCCCACGAGCCGACACCAACCAAATGCTGCCCGCTCTCGTACGCGACGAGCTCGATGTCCGCGTACGCAGCGAGCGTGTCGAGCTGCGCCTGCGTCTGCGCTCGCTCCTGCTTGATGATCCGAAGGCACGCGTCGATCACCTCGTCCGCGGTCATCATCAGCGTCTGCGGCGGGTTGGACCCGACCCCCAGCGCGTTCCCGAAGTACGGGGCGGTGCCGAACGCGTCAGTGCTCTGGTGCGCCCCGTTCCAATCGAGCAGCTGCTGCGTCACCCATGTGTTGGAATGCCAGCCGCCCATCACGCGGATCAGCCGGTCCGCAGTCAGGTGGTCATCCCAGAGATCGAAGATCTCGACACTCCGCTCGGAGTGGTACCGCATCGCACGCTGGAAGTCATCATCGCCCTGGATGCCGCGGATGGCCGACTGCTCGACGGCGTAGTGATACTGGGGGAAGATCGCGTTCCACACCTCGTTCGAATGCTCGATGTATACGCGTCGGCCGGGCTCGAGCCGCGCCGCCACCAATGCAGCGAACTGGGCCACGTACGCATCGTCCGCACGGTGCGACATGCAGAACCAGGGATCCGCATCGAGCTCGTTGCACAGGTCCACCATCACCTCCACGGGCACACCGAGACCCAGGTTGTACCCGGCGTCGCTCGCTTGCGGGCGCTGAGACCAGTCGTGGGACCAGATGTGATTCGTGTTCTGCCAGTCCATGAAACGGATCACATCGAACGACCGCAGCGAATCGAGGAAAAGCGGATGGAAGGGCTGCTGCTCATACGTGGCCTCGAAGCCCGGGAGAATGATCCGTATATTGCGGATGTGGTCGCCGCCGGTGACCGCGTAGATCGCAAGCCAAATCCCCTCGCTGCTCGGCGTGACGTCCAGCTCGATACGCCCCGGCGCCCTCGAAACCTCCGTCGCGTCCCCACCGATCTGGATCTGCCCCTCGCCCTCGTAGAGACAGACATAGCGACCGGCCGGGTAGTGACCGAAGTTATTGTCATAGATCAGCGTGTGCGCCCGCTGATCCGGAAGCAGCGACGACACCCATCCGTCCTCGTCCATCGAGATCGGGCGTCCGTCATCCCAGACCGTCCCGCTGTGATTGCCGGAGATCCACGGACGGCGGATCTTAAAGCAGTCGACGAATGGCCAGCTGCTCGTCCAGCTCGCGATGCCCGCGAGGTTGATCCCGCTCCGCGGGCACGCCTCCCCCGCCAGCGTGCTCGATACGGCCAGTATTAGAGCGATACATTTAACCATAGTGCTGTACATCAAGATACTCCTTGGAGAGATACAAACGCGAGCGCTCAGCAACCAGCGCTGTACGCGATCAGGAATGCCGAGACATCAAAGAAGTTCAGGATCCCGTCCCCGTTCAGGTCGGCGCGGGGATCCATCGATGAATACGCTGCCAGGAACTGTGACACATCGAAGAAACTCAGCATCCCGTCCCCATCGAAGTCCGCGACGCACTCAGGCACGCAGATGATGTCGTACGCGATCAGGGCGCCCGAGTTGATGTTGTTGTTGGCCGGCAGGTACGGGTCACCGTCCGCCTGATGCGTGCCCAGGAAAACGGTCCCACCAGAGAGCCCGATCGCGTATCCCCATCCATTCGCGTTCCCCCACTCGCTCTGGTCGGGCCGCACCGTGGTCCGGTGGACAAAGCCCACCTGAGCCGCGTCCAGGTTGTACATCTCCACCCCGCCCGTCCAGCTTGTTCCGGGCATCCCATCCTGAATCAACGGCCCCCCCACCGCGATGGTGTTGTGATCGATGCTCACGTCCGCGCCGTACGAAGCACTCGTACGCACAAACTCCGGGTCCAGGCGCTGGTGCAGGGTCCACTGCATGCTCGCACCATCGAGGATGTACACCAGCGCGGCACCGACGCTGTTGACCGCCGTGTGTCTCGCGCCTGACGCACCCACAACGATCGTCAGCCCCAGGTCCGAGCGTGAAATCTCGATACTTGTTCCGAACCGACTGAACGCCCCAAGAGACGGATCGCTGAGCGAGCTGTCATACACCCACGCGCCCAGTCCGATCCGACGGAACAAATGAACAGCGCCACCGGGGTGAGCGTGATCATCCGGAGCACCGAACGCGGCCCACCCCTCCTCCACCGACGTACTCTCTCCAAAGTGATCGGCGAACTGCAGCACGCTCGGCACCAGCAGGTTCGACTCGACCCATCCGCCGCCGGTCTGCTCGTAGACGAACCCCGCCCCGGTGCCGGTCGCGCCGATGCTCGAGTTGGAAGCACCAACCGCGAGCAGCGTTGCGGTGGAGTCGAGATCGACCGCTGAACCGAAGTAGCGGATCGGTTCGGCTCCGTTCACAGCGTTGGCGGACGGGAACAGCTCCCCCGTATCAACCCACCCCGTCAGCCCCCGCTGATAGATCCGTACAGAGCCGGATCGCACCCCGTTCTGCTCATCGGTTGCCTGCGTCCCGCCCGCGACCGCAAGGTCTCCCTCGATGTCCACCGCCTCACCGAGCCAGTCGCTGTGAGAAGCGGGCTCTGGGCTGCCATCGAGATTGCTGCCGCGAAACTGCGCCACCGCGGTCCACTCCACAAGCCCGGTGCGCTCGTAGATCACCGCCTTCCCGGCGTTATTCGCATTGTAGAGCTGACCATCGTAAACATAAGAGTACTTCTCGAACGGCACGCCAACGATCGCGTAACCCTCATCGACCTCGATCCCCCGCGCGTACCAATCACCAGACTCCGGGGTGTCATCCTCGATCCACTGGACACGCGACTCGCGCATATCCATATCGCACTCGGGCACCGTGTAACGCAGCTCCACCTGATGCAGGTGAACCTGCCCCTCACCCGGGATCCCCGCCGACTGCTCATCCGGCGCACCAATGAAGACGGTACTTGCGCCGACCTCGCTCACCCACCCGAAGCCCGATCCGCTCGCACCTGTCGGCGAAGCAACGCTCTGGATCAGCTGGTAGCCCTGGCCGTTGAACGCGTAGACGCACGCCGTGCCGGCGTCAGGATCCTCGTACCCGACAACGAGCAAGTCCCCCTCCGCGCTCAGCGATGCACCGAAGCCCATCGCGCTGTTCATCGGATCATCGATCAGCAGCGGCGCCCCCAGCGACGTGCCCTGGATCGGGTATGCCGCAACACGACCCGGGATCATGGCGTTGCCGGGGATCCCAACAAACAGGAACGCATCGGACTGCGCCAGCGCCATCCCCGCACGCGATCCGGCAACCACGCCCGGGATCTGGACCTGCTGCGAATACCCGATTATGGTGCCGCTGCGTGTGTACATGTGCACCTCGCCAGCAGCCGCACCATCCATTGGCGCACTCACGAACAGCAGGTCGTCTCCCAGACTCATCGCCTCCGAGAACCTCGCTCCGACACTCAGGTTGCCCACGCCAAAGCCGGTCACACGCTGCCACACACCGCTCGCGTCCCGCGCGAAATGAACCGCGTCGCCAGAGTTTGGACTGCCCGGCTCGCCAACGATCATGTGATCACCGCGCAGCACGAGCGATTCACCGAAGCCGTCATCGGCAGACCCACCCTCGATGATCTGGTCCAGCGACCACGTGGTCCCGTGGCGGGTGTACATGAACATGGCACCGTTGGGTGTGTTGAACAGCTCCCCGATGAACCCCGGCATCGAGACCGCCAGCGTATCACCGTCGATCGCGATCGCGTGCCCAAAGCCCGACCCGACCACGCCGGCCCCCGGGCGAATGAACTGGGTGGTGACCCAATCCAGCCCTGTCGCCTGGAGCAGCCGAACGGACCCCTGCGCCGAGGGGAAGCACGCATCGGGTGTACCGGGCGAACCGATCGCGACCCAATCCTCTGTTGTGCTGATCGCAGAACCGAACCGAGCCGCGGGATCGCCGGCACCCTCAAGAATCAACCCCTGCGGGTACGACGCCCCCATCAGCGGCGTGGTCCAGATGCCTCCCGCGTTCTCACCGGCAAGATCCAACCCCGACACACCCGTGGCGAGCACGCCACCGTCCGTATACACGTTCCTGCCGAACCCATCACCGGGATTTATCCCGGCCGGCAACCCGATCGTCTCCTCGCTCAGCGTTCCCGAGCCCGAGATGTGCAGCACACGGACCGATGGCGAAGCATCGTTCGGCAGGCCGGTCACAATGACCCCATTGTCGATATCAGGGCGAGAGAACGCGCTGGCGGCGCTCAGACCGGAGATGTTCATCGCCTGAAACTGGCCGCTCGCGTTGATCTGGTAAAAGAATACCTCGTCGTCATCAGTGATCGCGACAACACCGCCGCCCATCGCAACACCGTTGCCCCCAAGATCACCAAATCCCTGCGAATCCGTGGTGTGCACGAGCTTGTCGAGCTCGGTCAGGGTCCCGTTCGCTTTCTCGATCAGATACACCGCGCCGGCCAGGTTGATCCCGCCCGGATCGGTGCTCGCTTCCGGGGCAGAACTCAGCAGGCGCCAGCCAGTAGGGGTCGCGTTGATGGCAACCTCATCGCCGAAGTAATCACGATCCACCCCGTCACTCGCCACGACCTTCTCATCAAGAACCCAGCTCCCGTTCTGGAATCGGTAGACGTAGACCGATCCCGGGCCGACCTGCGACGCCCGGGGGTCGTCCCCCTCCTGCGGCGCACCGACCGCGAGCAGATCGCCATCGATCGATACACTGAACCCAAAGAAGTCCCCCACGAAGTTGTCCGCGGGGCGGTACATCCCCTCATGGGCCCAGACGCCGCCGGAACCACGCTTGTAGATGTCGACGCTGTCGTCACCGATGCTCCCCGAGAAGAACGACTGCCCGATCGCGATCCGGTCGTCCTGCACGTCGATGATCGAGTCAAACACGACCCCTGAATGATCGATCGAGCCATCGAAGACCCACTCGTTCCGGGCCTGATCGAGCCGGTAGATGTGAAGGTTATCGGGGGACGGGCACTGCGAAGTCGAGTTGGTCGAGCAGACGAGGAAAACCGCGCCGTCGTCGGGATCATGCCCAATGCCAAGGAGATTGAAATGCTCGTTCCCGAGATTCTCGCTCGCCAGCAGCGAATCACGGTACGATACGCTCCCGCTGACCTGCACCTGCGCATGAAGACTGCCCGCACCGATCGCGAGCGACATGACCGGCAACAACGACCGGAACCTGAACTGAAACTGGGCGTACATCCTGGGTCCTCCCGGAACAAAGCGTGTCCCCAGAGCAAGAGCGAACGGGGAACGCCACACCCGCCACGGTTTCAGCAAAACTCGCCAACGCTGATGACCGATAACATTGGTACACCGGATGGACAGCGAGACACACATCACGCACGTAACCCACACGCCCGACGGGGGCCACGCCACCGAGGGGCTGGGCGAAACGTTCGGCGTGATCTACACTGAGCTCGAGCACATCGCACGCGGGCTGATGCGCCGTGAGCATGCCGGGCACACGCTCTGCACGGCGGGCGTGCTGCACGAAACCTATATCAGGCTGATCAGGACCTACGCCGGGCAGCAGGAGGCCAGACCCCTGACCAGCGAATCGCTCCGCGCGATCTGCGCGAAGGTCATGCGCCACGTGCTCGTTGATCACGCGAGAAAGCGCAACGCAAGGATCCGCGCCAACGACGCGTTCTCCGAACAGCTCGACACGAGCCTGGAGCAGCTCCGCCCGGGCGTGATCGACCTGCTCGCACTCAACGAAGCGCTGAACGAGCTCGAAGGGCTCGATCAACGCAAAGCCAGGGTCGTCGAGCTCCGCTTCTTCAGCGCCATGCCCATGGGGCAGGTCGCCGAGGTGCTCGGCGTACCGCTCCGGACAGTCGAACGCGACTGGAGCTTCGCCCGCGCATGGCTCCGCACACGAATCGAGGGGATGGCGCATGAATCCTGATGCCTTCAAAGACATCGAACAGCTCTTCCACGAGCTGCTCGGGCTGGATCCGCAGCAGCGAGCTGCGCGCCTCGAGCAGCTCCGCACCGATGATCCCCAGCGGGCGAAAACGCTGGCGTCGCTGCTGGAGCACGCATCCGATCAGAGCTCATTCCTCGATACCGACCTGGTCTCATCACGACTCCCAGACATCATCGACATCCCGCTCGACGGTTCGATCACGCTGGCCGGCCGCTACACCATCGTCGGGCACATCGCCGCGGGCGGTTCCAGCACCATCCTCCGCGCGACGATGAAAAGCCCCGAGCGCGACGTCGCCATCAAAGTCCTCAGGATCGGCGTCCGCTCGCCCTCAGCCAGAGAGCGATTCACCCGAGAATCGCAGGCACTCGCCGAGCTCTCGCACCCCCACGTCGCGCACGTATACGAGACCGGCATCCACACCCACGCCGGGGTCGGGATCCCCTGGATCGCGATGGAACTCATCCGCGATGCCCGCACCCTCCACGACTACGCCCGCGATCCCAATGTCAGCCGGGAAACCAAGCGGGAAATCTACCTCAAGATCCTCGACGCGATCCGCTCTGCCCACGATCAGGGCATCCTCCACCTGGATATCAACAGCGCGAACGTGCTCATCGACCGCTACGGGCACCCCCGAGTGATCGACTTCGGGCTCAGCGGCCTCCCCAATGACCCCGCCTCCAGCAGCTTCCGCCACGCCGGGACCCGAGTTTCCATGGCTCCCGAACAGACCGTCTACTCCAGGCCCGACTTCAGCCAACGCACGGACATCTACGCCCTCGCGCTGCTCTACGTCGAGCTCATGCACGGGGTCCAGCTCCAGCGATTCAACGACCTCAGCGACGAAGAATCGAGATCACGGATCCGCACAGGAAAAGCCCGGGAGCTGCTCCACGAGATCAACGAACTCGATGAGCGCGAGCGAGGGACACTCGATCGGATGCTCCGCGTGGATCCGGATGATCGCCCGCCGGATGTCCAGAGCGTCATCGACGCGCTGGCCCAGCCAGCTCCTGAGCAAGCCCGCAAACCCCGCACAAGCACATACATCGCGGCATTCGCCCTGCTCATTGTGGTCACCATGGTGCTCTTCCGCCTCGCACTCTCATCACCAAGCGACGGCGATGCTCCAGATGGAAACCCCCAACGCGGGGACGCGCTCTCCATCCCCGCGGGCATCGCCATGGAACTCTCGCTGCAGGACCCGCGCACGACAACGCTGGAACCGAACCTCGAGCTCGCGATCCAGAGCATCGCATCAGCGCTCCGAAACGAGGACACGCTCAGCGCGGGCGAGTCGGCCAGACTTCACAGCGCTCTGGCGGACCGGTTCCGCGCCGCTGGACGCAACGAGGAATCACTCGAGCACTACCGCGCCGCCATCGATGCCTATGGGCAAGCAGACGACCCATACGCGCGGAGCTCGGTCCAGCTCCGCCTCGCCGATCTCCTCCTCTTCCTCGGCTTCATCAGTGAGGCCGAGCTGGAGCTGGAGCAGATCGACCGAGAACGCATCGCATCACCGGTGCTCCTGCTCGACCTGAGCATCGCCGAAGCGCAGATCGCCATGGCCAGAGAACACGACGACGCAGCCCTGGCCCAGCTCCGCTACGCCCTCGATCTCGCTGACCGTCTCGACCAGACCAGCCGGCCGCTCCAGATCGAGCGGCTGGTCTCCATCGCGCAGCTCGCCCGCCAGCTCGGCGACGATCAGCTCATGCTCCAGGGCTTCGA
Organism: Phycisphaerales bacterium; assembly: GCA_017642965.1. Taxonomy (GTDB): domain Bacteria; phylum Planctomycetota; class Phycisphaerae; order Phycisphaerales; family UBA1924; genus UBA1924. Next base: position 34,801 of record JAEPOJ010000026.1, read on the forward strand.
CCACGCGAGAGCCGTCGCCGAATCGCTCTCGCCCAGTTCGCCAGAGCGGGTGGCCCTTGTCGACCTCGCACGCGCGAATGTGCTGTTCCAGCTCGATGACCCCACGACCCACGCCGAAGCGATCGCGCAGGCTGAAGAAGCCACGGCTCGCCTCGCGATGGGGCAGGACCGGTTCCACCACGCCTGGGGGCTCCGGCAGACCGGGCACATGCACATGAGCGCGGGCGACGCCAACGCCGCGCTCGCGCTGTACGCCCAGGCACACGAGATCCTCCTGAGCACGCTCGGAGACGAGCATCACGAAACCATCGTGTGCGATGGCTATCTCGGCATCGCGGCCTCCGTCCTCCACGGAGGATCATCGCCAGACGGCCAGCGCTACTTTACTGCCCTCCGCGCACTCCGTGAGCAACTCGGCCCGGAGCACGACGTCGTCACCAACCTCGAGGGCGCGATGTCCCGCGCCAATTCAATCTATGACGATTAAGACTCCCGACCGCTCGGCCAGTAGCTCAGGGGCAACCCGCGCCGTACGCCGTCAGGAACGCGCTCACATCAAAGAAGTTAAACAGCCCGTCGTCGTTCAGGTCCGCCTGCGCATCAGACGACGTGAACGCGACGACGAACAGAGTGACATCGAAGAAGTTGAGCTCACCATCGCCGTTGAAATCCGCGAGACAGACGCACACATCGGGCACACCATCCTGGTCATCATCGAGTATCGCAGGGGATACAGCCAGCACATTGCCGGGCTCATCTGTCTCCGCACGCCATGCCATATCGGCGACAAACACGCGTCCGTCCACCGCCTCAAGCGCCGCGCCGTAGCCCCCATAGTACATCCCCGAGGGGTTAGCAAGCTTTGTGAGCAACTCGGCATCAGGCAGGGCGTGAATATACACCGCCCCGTACACACCCGCGCCGTTGATTGCACCCGAGGCCATGAACCCATCCCCAATCACAACGTCGTACCCGAATCGGTCACCGGTGGTGACATCATTGGGAATGATCCGATGCAGCTGAGCGCCTGTCCCTGTATCAAAGATGTACACCCCCCCGGAACTCTGCCCCTGCTGGCCCAGATTGTATGATCCAACCGCCAACAGCCCATCACGAACATCGATCGCCGCCCCAAAGCGGGCATGGATTGCTGCCTGCTCAGGAACTATGCGGGACACGAGCATCCCATCGCTGAGTCTGTAGACCAGCACGGACCCCGCATAAAACTCGTCAGTTGAATCTCGCTCGTAGCCGATGTAGAGCAACCCCTCATGAATCACCATAACACGCCCGATCTCATCATCACGCTGTGCATCGGGGAAGCTGATCTCATAGAGCAATCCGAAGTTCGAGCTGTCATAGACGTACACCTTGCCCGAGGATGGCAAATCACCCCGGGAAGATCCCACGGCGATGTACCCATCGCCAGCGGCCACCCCATATCCGAACTCGTCATATAGCCTTGCATCGTGGGCGATGATCTTTGTGAGTTCCGCACCGCTGCCGACGTCGTAGAGGTAGACGGCGCCAGAGCGAGTACCCACCGTGTTGTCTCCCGGAGCCCCGATTACCACGATATTCCCCGCTACATCGAGAGCACTTCCGAACTTATGAGACTCGCTGACGAGATCCGATGTGAGCTTGTGCAAGAGGTTCCCGGTGTATGCGTCGTACAGGTAGACACTCCCCGAAGCAAAACCACGCTCGGTGTCCCAGGGGGCACCCACCGCGAGCACGCCCGTATCGGTCGCCAGTGTGCTCCCGAATCGCTGCCCCGGTGCTGGGTCCGGGCGCTGGAGTGACTCTTGGCTGGCGTAGTTGTATGAGTCGAGCTGGCACGCATCGGGCACACCATCATCGTTACAGTCCTGTATCAGTCCGAGACCGATCGCTTGAGCATCTGCGATCGCATCAGCATCGCAATCCTGCGCCTCGTAAACACCCATGTCGATCACGCGCAACGGATTCCCACCAAATCCGACGAAGCGGTCACGCCCGTCATAATCGAATGGGCCGAGGTTGCTAGAGATTCCAGCCTCTGAACCCGCATCGATCGCGGGAGAGACCGAGCTCAGACGCAGATTCTCGTCCCCAGTCCCTTCGATACCATCAGGCCCGATCAGATCAACGAAGAGAGGGTCACCATCGATATTGCCATTCCCGTCATACCGATCGAGCCCACCGATCAGGCAGCCAGAGATGTCATGTTCAGTCCCATTGATCTGAGCCTCTTCAAGCGTTCCGGACGAGGCGGAGTTGCCCCAGATGATCGAATCACGAATCTCCAGCGGGCTCACCCCGACGACCCCACCGAACTCCTGCGCATCGTTCTGGACACACGTGATCTGGCTGAGCGTGTTCAGCGTGTTGTAGCTATACACGCCACCACCCGCGATCTCGGCGGAGTTCGAATCGATGATCAGCAGCGACAGCTCATTCTCGTGCACAATCGCCAGGCCGCCACCAAGCTCATTGCTGAAGTTGCGGCGGAATGCTGAGCGTGTGAGCGTGCAGTCCGACTGCAGGAATACCCCACCGCCCGCGATGCCGGCCGTGTTCTCAACCACCTCTAGATCGCTCAGGATCACTCGGTTGCTGGCCGAGATCGCTCCGCCACGGTTATCCGCGTGGTTCAGTTCCAAGAGCAGACCGCGAACCTCGACACGCGTCGATGCGTTGAGCCCGCCACCCCAGCCGGATGCGGTATTGGATCGGACAATGGATTGCTCCAGCACCCCTCCGGTAGTGATCAACAACCCACCCCCATCGGAGAATGAGCGGTTCTCTTCGAACAGCGTGCCGCCAACCTCTACGTCGCCATAGATGTAGGCCCCGCCTCCCTGACCTCCCGCGGCGTTGCGTCGGAACGCACTCATACGAACCTCGCCCCAGTCCGGATCAATCCCCACGACAGCCAAGTAGAGCCCACCACCGCGTCCGGTCGCGACGTTCTCCTCAAAGGTGCATCCGATCAGCGAGCTCGTTCGCCCCACGTGAAGCCCGCCACCCCAGGACAGGCTTGCGTTCGCTGTGAACACCGTGTCGGTGGCAACCACACGCCCGTACGCCCCCGCGAGCATACCCCCGCCCTCCCCCGTTGCAATGTTCCCTTCATACAGCGTGTCGCTGATCTCGATTTGCGCATTGGAGCCAAACTGACCGCCGCCATCGTGCGACGCGTTTGAGTGAATATCCGCGGCAAGGATCTGTACCTCCTGGCAGGTTGTATACACACCACCGCCCCGCTCCTGCGAGGAGTTGAACTCAACCCGCGTATGCTCCAGCACGAGCCCCGCCTCCGCACCCGCAGCGTACACACCGCCACCGTACGTCCCTGCATAGTTCCCGATGATGACACAATCGCGGAGCACAACACGGGCATCCTCGATGCGAACGCCGCCCCCCTCCGAACTCGCGGGACCGCCGGGGGTATCGAGCCCGTGGGCATGACCGCCGCGGATCTCGACGCCGTCGATGAGCACACCCTCGGGCGTCTCCAACACGTCCAGAACACCGTAAGCGTTGTCCTCGCGTTGTTCGAACCGGACGCCCGCGCTCAGAAGATTTGTCGGCACCAGCTCATCGCTGAACTCAATCGGCTCGTAGACCACCACATCATCGCCCAGAAGATCACCGCTGAGCACCGTGGCGAATGCCTCAGGATCGCGTTGCTCGATGGCGCCACCCCCTGACGGGAAGCCCCCGAGCAATGTAAAAGCGTCAAAGCCTGAAACCACGAAACGTGCGTGACGATCCCCAGTCGACCGATCCGGGGTGTAGACACCCTCCGCGACCCACAACTCCACTGCACCGCCGAGCGTGCGAGCGTGCCCGATGGCATCCTGGAGATCTTGAAAAGCATCGTGCCACGCTGTTCCATCACCACCAGGAACCGCGGAAGCATCGACAAACACCCTGTGAACTGGACCAGCCCCGCCCCTACCCAGGGCATGCGCCTTGAGCATCTGAGAAGCGAGACCCAGCACCCCGAGAACCAAGCAGAACCTCAAGTAGACGCCCTTGCAACGAAGCTCCATCACACACCTACCTCTGCTGCCCAAGGTGCGATCTCGCGCCCGGTCCAATATCACCATATGAGTATCGTGCTCACGGCTCAGATCACCGACGCCGGCACACACAAGACCGCGATGATATTCCAGCGCGAGGATCCACGCAATAAAGAAAGCAGCGGGGTATCCACAATCACCATCCCCCGCCTCGCACCGATTCAAGCCCAACGTCGGCCCACGGGCCTCAGGATTGATGTCGAGCGTACCAGATCCGAGCTGAGCAACTCACACATTATCGGAGGAGTACTACCTGATAAGCGACTGCGCGATGACTGCACCCTCGACCGAACTCTGTACCCGTTTGATCGCACACAATCGTGTGACATCAGCAGCATTGGCCTGCCATCGACGCGAATCCCTGCGGGGGAGACGTGTTCTCCTGAGTCGCGTGCTACGGGCACCCCGCGCCGAACGCCACGAGGAACGCCGACACATCAAAGAAGTTAAACAACCCGTCGTCGTTCAGGTCCGCCTGCGGATCCTGCGCTTGGTAAGCGACGAGGAACTCGGACACATCGAAGAAGTTCAGCTCCCCGTCCGCGTTGAAGTCCGCGAGCCCGCACCCCGCGTCGGGGATCTGGATCACGACCGTTGCAGGGCTCGAGTACACCGGCTCAGCGACGCCCGTGATGGTGGTCATCGAGCGGTAGGTGAACGAGTCCGTCCCCGAAAACCCCGGGTCTGCCTTATAGGTGAACGAGCCGTCCGCGTTGAGCAACACCGTGCCGTTGCTCGGCGCAACGTACCCCGGATCGAGGATGTACGCTGTGTCGAGCGTGATCGTCCGGAACTCCTGATCCACGTCGTTCACCAGCACGCCGCCGAATACGTCCGTGACGACTGTGCCATTGGCTCCAGCCACGTACATGTCGTCCCGCGCCAGATCGAACGCCGTGTCGCGCAGGTTCGCCAGCTCGCGCTGAACCCACCCGACATAATCGGGGGCGGCAGCCGGGCGCTGGAGCCCACGCAGGATCTCCGTGTGCACCACATCGATCCGCTCGTTGAGGATCTCGTCGATCAGCGTCACGTTGAACGACTGGTCCGCCCATGTCCCGCCCCCGTCTTCCAAACCCATCTCATCGATCAGCTTGATCACATCGATCGAACCAAGTCCCAGATCACTCGTGCCGGGCAGCGCTCGCAGCGCCGAGCGGAGCACGTCGCTCGCGTTCAGCTCGTCGGGCATGCCGATCGTCACGTAGGCATCCAGGATCGCCTCAGCCCGATCCAACGCACGTGCCGCGATCGCGAGATCAGAGTCCTCATCGATCAGCTCGAGCAGCAGCGCGTCCCGCGCGATGATCCGGAAGTCGTACAAGTCCCCATAAAGCTCCGACTCTTCGATCAGCGTGTCGGCTGAGTTGCTCGCGAAGGTGATCCGGAAGTCATCGCTGCGGAACTGTTCGTTATTCCTCGGCTCATTCAGCTGGTTCGAGACCTGGGTGTCCATGTCGCGCGAATACCCCGAGTAGGAACGTGTCTCATGCCACACATCCCCAAACGCGTTGCTCGCGCCTGGCTCATCATTGAAAATCGGGAACCAGGAAAACCCAGCAAAGAAATCGGCGCTGAAGTCGTACCGCTTCGAGGCAAACTCCGGGGCCGCATCCGGGTCATCAAACGGGTACGTGGGCGTATCGCCGATCCACATGAGGATCGAGTAATCCGGCGAGAACCAGAAGATCTCCGCCCGGAACCGGTACGCGCCCGGATCAGGAGCCTTCCCCTTCTGCAGCAGGTGCCAGACCTGCAGGATCCGCGCCCGCGCATCATCATTGGCATCCGTAAACGCGTTGTACCCCATGTTCGTGGCGTCGTCGGGGATCGTGAGGTTCCCCGAGACATTGGCCAGCACAAACAGCCCCGGATCCGTAACCACATCACCGATATCCGCCTGCACCTCGCCCATCCACAGATCGAGCATCTTCCCATTGTTCGAGAAGACCGCTGGCAGTGCGCCCGCGATCTCGGCGTCGAGCTGCGCCTGGAATGCCGCAGCCGCGTCCTTGTAGTGCAGCACCAACGCGTCGAACAGCACCGCGTTGCCGCCCGTGTCGATCTCGCGGATGTTCTCGATGAACGCCATCACCTGATCACCCGAAACCAGAATCCGGTCCAGCTCTGGCAGCGACTCGTTGTCCGGATCGGCGTTGTAGTCCTCCAGCTGCCTGTTGTAGCGGTACGCGAAGTACCATGGGTTCTCTCGCGCCAGCTGGGCGTACGCCGAGGCCGCCTGCGACCAGGGCTCGAGCCCCACCAGATCCACCCCAGACAGGCTCGGAACGCCCAGCGCGGTCGTCAGGACCGCCAGATCGTTGAGGTACCCCGACACCGGGCCGTCGCCGATGTACTCCTCCGCGTTGCTGATCGTCACCGTCGGGTTCGAGCGCGACCCCGCGAAAGCCTCGCTCAGCGCCGTCAGCGTCGCGTACGTGAAGAAGCTCTCCGAAGCCGTGATGAAGTCCGGGCTCCCGCCGCTGTAGGGCAGGTCGATCCCGTTCTCGTCGCGGTAGTCCAGCACCACATTCGTCTCGTTGGTCAGATCGCTCAGCAGGATATCCTGCGCCACGCCGTACAACGCCGCCTCAAGATGACGCAGCTGCGAGCGCACCACCGCCATGTCACGCGCGATCGCCTCAACGTCACCCTGCAGATCACCGATCTGGTCGCCGATCTGGTTGAATCCCGTGATCATCGTCGTGTACATGACGTTGAGCTGCCGGTCGATCCGATCGAAGCGTGCGGTCATCTCCTGTCGCATCTCCTCGACCTGCTGACGCAGCGCCACGACCTGATCGAACGTCTGCTGCTCCACCGAGGGCGGCCCGGTCAGGTCGTCGATCAGCCCGACGCTCTCCGTGGCCACGTTCAGGAACGCGCTCGCCGCCACGAATGGGTTCCCTGTGTAGACCGCCGCAACGCCGATCGCCAGGTTCCCCGCGATCGATACCCCGCTCTGCACATACGCGAGCGTGTCGTTGGTCTCCAGCGCAATCTCCGAGTAGTCCCGGGTGTATGTCGCGTACGCCTCGATGTCCGCAAAGTCGCTCTGGAGCATGAGGAACGTCGCCGCGCTCGCCGCCGCCCGCGCCTCGGCCGTCGCCTCCAGCTCCGCACGCAGATCATCGAGCACCTGCTGCACGTACGCCGGATCGTTCATCGCCAGGTCCACGCTCTGCGCGATCCCCGGCGCGTTCGCCAGCGCATCATCGAGCGAGCCGTCGTCAACCATCGGGTCGGAGCCAACGATCGAGTCGATCTGCGCCCGCACCGTATCCAGCTGCGCCGTCACCGCATCGCGCAGCGCCGTGTTCTCGTCGCCCTCGGAGATCGCCAGCTGATACCCCGCGTAGTCCGCGGGCAGGATCGCCAGACCCGCGTTCACCGTCGCCATGTCCGCACGCACCGCCCCCAGCGCTGGGTCGAACCCCGCGCCCGCGAAGTACGAATCCAGCAGCGCCGCCAGCGTGCCCCGCGCGTTCCCGTTCAGGTCCACCCCGTAGAAGCCCGTCACCAGCAGGTCGAACACCTCGTTGCGGTAATCCAGCGGACGCGCCAGCGCCAGCTCGTACCGCACCATCCTCCGCTGGATCGACTCGAACCCGTCCGGGTCCGGCACCACGATCCCCAGCAGCGCGAGCGCCCGCCGCCCGACGTCCGTGTCCGTCCCCGCCAGCGCCGCATCATCAACAAGCGCGAACCGCAGCGCCGCGTAGAAGCACGCCTTGCTGTTCAGGTCCGGGTCCCCCGGAGCGTACCCCGAAAGCGCCGAATCGAACGCAATCAGGAACGCGTTGATCTGATCATCGCTCGCGTACGGGTTCCGCTCCGCGTACGCCATCGTCGCCGCCAGCGTCGCGTACACCCTTGGCTTGGGATTCGAGGCCACGATCACATCCGAGCGGACATACTCCGCCGCCCGCATTGCATCGACCAGGCGGGCGTAGTCCGCGTCGTTCTCGATCTCCAGATCGACCGCCCCCGCCCTGCTCGTCAGCCCCATCGCCAGGGCGAGCACCGCCAGCACGATCAGCGAACGCGTGTTTCCAAGTATCTCAGCAAGCTTCATGGTCGGCCTCTCATTCAACCAGCGCGGACCGCGCCGTAGAGAACCACGCGTCGCCCACCAAGCCCGCGCCCGACCAACTCCCATATTTCCTCCAGAGCATCAAAAAACCCCGTTTCTCGCGAGAAACGGGGCAAGGTATTCGCTCAACGCTACACGTCAGGACTACTGATCGCGATATGCATTGTAACACTGAATAAACACTGAAACATCGAAGCGATCGAGCTGGCCGTCCCCATTCAAATCCGCTTCTGCCTCACCGCTTAAGTATGCTTCAAGAAACACGGATAGGTCATGCCAGTTCAACTCCTCATTCCCATCCAGATCGCACGGTATCACCATAGGTGGCCGACAATCTCCACCGAACCCTGCTCCCAAGTCGTACACGAGCAAACCATCAGAACTCATCAGAACCAGAGTCTCCTCATTCATGAGTGCTGGTGCATGGAGCCTGGTGTCCACAACAAATACCTGTTCAGGAAACTGCGGATCAGAAACATCCACAATCCGCAACTCGTTCAAGTGCCAGTAACTCAATGCCAGCAGATCCCCTCCGAGAGAACTGGCCTGCCCTCTCTGCAACGGAATCTCATTCAGAGAAGTACCCACAAGCAACACCTCTGATGGATCGCCAATATCGAGAGTCAACAACCCCTCGATCCCGCCGTGAGCTGTGGCCAGATACGCCACCCCGCCATTGATACTTAATGATGTGTACTCGGCGCCAGTAAGCGAGTAACGCCCGAGAAAACTGGGTGAAGCTGGATCTGAGATATCATACCGATACAGCCCAAGAAAGTTGTGCGTGATGTAGAGCGTTGTTCCGTCCACATCAATATCAACAACATCACCCGCAGCATTCACCGGCTCAATCGCCTCCGATACGATCCGAACAGGGTTGTTCTCGTCGGATACATCAACGATCTCGAATCCTCCTGCTCCGTTGTCATCCAAATCAAATAATCCAAGGTACACCCGATCGCCCTGAACAACCATCCGTGAGACGATGTCTGATGCGTGATACTCTGGGAGTGCCGTTCCATCATCAAGCCGAAACCGAATGAGCCGACCACTTGTTGTCGAGTAGTACACGCCATCCGACACCGCCTGCCGACCCCAACCCAGGTTCGAAGAGAGTTCGTACGACTGAACCAACTCCGGCGAAGAGGGGTCATGAAGATCGATAATCTTGAGTTCCGCCTGATACCCAATTGGTCGAAGAAGATAAGCATACCCATCGTCATAAACCCCACTCCTCGAATACAACGATCCGTCGATATCACCGTATGACCCGATCAACTGCAGATCGACACAATCATCCTGCGCGATAACCCCCGCGGAGCTCAACCCCAACGCGAGCGCACCACACACCGGACCCACACGCATCAACTTCAAAGCACTACGCATCATCATCTCCTTGCAACTGGTGTATCGAACCGAAACATCACCAACCCAATGTACACGAATCCGTACCGCCCCCAACACCTGCATCCGCACGAAACCATCTGATCACATAAAAAACCCCGTTCCTCAGCAAAAACGGGGGCGAAAAATCACTCAATCTATCATCCGATCACGGGCAACCCATGTTGTACGCTGACAGGAACGCGCTCACATCGAAGAAGTTGAGCACCCCGTCCCCGGTCAGGTCCGCCGCACAATCCGACCCGCCGCTGGGCTGAAACTCAAACGCCCCCAGATCAACACACAGCTCCCACGTCGAGACGCCCGCGTTCTCCGTGTCCGGGTCGTCCAGGTTCCGCACGTCGCCGCTGAAATCCGTGGCCACGTCCAGCAGATCCACCGGGCCAAGCACCCCACGCGAGTTCCCCGCGTCGATCGCCGGCGAGCCCGCCATCAGCGAGTAATCGCCGCTGCCCAGATCCACAAACATCGGGTCCGCGCTGAAGTTCCCGTTCCCGTCCACCTCGCCAGCGGGCGCTTCCGGGATCAACGAGTAGTACGAGTTGAAATCACCCGATCCGGTATGCGATGCCGCGCTCGCGTTCACCACCACACAGTTCATCAGGTTCGTGTCCGCGTCCGCCCTATTCGACTCGAACGAATCGCTCACGCCCGCCGCGATCACATCGTTGTTCACAAAGGTGCAGTTCACCGCGTCAAAGATCTGCTCATTCCGAACCACCCCGCCGGCATTCTCCGCCGTGTTGAGCTCATACACACAGTTCAACGAGCGGAACACGTCCTGATCCGAGATCCAGATCGCGCCGCCCACGTTCTGCGCGTGGTTCATCGAGAACACACAGGTGCTGACGTCCATAACCGCCGCGCTGCTGTTCCCCGCAATACCCAGCATCGCGATCGCCCCGCCGCGGCTCGTCGCGGTATTGCTGCGGAACGTGCACCCCTCAAAGCCCGCAATGTTCCCGACCCCCGAGTACGACAACCCACCGCCCTCAACGCCCGTGTTCCCCTCGATAAGACAGTTCGTGAATGTCTTGATCAGCGATCCGCGCAGATCAATCCCGCCGCCGTTGCCACTGCTCGTGTTGTTCCGAATGATCGTATTGGTCACCGCCCCGCCGCCGGACATGTACAGCCCGCCGCCGCCGAAATCAGAGTGCGAATCCTCGATCACACAATCAATGATCATCGCGCTGGACCCACCCTCGATCGACACCCCGCCGCCGGCGCTTGTCGAGAACCCACGCGTAAAGACAATCCCCTCAAGCACCACATCCGTCGAGCTTCCTGTGGACACAAAGCACTTGCTCAGGTCCTGCCCGAACACCGTCACGGTGCCACCGCCCGCATTGCGAAGTGCCAGGTCCTTCCCGCTCACGATCAGGTTCTCCGCGTAGAGCCCCGGCTGGATCAGGATCTCATCCCCACTCGCCGCGTTCGCGATCGCCGCCGTGATCGTGATGTAGTCATAGGTCCCTAGATCCGGCCCCACCGTCAGCGTGTCCGCCAACGTGACTGATCCCGTCGCCGCCAGAACCAACGCAATCGACATCTTGTGCTTCATCGTGTGTGCCTCCCTCGGCTGTGTTTCACTCGCTTTGCCCAAACAACTCCATTCAGCACACCGAGCGATCTTCACGGTGATCGCGCCCGACGAATGCCACAATGATCCGTGAAATCCCCCACTCCCCCCACATTTGAGGGGCACTTAGCCCACCCCCTCAGTTACAATGCCCTCATGCCCACGAACCCCGGCATCCAGTCCAAAGCCACCGCCATCCTCAACCGGATGACGCTCGGCGATCATGCCGACTCGGCCATCCTCGCCGAACTCCTCTACGACGAGCTCAAATCCCTCGCACGCCAGATGATGAACAGCGAGCGCGCCGATCACACACTCCAGCCCACCGCACTCGTCCACGAGGTCTTCCTCCGCCTCATCCATACCGACGAGATCCAGGTCAACTCCAAAGACCACTTCATGATGCTCGCCGCCCAGGTCATGCGCCGCGTCCTCATCGACCACGCCCGCGCCACCAAACGCCAAAAGCGAGGCGGCGACCACAACCGCGTCCCCCTCACCATCGCCGACCCCGAATCCAAAGAACCGATCTCCGCCGAGACCCTCCTCTCCATCGATGATGCGCTCAACAAACTCCGCGCCCTCGACGAACGCAAAGCCAAGCTCGTCGAGCTCCGCTTCTTCGCCGGGCTCGATGAGGAACACGCCGCCCAGATCCTCGGCATCGCCCGCTCAACCGCCTCCAGCGACTGGCGCTTCGCCCGCGCCTGGCTCCTCAAACAACTCGCCTCATCCCACGAGGACGAGACATGAGCGCCGATCGAGATCGATTCCAACGCATCGAATCCATATTCAGCGAGCTCAGCGCCATGCCCGCCGATGATCCCGGCGCCATCGAAACCCGCCTGATCGAGCTCACAACAGACGACCCGAGCATCGCCGACGAGGTCCGCGACATGCTCGAGATCGACCAATCCCAGAACAACCTCCTCGACCAGCCCGCCATCGAGATCGACCCACACTCACTCGACGACGAATCACTCCCCGAATCCATCGCCTCCTACACCCCCACCCGCATCCTCGGCGAGGGCGGCATGGGCATCGTCTACGAAGCAACCCAGCGCGATACCAACCGACGCGTCGCCCTCAAAGTCATCCGCACCCGATCCATCCAGGACAAGATCCGCAAACGATTCCAACGCGAAGCCCAGATCCTCGCCAAGCTCAACCACCCCGGGATCGCCACCATCTATGAATCGGGCACCGCCGACGACAACCGCACCCCGTTTGTCGCGATGGAACTCGTCGAAGGCCAACCCATCCATCACTTCGTCCGTGAGTCCTCCCCATCCATCGAGCAGCGCGTGCAACTCAGCGTCAAGGTCTGCCGCGCCGTCGCCTACGCCCACTCCATCGGCATCATCCACCGCGACCTCAAGCCCGGCAACATCCTCGTCACCAACGACGCGGAGCCAAAGGTCCTCGACTTCGGCATCGCCATGGACATGCAGCTCGACGAGCGCACCATGATCACCCAGACCGGGCAGCTCCTGGGCACCCTCCAGTACATGGCCCCCGAGCAGGTCGATCGCACCACCAACGAATCGAGCACACGCACCGATGTCTACGCACTCGGGCTCATCGCCTTCGAGCTCCTCACCGGCACCAGCGCCCACGCGGGGCGTGATTCCTCCATGTACGAGCTCGTCCGCTCCATCCGCGACGACGACCCACAAACACTCGGCACGCACGACCGCGCCCTCCGCGGCGACCTCGAAACCATCATCGCCAAGGCCCTCGCCCGCGAACCACAGCGACGCTACCCCGACGCCGGCGCGCTTGCCGACGACCTCGATCGGTTCCTCGCCAACAAGCCAATCCAGGCACGCCCACCCAGCACCTGGTACCAGCTCCGCAAGTTCTCCCAGCGCAACCCCCTCCTCGTCGGCTCGGTCGCTTCCATCATGATCGTGCTCGTCGCCGCGATCATCCTCATCGCCAACGCCCTCCGCATCGCCAACAACGAGCGCGCCATCGCGAAGCAAGAGCAGCACGCCCAGGAACTCACCGCCCTCTTCGTCACCGAAGACCTCTTCTCATCCGGAAACCCAGACTACGGCGGCGACGCTAGCATCACCCTTCTCGACGCCATGCGCGCCGCCTCCGATACCATCCCCGAGCGGTTCAAAGACGCACCCGTCGCCGAGGCGTCCATCAGCGCCACAATGGGCGACCAGTTCCGTATGATGAACGACTTCGAGCGTGCCGAGTTCCAGCTCACACGCTCACTCGAGCTGAGCAAGCAGCTCCCCGATCTCCCGCCCGAAACCCTCGCGTACCGATACATCAACCTCATCGACCTCTACACCGACATCGACGACCTCGATCGCGCGCTCGAGCTCGTCGCCGAACTCGAATCGTTCGCCGATTCATCACCCGATCTCCCCCACGCCTCACGCGTGGACATGCTCATCCAGCACGCAAGCATCCTGTACTACCAACGCGATCTCGAGTCCGCCGCTGAAATCTTTGAACAAGCCGTCCAGATCGGAGAAACCCGTGCCCCCGACCACACCGGAACCATTGATGCCATCGGGGCGCTCGCCATGGTCTACACCAACCTTGCCCGATACGAGGACGCCGCGCCGCTCCACCGACGCAACATCGAAATGTCCCGCGACACGCTCGGCCCAGACCACCCCGCGACCCTCCAGTCCATGGACAACTACGCCATCCAGCTCTACAAAAACGAACAACCCCAGCAAGCCCGAGAGCTGCTCGAACAGGTCCTCGAAATCCGCCTCCAAGTGTTCGGCACCGACCATCACAAAACCAACCTCACCCGCGCACTCATCGGTCGCACCACCTTCATGACAGGCGACCACGCCGCCGCCGAACCCATACTCCTCGACGCCTACGACCGACTCACACAGACACTCGGCGAAGACCACCGATACACCCTCACCTGCCGCTCCATCATCAAGCTCATGTATGAAGACTGGAACAAACCCGAGCTCGCCGCGAACTACGCCCCGCCGGCCGATTGACACCCCTAAAATCGCCCCTCAATGCCCCTGAATAGCGTTTTTCCAGTTTCCGCCACACTCCGTGTCCCCTCACTGATCCGGTTTCCGCTTTGTTGAGTGACCGCGTGCGCACAGCGTGCACGCCCTCGCGAAACGCGAAACCCAACATCAGAGAGGCAAACACCATGCTCCCACGCACCACGACCCTGTGGGCCTGCGTCATCGCCGCCGGCTCCGCCACCGCACACGCCGACATCTTCACCTGGTTCACCAACTCCGGCATGTGGGAAGACCACAACATGTGGAACGGACCAGCTGGCCAGTACCCCGACTCCATCCTCGACACCGCCACCATCAGCGGCAGCCAGACCTCCGCAACGCTGAGTCAGAACCTCGCCCTCGGCACGCTCAATGTGCTCAACGGCGCAGCCGTGTACAGCGCTGGCAACTCGATCTTTGTGAATGCCGACACGATCGTCTCAGGGATCGGCAGCTCACTCAGCGTCACCGAGACGACCTCGCTCCGAGACTTCGACACCGACACGCTCACCCTCGATGGCGACGGCATCCTCGCCATGTACGGGGGGCTCGCGCAGTTCGATGATGCCCTGCTGATCACCGATGGCGCCGTCCTCGGCGCGGGCATCATCGAGATGAACAGCACCACCGGCAACCTCGTGATCGAGGAAGGAGCGCTCTGGATCACCGACGGCGTCGGTCCCCACGACACCCTCCGCGTCACACGCACCGACTCGAGCACCTCCAAGCTCGACTGGACCAGCCCTAGTGCTTCCATCATCGCCTGGGATGAGAAAACCCTGATCAACGAGCTCCCCTACACCGGCCCGCTGGGCGGGAAGATCCACCTCTCCAGCTACGCCGGCGACTGCGCCTTCGAGAGCACGCACGGATTCATCGGTGCCGCAAGCTCCGAGTTCGTCTTCGTAGGCGACGACCCCAACCAAACGGCTCGACTCACAACACCATTCCTTGATTCCTACGGCCAGTTCAGGGTCTGGGCGGGCGCCTTCGTCGATACGCCGATCCTCGCGATGCGGGGCGACATGATCATCCACGAGAACGCCCACTTCCGAACCAACGCGAACCTCATCAACTTCCACTCGTTCGAGATCGACGCTCAGGGCGACAACACCATCGTCCAGTTCAGCTCCGGGCAGAACAGCACCATCAGCTTCAAGGACGGGGACTCGAACATCGTGATGGGCCCCGGCTCACGCTTCGACCTTGACGGGAGCGGCCAGTCGGTCGTCAACATCGAAGACGATGCCAGCGTCTGGATCGAAGCCGAGTTCCTCGACTACACAACACAGTCCCCGTTCAACGGCACCTTCAACATCGAAGGCACCCTCCATGTTGAGCCGGTAAACGGTAGATTCACATGGAACAACTATGGCGAGATCAATCTCACTCAGGGCGAAATCACCGGACGCGGGATCATCAACGACGGGATCATCCGCGGCACCGGTTCGATCGAAGGCTCGGTGAATAACAACGGCGAGATCATCGCCGACGGCGGGACACTCCAACTCGGCCAAGTCACCATGGACGGCCAGGCCAACGCCGGAACCGGCGTCATCCGCGCCCAAACCGGCGACATCGTCATGAACATGCAGGCCAACGGCGGCGACCAGTACTTCACCGGATCGATCTATGTTGGTGACGGGATCGGTATCCGCGAGGTGCTCAACGCCGATGTGAATCTCTGGCTCCGCGAAATCGACGGCGTACGCGGCTTACTCGAACTCAACTCAGGCTTTGTCGCTCTTCATGACTTCCACAGCTCAGGCGACACGATGATCAACGGCGAATCGCTTCTACGGGTGACCGGAAACAACGGCGAGGATCGGATCTCCTTTGTTTCCGGAAGCGTCACAACCATCAACGGCACCCTCGAAGCCGACGGCAACACATGGTTCGTTGAAGGCGCACAGGTCAACGGCTCAGGCACCCTCGACATCGTTTCGACCGTGAAGGGGATCTACTTCCAGGACGGTGCCGATCTCGGCAATGTCTCCCTCGAGTCATCAGGTGGGGTCTACCTCTCCGACCTGTTCGACGCACAGGCAAGCGTCCACGCACTCACCCTGCGAAACACCGCATCACTCAATATCTCGATGTGGTACTCCCAGCAGCAGGACCAGATCCTGAACGACAAACTGACCGTAAACGATCACGCGATCCTCGACGGCGAGCTCATACTCTCCAACTTCCCAGAAAGTGAACTCCCCGCAGGCCAGACCGTCACCATCCTCGAAGCCGCCAGCATCGAGGGCGAGTTCGACGCCATCGACTTCTCCGAGCTCGGAACCAACCGTCGCGCCTTCGTCACCATCACCGATACCACCGTCGAGGTCTTCGTCACCTGCTTCGCGGACATCAACGCCGACGGTGAGGCCGACTTCTTCGACGCCTCCGAGTTCATGACACTCTTCAACCAGCAGGACCCGCTCGCAGACATGAATGAAGACGGACAGTTCAACTTCTTCGACGTCTCAGCATTCCTGAGTGCATACGACCTCGGGTGCTGAAGCGAGGGAGCGATGACCACAACATCGTGCTGACGCACCAATCGCGTCGGGCGGACGACAGTCCGCCCGGCGTTTTCCCAACCCACACACCCGAGGAACAACACCATGCCCGAGATCACGACCACCCGAACAGCACGCCCCCGCCGCAGAACTGACCCGACCCGGAATCGCAGGCGTGCTGGTATACTCGCAGAGCAGATACCAGCAAACCGACACCGCTCAGCACGGGCAGGCAACGCCATGAGCCAGGATCACGAGCAGAACGATCACCGACGCGCGCCCCGACCGGCCGCCGGCGATCTCACGCTCCTCATCGAGGATGCCCGCCTCGGCCACGCGGAAGCACAGAAGAAGCTCTTCGGCGAAGTCTACAACGAGCTCAAGGTCATCGCCGCCGCCTACATGCGTTCAGAACGCCCCGAGCACACCCTCGGCGCCACCGCGCTCGTCAACGAGTCCTATCTCAAGCTCTTCGGCGTCGAGTCCGGCAGCCACGCCATGAGCTACGCCCACCGCCACGCCTTCTTCAAGGCCGCATCCGTCGCCATGCGTCGCATCCTCATCGATCACGCGCGATCACGAAACACCGCCAAGCGGGCCCCGAAAAACGGGAAGCGTATCATCAGCCTCGACCTCGAGGTCGTCGCAGAGTCCAGCAACCCCGCGGACCTTATCGCCCTCGACGAAGCGCTCAACCTGCTGGAACACGAGGACGAGCGTGCCGCCTCCATCGTCCACCTCCGATTCTTCGCCGGGCGTCAGATCCAGGAGATCGCCGAGATGCTCGGCCTCTCCGCACGCACCGTCAAACGTGACTGGGAGTTCGCACGCGCACGCCTGCAGCAGATCCTCGACCAGCAGCCAGCACCCGAGGAGGCCTGAGCGATGACCACCCCGGACCCAGCCCAGGTCAAAGCACTCTTCGGCGAGATCCTCGACGCACGCGAAGCCGGCGACGACAGCAAGGCCGCACGCCTGCTCACCGACGCCGAGCCACCGCTGCGTGAGGCCGTATCGGACCTGCTCAGCGCCTACGTCAAAGCATCGGGCGCGCTCCTCGACGAAACCCAGTCCCCACAAGAAACAGAGCAACGCCCGCAGACCACCCCGACCATCAGCGGCTACGAGATCGGCGATGAGATCGGCCACGGCGGCTTCGGCATCGTCTACCGGGCCCGCCAGAAGACCCCCATCGACCGCCCGGTCGCCGTCAAGGTCCTCCGGCGCGAGCTCGTCAGCGACGAGGCCATCGCCCGCTTCCGCGCCGAGTCCGGGCTGCTCGCCCGCATGGACCACGACTGCATCGCGCGCGTATTCGATGCCGGTCTCACCGACCAGGGCCAGCCATTCGTCGCCATGCAGCTCATCGAAGCCGAGCCACTCAACCGCGCCTGCGAAACCATGAAGCTCACCACGCGCCAACGCGTCCGGCTCATGGCGCAGGCCTGCGACGCCATCCAGCACGCCCACCAGCGCGCCGTTATCCACCGCGACCTCAAACCAGCAAACATCCTTGTTCAGCGGACAGCCGACGCCATCACGCCTTACATCATCGACTTCGGCATCGCCAAGCTCCTCGAAGACGACCCCAACTCACCACACACCCGCGCCAGCGTTCGCCTCGGCACACCGCGCTACATGAGCCCCGAGCAACGCGCCGGCAGCCAGACCAGCGACACCCGCGTCGACGTCTACGCTCTCGGCGCCATCCTCTGCGAGCTCCTCGCCGGCGACGTCCCCACCGCCAACACCAACGCGCCTGACGCCTCGGACTCAGCAATCACACGCCCAAGCAAGATCGCCAGCGAGCAGACCCAGCGCACCACAGCACACCCCAAGACCCTCCGCGGCGACCTCGACCGCATCGTCCTCAAGGCCTGCGCAGACGACCCCGAGCTCCGATACCCATCCGCGCAGGCCATGGGCGATGACCTCCGCCGATACCTCAGCGGGCTCCCAATCTCGGCGTCGCCACCGAGCGTCGTCTACATCGCGCGCAAGTTCGTGCGACGCCACCGCGCCTCCGTCTCGCTCGCCGGCGTGCTCGGCGTCGCCCTGATCGCCGCGATGGGAATCGCCGCGCTCAAGTGGCGCGAAGCCAGCATCGAGCGAGACCGCGCCCAGGCCTCAACCAACCGCGTCGCCTTCATCGGCGACTTCCTCATCGAGATGCTCATCCTCTCCGCCGACCACAACACCCGCGGAGCACCCGCCATCCTCTCCGAGTCCGCCATGAGCGATCTCGCGGACCGCGCCCGCGCCGGCCTCGCCGATGACCCCGAGCACCTGCTCCCCATGCTCATCGGCATCGGACGATTCCAGACCCAGTCCGGATACGCGGAGCAGGGCACCCAGACCATGCGCGACGCCCTCGACTTCGCCATCGAGTACCACGGCGTCCCCAGCCCCGAGGTCGTCGATCTGCGCATACACCTACACGACCTGCTCTGGGGCCACGGGCTCGACGGCGTCGAGGAACAGATCAGACTCGCCGATCAGGAATCCGCACAGCTCTTCGACGACAACGACCCACGCCGACTCCGCGTCCTCCAGCGTGCGGATGGTTCCATCGAGAACCTGCAGCGCATCATCGCACTCTACGACCAGATGGACGGCATCGACTACGAAGAAAAGTACCACGCACTCTTCGCACTCAACATGCAGCAGCGCTTCAGCCAGACACCCCGCGATCAGCTCGGAACACTCAAGCGCCTTTACGAGCTCACACAAGCCCACTACCCACCCGATCACAGCGCCACCGTAGACACCATGGCGCTCTACGGCGACGCGCTCGCGACGTACGCACCCACCGAAGAAGCCGCCAAGATGCTCAAAGCCGCCTACGACATGGCCGTACCGAAGTACGGCTACGACCACTACACCACCGAGTCCATAAGACGAGGGCTCGCACGCGTCTACGGCAAGCTCGGCCGCCCCGAAGAAGGCATCCCATACGCCCTCGACGACCTCGATTCTGTCGCCCGTGCCAATGGCGAAGAATCAGTCCAGTACGCCAACGCGCTCTTCGAACTCGCACGCCTCCTCTATTACGCCCAGAGATACGAAGAGGCCAAGCTGCGCATGCAGCGAGCCAACGACCTCCGCAAGAGCCAATGGCCCCAAGGTCACCCCCAGGTCGTGACCTCACAGATCATCCTCGCCCAGATCCTCTACGAACTCGGTGAGCACACCCGAGCCGTCGAGCTCGTCGATGAGGTGTTCCCATTCATCCAGGACCTGCGAAACGCCCGGACATACGCCGCCGCGAACGCCATACGCATCTCGGTCCGCCTTCAAGCAGGCGATCAGGCCGGCGCCGATGCCCTCATCGACGAGACCTACGCCCACATGCAATCGCTCGGGCTCTCGCAGGAAGAGATCAGAGAAGTACTCAGCGAGTGATCCGCCATGACCCGGGCCCCCCGCTCCGCTACCCTTGCCTATGCAAGACGCGGCCAACATCATCCCCGGAGCCCCCGAGCCCGGACCGAACCTCCCCTACAAGCTCGCGTGCCTCTGCGACCTGCGCGACAAGGACGGCAACGTCCTCCTCCTCCACCGCATCAAGGCCCCCAACAAGGGCCTCTGCTCGCCAATCGGAGGCAAGCTCGAGATGGAGCTCGGCGAATCACCCGCCCAATGCGCCAAACGCGAGATCAAAGAAGAAGCCGGCATCGACGTGGACATCGAGGACCTCCGCCTCGTCGGCCTCATCGCCGAGACCGCATTCGAGGGCAAAACACACTGGCTCCTCTTCTACTACCGCGTCATGAAGCCCGTCGAGGTCATCGACGGCCACATGGACGAGGGCGAGCTCCGCTGGCACCACCCCGACGAGATCCCCGACCTCCCACTCCCCGAGACCGACCGTGCCATCATCTGGCCGATGGTCCATAAGCACGAAACAACAGGTCCAGATAACGGCCCCGGCTTCTTCAACATCCACATCGACTGCAGGGAGGAACCCCTCACCTGGACCGTCGAGCAGGAAACCCCGAACAACCCATAACCGAGCCCCTCAGGGCATCAGCCCGCACAACCCGTCTCCAACAAGCCCATCACGCACGATCTCACTGCGACCCGACACGAATCTTCCCGATCTGCATACGGATCGCGTTCGACTCATCTGCAACGCGAGATTGGGAGTGTTTCCGATGCAATCGTGCCTGGTGTACTTCGCAAGAACAAACGAGAGCTCAATCCCTGACGCCGAACTCTTTCAGCTCCGAGACGTGGATACCCGCCTCTACGCAAAGAACAAAGCGACCGGCCTCCGCGTCCTCGCGGGTGATCTCCTCTTCGAGATCATTGAGGCCGACATGGGCACCGCCGAACAACTCCTCGACCATTCCAGCGAATCTGAGTACTGGAACGAGCCCGAGATCCTCTTCCTCGTCCCGACCAAGGCCCGAAGCTTCCAGTCTTGGAAACTCGTCAACGCCGCACCAGTCGAGGATTTCCAGAAGAGCGTCGAGACACTGAAAATCCTCGCAGAGCAGGCCCAGCAGGACAAAGCGCAGATCGGCAAGGTCCTCTCAAAGA
>JAEPOJ010000027.1:0-22725 GCA_017642965.1 Phycisphaerales bacterium
GGCGCAGACTGCATCCAGATCCGCGAGAAGCACATGCCAGACGCCATGCTGCTCACGCACGCGACGCGCCTCACCCAGATCGCCCACGCCGCGGGCATGTACGTCATGATCAACGACCGCCCCCACATCGCCCGCCTCGTCGGCGCGGACGGCGTGCACCTCGGACAGGACGACCTGCCCACCCACGCGGCCCGATCACTGCTCGGCCCCACATACTGGATCGGGCGAACCTGCCCCACCATCGAACACGCCTTCGATGCCATCGCCGAAGGCGCGGATACCTGCGGGCTCGGCCCCGTCTTCCCCTCAACCACCAAATCCAAACCACAGCTCGCCGGCACCCAGATCATCGAGTCCTACCTCCAGGACCCACGCACCCGCTCCACACCGATGCTCGCCATCTCTGGCATCAACGAGCACAACATCACACAGCTCGCGCACGTCCGATGCCCCGGCGTCGCCGTCAGCAGCGCCGTCTGCTCCAGCCATGCCCCTGAAAGAGTCTGCCAGACAATCGTGCAATCACTCCGGGGCAACGCCTGACCCCGCCCCTACGATGCACACATGAGCATCCAGTATCATCAGACAACCCTCGACAACGGCATGACCATCATCGCGGAAACCGACGACGACGCCCTCTCGTCCGCCGCCGGCTTCTTCGTCAAAGCCGGCGCCCGAGACGAAGCCACACAGATCATGGGCGTCTCGCACTTCCTCGAGCACATGATGTTCAAGGGCACCGAGGACCTCACCGCGGAACAGATCAACCAGGGCTTCGACGATCTCGGCGCAAACAACAACGCGTACACCTCACGCGAGCTCACCTGCTTTTACGCCAGCGTCCTCCCCGAGCACTTCCGCGCAGCCCAGACACTGCTCGCCAGGATGATGCGCCCCGCCCTCCGACAGGACGACTTCGACACCGAAAAGGGGGTCATCCTCGAAGAAATCGCCATGTACGCCGACAACCCCTTCTGGGTGCTCTACGAAGAATCCATCGCACGCCATTACGCCACCCACGGGCTCGGCCACCGCGTGCTCGGCACAAACGAGTCCATCACCGCACTCACGCGAGACCAGATGGCCAACTACTTCAACCAGCGCTACGCTGCGGACAAAACCGTAGTGGCGCTCGCCGGGAAAGTAGACTTCGACGAGGCCGTATCACAGATCAGCGAGCTCTGCGACCAGTGGCAGCAGAGCGTCGGTAAGCGCCAGACTGAGCTTCCCAGCGTCGGAACCGACGCATTCACGCTCCAGGACGAACGAGTCAACCGCGGCTACCTCATCGGAATCGCACAAGCCCCCGCCGCAAACGACGACGAACGCTACGCCGCAGCCCTGCTCGCCCAGATGCTCGGCGGCGTCGACAATTCAAAGCTCCACTGGGCGCTCATCGAAACCGGCATCGCGGAAGAAGCACAGGCTGGCTACGACGGGCTCGACGGCACCGGCGACTACTTCGTCTACGCGTCAGGCGACCCGGCCAAGCTCGATCAGATCTGGGACGTCATGAGCACCGAGATCCGCGGGCTCAAGGACTCGATCACGCAGGACGAGCTTGTCTCGCTCCGTTCCAAGATGGCCACCGCCGCCATGGTCGCCGCCGAACGCCCCGGCGACCGCATGCAACGCCTCGGACGCCTCTGGACCATGACCGGCCAGTACATGCCGCTGGAGGAAGAACTCAACAAGATCGAGTCCATCACCATCGATTCGCTCAGAGAACTTTGCGATCGTTACCCGATCGACCGGTGCACGCTCGGCAGGATGATCCCCGCAAACGTCACCGCCGGCTAAGCCGCCTTCATACGGGGCACGAACGCCCGCGCAGCAGCACCGTTGCTCGCCTTCGCAGCAAGCACCGCCTGGCTCGCGGCCTTCACAAGCAGGTCCGCGTTCGTCAGCACTACGCGAGACTCCTCGTCGATCGCCGCAACACCCATCGCGATCGAGATCAGCCCGTCGATCTCCGGAGTGTCCGGGATCCACGTACCGATCCTGCTCGCGAACTCCTGGCAGCTCAGGTTCGCCTCGTGCATCGCCTCGCTCCGCGCAACAGACGGCAGCACCACCGAGAAGATCGAGTCGGCAAGCCGGCACACGATCCCACCCATCGGCTCAAAGTGCTTTCGCAGGAGCACCACCGTGCTCAGAACGACCTCGTCCATCGCCTGCTCGCCGATGCTCGACGCCAGCTCATCCAGCGGGTAGATCATGACCTGCACGATGCTCAGCGGGTACTCACCAGAATACGCCGCCGGGAATGATTCCTTGAGCGCCTGAGCGAAACCCTCTCGCATCAGCGTCCCGGTGAGCGGGTCGGTCCCGTCCTCCGAGAGCACCAGCTCAGCAAACTGCTTCGCGGCATACCCCTCAATCTGCTGGTTCCGAGCCATCTCGATCAGCTGACGGTCCGCCTTCGCAAGGACCGCCTCAGGGTCCTCCACCGAGCCCACATCGACGCTGAACAAACTCGCCAGCTCCTTCGTGGACGCCCCGGTGTCCTTGATGATCTGATCGACCTGGGACTCGGTCAGCCCCAGCCAGCTCATCCCCTTCCGGTACGCGATGCGCAGCGATTCGGTCGGATCCTCTGCACCAAGCACGTCGTGAATCAGGTTCCCGATCGCCACACACCGGGCGACCTGGCCATACTCCGTTGGGCACGCCGTCGCTCGATCGTGATACCGCACAGGGATCGTGATCTCGTAGGGCATCTTCCATTTCTCGCAGAGCATCGCCCCGACCGTGGAATGCTGGATCTCAAGCTCATCGAGCTCCAGCTTCGCAAGCGAAGCGTGCACACCATCAGTTCCGCGAACGATGTCGATGTAACGCTCACCAAGCGTGCGGTGCAGCGCGATCATACCGACGTCCTGGAACAAACCGGCGAGGAACACCTCGTCGATGATCGTATTGTTCTCGACATGAACCGCGGCATACTTCCCCGCGATCGCGCTGGTCAGCGCCCGCTTCCAGTACGCCTGATAATCAAACGTGTCGCCCTCTTCACCCTTGATCGTGCTCACCAACGAGAACCCAAGCACCAGCGACTTCACCGGGCCCAGACCGAGCATCACCAACGCGTGCTCGATCGAAGAGCAACGCCGACGCAAACCAAAGAAGCTCGAGTTGACCGTCCGCAGGATCTTCGCCGCGATGCCCTGGTCGTACTGGATCTCACGCGCCAGCTCCTCCATCTCGACATCCGGATCAGAAGTCAACTCCAGCACACGAACCGCCACGGATGGCAGCGTCGGAAGTGTGGGGCAACTCAGGATGTCATCGAGCAGCTGCGTATCCATGCGCAAGTCGTCAGTTCTTCAGATGACATTCACGTGCGACGACCGGATCCATCCAGGCCGCCTCTCTACGGAGCAACATCGACCCGAACGCCAACCCAGTTCATCGAATCCACGCCATGGCGCTACATACTTGGACGCGTTTGGGGATAGATCGGGTACGCCGAGCGGATTTCATGCCCAACCAACGTCCGGATATACATCGCCAGAAGCGCCCCGGCCCGCGTCACAGCCCGCAGCCCGCCATCCCCCCGCGCATCCACCCCGCCCCCCTCATCAAGCCGACGAAGCACCTCAAGCGTCTCACTCCGCACTCGCCACACATCCGCCATCTCCGCATGCCCCGGATCCTGTGTGAACCCGCCATGCCGCGCATCAAAGCCGTACACGCCCTGACCCGCCTCCAGACGCCCCCCGCCACGCACATCCGCCCGCAGCTCCGGAGCCGAACCGATGCTCCCAAGAAGCACCCACTGATACCACGCCAGCAGCCGCGCAACCCGCGCCCGCCCGCACTCACCCTCAGAACCCAGCACGCGCAGCACCTCGCGAACCGAGTCATACAACTCGGGGTGCGGATCGTGATCATTGATCAGCCGCGGGATCAGATCGATCGCATACATCGCGCCGTGATACCGCCCCAGATCCGTTCGCAGCAGATGAGCCGGATCCAGCAGATCCCAGCTCGTCAGCAGCACCAGCTCCGAGTTCGGCCGCACGATCGAGACCATGTGCCCGATCGTCGCGATCTCAAGCCCCCCGGAAAATGGCGCCTTCTCGCGCTTCGAACCCTTCGCAAGACAACGCACAAGCCCATGCTCACGCGTAATCAGCGACACCGTCTGGGAGGTCTCAGACCAGTCCCAGTGGCGGACACAGACGGCTTCACACTCGATCCTCGGCACAACACAGCGTAGGTCGACACGCCCCACACGACCTATGCTCACCACATGCACTTCAACCTCGTCGACCGCGTCATCGAACGCTCCGAATCACACATCGTCACGCTCAAGCACGTCAGCAGCGCCGAGGAATACCTCCAGGACCACTTCCCATCCTTCCCCGTCCTCCCCGGCGTCATGATGCTCGAGTCCATGACACAGGCAGCACGCGAGCTGCTCGATCCGGAAAACACGGCCGAAACACCCTGGGTCCTCACCCAGGCCAAAGCCCTGAAGTACGGCTCTTTCGTCCGCCCCGGCGCCAGCATCCGCGTCACCATGACCCGCCACAAAGACAACGAAGACGGCTCAATCGACCTCAAGGGCGATGTCCGCCTCATCGAGCCAGGCACGTCCGAGAACGCCGATCTCCCAGTCGCCTGCTCCGGCCGCATCACCATGCGCCCAGCTATCTGCGAACCCACAACTTAACATTTCAGATTTCCCCCCGCCTCCGGTACACTCGATAGCGGATTCAACCGTGAGGGGTGCACAATGGACTCAGCCAAGCGCAACACCGCAGCCGTCTGCGTCGTGGTCTCACTCATCCTCTGCGCACACGCAGCAAGCAACCAATCACACCGCGGAGGCCCCCCGCTCATCTGGGACGGAGAAGCCGGCGACGGCCAGTTCTTCAACGCGCTCAACTGGGACCCCGACTCCCTACCCGGCCCCAACGACGAAGCCCTCATCAACATGGGCGGCCCCGTCACCGCAACCGGCCTCCCGATCGAGGTCTCGCGACTCACAGTCAAGACCGGTCTCAATCTGGTAAGCTCGGCGGTCGCGGTGCAGGTGCTCTCGAGCATCAACAACCTCACCACGGGTGGGTGCTGCGCCACGACGATCGACTCAGGGCAGGAGAAACTCATCATCAAGGGCACCAGCACGTTCGACGGGCAGACGCTCTTCCTTGGCAACAACACAGAACTCCAGGACCTCTCGACCCACGATGACGGGTTCACAGTCCGCACTGGCGCGTCGCTCACAATCGCTGGCACATCAGTCCTGGGCATCTCCGCGAACGCGATAGAGACCGGGGGCCAGGTCGAGATCCTCGGCTCGCTCGAACTCAAACGCGCTACCCTCTTCTCAGTATCGAATCAGGACGCCGACTGGCTCGTCACTGCGGGTGAAATCGCGCACACCGGCCCCGGAACTTCGGGCATCTTGGATAAAGTCACGGTGAATAGCGGAATGCTCCGAGCGGACACCGGCACGCTCGACATCCGCAAGGACATCGACCTGAACAACGCGCAACTCCAGGTCTCCAACGGTGGGACAATCCACATCCTCCCAGACGTCGGATCGCAGACGCTCAACATCAACGCGACTTCCATCACAGGCACGGGACGAGTCGAGATCGATGGCTTGGGCTTTTCCATCCAGCCAGAGGGGGAACTCTGCACCGTCAGCGTCACCGGCGATGGATTCTGGCTGGACGCCGGGGTCGATCTCGGGAACACCGAGCTGCTCAATACCGGCGTGTTCTCCATGAGGGGGCTGGTCGAAGCAGACAAAGGACGCGTCCGAGTACAAAGCGGCACGATGAGCATCGATGAAGTCTCTACCTTCAAATGCCCGCTCATCATCAACCCGGGGGGCACGCTGCGAAATCCCAGCGCGCTCACCATCGAAGACGAGCTGCGGATTGACCAGGGCGGCCTGTTCGAGATGCACGCAGACCTGGACGCGGGACCGGGCGTCGACCTCAGCCCACCCAACCCACTCGTGCTGAACGGCCTGCTCGACCTGCCTGCCGGCATCACCAACCAGATCGAGATCAAGGATCACAACCTGAATCTCGGCGCCACCGGCGTGGTGCAACTCACCGACCGGAGACTCGCCGCGGAAAGAGGCGGCACACTCAGCGCAGGCCGCATCATACTCCAGGACACACCCGCAGGAGCAAACGCCGAGTTTACGTTCTCCGGTGACACCAAGAGCGAGTTCACACTGGGCAACGGCCTTGAGATCATCGGATCCGGCGATCACGCAACATGTTTCATCGGAAACGGCTTTGGTCCGCAGCCATCAGTTCACATCAATAACGAACTCATCCTGAACATCAGCGGCGAGCACAGCGCCGCCAGGATCCGTGTACCAACGATCACATCGCCAGCCTCTTCCTTCATCCGCAACACAGGGAATCTCATACTCGAAAGATCCGTGTCCATCGCACCGATCTTCCAAAACACGGGCTCACTCGAGATCGGCGCGACAACCACGCTCACCGATAATGACAACTTCGGGACCGATGTCAACGAAGGGTCCATCACACAATCCGCCACATTGAAAGTCCAAGAAGGCCGGCAGATGCTGAACACCGGCACATGGACCATCACGACCTCGAGCAAGATTGAGAACATAACCGGACCGGATCCCGAGCGTGCCGGTATTGCACAAGAAGGACTCTTTCGTGCATTAAGCGGCACATCATCGATCGAGGTCCCACACCGGCGACCTCGACATCCTCGGCAGCATCTCCATCACGCCCCTGAAGAACTACGAGCCGCAGGTTGGTGATTCGTTCACCATCGCGACCGTCTCGGGCACGATCGGTACACTGCCCAGCGAGGCCATCGACGCGACCGGATCGGGGATCGCCTACGCCGTCAACGCCATCGGCAGCGACATTGTGGTCACGGTCATCGCGGGCTGCCTCGCCGACCTCAACATGGACGGGGAGATCAACTTCTTCGACGTCTCGGCGTTCCTGACCGCGTTCAGCTCGATGGATCCGATCGCGGACTTCAACGATGATGAGCTCTTCAACTTCTTTGATGTCTCCGCGTTCCTCTCGGCCTACAACGCCGGCTGCCCCTGAGACGTGCGTGATCCATCCGGGCGGTGTACCATCGCCGTGATGACCCAGATCTGCGTACCCATCATGGTCGAAGAACACGCGTCGGCGATCCGTGACGCGACGCTCGCCGCCGAACACGGCGCGGACCTCGTCGAGTTCCGCGTCGATGTGTTCTTCGAGGACAAGGAAGACTCGACCGACCTGTTGCAGGACCGGATCGATCGAGTGCTCGCGCTCGTGAAGGCCTCCCCGCTTCCCTGCATCGTCACCTGCCGCCCCCACTGGGAGGGCGGCGAGTACTACGGCGACGACGACGAACGCGTCTCGCTCTACGAAGCGCTGGGCACGAGCGAGCACCCGCCCGCGTACATCGATGTCGAGCTCGCGACCTACACACGATCCGCCAACATTCGCCAGAAGATCAACCTTGGTGTCAATCATCCCAAGCAGCAGCGGGCGGTTTCGACTCGCCTGATCCTCTCCACGCACGACTTTGAAGGGCGCCCATCGGACCTCACCCGCAAAGTCCTGCAAATGCAGGAAGAGCCCGCCTGCGCCGTCGTCAAGGTCGCCTACCGCGCCCGCTCCATCCGCGACAACCTCGAGCTCTTCGAGATCCTCCGCGACCAGACCAAGCCCACCATCGCGCTGGGTATGGGCGACTTCGGCATCATGAGCCGCATCCTCGCCCCCAAGTTCGGCGGGTTCCTGACCTTCGCCTCCCTCCGCGACGAGTCCACCACCGCGCCGGGTCAGATCACCATCGAGGATCTGCTGGGCCTGTACCGCTTCCGCTCGATCAAGCCCAGCACGAAGATCTACGGGATCATCGGCTGGCCGGTGAAGCAATCGATGTCGCCGCTTGTTCATAACGCGGGTTTCGAGCAGATCGGGTGGGACGGGGTGTATGTGCCCATGCCGGTCGAGGGGAGTTACGAATCGTTCAAGGCGACAGTATTGTCGCTGATCGATCACGAAGAGCTGAACTTCGCTGGTGCGAGTGTGACGATTCCGCACAAGGAACATCTGGGACGGTTCTCCGTTGAGTTCAACCCTCATGACGAAGGAAACACTTCGGTCCTGATCGCCGGAGACGGTCCGATCGCACAGAATACGCTTGAGCTTGATGGATTCGCCGGCGACATCCCGCTCGCGGAGACAAGTAACACAGACGAGCAAGCAATCTACGAACTGATCAGTCATACCTCCGCCAACGGCACGCCACGGGTGCTCATCGCGGGCGCTGGCGGAGTGGCCGAAGCCGCAGCCAGAGCTGCGCGAGCCCGGGGCGCCAAGGTCTGCCTCGCCGCGCGCACTCCAGAACGCGCTGAGCTGTTGATCAAACGCATCAACGAAACCTCGCACGGATCTGGTATCGCGATTGAGTCTGTAAAGCAAGAACAAGTGCTCTGCATGGAGTTTGACCTCTACATCAACTGCACCCCTGTCGGTATGGCCGGCGGCCCCGACCCCGACGGGCTCTCGATCCCCATCCCCGACATGCCCAACCTCTCGCCGGACACCGTGTTCTTCGACACCGTCTACAACCCCATCGAGACGCCGATGCTCAAGGCCGCCAAAGAACGCGGCTACCGCACCATCGACGGCGTCCAGATGTTCGTCAAACAAGCCGCGGCTCAGTTCGAGATCTGGACCGGTCAAGCCGCGCCCGAAGAGCTCTTCGACACGCTCGTTCGCACCAAACTCAGCAACTGACCCAATCTGGGTGCCCATAATCGCCGTCTTCGGCGCATTGCGGCGAATACCCAACCCCACTGACAAACATGACCATCACTCGAACTCCCCTCTGGGTGCCCGTACTCGCGGCGCAGCCGCGCAGTGCGGCAAATGGCAAGTGCCCTCAGTCCGGGTGCCCGTACTCGCCGTCCCCGGCGCAGTGCGGCCAAACTCCATCCACCTGATACACTCAACCCATGTCACGCACGCCGAAGATGAAACGGATCGAAGCCCCCAACCACATCCGATTCCTCACATTCTCCTGTTACCAACAGCTCCCGCTCTTCAACAACGACCGCATCAAGGATGCCTTTGTCGATCACATACACAACACGCGCACAAAGACAAACTTCCATCTCATCTTCTGGGTCATCATGCCCGAACATGTGCACCTGCTCATCTGGCCTGACATCGAGAGAGCACCGGTCTCGAAGATCGTCTGGCACCTCAAGCGAGAGTTTGCGAAAAAGGTCATCGGCAGATGGAATGAACTCGATGCCCCGATCCTATCAAAGATCCGCACAATGAAGGGAGAGTTTCGATTTTGGCAACACGGCGGTGGGTACGACCGCAACATCACTTCCCAGCTTGAGCTGGAAGAAAAACTTCACTACATACATCAGAACCCGGTCAAACGCGGACTCGCACCGACCCAGACCGACTGGCCATGGTCATCCGCAAGCTGGTACGCGGGATGCAGAGAGCACACGATCCCGATCGACCCGCCCATAAAACCAAAGTCACGCAACGGGTGATTTCGCCCGACTGCGCCGCAGACGGCGAGTCGGGGCACCCAATCACCCTTTCTGGGTGCCCGTAATCGCCGTCTTCGGCGCATTGCGGCAAATACCCTAAAACCCAACAACAAACACAAGCTCGCCAATCACTCCCCTCCGGGTGCCAGTACTCCCCGCCCCCGGCGCAGCGCGGCCGATCACGAAAACCAAAATCTCACGCGCATCTCACGTTCTGTGCGCAGAATCCTGTCACTACCCCACTTCCCGCTTGTGCCACGCAAACACACGCGTACATTCGTCGCATGACACACACGCAACTCACCACTGAACTCGTCCACGACCTCGTCGTCGAACCCATTCCAACCCTCGACATCTGCGCAAAGCACGAACTCAACCTCACGCAGCTCCGCCAACTCCTCGAGTCCGAAGAGTTCGCGGCCATCGTCACCGAACTCGACACCATCGACCGCCTGAGAACGCCCATCTTCCGCCGACGCGCCACCAACACGCTCGAAGCCATCATGCTCCAGCAACCTACAGGCCCGACCCACGCCGAGACCGTCCGCAAGGCCGCCGCGCTCTACCTCCGCAGCACCGCGCACATCGAACCAAGGCCCACGCAACCAGAGTACGAATCAACCCCAGAACCCGAGCACCATCCCGCGCAAAGCTCACAAACGCACAGAGCACCACCACCCGATCACACCGCCACAGCCGACGCACAAGCCAACACAATCAGGAACGCCGCGGGCCAACCAACAGCGCACCACCCACCACCGTCCAGACGTCAGAGCGCATGAAAAAGGGCTCCATCAAGGAGCCTCCGTGGTTCAGAAATCGATCGTCTTACTGGTCCTGCTTCTCGATCTGACGGTCGTACACCTTGCGGCCGATCGGGTAGAAGAACGTGCTCCACTCCGCGTCGTGGTGCTCGTATTCGTGCAGGTCGCGGTACTCTCCCTGGTTCTTCAGGGCGAGCTTGGGGGAGGGCTTGCGCATGTCCTTGGTGGTGTACGCGGCCATGAAGTCCTCGTCCTCGGGGTAGAGGTCGAGGAAGCGGTCCCAGTAGCGGTCCATCTCGGTGCGGTGCCAGGTCATCCGCTGGAGGTTGGCGAGGCACCACTCGATGTCGTCGCTGAACTCGGCGAGGTCGGAAGCGAGTTCCTGGGCCTCGAGCAGCGTGTCCGGGTCCACGGTTCCCGCGTCACGCAGGGCCTTGGCGTAGCGGTCGGCGCGGTAGGCGAGGTTGTTGGCCTCGTTGTAGGTCAGGACCAGTCGCTTGAACGCGGGGCCGCGCATCGCGGTGTGCGGTCGGCGCTCCGTGCGGTCGATCTCGCGGACCGTGCCGCATCCGCTCAGGACGACGGCGACGAGCGAGCAGGCAATCAGGGACTTCATCATCTTCGGCATGGTTCGATCTCCACCTCGGTTCAGGGGGGTGTCTCTACGCAGTATACGGCGAAACCGGGGTTCCTTGTTCAGAAATCCGCCTCGATCCCGCTCGTCTGCATCAGCGTTTTGAACGATTCGCTGAAGACGAAGTTCTCTTGTGGGTACTGGACGCCCCCCATGTTGTTGTCCAGGTGCGAGAAGAGCAGATCGATATGCCCGATAACTTCCGCCTCCCCACCACCATCAGCCGACGGCTCGATGAGTTCCACCACGCCCTTGGTCGATGCGCCGATCGGCGTGAACTGGTCGATCGTGGCGGTGTATCGCAGCGTGCTCCCGGGCGTCGCCTCACGCGAAACCTGCGCCTTGGACACTTTCGCGAGCACGACCTTCTCCTTGAAGCCCTCGGCGTGCCCGACCAGCACGCCGGCGGTCTGCGCCATGCCCTCGACGATGAGCGACATGGGCATCATCGGCATCGCCTTGCGGGTCGGCGTGCTGGGGAAGTGGTCGTGGACGTGCTCCTCGGCCATCGAGACGTGCTTGATGGCGACCATGCGCTCACGCGGCACGAGCTCAACGATGCGATCGATCCACATCCAACGCATGCGCAAATCCCCCGTTTGGGTTGTCGTTGATTCAGGCCGTCTGGAGCTTCTGCTCGCAGAACGTCACGAGTGCTTCGACGGTGAAGATCTTCGAGACGTTCTCGACGCTCGGATCCTGCTCGAGCTGCTCGAAGTTGAAGTGCGGCACGCGCTCCTTGAGCGTCGCCAGGCCCTTTTCTGTCACCTTGCCGTCCTGCACGAACTCGGGGTCCTGCGTCACACCCTCGGGGAACAGCTCACCCTGAGCGATCTTGAAGCCGAACTCCTGCTCGAGCTTGAACGAGATGTCCAGGATGTCGATCGACTCGGCGCCGAGGTCGCCGATGAGCTTGGCCTCGGGCGTGACCTCGTCGTCATCGACCGCGAGGGCGTCGACGAGGATTTCCTGGATCTTCTCAAAGATTTCGCTTCGTTCCATAGATGCAGCTGCCTGTCCTCAGGGGGTGCGTGCGGTATTCGTGGTACAGGGGCAAGTATAGCGGCCCGACGCTCAGGTGAACACCATCTGCCCCGGTTCGATTCCGCCCCGCCAAGGGGATTATTTCGCTCATAAGGACGCGAGACGGCGGGCGGTCTCCTGCTCGATCAGGGCGTCGAACATGGGCCCCAGATCGGCCTCGTCGATGATCCGGGTCTTGTTGAACTTCTCGTCCAGGCGCTGGTCTGCCACGATGTTGTCCTGATAGCGGTAGACCCGGATCTTTTCTGATCGTGCGCCAGAGCCGATCTGGGCGTTGCGGTCCTTGGCTCGCTCGGCCTCGATCTTCTGGCGTTCGATCTCGTAGACCCGCGCGAGGAGCAGTCGGCGGGCCTTCTCGCGGTTCTGGGCCTGCGACTTGGTCTCCTGCATCCGCACCTCGACGCCTGTGGGCTTGTGGATCAGGTGCACCGCGGTCGCGACCTTGTTGACGTTCTGACCGCCCGGCCCTTGCGCGGTGGTGATGTGCTCTTCGACATCGCTGCCCCAGTCGATCGCGACCTCGACTTCTTCGGGTTCTGGCAGGACGGCGACGGTGCATGTGCTCGTGTGCACCCGCCCCTGGGTTTCCGTTTCGGGGACACGTTTCACTGAGTGCACGCCCGATTCGAAGTTGAGCTGATGCCAGACGCCCTCGCCCTTGAAGTTGAGCACCGCGTGTTTGATGCCGCCGAGGCTCGGGTCCGTGGTCATGTCGAGCTCCTCGACGTTCCAGCCCTTGGTGCTCGCGTAGCGGGTGTAGACGCTCAGCAGGTCGCGTGCCCAGAGGGCGGCCTCGTCGCCGCCGGTGCCGGCGCGGATCTCGAGGATGACTGATCCGATCGCGAGGTCATCGCTCGTCACCAGCGTCTGCTTGATCCGCTCGATCATCTCGCTGGCGCGATCGACTACCGCCTGCAGCTCGTCGCGGGCGAACTCGGCGAGTTCCTCGTCGTCGCCCTCGATCGCCTGCTCGAGCTCTTCTACCTCCTGCGCGAGGGACAGGTAGCCCCGGTAGCTCTCCACCACCGGCTCGATCGCTGCCCGTTTGATCGAGAGCGACGCGACTTGGCGATGATCCGCGAGGACCTGCGGGTCTTCGAGCTGTTGTGTCAACTCGGTGTAGCTTGCGTCGAGTTCTTCGAGCTTGGTTCGCAGGTTGGGGTCGATCTGGGCGAGGGCCATGACTCGAAGCGTATGCGTCAATCCCGCCCCGCTGCAACCTCGGGCGTGGGTTCCCCAATACAAGTGTGCATAGACTCGTGCTCACGAATCACTACAGGGGTTTCCATGTCTCAAGCTGTCTCGATGCAGGGTGTCCGGAAGACCTTCGGACCCAAGGTTGCCGTCGAAGGGATCGACCTCTCGATCCCGGAGGGCGCGATCTATGGGTTCATCGGTCCCAACGGCGCGGGCAAGACCACGACCATCCGCATGATCATGTCGATCCTCTTCCCGGACCGCGGCGAGCTGTCCGTGCTGGGCAAGAAATCGGCGGTCGAATCGAAGGACCGGATCGGGTACCTGCCCGAGGAGCGCGGGATCTATAAGAAGATGAAGGTCGGCTCGTTCCTGATGCACATGGGGCGGCTCAAGGGGCTGGATCGCAGCGGGCTCAAGCCGCGTGTGATGGAGTGGCTCGATCGCGTCGATCTCGCGGACGTGCATAAAAAGAAGTGCGAGGAGCTGTCTAAGGGCATGCAGCAGAAGGTGCAGTTTGTCGCCTCGGTGCTGCACGACCCGGACCTGATCATCCTCGACGAGCCGTTCTCGGGGCTGGACCCGGTGAATATGCGTCTGCTGCGGAGTCTGATCGATGAGGAGCACGGGCGTGGCAAGACGGTGATCTTCTCGACGCACGTGATGCATCAGGCGGAGCAGAACTGCGACCACATCGTGATGATCCACCATGGCAAGAAGGTGCTGGACGACTCGCTGGATGTGATCCGCAAGCGGTTCGATCCGCGGGCGCTGCTCGTGGAGCCGATCGAAGGCACTTCGCGTTCGCACGATGTGGCGCTTGTGGAGGGCGTTGCGCACGTCACGGCGATCGACGGTGCGTTGGAGGTCGTGCTCGATCAGGGCGTCGACCCGCAGCGGGCGATGCGGTCGCTGCTCGATTCGATGCCGATGAACCGGGTGGAGATTAAGCGGCCGACGCTCGAGGATATCTTCATCGAGATTGTTTCGGGCGGCAAGCGTGGCGCGGACGCGGAGCAGCTGCGGGCCGAGCTGTTCGCAGAGACGCCTGAGCAAGAGGAGGGCGATTCATGAACCTTTCCAAGGTATTCCGTGTCGCCGGGCGTGAGTTCGCCTCGACCGCGATGACGAAGGGCTTCATCATCGGTGCGCTGGTGATGCCGGCCGCGATCGGGGCGTTGATGCCGCTGATTATTGTGCTGACCATGAGCGCCCAGCCGCCGGCGGATACGGGCACGGTTTACGTGCTCGATCGCTCCGCGGATGTGACCGGGACGCTCAGCGACCGGCTTGCGCCCGAGAATGTGGAGGCGCGGTGGCAGGAGCGGTTCGAGAAGGTCAAGGACGTGACGAAGCGGATGCTCCCGTCGGGTCAGGAAGGGACGCTGGATCAGGGTATCGCGAATGCCAAGAGCATCATCAGGTACCCGAACTTCCGTGTGATCCCCGCCGGATCGGATACGGACATCGATGAGCTCAAGGAGGAGATGCAGGCGCAGGTCGCCGCTGAGGGCAAGGCCAGGGGCGACATCGAGACGGTGCTCGCGATCATCGAGATCGATGCGGACGCGACTCAGAAGGTGAACGAAGACGAGGGGTACGGAGGCTTCCAGGTCTTCCTGCGCCCGAAGCTCAACGACGAGACGATCGGCGAGATCAGGGACGGGGTGAAGTGGTCGATCCGGCAGCGACGGTACGAGAACGCGGGGATCAACCGGACGCAGGTGCTGGAGATCTCCGAGGTCAGCGAGCGTGACAGCCAGGAGATCACCGCCGAGGGAGAGAAGAAGGCCGCGTCTGAGTTCACGAACTTCATTATCCCCATCGTCTCGCTGGTCCTGCTGCTCATCGCATCGATGACCGGCGGGCAGTACCTGCTGACGACGACGGTCGAGGAGAAGTCCAACCGCGTGGTCGAGGTCATTCTGTCGGCGTGCTCGCCGATGGAGCTGATGACGGGCAAGATCCTCGGGCAGATGTTCGTGGGGCTGTCGCTGCTGGTCGTGTACAGCTGGCTGGGGATCTTTGCGCTGATCTATATGGAGCGTCAGGATCTGGTGAGTCTCTCGACGATCGTGCTGATCTTTGTGTTCTTTATTCTGGCGTACTTCATGTTCGCGTCGCTGATGGCGGCGATCGGCTCGGCGGTCAATGAGATGCGTGAGGCGCAGTCGCTGATGACGCCGGTCATCCTGCTGATGATGCTGCCCTACTTCTTCTTCATGCCTGTGATCCGGGCCCCGAACTCGATGCTCTCGACGGTGACGAGCTTCATCCCGCCGATCTCGCCGTTCATCATGATCATGCGGGTGGCGTCCAATGACCCGCCGCCGGTCTGGCAGACCGGGCTGGTGATTCTGGTCAACGCGGTCGCGGTGGTGATCTTCCTGTGGCTGGCGGCCAAGGTGTTCCGTGTCGGGCTGCTGATGTTCGGCAAGCCGCCGAACGTGCGGACGCTCATCAAGTGGATCAGGATGGCCTGAGGCGAACTGGGGTATACTCCGCGTATGGATCAAGAACAGGTACCGTATCAGCGTCAGTACGTGGCCCAGCCCCAGCAGTCGAGCGGGATGGCGATCGCGTCCATGGTTCTTGGGATCTGCTCGATCGTGACGTGCATGGCGTACGGGATTGTCGGGCTGGTCTGCGGGATTCTCGCGCTGCATTTCGCGAAGAAGGGCGAGGCCGCCATCGCCGCGGGCACCGCCCCGGAGACGTCCCGTGGGATGCTCAACGCTGGGCGGACGTGTGGTTGGATCGGCCTGAGTCTGTCGATCCTGATGCTGCTGTTCGCGGTGGTCTATATCATCTTTATCATCGGGATCGTGGCGGCGGGTTCCGCGGGCGCGGCCGGGGCGGGCAATGGTCCGACGCTGGTCCCGTTCGTAACCCAGCTGTTCTGAGCGATGGAGTACAACAAGCACGACCTGTACGAGCTGTGCGTCCAGTCCCCGAAGGATCTGGTGCCGCTGCTCCGCGCAATCCACGGCGAGAATCCGGTGGTCCTCGGCGAGGACTTCGCGGGCACGGCGGCCGTGTCGCACTTGTGGGTGGAGCGCGGCGGGTGCAGCGCCGTCGCGGTGGACTTCGATGAGGAGACGCTTGCGCGGCGGGGCGAGCATGAGCGGATCGTCAAGCACCTGTGCGATGTGCGTGAGGTCAGCGACCCGTGCGACCTGTTGTTTGTGGGCAACTTCTCGATCGGGTATCTGCACACCCGGCGTGAGCTCATCGAGTATCTGAGGCACTGCCGCGCACGCCTTGAGGCGTCCGGCGGGGTGTTTGTGTGCGATACCTACGGCGGTGAGTCCGCGTACTCGCTGGGCGGTGTGCATCGCGCCCACCCGATGGCGGGTGGGAAGCTGTGCCGGTATACGTGGGAGCAGCACGCTGCCGATCCGACGACTGGGTTTGTGACGAACCTGATCCACTTCCGTGTGGAGCGGGCGGGCGTGATCGAGTTTGAGCTTGAGGACGCGTTCGTGTACGAGTGGCGTCTGTGGTCGATCCCGGAGCTGCGTGACGCGATGGAAGACGCGGGGTTCTCGGAGACGCAGGTGTACACCAAGCTCGCGGACGCGATGGACGATGAGGGCAACGCGTATGTGATGCCGGTCGAGGATGGCGAGGAAGAGCTTGATGACTCGTATATCGTGCTCGTCGCTGCGCGGGTATGAGATGAGTGGGCGAACTCTCACTTGTGGTCGGTGTGCGTACGACATGACAGATCAGCCGCGAGGCGCTTTGTGCCCAGAGTGCGGAACACCGCTGGATACTCGGAAAGACGACCCCATTGGGGATCGCTACAGCACACTTGCTATCGGTTTCCTGGCCACAGCCATCCTGTTGATGCCATTCGTCGGGTCGCTTTCGATTTTGTTCGTTGTGATCTCGCAGTTCCAAGTCACGAAGCGTCACTCTCTCGTCAATGAGTATCGGGTTTCGATGAAAACGATGCGTAACCGCCAGATCGTGAGAATACTCCTCTTCGTTTGGGCTGTTGAGATCGCTTTCATGCTCTCGGTGACCATCTATTACCCGGACGCGTTCAACTGGTGGTAGCCCCTTTTTCCCCCTAGGATCGGGGCATGACCACCATGAATACCCCCACCACGACCGGCACACTCAACTCCTACAACCCATCTACCGGCGAGCTCGTCGGGTCTGTGCCGGTGACGCCGGCAGACCAGGTCGACGCGGTGATCGCCAAGGCCCGCGCGGCGCAGCCGGCCTGGGCAGCGATGCGTGCGCAGGAGCGGGCGGACTTGCTCAAGCCGGCGGGTGAGGCGCTGGTGGCCAGGGCCGAGGAGCTGGGGCGGATTCTTTCGCTCGAGCAGGGCAAGCCGCTGGCGGAGGGCGTTGGCGAGGTCAACGCGTGTGGCGCGGGGATGGCGGAGACGGCGGACGAGGTGGCGCAGGCGGTGCAGCCCGAGGAGCTGCGTGGCGAGGGCGCGAAGTCGATGCTGTGCTACGACCCCTTCGGGGTGTGCGCGGCGATCACGCCGTGGAACTTCCCGATCCTGATGCCGCACTGGGCGGTCGTGCCGGCGCTGGTGGCGGGGAACACGGTGGTGCTGAAGCCGAGCGAGCAGACGCCGCTGATCGCGGACGCGTATGTGAAGGTGCTCAATGAGTTCTTGCCCGAGGGGGTGCTGCAGATCATCCATGGCGAGGACGACCAGGGTAAGGCGTTGGTGGCGGGCGATGTGGACATGATCGCGTTTACGGGATCGAAGACGGCTGGTCAGCACATCATGGCGGCCGCGGCCCCGGGGCTCAAGCGGTTGATCCTCGAGCTTGGCTCGAAGGACCCGTGCATCGTGCTGGAGGGCGCGGACCTGGAACAGGCGGCGGCGTTCGCGGCACGCAACTCGTTCCGCAACTGCGGGCAGGTGTGCGTCTCGACCGAGCGGATCTACGTTCAGGACTCGATCAAGGACGCGTTTGTCGACAAGCTGCTGGAGCAGACCAAGGCGTTCACGATCGGTGACTGCCTTGATGAGAACGCGAACATCGGGCCGATGGTGATGCGTGAACAGAAGGAGCACGTGCTTCGTCAGGTCGAGGATGCCAAGTCCAAGGGCGCGAAGGTGCTCTTCGGCGGCAGTGAGCACGATGGCAACTTTGTTGAGCCGACGGTGCTCGATGGCGTGACGCATGACATGGACATCATGACCGTGGAGACGTTCGGGCCGATCGCGTGTGTCGCGTCGGTGAAGGACGCCGACGAGGCGGTCGAGTTGGCGAACGACACGGAGTATGGGCTCGGCGCGGTGGTCTTCGGTGAGGAAGAGACAGCGCGGGCGGTCGGGCGTCGGCTCACGGCTGGGATGATCGGTATCAATCGTTCGATGGGCGGCACGGGCGGTGCGCCGTGGGTGGGAGCGCGTCACTCCGGCATCGGTTATCATTCGGGTCCGCTCGGGCACCGCCAGTTCTGCCAGCTCCGGGTGGTGACGACCAACGAGCAGACGGACACCGAGTGATGCACCATGAGCGATGAGCGCCCGATCGACGATCAGATTCCACGCGATCCGGACCGAGATGAAGAGATCGGGCCGGAGGCGGAGTATGCCATCGTGGGTCCCGATACAGATCATGGCGGGCTTGATGCCGAACAGCCTACAGCGGCTGCGGCCGTGCGATCGCCGGATCCCAGGTGCTCGTTCTGTGGGTACGTGCTCAGCGGGCTGAGCGTGAATCAGAACTGCCCGGAGTGCGGGAAGCCGATCTGGGATTCGAACGCGCAGCTCCCGACGTCGGGCTTTGCGATCACGTCGATGGTGCTGGGCATCATCAGCGTGATTTCTTGCGTGATGTATGGGCTTCCGAGCCTGGTGCTCGGGCCGCTTGCGCTCGTGTTCTGCCACATGGGGAAGAACCAGCTTCGTGATGGGGTGCGGGCAGGGGCGACGCGGGGCTTTTGCAACGCGGGGTTCTGGACCGGTCTCGTGGGGACCGTTTTGGGTGCGGTTTACATCGGTTTCGTCGTTGTGGTCATTATGGCGATGTGATCAGCCGCTCGGCTGTGGCACCTTGAACGCGATGGTGTATTGGAAACCGAAGACCGGGTACTGGACACGCAGGCGGTAGACGCGGATGGAATCGAAGGGTCGGCGGTTCTTCTCGCAGAGGTAGCGGACCATGTCGACGTACTTGGGGAACTCGGAGACTTCGAGCTCGCTGAGGTTGTGGAGCTTGATGAGTTCTTCGCTTGCGGGGACGCGGTCGATGTCTCGTTTGGGGTCTTCGATGTCTGCGCCGCCGCGTGGCATGGTGTTGTAGACGAAGAGCTGTGGCTCGATGCCTTCGAATATCCCGTCACAGAGGACGACGTCGCTGACGAGGGAGACGACGGGGATGTCGGGGACGACCGTGGTGCCTCGCATGCTGCGCCCGTTGGCGGCGAATCGGTTCGAGCCGTTGGGGATGTAGACCTCGGAGAACATGTCGTACAACGCGTCCTTGCCGCCGATGGCGGGGTTGAAGTTGTTGATGATCTGGCCGTTCTCTTCTTCGACGTCGAGGGGTGCGGGCTCGTGGACCATGAACGAGGTGATGTCGAAGTCTTTGCGCTGTGGTGATTGGCGGCGGTCGGTGTATTCGGGCGGGATGCCGTACACGAAGCGGATCGGCGTGTCGGGGCGGAGGCGGCGGAGGCCGGAGGTTCCGTGGATCGTGGAGATGTCGATGCCCGATTCGTTCTCGGCGTTCTGGGTCATCATCATGCAGGTGACCCAGAGGGAGCTCTGGGCACCGACGATCTGGCTCATGCCCTTGAAGACCTGGTAGCGGCTGGACTGCTCGAACTTCTCGAGCGTCTGTTCGTTGGCGCCGCTGAGTGCGGCGTTCATGGCGGTGCGTGTGCCGTACTGATCGCGGATGAGGACGTCGAAGGAGTCGACGAGGCGGAGCGCGATCTCGGCGTCGGCCTTGGAGACGCCTGCGATTGCTGCCGCCCGGATGATCGATCGGAGTGTCTCGGGGCCGGGGATTCGGGTGAGCGTCTCGATGGGGTCTGGCTTTTTGATGGCGTTGATGAGACGCGAGACCATGACGCGCGAGACATCGAGCTTGCGTGCGATGTCGGTCGGTCGCATGGAGCACCCGTCGATGTTGCTCAGGACGCGTTCCAGTGCGGACTGGAGCTGGCGACCGAGCGAACTGGGTTCGTCGAGCTGGCTGTTTGTATCTGTCATAACCCTCATGCGTGTCGGGCACCCCCCTCTTGCGTGCCCGGGAACAAGCTTAGGACGTGAATATGGGGGTTTCCCATACATTTTCAGATTTGTTATTTATTACAGTTGGTTCTTGGTGTACACTTGTCGAAGAGCAGCATCAACGCGTGCTCAGAGGAGAACCACGAATGAACCCGAATCTTTCCGTTCGAACCCTTGCGGTGTGCGCACCGCTGGTGCTTGCCGGTGCGGCGCAGGCGCAGTGGAGTGATGACTCGACGATGCATCAGGTCATTGCTGATGGGTCTGGTGAGCAGGTCCAGCCGAAGATCGCGCCGACGGGCGATGGCGGGTGCTACATCAGCTGGTACACGAGTGATGCCGGGTACGACGTGCGGCTGCAGTACCTTGATGATCAGGGCGTTCCGCAGTGGCCGGCCAACGGCATCCTGATCGCGGACCGTGGGTACTCGTCGACGCAGGATTACGATCTTGATGTCGATGCGAGCGGTTACGCGATCATTGTGTTCCGGGATGACCGGTTCGGCGCGGATCAGATCACCGCTCAGCGTGTCGGTCCTGACGGCTCGATCCATTGGGGCGCGAATGGCATTCAGTTCGGTAGCACGACGGCGTTTCTTGCTACGCCTGATGTCGCCACGACGAGTGACGGCGGCGCGGTGATCGCGTGGGGCAGCGACAGCGTGACCGAGATGGCCAAGGTCGACGAGAACGGGAGTGTGCTGTGGACGCACACAATCAGCGAGGACGGGCTGACCACGCTGGTCGCATCGATGCACGGCACGGACAACGGATCGGTCGTGGTGTCTTGGATCCAGTACGCGTTCTTCCTCGGGCAGAAGACCCTGCACGCGCAGAAGATCGATGCGAGCGGGAACGAGGCGTGGGCGAGCCGGGTCGCGGTGTATGACGGCGGCTCGCTGCAGTTCGGCAACTTCCCTGAGTTTGTTGCCTCGCCCGACGGGTCGACGACGTTTTCTTGGTACGACACCCAGAACAGTCTGAATGTGTACGTGCAGCGCCTGGGGAGTGATGGAAGCGAGCTCTTCGGCCACAACGGTGTCGCGGCCTCGGTTGCGCCGGGAGAGCG
This sequence comes from Phycisphaerales bacterium, assembly GCA_017642965.1. Taxonomy (GTDB): domain Bacteria; phylum Planctomycetota; class Phycisphaerae; order Phycisphaerales; family UBA1924; genus UBA1924. The sequence continues at coordinate 21,473 of JAEPOJ010000027.1, forward strand.
TGTCTCGCCCTCCGTGACGTTCGATGATCTGTTTGGTGAGACCTATGTCAGCTGGGTTGAGCTGGCGAACAATCAAGGGCATCAGGGCGTGTACGCGCAGGCGTTTGATTCCAAAGGCAGCCGCCTCTGGGGCGATTCGGGCGTTGCGCTGACTGCGCCTGACGCGAACTCGTCGGGTTCGATCAATGTCCAGGTTCTGGATGGCAACCTCGTCACGCTGTGGATCGAGGGCGGCGGCGGGATTGGCAGCGATGTGGTGAACTCGACGCGGCTCGACGACTCGGGGGCCGAGGTGTGGAGCACGCAGGTTGCTTCAGATCCGGCGTACCGTGCGAGGCTGGCCAGCGCGGTCTCGGGGCAGCAGATCATCGCTGCGTGGCAGATCGGCGACTTCGGCGTCGCGGACATTGAGGCGCACAACCTGAACGAGGACGGGACGCTGGGCGTGATCGCTGATTGCCCCGCGGACCTGACCGGCGATGGCATGGTGAACTTCTTTGATGTGAGCGCGTTCCTCAACGCGTTCAACGCGATGGATCCGGTGGCTGACTTTACGGGCGACGGCGTGCTGAACTTCTTCGATATCTCGCTGTTCCTGCAGGCCTACAACGCGGGCTGCCCGTGATCTGAGTAAGTATGGCTCTTTACTCCTAGTCCGATCCGTGCACCCCTCGCACGATCGGTAGGCGCCCGGCGGATTCCCTCTTGCCGGGCGTTTTTCTGCGCTGGGTGGGTGGGGCAAAAAAGCCACGCCCCCCAGAGTGTTCCCAGGGGGGCGTGATCGTGCGGCTGGACGCAGCTGGTAAGCCGAGTTCTGTCCGAGGCGTGGTTTCCGATCGCCTCCTTATGACGGGGGCTCGCGAGCGGACCTGCGCCTCTGGGCGACTATTTCTCTGCCCACGCCGTTGCCGGCGTGGTGAGGAGCGAGTGCTCCCAGCACCCGACCCGAGCTCATCGTGCGGACCACACGAGCTCTGCTTGGGCTTGCACGCGATGGGGTTTACCGTGCCCCGTCTGTCGCCAGACGGGCGGTGCGCTCTTACCGCACCTTTTCACCCTTACCTGTGATCGGCGGACCGATCCATCGGCGGTATGTTCTCTGTGGCACTGTCCCTCGCCCCCAGCCGGACCCTCGCGGGTGTGTTGGGGCGGGTGGGCGTTACCCACCATCGTGTCCTTTCGTGCTCGGACTTTCCTCCCATGGGCCTGATGCCCATGAGCAGCCGCCTTGCTGCGTCTTGCGGAATAGTACG
>JAEPOJ010000027.1:22735-55431 GCA_017642965.1 Phycisphaerales bacterium
GTACGCTCGGCGAGGTGATCTGGGTCGGTCGAGCAGAAACCTGCGGAATCGCGTAGAATGCGCCTGTATGACGCGAGCCAGATGTGTGCTGTGGACCAACCCTGAGCAGGCGGGCTCGCTTGCCGGGGTTGTGCGTGGGGCGGGGATCGAGCTGATCGGTGCCGGCTGCCCGGACCCTGCCCGTACCGGGCAGGTTTCAACGGAGTTGGGCTGCGCCCCAATTGACGACCTGCGTCAGGCGATGTCGTCAGTTGAAACGGACATGCTGCTGCTGGGCAGTGCCGGCTCGTTCGGAGAGGAGCCGCGGGATGCGGACCTCGAGGCGCTGCGGTCGGCGCACGCGCGGAATGTCTGCGTGGCGACGCTGGACCCGATCCCGGCGACGGCTTCGGGGATGGCGGGTACGAGCTTTGCGGAGGCGCTGCACCAGGGTGTGCTCGGGTCGTTCGCCGGCTTTGTGCCGCTGATCCGGTACCGCCCGATCGTCGCTGAACTGACGAGCGTGCTTGAGACGTATGCGCCGGTGCGCTCGGCGATGCTTCGCTACACCGGGCCCGCGGCGATGGGCTCGCTGGGGGCGCGTTTGTTTAATGTGCTTGATCTGACGCGTTGGCTGATCGGGGTGCCGAGCGTGATCGAGGCGGCGTACGTTTCGCCGCGTGCTGGCCGTGGGATGCACCCGCTGCCGGGTGAGACGCTGCGGAACCTGCACGGTGAGATCACGATGAACCTCCGGTTCTCGGATGGGCGCTGCGCGGCGGTGTATCTGTCGGACCAGTTCCATGCGAGCGAGGTGTCGATGATTCTTGCGAGCGCCGAGGGTCAGATCTCGCTGGATCAGCGCGGGTTCCGATGGCTCAATGCGACGGGGAACCAGGTGGATTCGCACGAGTCGCCAGATGCTCAGCTCAATACGGACGCGGGTGCGCTTGAATCGGGCCTTGCGGAGCTGTGCGCGGGCGTTTCGCCATCTCGGCCGCCGATTGATTACTCGAGCGTGCTGTCGATGACGCACGCGGCGCTGCTGAGCACGCGCACGGGGCAGGGCGAGTCGCCGCACGATGTTGAGCAGTTGATGTTGTCGATGTGAGGGAGAGGGAATCCGCCAGAGGCGGTCCTTCGGTAGGCAATAGGCAATAGGCAATAGGCAATAGGCAATAGGCAATAGGCAATAGGCAGTCGATTGTGGGTGCCCGTACTCGCGATGGAGTCGCGCAGTGCGGTGTTTTCGCCGCTATTGCTTCATTCAGAGTGATCGAGAAAAGGTCATCATCGCCGCACTGCGCCGCTGCGCGGCGAGTACGGGCACCCCAGTTTACGACCACTTGGTCATGTGCCACTTCTTCTTGCCGCGGCGGATGGCGATGAAGCTGTCGTGGAGCAGGTGGTCGGCAGTGATACGGGTGTCGGCGTCGATCTTGCTGCCGTTGATGGAGACGGAGTTGCCGGAGAGGAACTCGCGGGCCTCGCGTTTGGAGGATGCGAGGTTGCACTCGATGAGCAGCTCAACGGGGTCGATGCCCTCCCCATCAAGGCCGGACTTTGCGTGCTCGGTGGTGGGCACGCTGGCGAAGACGTCGATGAGGGTGTCCTTGTCGAGCCCGCCCACTTCGCCTGAGAAGAGGGCCTTGCCGGCGGCCTCGGCGTTTTCCATGGCTTCGGGGCCATGGAGGATGGTCGTGGCTTGCTGGGCGAGTGTGCGCTGGAGTTCGCGCTTGCCGGGGTTCTCGTCGTGGCGGGCGATGAGGGCTTCGATCTCGCTCTGGGGGAGGATGGTGAAGACCTTGATCCAGTTGCGGGCGTCCTCGTCGCTGGCGTTGAGCCAGAACTGGTAGTAGGCGTAGGGCGAGGTGCGGGCGGCGGTGAGCCAGATGGCGCCGGTCTCGGTTTTGCCGAACTTGCCGCCGTCGGCTTTTTGGACGAGGGGGGCGGTGAGGCCGAAGGTCTTGGAGGGCTCATCGTCGTTCATGACAGCGATGCGACGGATGAGATCGGTGCCGGCCACGATGTTGCCGTACTGATCGCTGCCTCCGAACTGGACGGTGATGCCTTCGTTCTCGTAGAGGTAGGAGAAGTCGTAGGACTGCAGGATCATGTAGGAGAACTCGGTGTAGCTGATGCCCTGCTCGCGGTTGTTGAGGCGTTCTTTGACGGACTCCTTCTGCATCATCATGTTGACGGAGAAATGCTTGCCGATGTCGCGGAGGGCTTCGATGTAGGAGATGCCGCCGAGCCAGTCGAGGTTGTTCTTGATGTGGTGCTCGGGGCCGTCGATCTGGCCGAGGACGTTCTCGAAGATGGGGCGTTGGCAGTTGACGTGGTGCTGGACGGTCTCGGCGGTCATCATCTGGCGCTCGGCGGACTTGCCCGAGGGATCGCCGATGAGGCCGGTGCCGCCGCCCATAACGACGACGGGGGTGTGGCCGGCGCGTTTGACGTGGGCGAGCATCATGATGGGGACGAGGTTGCCGATGGTGAGCGAGTCGGCGGTCGGGTCGAAGCCGCAGTAGACCTTGCGGGGGGTGCCCTTTGGATCGGCGAGGTGATCGCGCAGGGCTTCCTTATCGGTGGCGTCTTTGACAAGGCCGCGCCATTCGAGTTCGGCGACGAGGTCGGTGATCTGTGCGGTTGTGGTGTTCTCGCTCATAGACCCAGAGGATAGGTCCATGAACTCGTCAGGGCAGGTTGGGTTCGAGCTGCCACTCGGCTTCTGTGGCCTTGTCGGACCAGCGGCGCATGTCGTTGAACTCGTCCCAGCCCCACTGCTCGGCGTGGCCGTCGAGGAGGCCCGCGATGCCCTTGCCGTTGTAGCGGAGACTGATGCGACCGGAGTTCTGGTCGGGTGTCTCGGCGTAGTCGTCGTAGGAGTTTGACCACTGACGGCCGGAGGTCGAGTAGAGGTATGGTGGCTTGATGATGAACGAGCCCTGGACGGTGCCGTAGCCGGGGAGGATGCTGGGCTCTGCCCGGTCGCGTGCGCTGGAGAAGACCATCTGGTTGCTTGGCCTGTTGATGGCGTAGAACTTGGTGGCGTAGAACTGGCCGAAGAGTCGCAGCCCGCTCTCAGAGAATGGGATTGAATCGCCGGGTGCGCCGCCGCCCATGAAGTAGGAGTTGAGGCCGAAGGACGGGTAGAGACTGATGACGTACTTCATGGCCTCGTTCGCGCCGGATGCGACTGGTGCGTTGATGCCCTCTGAGAGGCGTTCGACGACGCGCTGGTCCTGATAGAGACCTTCGAAGTTTCCATCGAAGTAGGAGATGAGGCGCCAGGGGTATCGCGAGCCGATGGTGCGCCCGAGGGTTTGGCCGTTGAAGTCGGTTGGTTCGTCGCCGCGCTGGACCATGCGGTTCCAGAGTTGCTGATTGGGGAAGCCGATGAGCAGGTTGCCGCGGTTGTCGTCGCTGTACATGGTGTAGGCGAGCATGGCCTGGCGCATGCCCGACTGCTCTTTGACGGCGGCGGCGGTTGTCTTGGCCTTGCCCAGCGCGGGGAGGAGGATGCCGATGAGCAGGGCGATGATGGCGATGACGACGAGGAGCTCGATGAGGGTAAAAGCTGCTCGGCTTGTCCGGTATTGAGTTCTGGCGCTGTCCATGCTGCTGATCTCGTTCTCGGCTGCTTGGGCGTGAAAATCTTGCAGGATGGGATTCTATCTCGCATTGCCAAAATTGTCTGCAACTGAGACTCGATCTCATCAACTTCTGTGTGTATTCTTCCGTAGCTGCGACTGATTCTCAACAAGGTCCGGCTCGAATTATCCACCACTGCCCCATTTCGGGAGATCGAGAATATGAATCGCGCAACATTTGCTTCACTGGCTCTGTCGATCGCTGCGGGCGGCGTGGTCGCCCAGTCGGAGACGGTCACGGTTGAGTACGACATGCCGACGCTTGATCGCTGGAACTACCCGTTCAACGGCTCGCCCGGCACGCGCCTGTCGGCGTCCACGTTCGGCGCTGTTGAGCTTGATGGGTTTGATGATCACGATGCGCAGTTCATCGTCGGATTTGAGACGCTCGCGGATGTGATGAGCGGGCTGGACGCTTCGGAGTATCAGGTGCTCAGCGCCCGCGTGACGATCACGAACTCGAACGGCGATGAGTTCCGCTACGATCCGACGTACGACACGCACGACACGTACCTGTTCCTTGACAACTCGCTGGACACGGACGACGGTCGCCCGGTGCACCTGTGGGCGATCGGCTACCGCGATGAGCAGAGCCAGAGCACCTGGGGCGAGTACTCTGCGTTCGGCGGGATCCCCGATGTCGACCCGACGCAGGGTGCCCGGTACGCGTACGCGGCGTACTTCCCGTTTGAGGGGAGCGAGGCGGTTGATGTCTCGAACAACCTGAAGGAAGAGTTTGATGCGACGCCGATGGCGATCGCGCAGACCGACGCGGCCGTGCCTGGCGGCTTTGTGCCCGCCGACTCGGACTTCTACTTTGATGTCGACCTGTGCCAGCCCGGTGTCCGCGGGTATCTCGCTGAGGGGCTGTCGCTGGGTGAGGTTCGGTTCGCGATCACGTCGCTGCACGCTGCGAACGGTGGCGACGGCGGCGGGACCGGTGACATCACCTACCCGTTCTGGTACACGAAAGAGAACCCGATCGCGGCGATCTTCGGGTATGCGCCGCGGCTCAAGCTGACGGTCCGGGTGGGGAACCCGGGCGATTTCAACTCCGATGGCGCGTTCGATTTCTTCGACGTGTCGGCGTTCCTGACGGCGTTCAACTCCGGCGATCTCAGCGCCGACCTGAACGGCGACTGTTCGCTGAACTTCTTTGACGTATCCGCGTTTCTTACGGCGTACAACGCCGGCTGAACATAGTTCCCATCACTCACTCAGAGGAGCGTATTGAGATGAGCATCCGCACCCTTACTGCTGTCGCGCTGACGGCTGGCCTGGCCAACGCTGGCGTGTCCACATTCACCGAGACCTTCGAGGGCGGGGCCAATGGCTGGCTGCAGGGCAGCTTCAGCGCCCCCACCTACAACGCTGCTGGCGCACTCGACGGCAGCGCCTACATCACGTCGACCGCTGACCTGAACAGCGCCGGGCCGTTCGGGCTGACCGTTTTCCGCGGGCAGGACGACTTTGACGCGTCGGGTGATGCGTTCGTTGGTGACTACCTCGCCGGCGGGATCAACCGCATCAGCTTCGACTTCCGCCACAACGCGGGGCAGGACCTGGGGATCGCGCTGCGTGTTGCGACCTCGAACAACTTTCCGGCGTTCGCGGTTGAGCTCGCGAGCCCGGTCGCTTCGGGCGAGTGGGTCACGCTCTCGTTTGATCTGAGCTTCTTCAACCCGCTGCTGACCATCGAGGGCGCGCCCACGCCGGACGCGTTCAATGCGATCATGCAGAGCGTTGGCAACATCCAGGTTTCGGCGGATCGGCCCGACGGTCTGAGCACGCCGCTGGAGGTTGACTTTGATCTCGACAACGTCTCGATCACGCCTGCTCCCGGCTCGGTTGCCCTGCTGGGTCTGGGTGGGCTGGCTGCAGTGCGTCGACGTCGCTGATTTTCCGGGCTGAAACCACAACTTGCCCCCTCTCACACTGGCCCCGCGGACCTTATGTGTCCTGCGGGGCCGGTGTCTATTTGAGGCGGTCGCGGGTAATGGCGCAGGCGTCGGGGCTTTGGTCGAACCCGAGGGCGTGTCTGGACAGGTTCTTTGCCGCGACGAGCGTGGTGCCTGAGCCGCAGCAGGGATCGAGGACGGTGCCTGCCGGTGGGCAGCAGGCGCTGATGAGCAGTTCGAGGAGGGCGAGCGGCTTCTGGGTGGGGTAGCCGACGCGTTCGGATGCCATGTTGTTGAGGGTCGGGATGTCGAGGACGTCTGTGGCTTTCTTGAGCTGACCCTTCATGCGGTTGCTCGTGGCGGGGACCATGGGCGGGTCAAAGTAGTAGGCGTTCGGATCGAGGCAGTAGAAGAGGATGTCGTCGTGCTTGCGGGCGAAGCGGCGCGGGGATGAGCCGCCGAGGCCGTAGCGCCATATGAGGTGGTTGACGAAGCGGTCTTCGCCGAGCAGTTCATCGAGGAGGACTCTGACGCGGTGGCTGGTGCGCCAGTCGGTGTGTATGAGGATGCTGGCGGTGGGCCTGAGCTTGGGGCGTGTTGCGGTGATCCGCTCGCGGAGCCATACGACCCAGTCGTCGGTGGTTGCCCAGGCGTCCCGGTATGCGCCGGCGCTGGCGGCCTGGGTCTGGCCGGTGTTGAAGGGCGGGTCGGCGTAGAGCAGGTCGATGGAGGCGTCGTCGAGGTCGGCGATGGCGTCGAGCCAGTCGCTCTGGATGACGCGGTGCGACTCAGGCATGCTGGACCCCTACGCGCTCGGCCTTCCATGCGGCGTTGCACTCTGGGCAGACGATGCAGGCGTCGTCTTCTGTTGGGAGGTCCTTGAGCTCGTAGCCGCAGGCGGCGCATTTCCCATGCAGGAGATGGATACCCGCGATCTTGGAGAACTTCCGTTGGCGCACCCAGGAGAGTGAGACGAACCAGAGGAAGGTCGAGACGACGATCGAGAGCACGAAGGGGATGACGAGGTGACCGAGCAGGGTGTTTTTGAGGTTGGTGAGCGGCATGATCGCCCCCGTCCACAGCACCCAGCCCAGGACGCCGCCGAGCAGGGCGATGGCGACCTCGGTGTTGAGGGTGACCTGCTGCTCCTGCTTGACGAGTTCGTCCTTGGTCAGGGACTTGATGCCGATAGATCGCCACGCGAGCTGGCGGTTGGTCAGTCTCGCGACGGCGCATGGTCGATCACGGTCGTCCGTTGGGATCGGCATGATTCCATGTTATATGGTTTCGATCAGGCGGGTTTTACCGGTGCTCGCCCGACGGAGTAGTAGTGGAAACCGAGCTCGTCGAGGTGCTGGCGGCGGTAGAGGTTGCGGCCGTCAAAGATGACCTTGCCCTTCATGACCTCCGCGAGCTTCTCGAAGTTGGGTGATTTGAACTCCGCCCAGTCGGTCGAGATGACGAGGGCGTCTGCGTCCTTGGCGCACTCGTACATGTCGTTGATGAGTTCGACGGTCGAGCCCATCTCCTTGGCGACGTTTTCTGCGGCGACGGGGTCGAAGCCGGAGCAGCTTGCGCCGCAGCCGAGCGCCTTGCGGATCAGGGTGAGGGCGGGCGCCTTGCGGATGTCGTCCGTGCGTGGCTTGAACGCGAGGCCCCAGAATGCGAGCTTCTTGCCCTGGAGCCCTGATTCGCCGCCGAAGTGCCCGGTGATCTTGTTAAAAAAGAGGTTGCGCTGGCGCTCGTTGGTGCCGTGCACGGCATTGGAGACCTGCATGGTGACGCCGGCCTTGTCGCCCATCATGATGCAGGCGAGTGTGTCTTTCGGGAAGCACGAGCCGCCGTAGCCCAGACCTGGGTGGAGGAACGCGTGTCCGATGCGGCTGTCGGAGCACATGCCCTCGCGGACGCGGTTGATGTTGGCGCCGTAGGCCTCGCAGAGGTTGGCCATCTCGTTGATGAACGAGATCTTGGTGGCGAGGAAGTTGTTGGATGCGTACTTGACCATCTCGGCGGAGAGCACGTCCATAACGAAGATGGGGTGCCCGTTGCGGACGAATGGGTCGTAGAGGTCGCGGAACATCTCGCCGACTTCTGCGTTCTCGACGCCAACGACGACGCGGTCGGGCTTGTTGAAGTCGTTGACGGCGTCTCCCTCTTTGAGGAACTCGGGGTTGTCTGCGACGTGGAACGCGATGTCATCGCCGACGATGTCGCGGATGCGCTCTCGCACGCGGAAGGTGGTCCCGACGGGGACGGTGGACTTGACGACGACGACCTTGGGCTTCTGATCCGGGCCGAGGTCCTTGATGGCGTGGCCGATGTCGTCAGCCGCGCCGTCGATGAAGGTCATGTCGGTGTGTCCCTTGTCATCGGAGGGGGTGCCGACGCAGATGAAGATCATGTCGGCGGCTTGGTAGGCTTTCTTCTTGTCCAGGGTGTAGGTCAGGCGTCCGGCTTTGCGGTTCTTGACCATGAGCTCGGTGAGCCCGGGCTCGTAGATAGGGCAGATGTCCTGCTCGAGCTTTTCGATCTTTTCCGGGTCGACATCGAGACAGATCACGTCGTTGCCGGAGTTCGCGAGACACACGCCGGTCACAAGCCCGACGTACCCAGTTCCTACCATGGTCAGCTGCATCGTTCCTTTACCTCCTCAGGGACATCGAGTGTATGCATACGGGCCGGAAAGAGCGGAGTTCATCGGGCATTGAAACGGATTGGGGGTCGTGAAGACTCTATTATTGAGTGAGTCCCCATCCTCGGCGTGAGCAGGACGCAAGCAGCATCCGATAACGGAAACCTCAGCATGAGCACCGCAACTGTGCCCCACCGATCCGGTCGTCAGAAGAAGCTCGAAACCAAGGCCGCGAAGAAGGCGGCGAAGACGGGTGCCTTCACGGCTGCAACCGCCTGCAAGCACGAGCTCTACCAGCTCTCCGTGCAGAATGTCGAGGCGGAGATCGACTTCGTCGATGAGACGTTCGAAGAGATCCGCGGGCGTGAGGGCGTTGTGCTCCGGGAGGATTTCTGCGGCACGGGCAACACCAGCACCGAGTGGGTGAAGCGACGTGAGACCAACCGTGCCATCGGTCTGGATATCGACCAGCCGACGCTGGACTGGGGCCTGGAGCACCACATTCAGCCGCTCGACGAGGAGACGCGATCCCGGATCCAGCTGCTGAATCGCAATGTGCTGGAGCCGGGCGACGCGTCCGGCGTTGACATCGTCCTGGCGATGAACTTCAGCTACTGGCTCTTCAAGACCCGCGACGAGCTGCGGGAGTATTTCCGGGCCGTGCGGGGGAGTCTGGGTGAGGAGGGCGTGTTCTTCCTCGATCATTACGGCGGCTCGGAGGCGATGACGGAGACCAAGGAGTCGAAGAAGATCGAGGATGGGCCCGGTCGTCAGTTCACGTATGTCTGGGAGCAGAAGAAGTTCAACCCGATCACGAACGACATGGAGTGCCGCATCCACTTCAAGTTCCCCGACAAGACGCGGATGAAGGACGCGTTCGTCTACCACTGGCGGCTGTGGTCGCTGGTGGAGATCCGCGAGCTTCTTTCAGAGGCGGGCTTCTCGGAGGTTCACGTCTACTGGGAGGGCGAGGACGACGAGGGCGAGGGCAACGGCGAGTATGAGCCGACGCTCGAGGGCGAGGCCGACCCTGCGTTTATCAACTACATCGTCGCGTACGACTGAGGTGGTGTTTCCCGTGCAAGGTGTGCTCAATATTCCAGCAGAGCTTGAGGGTGTTCAGGGTGTGCTGGCGGAGGCGTTCCCCGGCGTGATCGAGATCTTCGAGCGACAGCTCGTGTCTGATCTGCCGCCCGTGGACGAGATGTGCCGGTATATCGAGCGTTACCGGGGAAAGATGCTGCGTCCGACGCTGGTGCTGCTGTGCGGTATTGCGAGCCGTGACGAGCATGGGGCGATGATTGAGTCGGGCCGGTCAGAGTCGCTCTGTAGTCGTGCGCATCAGGTGTGCGGTGCGGTGTGCGAGATGGTGCACATGGCCACGCTGGTGCATGATGACGTGCTGGATGAGGCGGAGATCCGCCGTCGTGGGCAGACGCTCAACATGCTGCACGGGAACGAGACCTCGGTGATCCTGGGGGACTATCTGATTGCTTCGGCCTATGAGCTGTGCTCGTCGCTGGATTCGCCGGTCCCCTCTCGGATCGTGGGCAACGCGTCCGCGGTGATGTGTACTGGAGAGCTGCTGCAGCTGCATCATCGCAACAACCACTCGCTCGACGAGGCGACCTATCTCGAGATCCTCGATCGCAAGACCGCGGCACTCATCGGTGCGGCGTGCGAGCTGGGGGCGTTGTGCACGATGGGGTTCGACCAGCGGGAGCATCCGGTCGTTCAGGCGCTGCTGAGCTACGGCAAGGCGATGGGGATCGCGTTCCAGATTCAGGACGACGTGCTGGATCTCATGGGGTCCGAGGAGCAGGTCGGCAAGTCTGTGGGCAAGGACCTTGAGAAGGGCAAGCTGACGTATCCGCTGATCCACCATCTGAGCCAAGCGGATGGCGAGCAGACGCTGCGTTCGATCGAGCTTGTGCGCCTGGCGGAGGGGCATGACCGCTCCGGCGTGCCCGAGCTGATCGAGGCGATCCGGGGGACCGGGTCGATCGAGGCGACCCAATCGCTCGCGGCCTCGTATGTGGAGAAGGCGAAGGGGGCGTTGATCGAGCTCCCGGAGTCGCCGGGGCGGCGGATGCTTGAGCTCATGGCCGATGCGGTCATCCGCCGATCCTACTAGTTGAGCACCCCGAGGACGGCTGACATGCCCCAACGCGTATTCAAGTTCTATCAGCGCAAGCGGGTGGTCAACATCAACCTCAATATCCTGGCAGCGGGTTTTCTGGCGATTGCGCTGGCAAAGTTCCCGGTGAAGTTTATCGGTGACTGGATCGGTCCGGAGCACAAGTTGATCATCGCGGCGATCGCGTACGTTGTGGATACGGTGTTTGATGTGATGGTGTACTACGCGCTGCACTGGATCGCGAACCACTGGAACCCGCAGGGGCACCTGCCCAAGCACGACGATCGCCCGAAGAGCAGGCGGTTTGTTCACGACGCGACGCGGATCCAGGCGGAACGGATGGCGCTGGTGCCGATCTTCATCCTGATCGGGCCGGGTGGGATGTGGGCGCTGCAGAAGTACGCGGATATCACCCACTCGTGGGCGTTCGTGATTGCGTTCGTGTCCGCGATCATCACGACGCGGATCATCCACACCGTATGGGGATTGCGGACGGGGACCTTCAAGGACACGGTAGACTTTGTGATCGATGATGATGTGCAGATCGGGCGCGACCTGAGCACTGAGATGGAAGCAAAGGATCAGGCCGGCTCTGAGCAGCAGGACAAGGCGATCTTCTGATGTGCGGCATCGCGGGGGTCATCAAGGTCCATGATCCCGTGGACGGCCCCCCACCGCCGCCGCTCGAAGCGATCCCCGAATCCTGGCTCGACATCCTCGATGAGTCCATCAAGCACCGAGGCCCGGACGGGCAGGGACGGTTCCGTGATCGCGCTGTGCGCGAAGACGGAACCGTCGTCGATGTCGCGCTTGTGCATCGACGATTGAGCATCATCGACCATGACGGTGGGCACCAGCCGATGGTCCACGACGGCGATCGCCTCCGCCCGGACCTGACCTACCAGCCGGGCGAGACGCCGATCATCGCGAGCGAGGTGGAGCCGGACAAGTCGCTGGTTGCGGTGGTGTTCAACGGGTGCATCTACAACCACCGCGAGCTGCGGAAGGAGCTGGAGGGGCAGGGGTATGTGTTCGAGACGGATCACTCGGATACGGAGGTGTTGGTGCATGGGTGGCGGGCGCGAAAACCGCCTATTTCACATAATTCGACGCTTCTCTCGAATGACGCGTTCAATCTCGATGGGATGTTTGCGGTTGGTATTTGGGACCGTGTTAGACGCGCTATCTGTATTTCTCGTGATCGGTACGGCGAAAAGCCGTTGTACTTCGTAAACAAGTTTCCACTGCAGTACTATCACGAAGGGAGCAATACCTTTCGCTATGAAATGGCGTTTTCAAGTTGCATTTCAGGGATCACACTTATCGATCCCAAGCTCGTACCGATGAGTCACCCTCGTGACTACTCGAAACTGACTGAAGAGTGGATCCGGTATGGATCTGCCAAAAGAGTGCCGGATAAATGCTCACACCTACTCTGCCCACGAACTCTAACGATTCAGCCTCGGGTACCACCAAAGCACACCGATCCCCCATCACAAACTGTTCCCGAAGTCACCCGTAGCAGTTCACTCTGGCACCAATCGTGTCAGAAACATCTTGAGGATGCGATATCGAGCCGCCTCGGTGCAGATGTTCCGCTTGGAGTGTTTTTATCTGGAGGCATTGACTCTGCACTCATTGCAACAATCACGCACAAGCAACGCCCCGATGTGCGGGCATTCACGGTGCGTATGCCCGATACAGGCTTTGATGAATCACATGATGCAACTGAAACAGCGAAGCATATTGGTATCGAGCATCACATCCTTGAATGTGACCTACACCCAGCTGATGACCTGCAACTACTGATACAGCAATCAGGGCTGCCATTTGGTGATAGTTCTCTTCTCCCTACCTACTGGGTCTCCAAAGCTGCTCGACAACATGTGAAAATCGCACTTAGTGGCGACGGTGGTGATGAACTTTTCGGAGGGTATAGAAGATACACCATTAACGCGCTCCTGAACAAGCGAAGTGATCTTCTTAAACGCATTCCATACTCATTGCTCGGCCAGCGTGTGCCAGGCAGTAGGTCAACTTATCTCGCTCGGCTCGTTATTGCAGCTCGATTCGGTGGCTACAGCGAACTTCTGGCCATTTTCCCTACTCCAGATATCAAACAACTGATACCTAGCATTGAGGATGTCGCCAAATTCGATCCAGTTGACAATCCATTACACATCGACTTTTACAACTATCTACCTAACGATCTCCTCCGCAAAACCGACACCGCCTCCATGTCCGTCGGGCTCGAAGTCCGCTGCCCGTTCCTCGATCCCAAGCTCGCCGAAGCCGCGCTCCGCACGCCGCTCGACATCCTCATGCCCAACGGCGAACGCAAAGGCCTCCTCAAACAAGTCGCCCGCAAATACCTCCCCGACCACATCGTTGATCGACCCAAGCAGGGCTTTGCCATCCCCATCGGTGAGTGGTTCCGCACGGACTACGGCGGGATGCGTCAGCTCCTCTACGACCACCTCCACTCCGCCGACCCGTTCCCGGGGCTCGCGGAATCTGGGGTTGAACTCAACATGAAGTTCGTCGAGCAGATGCTCAAGGAGCATGACGCGGCTGGGGAGAACTCCATCAACCCGTGGCACGGGCGCGATCATTCCCAACGACTCTACATGCTGCTCGTCCTGAGCATCTGGGCGAAGTGGCTCGAGCGGGTCCGCACGGGCACCGAGCAGAGCGCATGAAAAAACCCACGCCGAGCGTGGGTTTGAAGAACAGGATCGGATGGGCTCAGCCCTGCGCGACCTTGCCGTCGATGTGGACATCCATCTGCGGGAATGGGATGCCGATCTCGGCTTCGTCGAGGGCGACCTTCACATTGCGAGTGAGCTGGTCCATAACCGCCCAGTAATCCGCAGCGTTCACCCAGACACGCACGGACCAATCGATTGACGAACCACCGAGCCCCGTCAGCACGACCGCGGGAGCGGGGTCCGTCAAGACATTGTCGGTGCCTGAAGCGGCTGCGAGCATGACCTCGCGGGCCTTGTCGATGTCTGCGCCGTAGTCGGTTCCGACATCGATGGAGACGCGACGGGTGGCGTGGTGCGAGACATTCTCGATGGTGCCGCCGAAGATCTCGTTGTTGGGGACGATGATGCGCCGGTTATCCGGTGTATCGAAGACGGTGGTGAAGAGCCCGATCTCGAAGATCTTGCCCGTGGTGCCGCCCGCGCTGACGACATCGCCGACCTTGAACGGACGGAAGAGCAGGAGCATGACGCCGGAGGCGATGTTGCCGAGCATGCCGGACATGGCCATACCGATGGCGAAGCCGACCGCCGCGATGACCGCGGCGAAGCTGGTGGTCTCGACGCCGAGGGTGCCGAGGATCGCAACGCCACCCGCGATGAGGACGATGTAACGTGCGATGTTGGACAGGAAGCGTGCGAGGGTTTCCTCAACCTTGGCCCGACGGACCGCCTTGCCGGTGAGCTTGCTCACCCAGCCCGCGACGATGAAGACGAGGATAATAAGGACGATGGCCTTGGTGACGGGCCAGCCGACGGAATCCCAGAGCAGGACCCATGTGTCGCTGCTGAAGTCGCCTTCCATCAGTCGGCTTGCTGCCTCTGTGGAGCCGCTGACGAGTTCGTTCGTTTGCTCTGCGGCGGGTTCGGCACCGTTGGCGACCTCGTTGGCCGCATCCTCTTGCAAGAAAAGCATGTGTGTTTCCTCTCGTAGCTTCGTGCAGGGTGCCTGAGTCCCCGGGCCTGCTCGGCCACGACACCCACTGAGTGGATTATCGTACCCATGTTTGTCTGCGAAAGCGAAACTGATACACTCTGAATGCTGTGGGGCGCTGGCCCCTGCGCAATTCGTGCCAATCGCCCTGACCTGACACAAAACAAACACACAGAATGGTTTAGAACCCACCCATCTGCGATTTGAAGTGTGATAGGATTGCACCGAAGCACGGGGAATGACCGAAAGTGATTGTGTGACACACAAAAACACCATCAATCGTGAATCCGACCAGATGACCGGATCTTTGGGGGTTTCCCGCCGTCATGCGCTGGGCACGGCCACTAAGGCCGGCGTGGCGCTGAGCGTCGTCGGCTCCCTGATCGGGTGCAGTTCCTCCGCGAAGCGCCGGGTCGATTCCAAGGGCGGCTCGCTGGGGGACCCGATCCCGGCCGATCCGGTCCTGCACTCGCGGACGCCGAGGCCGATCGATATCGAGCCGCATTCCCCCTCGCTCAGCGCGGGTGACTCGCTCTCATCGATTCCTCCGTTCATCATCCCACGCTCGAAGTGGACGAGTTCGGGGCCCAAGCGTTGGCTGGCGGACCCGATGCACTCGATCAATCGGATCACGGTCCATCACGACGCGATCATGCCGGTGCCTGGTGGGGCGTATGCGGAATCGCTGCGTCGTCTCCAGCTGATCCGCACGGGTCATCTGAACAATGGCTGGGCCGATATCGGGTACCACTTTGCGATCGATCCGAACGGACGGATCTGGCAGGCCCGCCCGCTCGAGCTTCAGGGGGCCCACGTCAAGGACAACAACCCGAACAACCTCGGTATCGTGGTATTCGGGAACTACGAGCAGATCCGCCCGACTGCGGCCTCGCTCCAGGCGCTCGATCAGATGCTCGCCTACGGCATGCAACGGTTCAATGTTCCGCTCAACCGGGTGTACACGCACCAGGAGCTCCGCCCCACGGCTTGCCCTGGTCGGAACCTGCAGGCGCAGATGAACTCGACCCGCTCGAAGGGCGGGCGTCTGTCGCGCATGATCAGCAGTTCCTCGCCGGTGCTCAACGCCTGAGCAGCGACCGGGCGTGTACATCGGATTGGATTAGGATCCGGAAGCCCCGCTGATTGCGGAGGCTTCTTTTTCATTGACTTCCTCGGGCTCGCCGAAGATGGCGGAGCCGACCCGGACGATGTTGGCCCCCTCTTCGATGGCGACCTCGTAGTCGCCGCTCATGCCCATGGAGAGGAGATCAAAGTGGCCCTCGCCGATTCCGACGCGGCGGATGTCGTCGAAGAGCTCCCGGCAGCGTGTGAAGTGCGGGCGGGCGTCCTCGGGATTTTCACAGATGGGGGCCATGGTCATGAGCCCGCGGACGCGGACATTGATCATGGTATCGATCTGCTCGGCGATGGCCGCGGCGGCGGCGATGGGGACGCCGAACTTGGACTCTTCGCCCGATACGTTGACCTGGAGGAGGACATCGATCTCACGGTCGAGCTTGTTCGCGACCTGCTGGATTTCCTCGGCGAGTCGGAGTGAATCGACGGAGTGGACCAGTCGGACGATGTCGCCGATCTTGCGGACCTTGTTGCGCTGGAGATGGCCGATCATGTGCCAGCGGACCGGGTCGGAGGGGTCGAAGCCGGCGTGCTCGCCGGCGACGCGCGGGTGCATGCGCATGCGTTCGAACCACTCGTTGATCACGCCAGCTCGCTGAGAGAGCTGCTGGACTTTGTTCTCACCGAAATCGCGGTGGCCGAGCTCGATCAGTTCCCGTATATCCTCGGGCTCCGCGAACTTGGTGACCGCGATGGTGTAGACGGCGCTGGGCGCTCGCCCGGACCGCTGAGCCGCCTCCGCGACCCGCTGCTTGACTTCCGTGTATCGCTGCTCGAGCGTGGACATATGACCTCCTGTCATCTCCTGAAAACGTGGCGTCCTCAGGCATGATAGCGGGAAACCGATGTGGGCGTGTGGCTCAGTTGTCGCCAGCGCCCCAGCTGGAACCGCGCCGTGTGGGGCTGGTCGGTGCTCGGGTGCCTTCTGATTCGGGTTTGGCTTTCCACTTCCCGTAGCCGAGCTCTTTGTCTCGCTCGGTTGGGTCCTGCGCGTCGGCGGTCAGGCCAAAGCGGGAGTTGAGGTCTTCGTCTGCGCCGCTGGGCTGATCGACATCGACCCGTCGCTGCTGCATCTCGCAGCCGGATGCTGCGATGAGCGATGCGCCGCACATGAGGATTGCACAGAAGTGTTTGTATGACTTGGGTTTATTGGCATGCATGCCGAATTGTACCCGAGATCTGGCGGAAAGCATAGCGATTTCAGGCTCGGATCAGAGCGGTTCTCGGGGCACGTCCGGACCGGCGCTGTGCGGGGGCGGAACCATCGGCGGCGCCTCCCCCACTTTGTCGTTGATCTCGATCATGCGTGATTCGATCCGGTCGATTCTGCGGATCAGCCCGGAGAGCGCTGCGTTGATCTGCGCGATCTCATCTGAGAGCACCTCGATGTGCCGCTCGGCGTAACCCGCCGAGAGTTCGAGCTTCTCGATACGTTCTGGTTGATCGGGGCTTTCCGGAGTCATGCCCTGATTATAGGGGACAAATCGGGGGATCACCCGGCCTTGGCCAGTTGGATTGGTTGCCCGTCGATCCCGGTGGCGACCACCATGTTGCGCCCCTGCTGCTTCGCCTTGTACAGGTTCTTGTCCGCGGCTTCGACCCAGCCCTCCGGGGTCATGCTGACGGTGTCGCCGTCCAAGACGCCCACGATGCCGACCGAGAGGGTGACAGAGCGTGCGGGGTGGCGGGACCAGGCGAGCTTCTCGCAGCCCATTCGGACTCGCTCGCACACTTGAAGCGCCTGCTGAGGCTCGGTCTCGGGCATGATGAGTGCGAACTCTTCGCCGCCGTAGCGGCAGGAGATATCGAACGAGCGTGTCTCCCGCATGATGAGGTTGGCGACGCCGGAGATGACGGTGTCCCCCGCGGGGTGGCCGTATGTATCGTTGACCGATTTGAAATGATCAATATCGATCATCGCGATCGACAGTGCCTGCCCGTGACGGACGGTCCGGTCGTACTCGGCGCGGAGTTTTTCATCGAAGTATGGTCGGTTGTAGAGCCCGCTGAGGCCGTCGATGTGTGCCTTCTGGGCGAGCATCCGCAGGAGCAGCGACATCTTGAGGGATGATCGCACGCGTGCACGGAGTTCAGTGAGCTCGAACGGCTTGGTGACGAAATCGATCGCACCCAGGTCGAACGCGGCGACCTTGTCCTGTGACGAGTTCATGCCCGAGAGCACGATGACCGGGATGTCTTTGGTGCAGGGGTCTTCCTTGAGTTCCCGGAGGGTCTCGAAGCCGTCCATGACGGGCATATCGAGGTCCAGCAGGATGAGTGATGGCTGCTCACCCCGCGCCACCTCGAGCCCCCGCTTGCCGTCCTCGGCGCTGAGCAGGACGATCGATTCGCTCCTGAGTCGCGCATCGAGCAGCCGATGGACGAACTGCGAGTCGTCGATCAGCAGGACCACCGGCGGTGTGTCCGTATGCGGGTTGGGGTGAAGATCACTCATGTGTCCGATCGGTTCACCTGGCTGGGCTCATTCGAGCGATGAATGCGTGTGTTGGGACTTGTGTTCTCAGGCGGGGTTGATGTACGAGTTGCAGAGCGAGACCAACTGATCGACTTCTGATCGCAGTGTCTCAAGGGATTCGGTCGGATCGGCAACCCCTTTGATCTGTTGTTCGAGCTTGGCGGCCTGAACCCCGATCTGCGGGAACCCGAAGCCGGGTGCTGCGCCCTTGAGCTGATGGGCGATGCGGGCGAGGCCTTGGTAATCATCGTTCGTGAATGCGGCCATGATGGTGTCGACCCTCGTGGGCAGCTCTGAGAGGAAGTACTCGATGAGTTCCGCGTCCTCGGGGTCGTTGATGTCCAGACTGAATGCGTTCGGATCGGGTGCGTTCATCGCATACCTCCACGTCCGTTCATCGGGCAATCCCCAGACGCGGTTTATCGCATCCCGGAATCCCTTCTGCTCGGTAAGATGAATTCCCCATCCGTGGAGATATGATCCGGCTGAGACGGGCTCAGGCGGCCCTTGCACACGGATTATCGGAACCGCGTGGGCAACTGTTTCTGTGGCTGGAGCACGATAACCATGAGCGGAAGTCCTGAGGAGACACCGATTACGAGCCAGCTGCCCTCGCTTGAGGGCGGGCGTCGGGTGCTGCTCTTTGGCGGTTCGTTTGATCCGCCGCACCTGGGTCACGCCGACCTGCCACGCCGGGTGTGCGAGGCGCTGGGTTGGCCTGAGGCGCTGGTGGTGTACGTTCCTGCGGCACGCTCACCGCTGAAGGATGCACAGCCGACTGAGGGCTCGCACCGGGTCGCGATGCTGGGGCTGCTGCTCTCGTCTGAAGCCGGTTCGATGGTCTGGACTGAGGAGATCGAGCGGGCGGAGCGCCATCCGGGTGAGGCGAGTTACTGGACGGACACGTGGCAGACCGCGAAGACGCATTTCGGTGCGGAGCGGGCGGGGTTTCTGATTGGCGCTGATCAGGCGCTGTCGATGCATCGCTGGCGTGACTTTGGATCGATCTGGCGGGATGCGATCGTCATGCTGCGTGATGAGCACGATGACCCGGAGCAGCTGATCGGCTCGTTGGCGGAGACCGGCGTGTGGTCGGAATCAGATCTCGGGCACTGGCGCTCGCGCATCGTTCGGATCCCGATGATGGACGTCAGTTCGACTCGGATCAGGCGGGCGCTATCAAGCACGGCGACAAGAGAAAACCCGATCGTCGGGCTCGACGATCGGGTCCATGATTACATACTGCGGCACGAGTTGTACCTGGGCTGATCAGTTGGCTCTCAGACCGCGGCGGCCTGAGCCGAGTCGCACGCCTTGCGGAGCGCGTCAGCCTTGTCGGTCTTCTCCCAAGGGAAGAACTGCAGGCCGTCTTTTTCGTACGGCTGGCGCCCAAAGTGGCCGTGGCGGGCGCTGGGGCGGTAGATGGGCTTGCGCAGATCGAGCGTCTCAATGATGCCTCGGGGGGTGAGGGGGAAAACCTCACGCACGGCCTTGGCGATGGCGGCCTCGTCGACCTTGGAGGTCCCGAAGGTCTCGACGTAGACGCTCGTGGGCTCGACCACGCCGATCGCGTAGGAGAGCTGGATCTCGCATTCCTCGGCAAGGTCGGCCGCGACGATGTTCTTGGCAATGTAGCGGGCCATGTAGGCCGCCGAGCGGTCGACCTTGGTGGGGTCCTTGCCGCTGAACGCGCCGCCGCCGTGTCGGCCTCGGCCGCCGTAGGTGTCGACGATGATCTTGCGGCCTGTGAGGCCGGCGTCGCCGTGCGGGCCGCCGATCTCGAAACGTCCGGTCGGGTTCACGTGGACGGTGATGCCGGGGTTCCACCATTCGCCGAGCACAGGCTTGATGATGTGGTCGATGACCTCACGCTTGAGCTGGTCCTGCTTGTCGTTCCAGGACTTGTCGTGCTGTGTCGAGATGACGACGGTGTCGACGCGGACGGGCTTGCGACCGTCGTACTCGACGGTGACCTGGCTCTTCGCGTCCGGGCGCAGGCCTGGGACGCTGCCGTTCTCTCGCACGTGTGCCTGCTGGGCGACGAGCTTGTGGCTGAGCATGAGGGGGAGCGGCATCAGCTCTTCGGTTTCCTTGCAGGCGAAGCCGAACATCATGCCCTGGTCGCCGGCGCCCTCTTTGTTGACGCCCTGTGCGATATCGGGTGACTGCTGGTTGATGGAAACGAGGACGGCGCAGGACTCGTCGTCGAAGCGCATATCGCCGTCGGTGTAACCGATCTCGCGGATGACGCCGCGAACGACGTCGGGGATGTCGACGTAGCCCTCGGTGGTGACTTCGCCCGCGATCACGGCCATGCCGGTCGAGACGAGTGTCTCGACCGCAACACGTGAGTATGGGTCGTTTGTCAGCATCGCGTCGAGGATCGCATCGGAGATCTGGTCGGACACCTTGTCGGGGTGCCCCATCGACACGGATTCAGAGGTAAAGAGCTGGGTCTCACTCATGTGCTTTTCCTTCCGTGGCACTTGGATTCAGCCGTTCTTGCGGATTTGTGGATTATACCCGTCCGTCCCGCCCTTCTGTACACAAGAAGAGCGATTCCTGTGCACACCCGTGCGAACACGAACCTATCGTCTGGCATGAGCACCACGCGCACGCGTTCGACCAAGCGGAAGAAAGGGCTTACATACGCTGATTCTGGGGTCAGCATCGAAGCGGGCGACAAGTTCGTCGGCTCGATCGGCTCGCTGCTGCGCCGGACGCACGGGCAGCGTGTGATCGACAATCCCGGCGGCTTTGCCGGGCTTCTGCGCCTTGATTACAACGAGCAGCTCTTCAAGCACAACTACAAGGACCCGGTCCTGGTGGCGTGTGCCGACGGCGTGGGGACGAAGGTGCATCTCGCGATTGAGATGAAGAAGCATGACACGGTCGGGATTGATCTGGTCGCGATGAACGTGAACGACCTGATCGTACAGGGGGCGGAGCCCCTGTTGTTCCTCGATTACATCGCGGTCAACGCCGTCGATCAGGACGTGTTGTACGACATCGTCAAGGGCATCAGCGAGGGGTGCAAGCAGGCCGGGTGCGCGTTGATCGGCGGCGAGACGGCGGAAATGAACGATCTCTACAAGCCCAACGACTACGACCTCGCCGGGTTCAGCGTCGGTGTTGTCGAGCTCAAGAAAGCGACGAACCCGCTGCGGGTCGAGGCGGGTGACGTGGTCCTCGGGCTGGAGAGCTCGGGCGTGCATTCCAACGGGTACTCGCTTGTGCGCAAGGTGCTCAAGCACGCGAAGCTCCGGCTTGACAAGACCTATCCTGAGCTCAAAACCAACCGCACGCTCGGCGAGGTGCTGCTTGAGCCGACCCGGATCTACGCGGGTTCGATTGTGAAACTCCTGCGGGCGTACAAGGTGAAGAAGGTGATCTCGGGGATGGCCCACATCACCGGCGGCGGGATGGAGGGCAACCTCAACCGCTCCCTGCATGACGGTGTGGACGCGGTGATCGACGAGTCGTCTTGGGAGGTCCCGCCGGTGTTCCGCCTCCTGCAGGAGCAGGGTGGCATCGAGGAAGACGAGATGCGCCGCGTATTCAACATGGGCATCGGCTACACGCTGATCGTGCGCCCGAGCTTTGTCGACGGCGTCACGCGGCGACTTGAGAAGTACGGCGAGCGGGTCCACGTGATTGGAAAGATCACGAAGGGCAAGGGGCGCGTGCGGGTTCGCAACCGCACCCGGTGACTCGGGCTTGCTGATTCAGACTTGCTGATTGGGTTTGGGTCGCAACATGAAGCCCAGTTTCATGCTGGGCCTGTACACTGCTTGCGAGGGCGGCATGTGCCGCGTATTGCAAGGAGTCTTCCCATGGGGCTGATCAAAGAGTTTAAAGAGTTTGCTGTGCGCGGCAACGTGATGGATATGGCCATCGGCATCATCATCGGTGGAGCGTTCAGCGTGATTATCCGGTCCGTGATCGATGACCTTGTGATGCCGGTCGTGGGCATCGCGGGCAAGGCCGACTTCCAGAACTTCTATCTTGGGCTGACAGAGAACGTCCGCGACGGTGTGCAGGCGTATGAGAACGCCAACAACGGTGCCCCCATGCCGCTGGATGATGCCCGCGCGCTGGGGCCGGTTCTGGCTTGGGGCAACTTCATCTCGGTGGCGATCAACTTCGTGATTCTCGCGTTCGTCATCTTTGTGATGGTCAAGCTCGTGAATACGGCGAAGAAGCGGTTTGAGGAGGAGAAGACGGCGGAGCCAGCGAAGGCCCCTGCCGCGGATGTGGTGCTGCTTGGTGAGATACGGGATCTACTCAAAGCGCAGAACCGGGGCTGAGCATCTACCCCCCATAGCAGGGGCTTTCTTCCCAGTCGTGACAACGATCTGAAATTCGTTGCCGTTATTAATTCAACTCCAAGAGCATGGATGACGAGACAGATTTCGTAGATAACACAATGAAACCTACGGAATCTGACTCATGCTCAACTCACTCTCGATCTCCACGAAAATCTGGGGCCTCTCTGCCATTCTCTTCGGGATGACGCTGCTCACGATCGGTGGCGCGGTCCTTCTGAACCACGAGATCACGCGATTCAGCCTCACCGAGACGCGTTCCGCGATGATGGAGGGGCACGAGAGCAAGCTTCGCCTGATCATTCAGTCGCACCTAAACGATCTCGCTGTGGAGTTGGATGGTGTTGAAGACCAGGGAGCACGGGCAGACATCATTCAGCGTCGCCTGAGTAACTCGACTTTCAGGATCAATGAGACTGACACAACGGACACGGGCTATATCTTCGCCTATGACCTCGAGGGCTTCAACGTTGCGGACGGGCTGAAGCCGGACAAGCGGGGCAAGGCGTACTGGGATTTTCAGGACCCCAACGGCAAGTACCTGTTCCGCGAGTTTACTACGGCGGTGCAGAACGGCGGTGGCTTCGTTGACTATGTCTGGCCGAAGCCGGGCACGCAGGACGAGCTGATCCCCAAGCTCTCGTATGTCGAGCTGATCCCCGGAACCGAGGTCTACATCGGGACTGGTATCTACATCGATGATGTTGACGCGAAAGCCGCGAGCATCGAGGCGCAGATCGATTCGAAGGCAACTTCGTACGGAATCTATATCGGCGCGGGCATCGTGGCGTACTTCGTGTTCATCGTTGTGCCGGCTTCGTGGCTGATCACGCAGCGGTCGATCGTTCGCCCAATCAAGCGGGCCTCGAGTGTGATGATGGGCATGGATGGCGACCTGACGAAGCGGATCGACATCGATTCTCGTGATGAGATCGGTGAGATTGCCCGGGCGTTCAACGGGTTCACGGAGAATGTGCAGACGCTGGTGCGCCAGGTGATCTCGGCGACGCATGATGTCGCGGGTGCGGCGACGGAGATCGCCGCCTCGAGCGAGAACATGGCGCAGGGAATGGAATCGCAGAAAGACCAGACGATGCAGATCTCTGCTGCGATCGAGGAGCTCAGCGCGAGCGTGAACGAGGTCGCGTCGCAATCGATCGAGGCCGCCGAGAACGCGAAGAACTCGGGCGAAGTCGCGCAGCAGGGTGGCGATGTCGTCAACGAGACCATCGAGGCGATGAGCACGATCCGTGATTCGGTGATCGCATCGCTTGAGCTCGTGAGCGAGCTCGGGCGGCGTGGCGATGAGATCGGTGAGATCATCGCGGTGATCAACGACATCGCGGACCAGACGAACCTGCTGGCGCTGAACGCGGCGATCGAGGCCGCTCGTGCTGGCGAGCACGGGCGGGGGTTTGCCGTCGTCGCCGACGAGGTGCGAAAGCTCGCCGATCGGACCACGGACGCAACGGAGCAGGTTTCCAACACGATCCGGGCGATTCAGGAAGAAACGAAGCTGGCAGTCGATCGCATGAACACCGGGAGCGAGCAGGTCGAGCACGGCGTTGAGCGTGCGCGGAACGCCGGCTCGAGTCTGGAGCAGATCGTGTGCCGCACGGGCGAGGTCTCTCAGCTGATTACGTCGATCGCCGCGGCCGCGGAGGAGCAGTCGGCCGCGAGCTGTGAGATCAGCAAGGGCGTCGAGAGCATCAGCGAGGTCAGCGTGCATTCGGCCAGCGGTGCCAGTGAAGCGGCGGACGCGG
Organism: Phycisphaerales bacterium; assembly: GCA_017642965.1. Classification (GTDB taxonomy): domain Bacteria; phylum Planctomycetota; class Phycisphaerae; order Phycisphaerales; family UBA1924; genus UBA1924. Next base: position 46,438 of record JAEPOJ010000027.1, read on the forward strand.
CGAACGTGCTCTCGCGTCATGCCGAGGATCTCCAGGCGCTGGTCAGCCAGTTCCGCGTGGAATAACCCGCTCCGGGCTCGCTTACGAAATCTTGACACGAACTGAGCCCGCGTGGGATCACGCGGTGCTCTTCGCCGCCTATACTTGCGTTATGGCGTCAGTATTCCAGCATTCCAGAACTCCCAAACAGGCGGCTCGAAAGCGGGCGGCCTTCGATCGCCTGCTCGAACCCGAGATGCTCAAGGCCCTCGCGGAGCCGACACGGGCGCGCCTGCTCTCGTGCCTGCTCAAGTGCGGGCGTCCGTGTTCGGTGACCGAGGTCGCGGAGTGCTGTTCGATCGATTTCTCGATGGTGGCTCGCCATCTGGGCACGCTCGCACGCGCGGACCTGCTCACAAGCGAAAAGAAGGGGCGGACCGTGTGGTACAGCGCGAATGCCCAGTTGCTCGCGTCGCACTTCCGGGAGCTTGCTGACGCGATCGATGAGCTCACGCCTCAGGATGGGTGCGTCAGCGATGACGCTTGCGGGTGCTGCGAGCCGGAGGGAGATTCTGCATGACAAGCGATCGAACCAGCGTCCTGTTTCTCTGCACCGGCAACTCTTGCAGGAGCCAGATGGCCGAGGGTTGGGCGCGGCATCTGCATCCAGATTCGATCGAGGCGTACTCCGCGGGGATCGAGAAGCACGGGCTGAACCCCAATGCCGTCAAGGTGATGAGCGAGGTCGGAATCGACATCTCTGATCATTTCTCGAAGGACTTGAACGATCTGTCGGGGGTCGAGTTCGATCTTGTCCTCACGGTGTGTGGGCACGCGCACGAGACCTGCCCGGTCTTCCGAGGGAACGCCCGCGTGGTGCATCAGGGGTTCGATGACCCGCCGAAGCTGGCGCTCGATGCGAAAGACGAAGAGGAAGCACTCTCCCACTACCGGCGTGTGCGCGACGAGATCGGGGCGTTCATGAGGACGCTCCTCAATGTACACATCGTTCAGACCAACAGCTAAACCGGATCGGATGACATGACCACGGCCCCCACCGCCGCCGACCAGCGTGCCTGCCTGAACACCAAGCCAAAGCGGCTTGGGCTGCTCGATCGATTCCTCACCCTCTGGATCTTCCTCGCGATGGCCATCGGGGTCATCCTGGGGCGGGCCGTGCCTGGGGTTTCCGAGCAGCTCGATCGCATGTCGATCGGGACGACGAACATCCCCATCGCGATCGGGCTCATCCTGATGATGTACCCGCCACTGGCAAAGGTGCGCTATGAGAAGCTGCCCGAGGTGTTCCGCGATTGGAAGGTCCTCGTCCTCTCGCTCGTGCAGAACTGGGTCGTTGGGCCGGCGCTGATGTTCGGGCTCGCGGTGCTGTTCCTTCGGGATCAGCCCGAGTACATGACGGGGCTCATCCTCGTCGGGCTCGCACGGTGCATCGCGATGGTGCTCGTCTGGAACGATCTCGCACGCGGGAGCAACGACTACGCCGCGGGGCTCGTCGCGTTCAACAGCATCTTTCAGGTCCTGTTCTTCGGCGTCTACGCGTGGGTCTTCATCACGTTCCTTCCGCCGCTGATGGGGCTTGAGGGCGCCGTGGTTGATGTGTCCATCGTCGAGGTCTTCATCAGCGTCATGATTTATCTGGGTATCCCGTTCTTCGCGGGGATGATCACGAGCTTCGTGCTCCGTCCGCTCAAGGGCGACGAGTGGTACACCAAGTCGTTCCTTCCAAAGATCGGGCCGATCACGCTCGTTGCGCTCCTGCTCACGATTATCCTGATGTTCAGCATGCAGGGTGATCGGATCGTTGAGCTTCCCCTCGACATCCTGCGCATCGCGATCCCGCTCACGATCTACTTCGTCGTGATGTTCTTCGTGAGCTTCCTGATGGCGAAGAAGGTCGGGGCGGACTACGAGCGTTCCGCGACCCTCGCGTTCACCGCGTCGGGGAACAACTTCGAGCTGGCCATCGCCGTCGCGATCGCGGTCTTTGGTATCGGATCGGGCGTTGCGTTCGCCACCGTGGTTGGGCCGCTGGTCGAGGTTCCGGTCCTGATCACCCTTGTCAGCGTGTCCCTGTGGCTTGGGCGTCGCCTCTACCCGCAGAACACGCTCGGAACAGAGAGGGCGTAAGTCCGCGAACTGACGCGTCGCAGGCGGTACACTTGATCGCAGGCACTATTGCTGAGAGGAGCACCACCATGCCATCACTGTACACAGCGCGCGTCGCATCCACCGGCGGACGGAACGGGCACGTCAAGAGCGAGGACGGCCTCATCGATATGGACATGACCGTCCCCCCATCACTCGGGGGCAACGGCGACAAGCCCAACCCGGAGGTCCTGTTCGCGGCGGGCTACGCCGCGTGCTTCGGCAACGCCGTGATTTTCGTCGCGAAGGACAAGGGCATCGAGCTGGCGCCGGAAGACGTGAAGACAACCGCCGAGGTTGAACTCTTCTCGACGGATGCCGGTGAGTTCAAGCTGCGGGTCCACCTTGAGAACGAGATCAAGGGTGTTGATCAGGCGCAGGCCGATGAGCTCGTGAAGATCGGGCACGACGTCTGCCCGTACTCGAACGCGACACGTGGCAACATCGAGGTGACGCTGAGCGCCAAAGCGGTCTGATTGCGGCTCATTGCCGGAGTAGGTCCCCCCTTGTTTCACTTTTTGAGTCTGCTGTGCACTCCATAGCGAACCGGACGGGTACTGATGTACGTGACTCATAAAGGGGACCAATCTGTACGGAAGATGAGTGATTGCTGCGTGCAACTCCGGGGGCTCCGTCCGGTGTATGCTGATTTGATGCGTTGCTACAGAGTGGTCTCACAGCTTGGTGTTCCGCGATCGACAACCCTGCTTGCGGTGTTCGTCTGCGGCTCCCTACTTGGTAGTGGATGCCAGCAGCGGCGCGAGCCCGCATCCATGCCGTTCCAGGATGCGCCCCCTTTCACTTCGAGCGGTAGCACCGAGCTGGCCGACGCGTGGTGGACCGCTTTCAATGATCCGCTGCTGGATGAACGCGTTGATCGGGCATTGCGTGAGAACTTCACGCTGGCCGCGGCCTGGGAGCGGCTGCGACAGGCTGACGCCATCGCCCGACGGGCACGTTCGGATCGCTCGATCGATCTGGATGGCACCGCCGGGTTCGGACGCACGGAGCGCGATGATGGCGCAGACGATACGACACGGTTCTCGCTCGGGCTCGAGGCCTCGTACGAGGTCGATCTCTGGGGGCGGATTGGTTCGGCGATCGAGGCGGAGCGGCTCCGTGCTGTCGCGAGCGAGGCCGACTACAAAGCGGCGGCGTTGACGCTTTCGGGCGAGGTGGCAACGAACTGGTACACGCTGGTGGTGGCGCGGCTCCAGGTGCAGCTGATCCGCTCGCAGCTGGAAACGAACGAGAAGGTGCTTGAGGTCCTCGAAAGGCGATTCGCTGTGGGTCAGTCGGGGAGCGCAGACGTGCTGCGTCAGCGGCAGCTCGTGGAATCGACACGTGAACAGATCATGATCGCCGAGTCGCTGGTTGAGGTGCTCGGGCACCAGCAGGCGATTCTTGAGGGTCGTGCACCCCAGCAGGAGTTCGCCTATCCTGGCTCATCGCTGCCGCGTGTGCCCGCGGCCCCGTCGACCGGCCTGCCCGCCGAGTTGCTCCGGCGACGCCCGGATGTGATCCGCGCGATGTATTCGCTGCGAGCGGCGGATGAGGATGTCGCGGTGGCGGTTGCTGACACGTACCCGCGGATTGACCTGAGCGCTTCGATCTCGACCGCGGCCGAGAATCCCTCTGCTTTGTTCAGCGATTGGATCGCGAATATTGCGGCGGATGCGGTGATGCCGATTCTGGACGGGGGCGAGCGGGCAGCGGAGGTCGAGCGGGCCCGGGCTGAGCGCGAGGAGCTGCTCGCTGACTATGCGCAAACGGTACTTGATGCGTTCGGCGAGGTGGAGATCGCGCTCTCTCGAGAGCGGGAGCAGTCGCGTCGCCTTTCGAGTCTGGAGGCACAGCTTGAGCTCGCGCGGGAGACGTACACGCAGCTTCGGACGCAGTATCTCAACGGGGCTGCCGACTTTATTGATGTTCTCACTACGCTGCGTGAGCAGCAGCAGATCGAGCGTGATCTGCTCGATGCACGCCTCAGCCTGATCACATTCAGGATCGGGCTCTACCGGGCACTCGCTGGCGGTTTCGAGACGCCGCGTGAGGCGGGCGGCGTATCCGAAGATCTCACAAACGGAGAAGAATCGCGTGGGTGATCAAACCAGCTCTAATCGGGCCCGGATGTGGGTGCGGATCGTGCTCTCAGTGATTTGCTGCGTTCTACTTGTAGGTGGAGCGGGTGTGGCGACGTACGTCATCTATTCCACTGAGCCGGTCGCGCAGAGTGAAGCGGCGACGAGGAAGAGCGCCGCGTTGGTCGAGGTCACGCGTGTGGAGCGGGGCGACTACCGCCCCCGGCTGGAGGTGCTCGGGCAGGTGGAGCCAGCCCGCGAGCTCATGCTCAGGCCACGGGTGAGCGGTCAGATCGTGCGAATGGACCCGGGATTTCTGCCCGGCGGGCTTGTCGAGGAGGGGCAGGAGCTCGTGAGCATCGACCCTGCAGATTATGAGCAGACGCTCACGATGATGCGGAGCGAGCACCGGCAGGTGCAGGCAGAGCTGGCCATCGAGGAGGGGCGCCAGGCGGTGGCTCGCCAGGAGTTCGAGCTGCTCGGTGAGGAGATCGACGACGACAACCGCTCGCTCGTGCTGCGTGAGCCGCAGATCGAGGCGATCCGAGCCCGCCTGGAAGCAGCCGAGGCCGCGGTCCGCCAGGCCGAGCTCGATCTGGAGCGCACGAGTGTCCGCGTGCCCTTCGATGCGCAGGTCATGTCGCGTAGCGTCAATCTCGGATCGCAGATCGGCTCTTCTGACGAGATCGCCCACCTCGTCGGGACGGATGAGTACTGGGTGATGGCGAGCGTGCCGCTGCGTGATCTGCCCTGGATCCGCTTCGATAACACCGGGAACGCTGGAGCGAGCGTTCGTGTGCATCACAAGGCCGCCTGGCCTGCGGGTGTGTATCGCGAGGGGACGGTTGCCCGCCTGATCGGCACGGTGGACAGCCAATCCCGTCTCGCCAAGGTACTCGTCTCGATCCCGGACCCGCTGGCAAGGGAAGCTGAGGGGCCGAGCATGATCCTTGACACCATCGTCGAGATTGAGATTGAGGGCGAGCAGATCTGGGACGTTGTGCGGCTCGATCGGCAGTACCTTCGCCAGAACGACACCGTCTGGGTCAAGTCTGATGGGCAGCTCGACATTCGCCAGGCCGAGGTTGTGTATCGGGATGCCGAGTACGCATACATTCGAAGCGGGCTGGAGGCGGGCGACGAGGTTGTCACGACGTCATTGGCCACGGTCTCACAAGGGTTGGCGTTGCGGCTCGAAAGAGAATCCGAGGAGCAAGATGACAACGGGCAGCCTGGGAAAGACACGCCATGAGCGAGCGACCCGGTGAAACCAATGACTCTGGCAGCGCGATGCGAGGGCCGATCGCCTGGATGGCGCAGAACTCGATCGCTGCGAATCTGCTGATGGTCATCTTGCTGGTGGGTGGTGTGTGGTCCGCACTCTCGATCCAGAAGGAGGTCTTCCCGGAGTTCCAGCTCGACATCGTCGAGGTTGACGTTGGCTACCCCGGCGCTGCCCCCGCGGAAGTTGAACAGGGCATCCTGCGTCCGGTCGAGGAGGCGATCCGAGGCATCGATGGGATCCGCGAGATCACGTCTCAGGCCCGCGAGGGGAACGGCTCGGTCAGCATCGAACTGGTGCCGGACACCGAGCGGATGAAGGCGTTTCAGGACATTGATCAGGCGGTCAGCCGCATCCGGACGTTCCCTGACGACATCGAGCAGCCGGAGGTTCGCCTGCAGTCGCGCCGGACGGAGGTGATGTCACTGGGGCTCTATGGAGACATCGACATCTGGACCTTGCGGAAGCTCGCTGAGCAGCTGCGTGACACGCTGCTCGCGGACCCAGAGATCACGCAGGTTGAGCTCGGGCGGGTGCCCGACTACATCACCCATGTCGAGATCCCGCGGAATCGGCTGCGTGAGTACGGGCTGACCCTGCCTGACATCGCACGTCTGATCGAGGACTCGAGCGAGGACATCGCGGCCGGGTCGGTGCAGACCAGCGCCGGGGAGATCCTGCTGCGGGTCTCGGCCCGTAAACAGTGGTCCGAGCAGTTCGCTCAGATCGAGATCATCGCGAGCGATCAAGGGGCGATCGTCACGCTTGGCGATATCGCGACGATCCGGGACGGGTTCGAGGAGGGGAACTTCCACTCGCAGTTCAACAGGACGCCGTCGGTCGAGATCGAGATCTATCGGGTTGGCTCGCAGTCCCCCACCGATATCGCGAACGCGGTTGATCGTGTGATGGCGGGCTACGAGCAGACGCTGCCCGAGGGTGTGACCTGGCGGATCGACAACAATAATGCGGAGGACTTCCGGCGACGCCTCTCGCTTGTCATGGAGAACGGGGTCATCGCGGTGGTGATCGTGCTGCTGATCCTGGCGCTATTCCTTGAGCTCCGTCTCGCGTTCTGGGTCATGATGGGGATGACGATCTCGTTCATCGGCGGGATCATGTTTATGCCCGCGTCTGGGCTGAGCATCAACATGATTTCGCTCTTCGGGTTTCTGGTCGTGCTGGGCATCGTTGTGGATGACGCGGTCGTCGTGGGCGAGAATGTGTACGAGAACCGCCAGCTCGGCATGGGGCATGTAAAAGCGGCGGTTCTGGGCGCGAGAGAGATCGCTGGCCCGGTGACCTTCAGCATCCTGACGAACATCGTCGCGTTCATCCCGCTGCTGTTCATCCCCGGCGAAACCGGCAAGTTCTGGAAACCGTTGCCCGTGGTCGTCATTATCGTGCTGACGGTCTCGCTGTTTGAGGCGCTCTTTATCCTCCCGGCCCACCTCGCGCACGCGAAGGAGGCGAAGGGAAAGCTGTGGGTCGCACGAAAGCTGCACGGGGCGCAGCAGTCGTTTTCCCGTTTCTTCAGCACGCTGATTGATCTGATCTATCGCCCCCTGCTGCGGATCGCCCTGCGGTTCCGCTATGTGACCGCCACGGCTGCGCTGACGTTGTTCTGGGTCGTCGGGAGCTATTCGCTCAGCGCTCACATGGGCTTGATCCTCATGCCCGAGGTTTCCGCGGATGAGATCGAGGCGGGCGTGCGTCTGCCCGTGGGAACGACGCCCGACCAGGCGGCCCGCGTGGCGGAGATCGTGACCACGGCGAGCATCGAGATGTTCGAAGAGCACAACCTCTACGAGGTCGCTGAGGGCATCAAGACAAACGTGCGCGGACAGAACTTCATTGACGTTGAGATCGTGATGAAGCCGCCGGAAGAGCGGGACATGACCGCGCGTGAGGTGATCCAGCTCTGGCGTGATTCGATCGGTGACCTGCCGGGCATCGACCAGATTACCTTCGAGGCCGAGCGAGGGCCGGGCGGGCATCGGCCCGATGTCAGCGTGGATCTGAGCCACAGCGACATTGACACGCTCGAGCAGGCGGCCATGGCGCTGGTGGCCCGGGCAGAGCAGTTCAGCAACACCCGCGATGTGAGCGACAACTACAACCGTGGGAAGACCCAGTTCGACTTCCGGCTCAAGCCCGAGGGCCGCGCGCTGGGCCTGACCCCCGCGGAGATCGGCGGGCAGATCCGTGGCGCCTTCTATGGCTCCCTCGCATTGCGCCTGCTGCGGGGTACGAACGAGATCGAGGTGCGGGTCAAGCTCCCGGAAGAGGAACGCAAGGACATCCATCATCTGGAAGACTTTGTTGTCCAGACCCCGAGCGGCGCGGAGGTGCCGCTGCTGGATGTTGTGGAAATCACACAGGGCGAGGCGTTCACGAGCATCAACCGGCGGGACGGTCGGCGTGTCGTGAACGTATCGATGGATGTTGAGCCGGCCCGCACGACGGGGCAGATCATCACCGCGCTCAACCGTGAGGTGCTCCCAGAACTGCGGGCCAGTTACCCGGGACTCACCTGGACGTTCGAGGGCAGCGACGCGGAGATGCGTGAGGCGACCTCCGCGCTCTGGAGCGGGTTCGGACTCGCGATGTTTGTGATCTACGCGCTGCTCGCGATCGCGTTCCGCAGCTACATCCAGCCGCTAATCGTGCTCTCCGCGATCCCGTTCGGCATCATCGGGGCGGTGATCGGCCACATGCTGCTGGGGTTCGACCTGTCGCTGGTGAGTCTCATGGGTGTCATCGCGCTCTCGGGCGTGGTCGTGAACGATTCGCTGATCATGATCGACTATGCCAACCGCAAACGCGGGAACGATACACCGTTCGACGCGATCCTCAAGGCGGGTGTTCGGAGGTTCCGACCGATCTTCCTGACCACGGCCACGACGTTCTTCGGGCTGACCCCGATCATTCTTGAGACCTCGCTGCAGGCGCAGTACATCGTTCCCATGGCGATCTCGCTTGGCTTCGGCATTGTCTTTGCGACCGCGATCATCCTGCTGCTCGTGCCGTGCCTGTACCTCATCGTCGAGGACGGTAAGCGGCTGATGGAGATCGGCTTTGGATCCCAAGGCCGGGCAGATCAAACGACGGCGAAAGGCACGCACTGAATCGATACGTGCATCCGACATGAAAAAGGCACCCACTCGGGTGGGTGCCAGTGTCGTTTGCGGTAACTTCGTATCGCAGAGGATTATCGGCGGCGACGGGCCGCGGCGAGCCCGCCAAGGCCCAGAATCGCCAGCGAGCCGGGCGTCGGCGTGACCACGATATCAAATGAATACGACTGGCCAGCGGTGAACTCCGCAAGCACGACACCATAGTTTCCGGGGCCGAGCGGTGCGGAACCGCCGACATCCGAGAGATTCCAGACGTTCAGGAAGTTGGTTCCGACATCACCGGGAACCATGCTGCCGGAAGATGCCTGGAACCAGCCGCCACCCTGATCGGTGTAGAGACGGAAACCGG
>JAEPOJ010000028.1 GCA_017642965.1 Phycisphaerales bacterium
AGCGGGGGGAGGGTTGGCGGCGTGGGGTGGGGAGAGTGGGTATGGTGGGGGTTCAACAAGGAGGTTGCTATGGATTCTTTTCTTTGGATGGCTGGTGGGTCGTTGGTGGCGGTGTTGGGTGGGGCGTTGGTGTTGCACGTCGTGGCGCGGCTGGGGGCGCCGGGGCGGGCGGTGATGGGGTGGTTGTCGCGGGCGCCGGGGCTGGATGTGCTGGTGACATGGTTCACGGTGTTGCCGTGGCTGGTGGGGGCGATTGTGTATGGGTGGGTCGGGCTGCTCGGGGGGATCGTTGGGCAGGTGGTGGGGTTGGTGCTGTGGTGCTGGGGGCATGAGCTGGCGCACCGGGACGCGGTGAAGGGGCCGCGGATCGTGACGGTGCTGAACCGGTTGGTGGGGCGGCCGCGGAATCACCTGGCGTTGTGGGTGACTTCGTTGGCGGTGCCGGTGTTCTGGGTGGTGCGGATTGGGGAGTGGGTGGTGTATCCGCCGCTGATCGTGCTGGTGAAGTTCCCGCGGTATCCGATGGGGGAGTGGGTGAATGTGTCGCGGCACAAGTTCGATGGGCTGGTGGGGCACGACCTGATCTGGTGCCTGTACTGCGACTGGATGACGGGGGTGTGGTCGCTGGGGTCGGAGATGCTGCGGAACGTGGAGTCGTTCTGGTGCCCGATTCGGTTCCTTGATGACAAGAAGTGTGCGAACTGCTCGGTGGATTTCCCGGATGTGATGAGCAAGTGGGTGGCGTCGGATGGGTCGATGGGGGATGTGGCGGCGTTGCTCGAGAAGGAGTATGCGGGGCGCAGGCGGCATAGTTGGTTTGGTCATCCGGAGCGGGTGGAGTTGACGGTGGAGGGGGAGAGGAGATTGACCACAGAGCACACAGAGCACACAGAGGGGGAGTCAGAGTAAGAAGGGGGAGAATGGGGGGTGGCGTGCTCGTAGCTCGTCCCACTAGAGGGGGTAGAAGAACATGCGGGAGACTTTGTTGCCTGTATGGGACCTTGCAAATGATCTCGAAGGAGCCGGGGGCTCCATCGGGCCACCCGCCAGTCGAAGTGGAGGGCGCCCAATCCAAGAGGAGGGCGCCCGGCAGTGAGGGGGGGTTGTGTGGTAGGGTGGTGGTATGTGTTGGAGGATGATGATCGTTGGGTTGTGGGTGGTGCTCTTGGTGGTTCAGGGGTGTGGGCGGTCGTCTGCGGGGGCGAAGGCGCGGACGGCGGAGGTGTACTTTGAGCAATCGCTGGCACGGGCGGAGTTTGGGGACGTGGGGGCGATGCACGATGTCGGGGTGTTGTATGAGATGGGGGAAGGGGTTGAGGCGGATGTTGAGCGGGCGATCGGGTGGTATGAGCGGGCGGCGGGGGAGGGGAACCCGGCTTCGGCGATCAACCTGGGGAATCTGTATCACTTTGGGGAACTTGTTGAGCGTGATGGGGCGGCCGCGGCTCGGTGGTATCGGCGGGCGGCGGAGCTGGGGAGTGCGCAGGGGATGCTGAACCTGGGCGTGGCGTACGCGGGCGGGGATGGTGTGGAGCAGGATGATGCGGAGGCGATGCGGTGGTATCGGCACGCCGCGGCGCTGGATGACATGTTCGCGATGCACAATATTGGTTGGATGTACGCGAATGGGGAGGGCGTGGAGGTTGATGAGGCGCAGGGGGCGGAGTGGATGCGTCGGTCGGCTCGGTGGGGGTATACGCCGGCGCAGGAGTGGTTGGTGGGGCGGGGGTTGGAGTGGTGAGGGAAGGACATGCAGGAGACTTTGTCGCCTGCATGGCACCCTGAGTTGTGTTTTTGGGCGTGGTTGCACTTTGTCCTCCTTCGCTCTTCGAGTCGAAGGAGGGCACAGTTTTGGAGAAGGAGGGCACCCGGCGGTTGATCGGTGATGAAGACACGGGTTGCCGAAGACGGTCAACCCGTGGCACCCGGCGATTAATAGTGGAAATAGTCTTCTTTCGGATTCAAGCTTGGCATTATTTCAAGCAGGTCTTCTGGTAAATTAATTGAGTTAAATAGATCAACGTTTTCTATCTCGGCAGAACCAAGCGGAGACCAGTGGTTGTAAATTTGTGGAACCGCATACATTCCAGTCCATGGGATGGATTCATGGACCTGCGCCTGAGTCCACTCCACAAGTCCTGGTACATTTAGAGTCCAAAAGCAAATCGGCCATGAGTGTATTTTCTTAGCAGAAGATGTCTTTACATTCGCCCAACAGCAGATGTATTCGATCTTGCCTCCCCAGCACACTAATCTGTGGGCCTTCTCCACTTTGTGCGCAAACAAGCACATCTTCGCACACATTGAACGCCGATCAATCTGTGTTTGTTCATGTTGCCGTAAAGCTTCACCTGAGGAATCGAGAAAAGTTCCTATTGGTGCGATAGAGGTGACGCGGTGGCTAGGCAGAAACTGTGAAAACAAAAGAGCGTGAAGCCCCCGGACCCAGGTCTCAACTGCAAGAGTAATTTTATCGAGCCCGTGGATTGTCCCGACAAATCTTCCATTCCCGAGTAGTTTGAGTTCACCTAAATGCTTTGACACTTGGCGTACTTTGTCTGATGACCAATCTTGTGGAGGCGAGCCCATTGAGTGCTGAAACGCCTCATAAAATTGGTCAGTATCACTTTTATATGATGCATCACAGGTCTTGTGTACTTCAAGCACTGGTCGCCAGCACTCAGATGAGTTGGATGGAATATCTCCGCAAACGGAGCGAGGAATGACATGCTCCTTCATAACGATCTTCTGGCGACCTTGAGTCCCAAGGGGCGGAAGCTGACTACCACAGAGGTAGCAGAATCCGTGCTTCCTGCCAACATCCGGGTTGCCAGTTTTTACCTTTGCTGCGGCTATTTGGCATTGCTTCGCTGTGAGGATTTCCATTCTCTAAGAATACCTGCACATCACCACTCCGGCCCGCCGGTGTATCGCCCGTAGATATCCGCCATGGCCTGGACCATCTCGCCGAGGGTGCAGTTGGCGAGGGCGCCTTCGATGAGGGAGGGCATGACGTTGTCGCCGTTGCGGGCGGCTTCGCGGATGGTGTCGAGGGCCTTGGAGGCGGCGGCGTTGTCGCGCCGGTCCTTGAACTCCTTGAGGCGGTCGACCTGGACGGTTTCGACTTCTTCGGAGATGGTGAGGATGTCGATCTGGCGGTCTTCGTTGGGGTCGACGTATTCGTTGACGCCGACGATGGTGCGGTCGCCTGCTTCGCATTCTTCGGAGAAGCGGTAGGAGGCCTCGGCGATTTTTCGGCGGAAGTAGCCCTTGTGGATGCCCTGGACGCAGCCGCCGTCGTCGATGGTGGAGGTGGAGGCGTGTTCGGGCTGCCAGGGGCCGCGCCCCATGTTGTCGATTTCCTCGATGTAGGCGAGGGCCTCGGCTTCGACCTTGTCGGTGAGGGCTTCCATGAAGTAGGAGCCGCCGAGGGGGTCGACGGTGCGGGTGACGCCGGTCTCGTGGGCGAGGATCTGCTGGGTTCGCAGGGCGATGGTGACGGCCTGCTCGGTGGGGAGGCCGAGGGTTTCGTCCATGGAGTCGGTGTGGAGCGACTGGCACCCGCCGAGTACGCCGGCCATGGCCTGGTAGGCGACGCGGACGATGTTGTTGTAGGGCTGCTGCTCGGTGAGTGAGCAGCCAGCGGTTTGGACATGGGTCTTCATGAACCAGGATCGTTCGTTCTTGGCGCCGTAGCGGTCGCGCATCATGCGTGCCCAGATTCGGCGGGCGGCGCGGAGCTTGGCGATTTCTTCGAAGAACTCGTTGTGGGCGTTGAAGAAGAAGGAGAGGCGGGGTGCGAACTCGTCGATGTCGAGGCCGCGGATGAGGCAGGCCTCGACGTATTCCATGCCGTCGCGGAGGGTGAAGGCGAGCTCCTGGGTTGCGGAGGAGCCGGCTTCGCGGATGTGGTAGCCGGAGATGGAGACGGAGTTCCAGCGGGGGACGTGCTGGGACTGGAACTCGATGGTGTCGACGACGAGCTTGGTGGAGGCCTCGGGCGGGTAGATGAACTCGTTCTGGGCGTGGAACTCCTTGAGGATGTCGTTCTGGAGTGTGCCGCCGAGGGTGTCCCATGAGATGTTGCGTTGCTTGGCCATGGCGAGGTACATGGCCCAGATGACGCATGCGGGTGCGTTGATGGTCTGGGAGACGGTGACCTGGTCGATGGGGATGTCGGCGTAGAGGCGGTGCATGTCCTCGATGGTGTCGATGGCGACGCCGCACTTTCCGACCTCGCCGAGGGAGAGGACGTCGTCGGAGTCGCGGCCCATGAGGGTTGGGAGGTCGAAGGCGGTGGAGAGGCCGGTGTTGGCGGCGGTTTTCGTTTTGGTTTGGTTGAGGATGTACTTGAAGCGTGCGTTGGTGTCGTCGGCGGAGCCGAAGCCGGCGAACTGGCGCATGGTCCAGAGGCGTGTGCGGTAGCCCTGTGGGAAGAGGCCGCGGGTGTAGGGGAACTCGCCGGGGTTGGCGATATCACGCTCGAAGTTCTGGAGGGACTCGGGGAGGTCGTCTGGGGTGTAGCTTGGGTTGAGGACGAGGCCGGAGATGGTGACGGCGTGGGGGTCGACCTTTCCTGTGGTGGGGTCGATGCCGGGGCCGGTAATTGTGGAGTTGGTAAGTCGGCTGGGGGCGTCGCTGCTTGTGTCGGTGCTCATTGTGGAGATCTCCGGGGTATGGCTCGTAGGTGCTGTATTGTATGGCTGTTGTGGCGTGGTTCCAAACCGGTGGCGCGTTGTGTGCGGTGATGATTTTGGTGTGGAGTGGGGCGGTGCGGGTGCTGGGATGTGGGCGCGCGAAACCCTGCATTGTGATGGAAGTTGGGATGCGATGCAACCCAAGTTAGTGTTCGCTCGGAAAAATATTTTTCTTGGAACTGCAACTTATGAGGTGCGGATACTTCATTTGAATCATTGCAAGCGAATCCGCTTGCGTTCCGCGTTTCGCGGTTTTGTGAACGACACAGGGAGTGGCATGATGAAGATTTTGATGCAGGGAGTGGGGGCGTGCGCTCTCGTGATGGGGGCGGGTGGAGCGTCTGCGGCTGGCGATTCAGCGCCGGCGTTGGCGGAGGCGAGCCATGGGCGCGTTGTTGAGACGGCCCATATCTACTTCAATGCGACGACTGGTGAGCGCGTCGTGACGCTGCTTGGTGAGGGGCAGACTTCGCCTGCGGATACTGGGGCGAGTCTCGAGATCTGGTCGACGCTGGTCCAGAACCCGTGCGCGGCGCAGGGGTATACGACCGAGTTTTACTACGGCTTTGATAATCCGTCGGACGGGACGGCGCTTTCGACGGCGATCACGGTCATGGACTATGGCGATATTGCGCTTGATACGGTTGTGGACTGCATCCAGGTGAACTGGGTTGTGGCGCATCCGGACACGGATACGAACTCGGATGGCGCGGGCGATGGTGTTGAGGAGCTCGCGGGCGAGTGGACGATGTGGGAGCCGTCGAATGGTGGTCGTGCCGGTTGGTGCTCAAGGCTGCCGGTGATCAGCTTCCTGTTTACGAATCTCCCGGGCAACACGCCTGACAATGCGTCGACGGGGGCGCTCTCGGGCTACACGATGGATGTTGATCTCGTCGGTGGGTTCACCGGGACTGATCTTTCGTTTGAGCTCGGTGATTCTGATGGTGATTGTCAGACGGCCGCGTTCTGCAATAACGATGTGGATACCGACTCTGACGGTATCGGTGATGGCGCGTCGGTTGCGAATGTGGATCGCGACTTTGATGGGCTTCTGGATTCGGATCTGGACGGCGATGGGCTGTTTGATTGGTCGTGGACGGTGCGGTTCCATCAGCCGGGTTCGGGGAACGACTTCGACAGCGACAGTGATACGGGCGTGCTACCCGGGCCTGATTCGGAGACGATCGGGATCAGCTTCGGGTTCCCTGAGGGCCAGGCGGTAGATAACAACGACGGCACGTGGACGTGGGAGATCGATACTTCGGTCGCGGCTGCTGGGACGGGTGAGGAGGACCGGTTTGTCATCTGGAGCCCGCCGAGCTCGACTGGTTCGATCTCGCTGGTGGGCGGGTACTGGTTTGGCGGGTTTGCGTGCACGGGTGATCTGGTGTCAAACGGCGGCGCGGGTTACACGCCGCCGGCGATGTTCCAGTTTGCGCTGTACGGCCCGGCTTGCGGTTGTTTCTGCCCGGCTGACCTGAACGGTGACGGGGTGGCCAACTTCTTTGATGTGTCGTTGTTTATTCAGGATTACAACAATGGCGGCGACTACAACGGGGATGGGCTGACCAACTTCTTTGATGTGTCCGCGTATTTGATGGACTACAACGCCGGGTGCCCGTAGGCGCGGCTTCTGATTGATACCCGCCGGGAGGGGTCGCCCGGTTCAATGTCGGCCCGTGTATTTTGTGATAAGGAATGTGAAATGAACAAGGACATGAAGAAATCGATGCTTTGCATGATGATCGCGGCCGGTACTGTTGCCGGCGCGGCGCACGCGAACAACCCGACCACCCTGGGCGTGACGAATGCTCATGTGGTCAAGGCGGGGCACATCTACTACAACGTCGCGTCCGGTGAGCGGATTGTGACGTTGCTGGGCGATGGCCAGACCGCTCCGGCGGATACCGGGAACAGTGTTCCGATCTGGGCGATTCAGGGCGGCAATCCCTGTGCGGCGCAGGGGTACACCACGGAGTACTTCTTCGGGGTTGACAATCCGGGCACCACCTCGCTGTCCACGAACATCACGCTGCTGGATTACGGTGATATCGCGGCCGATTCTGTGGTTGACTGTATCCAGATCAACTGGGTGGTCTCGCACCCGGATGCGTGGGCCAACGGCACCGACTCGACGAGTGGTGTTGTAGGTGTTGAGGAGCTGGCGGGCCAGTGGATGGTCTGGGATGCGGACAACGGGCGTGAGCTGAACCAGTCCACACGCCTGCCGCTGGTTGATTTCCTGTTCTTCAACCTTCCGGGCAATACGCCTGATAATCAGGCGAATGGTGCGTTGACCGGCTGGACCGCGGATGTTGATCTGGTTGCCTTCGGGACCGCCACTGATCTGTCGTTCGAGATCGGTGATACCGACGGTGATTGCCAGACTGCGGCGTTCTGCAATGAGCTTGTCGGCACGATGGATAACGATTTCGATGGTCTGCCGGATTCTGACCTCGATGGCGATGGTCTGTTCGATTGGTCCTGGACGGTTCGGTTCTACCAGCCGGGCATGGGCAACGACTTCGACAGCGACTCGGATACGGGCGTTGCCCCGGGTTCGAGCTCGGACACGATCGGTATCAACTTTGGTGTGCCTGAGGGCATGGCGGTTGATAACGGCGATGGCACCTGGACGTGGGATATCGATGAGAACGCGAATCCTGCGGGCACCGGTGCCGAGGATCGTTTTGTGATCTACAACCCGCCGAACTCGACGGGGGCGATTACCTACAACGGTGGGTACTGGTTTGGTGGCTTCGCGTGCACCGGCGGGCTGATCTCGACCGGTGGCACGGGCTACACGCCTCCGGCGATGTTCCAGTTCGTGCTGTACGGGCCGGGCAGCGGCGGCATCGAGTACTGTGATTACAACGGTGATGGTGTCGGGGACTTCTTCGATGTCTCGGCGTTCATCATGGACTTCAACGCGATGTCGCCGGATGCGGATGTGAACAACGATGGTGCGTGGGACTTCTTTGATGTCTCGCTGTTCATCCAGGCGTTCACTGCTGGCTGTCCGTGACCTGAGCGTTAGATGGCATTATTTTTACCTGGAGCGACCCGGCACAACTGCCGGGGCTCCGGCTTATTCCTGTGGAGCAGTACAATGAAGCAGCAGTACTTAAGTATTCTGGTGTGTGCCGGGATGGCAAATGGGATGGCGCGGGCTCAGGATCCGGTGATGCTGGAACCGACGCGCGGGCAGGTGGTGCGGGCTGGGCACATCTACTACAACGTCGCGTCCGGTGAGCGGGTGGTGACGCTGCTGGGTGATGGTCAGACTTCTGGTGCTGACAGCGGCGCGAGTCTGCCGGTCTGGGCGGCGCAGAATCCGACCCCTTGCGCCTCTGAAGGGTACACCACCGAGCTCTTCTTTGCGGTGGACAATCCTGGGTCTACAACCCTTGCTTCCAGAATCACGCTGCTGGATTATGGAGATATCCAGAGCGATACGGTTGTCGACTGTATCCAGATCAACTGGGTTGTTGCTCATGCTGATGCGTGGGCGAACGGGACTGATTCATCGAGTGGTGTTGTTGGTGTCGAGGAGTTGGCTGCGCAATGGATGGTCTGGGATGCGGACAACGGGCGCGAGGTGAATCGTTCGACCCGTCTGCCGCTGATGGACTTCCTGTTCTTCAACCTGCCCGGGAACACGCCGGATAATCAGGGGGCGGGTGCGTTGACCGGGTGGACCGCGGATGTCGATCTGTTCGCGTTCGGTTCCGCCACCGATCTGTCGTTTGAGATTGGTGATACGGATGGCGACTGTCAGACGGCGGCGTTCTGCAACAGCGATGTTGACGGTGCTGGGACCCCGGTGGGGCTGGCGGACCGCGATTTTGATGGGCTGGCGGATTCTGACCTTGATGGCGATGGGTTGTTTGATTGGTCTTGGACGGTTCGTTTTTATCAGCCGGCCATGGGGCACGACTTCGACAGTGATTCTGATTTTGGGGATGTGCCCGGGACGGCCTCGGACACGATCGGGATCGGCATCGGTGTGCCGGAGGGCGTTGCCGTGGAGAATGGCGATGGGACGTGGACATGGCAGATCGATGAGTTTGTTCCCGATGCTGGGACGGGTGAGGAGGATCGGTTCGCGATCTACAACCCGCCGAACTCGACGGGTGAGATCACGTACAACGGTGGGTACTGGTTCGGCGGCTTTGCGTGCACCGGCGGGCTGATTTCGACCGGTGGCACGGGGTACACGCCTGCGGCGATGTTTCAGATGTTGCTGTACAGTCCGGGGGTGATCGACTGTTGCCCGGCTGATTACAACTGCGACGGATCGCTCGATTTCTTTGATGTGTCGGCGTTCATCATGGACTTTAACGCGATGAACCCGGACGCGGATTTCAACCTGGATGGTGCGTGGGACTTCTTCGACGTTTCGTTGTTTATCCAGGATTTTACTGTTGGTTGCCCGTAGCTGAGTTTGATACCCGAACGGGGTGAGTCGCCCGTTGATTCCGGCTCGTATTGTGATGAAAGGACATGAGACATGAACAAGGAAGGCCAGCAACGGTTGTGTTGTGCGCTGATGATCGCGGGTGCCGCGGTCGGCACTGCCCATGCGCAGAGCGTGGGGGTGACAGGCCAGGTGCAGCGCGAGATCGGGAGCGCAGGTCACATCTACTACAACCTCGCGACCGGGGAGCGGGTGGTGACTCTCGAGGATGCGGATCAGACCGTGGGTGCTGATGCGGGCATCAGCATGCCGATCTGGTCCACGCAGGCGCCGTACCCGGACTGCATCCGAGACGCGGTTGGTTCGACCGGTTTCTTCTTCGCGTTCAATGATCCGAACGGGACCACCGCGGTCAGTCAGGCGGTCGAGCTCCTGCAGGCGGGTGACATCGCGAAGGATACCGTTGTCGATTGTCTCTCGATCAACTGGGTGACCGCGATCCCTGATGCGTGGGCGAATGGCACCGATTCATCGAGTGGTGTGGTTGGTGTGGAGGAGTTTGCGGCGCAGTGGACCGTGTGGGACGCGGATGATGCGCGGGTGGTCAACAGCTCGACGCGGCTCCCGCTGATCCAGTTCCTGTTCTTCAACCTGCCGGGCAATACGCCCGACAACGTTGCGGTCGGTGCGTTGACCGGCTGGTCGGCGAACGTGGATCTTGTTGGCTTTGGCTCCGCGACCGATCTGTCGTTTGAGATCGGCGATTCCGACGGCGACTGCCAGACTGCCGCGTTCTGCAACAACGACGTGGATACGAACTCCGACGGCATCGGTGACGGGGTTTCGGTCGCGAATGCGGACAGGGACTTTGACGGGCTTCCGGACTCGGATCTGGATGGTGATGGCCTGTTCGACTGGTCGTGGAGCATCCGGACTTACCTGCCCGGGACCGGGAACGACTTTGACTCGGACAGCGATAGTGGGGTGCTGCCCGCGAGTGATCAGGACACGATTGGTATTCAGCTCGGCTGGCCGACCGGACTGGATGTGACGCCGGGTGGGTCTGACTTCGATGATTCGATTCCTGCGGCGGCGACCGGTGCCGATGGGCGATTCCTGGCTTCGGACGGGGTCGATTTCAGTGGGGCCTACTGGTTTGGCGACTTCGCGTGCCCGGATGTCGGTGAGGGGTATGTGCCGCCGAGCGTGTTTGCCTTTGAGTTGCTTGCGCGTGCTGATGTTGGTCCGTGCCCGGGTGATTTCAATGGTGATGGGCAGATCGACTTCTTCGATATCTCGATCTATTTGCCGTGTTACAACTCGGGTGGTTTCGAGTGCGACTTCGACCCGGATCTCAATGGCGATGGCATGATCGATTTCTTCGACGTGTCGTACCTGATCCAGTTGTTTGTGCGTGGCTGTCCCTGACGCGGTGATCCTGGTTTGAGACGTTTTTCAGCGCAGCCGCGAGCGATGTTCGCGGCTGCTTTTCTGTGCGGGGCTCTAATTGTTCTGAATCATTAGAAAAAATGAACAGAAGCGGAACCCGGCTTCGTTCATCGCGTATCACGATGGGGTTGCTCGCGGTTGCGGGCACGGCGGCCATAGACGTTTGTGGCCGCGCCGAAGATGACGCTTTCGATAGAGGAAAAGAGACCATGAATACGCAGAATTTCGTGACGCCGGCACTCATCGTGGTGAGTGTCGGTGCTGGTATCAGTCTGGCGCATGCGAACGAGCCGACTCGGTTGGAGCCGGGTTTTCGGGCGGTGACTGAGGTCGCGCACATTTACTACAACTTTGCGAGCGGTGAGCGCGTTGTTACTCTGGCGCGGGACGGGCAGACTGCTCCTGCGGATACGGGGGAGAGCGTTTCGCTGTGGTCGACGCAGGGTGAGATCCCGGCGTGTGCGGCCGACGCGGGCTACAACACGGCGTTCTTCTTTGGCTTCGATGATCCCGGGGGGACCTCGCTCTCGACCGCGGTTGAGCTTTTGCAGTGGGGTGATCTCGAGAAGGACACCGTGGTGGACTGCATCAGTGTGAACTGGGTTACTTCTCATGCGGATACCGATACGGATTCTGATTCGATCGGTGATGGGGTTGAGGAGTTGGCGGCGCAGTGGAGGGTGTGGGATGCGGACAATGGTCGCGAGATCAACAACTCGACTCGTCTCCCGGTCTTTGATGTCCTGCTGTTCAACCTGCCCGGCAACATTGCTGGCCCGGGGGTGAATGCGGGGTACACGCTGAACATTGATCTTGTTGATGTGTTCAGCGGGACGGATCTGAGCTTTGAGATCGGCGATAGCGATGGCGACTGCCAGACGGCGGCCTTCTGCAACAGCGCTGTCGATTATGACAGCGATGGGATGCCCGATGGGCCCATCGCGGGGCCTGGTGCGGACCGGGACTTCGATGGTTTCCCGGACAGCGACCTCGATGGTGACGGGTTGTTTGACTGGGCGTGGTCTGTGCGGTTCTATCAGCCGGGCACTGGGAACGATTTCGATAGCGATGGCGATTCCGGGATCTCTGGGGGCATGGACTCGGACACGATCGGTGTGACGTTTGGGTATCCGATCGGCTTTGAGCCCACTGGCGGGGATGGCTGGGGTATTGACTCGGGTATTTCGGACGCTGCCACGGGCATCGAGGACGCGTTTGCGCTGTATCTGGACGGCACGCACCAGGGGAACTTCTGGTTCGGCGGGTTCCAATGCCCGGACGCCCAGAACCAGTACAACCCGCTGACGAGCTTCTCGTTCCAGCTCTGGGGGCCGGGTGATCGGGGGTGCGATGCGGACTTCAATGGAGATGGTCAGCTGAACTTCTTTGATGTGTCCGCGTTCATTCAGGATTACAACGCGGGCGGCGACTACAACGGTGACGGCACGAGCAACTTCTTTGATGTCTCGCTGTTCATCCAGGAGTTCAACGGCGGATGTCCATGATCTGACGCTTCGGGTTTGAACGGAGTGAAACCACAAACGCCCGGGTCATGAAAGACCCGGGCGTTTGTTTGTTCGGTGGTCATTGCTTGTGCAAGACGGGAATGGGCATACGCGGACTCGAACACACCCCCGTAGCGGGCTCAGAAGCCCGATTCCCACAGAGCGCGTCTCAAAATGCGGCTCGTTCCCACGCGCACAGACCGAATCACAGGGGTACATTAACGAATATCGCTCACCCTGTGGTTGAGTATGCTCTGGAGTGGTTGATTGATCATTGAAGGCAGGGGGTTGAACTATGGGACGGCTAGGAGGATTGCTGGAATGGGAAGCGGTCAAGGAAACTCTTACACAACATGCTGATGGTAGGAGAAAACCATCCATTCTGATTGGTAATGGTGCAAGTCGCGCTGTTTCAGATACATTTGGATACGAAGCATTAAGGGATCGCGTGGATTTTTCCACAGTTGCGCAACGACTGTTTGATGAAATCGGGACTTCTGATTTTGAGCTGGTTCTGAACAGGTTGGGTACGGCTATTCAGGTTAATCAGTTGCATGAGCTTGATTGCGCTACGATAGCTGACTCATACGAAGAAATAAGAGATTCACTGATCAACGCTGTTCGTCAGGTTCATATTCGCAATGAAACATATTACCCTGTGACCGCTCTGGGCGATGAGTTGCCGTCATACAGCACGATCTACAGCACAAACTACGATTTGCTGCTGTACTGGGCTATCTTGAAACGCGATTGCACTCGCGACCAGAGAGTTGTTGACATGTTCCAAGGTGGGTATTTTGACAGGGCAAGGGAGTTTGGGGATGAATCAACTCGATTGATGTACCTGCATGGCGCGCTGCACCTTTATTTAAACGATGAAGGTGTTTGCTGGAAACGCACGAGCCATGATCTAGCTTTGCTCGATCAACTGGAAGAAAATGGCATCGCCCGAGTGCATTTCGTATCCGAGGGTAATTCGGCTGGAAAGATGGCGAAGATTCGTTCGTCGGACTACCTGAGTCACTGCTATGAGCACCTGTGTAATGACATCAGCGACATGGTGATATTTGGTCAGTCATTGCAACGCTTTTCAGACCAGCATATATTGGACGCCCTACTCAAGCACAAAGATCGCACTTTCGCAATCGCCATTCATGCGGCGGGAAAGGAGGAAGACGAAATTCTCGCTGAGAAACGAGAGTTTTTGGCCAAGTTCGGTGCAGTTGATGAGCAACGAGTAATGTTCTTTGATTCCAGCACTCACCCATTGGGGTATCCTGGGCAGGATTCGCCATTTAGAGCATTCTTTCCTGAGGATGATCAGTGAGAAAACAGCGAGATTCAATGGGTAGGTTTTCTGCTGGGAATCCCGGCGGTCCCGGTAACCCGCACGCGGGACAGGTTGCCAAACTCCGCGCCGCGATCCTTCGTGCCGTTGATGAGGGGGACATTGAGACGATCATCGTCAAGCTCGTTGAGCAGGCCCGTGAAGGCGATCTGACGGCCGCGCGTGAGGTGTTGGATCGGACGATCGGAAAAGCGTCTCAGAGCGATCTACTCGCCCGTATCGAGGCGCTGGAGACGATCGCGGCGGGGTTGAGTGAGGATCGAGCATGATGAGCATCACGGCCCGTCTCACCAGTCTGGAATCTGCACTGAACCGCAGCCCCGGCGATGGGCTACAGCCGTGTGAGCATTGTGGTGCGCCCGAGCACTCGATCCGGTCTGATGGGTTGCGGATTGTCCTGATTCCTGATGATTCGATGGATCGAGATTGTGAGCATTGCGGGAGAGCGATCGACCCGGATTCAGGCATGTCCATCGTATCTTCGTGTGTGGTGAAGTTGCTTCGATCAGAGCCGATCACAGATGGCCGTCACGGTAGTCCTGTGATTTCTTGATCAACCATTGATGGTTGGGCAGTGGAAAAGGCAATGAGGTAGCATAATCGCAGACCTGTGCTTTTCGCTCTCCGTCATGCATGATCCGCAAACGATCGACGGCGTTCACTTCGTACATCATTCGTTGATTCTCTGGCCTTCTGGAAACCATTGTTCGGACTATCTCTTCGCTCTCAACGAACCATTGCCAGCAGAATAGCTCGCAGAACATGCGATCAGCCGGATCATCCTTCCGCTCAGTCGCAGCTACGAGTTCATTGAGAAGCCAGTGGCGATCCTCCCAATCACATTCCGTGTTGATTTCTTGGGCCATTGATTTGAAGTCGGTGCGTAGAACACTCCGCACTTTACCTTCAAGATGGTTGGAGTCCTCTGTCAACTCTTCGCCGATGAGTTTCATTTTCGGCTTGAGCGTGGGGTCATGTACCCACGGGCAGGGTTCTGAGGATGAAATCAGAAAGCCGAGATTCCAGACTCTCTCAGCTGCCAAATCCTCAGACTCACCCTCAGCGCAGAGTTTGAACATGCGCCCCGTGATCTTGTCGGTGGAAAGAAATCTGAATCGCTTTAGCTTCTGGACTTGTGATCCCGGCATCTGTAGGCCCTCAGGTCTTTATTGCCCGAATGATCGCAATGGTCCCGAGGCCGATCCCATACAGGATCACGCCAGCAACCAATGCCCCTGATGCGATGGTGGCGACCACTGTTCGATTGTTGAGCAGGCCCAGGTTGTGTGTCCCGTTGTAGTCGGTCGGCATCACAAAGGCGAGGAAGCAGGCGGCTACAGC
This sequence comes from Phycisphaerales bacterium, assembly GCA_017642965.1. Lineage (GTDB taxonomy): Bacteria > Planctomycetota > Phycisphaerae > Phycisphaerales > UBA1924 > UBA1924. The sequence continues at coordinate 14,758 of JAEPOJ010000028.1, forward strand.
GATCAGGGTGAGGATAATCCCGGCATTTCTCAGTGATGCCGCTTGGCGCTCCGCAGGCGGCTTGGGGGATTGCGGGAAGGGATTCAGCATTGTTGGCTGAGGTTTGTCGGGGTTCGCGCGGCTCGGCTTCGGTGGGGTGTCGGGTGCCGTCCGAATCTTGGGGATCATCTCTTCGGGTGGGCGCGAAAACACGCCGCATTGTGGGCACTCGACCGCATCGGATGCCAGCGATTCGGGAACTTCTATCCCCTCTCCACATTGTCTGCATTGCCACTGGATCATGTATGCCTTCCCTTCGCGCGTAGCGTTCTAACATGGTACAATGTATCACAAAATCGGGTTTGTCGGCGGCCACCGACATAGAGCAGAGCGGCTGGGAAACTCACCTTCCTACCCAGCCGCATCTGCTCGGCCCGTAGAAGGTGGATCATGATCGGCAGAGACTCCCCTGCTCGACGAGAGGGCTTGCTTAGGAGATGCAGGAAGCTCCTTGCTCAGGACTCGAAGGGTTTCGCTCAAGCAGGGCATCGACTTGGAGAGATGTATTCAGATGAATACGCGCGCTCTTACGAAGCTACCGCATCGACTAACGGCCGCCAACTGCTCTTCGTCCGTCTTGATCTTGCGCGGAGAGCAGCAATCCACGGAGACCCGCGCCCTGGCATGACAGACATGCTTTTTGAGAAACCACTGACGACGGAGAATCGCAAACATGCTGCTCGAATGGTGGTCTTGGCGCTCGTGCTTTCGATGGACCCTGAGGCGGATAAGTGCATAGACGCGCAAATGTGCCCGCTCGCTGCACTGCCATGGGATTGCGGGGACTTATGTGGTTCGTCATTCGACCTTCCCGGCCGATCATGCATCAGTTGGGGAACGCAAAGTAACAGCGATGTGGATAGCCCGTCTGCCGATGTCCTAGATCTGCTCGAAAGGGCCGAATGGAGCGCCCGAACAGGAAAAGTCTGGGAGCAATGGCTCTACATCCAAGGCGGTGACGGAATGCCCTGCAATGAACCCGGCACTAATGCGTACGACGAACTTTGGCGGGCGATGTACGATGTACACAGGCGTGTGAAAGAGTTTGAATGGCGATCGCATGAGTGGGCTGAGGCCCATCGCTTCGGTCGCGACGAGACCTTTGCCGAGACCAAAGATCAAATCCTCACCGAGACTCGCCGACAGTGGGGGACTTGGGAACAAGCAGTGCGAAGGGCGCAGAGCGCGAGCTTCAAAGTTACAAGGCCTGAACTGCAAGACGACATTCAGTCAGCTCGCAAAGCGCTCACGCGGCTTGCCCAGATATTTTCTTCGCCAATGCTCGGAAACAAAATCGAAGAGCCGGGTGACCATCTTTTCCTAAGGGGACCGCTCAGGTGTGACCGCGTGGGAATATCGCAGTATCCCATAGAACTTGTGAAGAGTGCTACAACGCCGATTTTGAATCTCGTAAATGAACTGACGCTATACATTGACGGCAGCATTCCCCTCTCACCTTCGGAAATCTCGCCTCACGTCAGAGTATTTCGACCCTCTAACTGGTTCGGTCAAGCCACCAATCAGGCCCTTTACTCCGACTTGCTTAAGCGGGCTGTACATGATGAGCGGCTGCAAAACAGCGAAAAACGCTCGCAACGCTGGATGCATGATGTTGATGAGGTGATAGGCCAATATCCCCAGTACGCTGATGCTATCCGAAAGGCTCTTGAAGCCGATTCTCTCGGATGATTCCCACATCACTGGAAGCAATCGGAACCGGTCGGAAGCAACCGGAAGCAGTGTGATGATGAGGCTGTATTTCCCGTTTTCACTGAGCATGATCGCGGCATGGATACTCAGAATAGAACTTTCGTGCCTATCCGGAGAGCTGCATCGGAACTCGGCATCCCCGTCAGTTGGCTAGAGCAGCAAGCCAAAGATAGCTCCATTCCCGCGATTCGGGCTGGGCGGCGGTGGCTCGTTCACCTTGAACGGACGCGAGCCAAGCTCACCAAAATCGCAGAGCAAGCGGGGGAGGTGTCCGATGAATGATTCACGGCACACCCGCTACACACTTCGCAAGCATGAAGCGGCGAATGCACTCGGCATCTCCGAGCGCAAAGTCCATGACTTGCTCAAGTCCGGAGAACTCCCGTCCTTCAAGGTCGGGCGCGTGGTGCTGATCCCGGTTGCGGGAGTCCAGGCATTCATTGCCTCCCAGATTCAGACGGGGGGGCAGATGTGATGCAACTATTCATGTTCTTTTTCGATGACAATGGCACGCCCAAGCCGCTAAACACGGGCGATGCCGAAAACAGTAAGCCGATCAAGTCTATCCAAACTCGACGCTGCCCGCGTCCCCCGTACCACAAGAATGCGCCTGAAGGTACTTCCGAAGTGGCAGCCGCAATGATTATGCCTCATGCTGCCAATCAACGCAATGAAGTGTTCCAGGCGATACTCAATGCTGGGGAGGATGGACTCACAGCTGATGAAGGGCAACGCATTACCGGGGTCAAGTCTCAAAGCTATACGGCAAGACGATACGAGCTTGCCAAAATGGGACTCGTCAGAGATTCCGGCGCTCGGAGACTGACTGAATCCGGGAGGCCCGCATCTGTGTGGGTAGCCGTCACCAAACGGGGGGATTCGGCGGATGCGTAACCGGAACCCCAAGCCCGAACCGCCTCCCGAACCGCTGATCACGGATGTGCGCCTCAGACAGCTTGTTGCCGCATCATCTCTGACCCCAACCCAACGGGGGACGTTGTTGATGATGGTGGATGGAATGTTCCGAGACAATCTCAAGATCATCATCGGCATATCCCGGCTGGCTGATTCGCTCGGACTTGGGCGCAGCGCGACCATTGCGCGTATCCGATCGCTTGAGTCTACGGGTGCGATCGTTAAGTTGCGGGGCGGCGGCGGGCGCTCGGAGAGCGGCAAGGGGTATGTGAATGTGTGGGAGTTTCGTCCTGATGTGCTGATCGAGCAGGCGCAGCATCGCGGCAGAGTTGGCGACAAGGGTACGGTTTCCCAGACGGTAAAGGGGGCGGATTCAACTGATCAAGCGTCCGGTTTTGAACCGTCAAGGGTACGGGAACCCGCGCACGATCCAACACTCCCAATATCCCCAACAAAAGAACCCAACAAAGAGTGTGCCGCTGGCGCGGCCGACGATCAGGATCAGGGATTGAGAACCCCCGTGCGCCATAAGCGAACACTCCCGAAGCAGCTCCGCCCGTGGGTCAATCGGGCAGATGCCCCTGCACAGTCCCGTGCGGATCGGCTGAACCAGATCAAGGCACAACTCGGAGTTGATGGAAAGAAAACGCTGGCGCGGGGCACGCCCCTTGCCGTACAATTTACCAAGGAAGGTGAATCCAATGGCATCATTGAGCAGAGACAAGAACGGAACGAAGCGAATCCAGTGGACGAATGCGAGCAGGAAGCGGCAGACGATCCGGCTCGGCAAGATGAGCGTGAAAGCGGCTGAATCGTTCCTTGCCCATCTGGAGCGCCTGATCGGGTATCACACCACGAACACGGCGATTGATGTGCAGACTGCTCAATGGCTGAATGGACTGCCTGACACGCTGTATGCGAAACTGGTTAAGCAGGGACTCGCCGCCCCGAGGGAGGCCCGAGAGGTCTATACGCTCGGCTCCATGCTCGATGAATACTTCCAGATGATGAGCGTGAAGGAATCGACGCGCGTTCGCTACGGCCAGGCCAAACGCTTGTTGCTCGATCATTTCACCCCAGATCGGGCGCTCGATTCAATTACACCCAGAGATGGTGACCGCTGGCGCGCGTGGCTTGCAGAGAGGGGATACGCGGAAGCGAAGATCGGGCGCGATGTTCGTAGCGCTCGCATGTTCTTCCGCAAAGCGATGCAGTGGGGAATGATCGAGCAGAACCCATTCGCAGATGTGAAAGCAGCGCCCCAGACGGGGCAGGCCCCCAAACGATTCATCACGCCCGAGGAAGCCCGTCAGCTGATCGAGGCGGCCCCGGATGCTGATTGGCGGTGCATCATCGCACTGGCCCGCTATGGCGGTCTACGGTGCCCCTCAGAGGTTCTACGGGTACGCTGGGCTGATGTGGACTGGTCACGCGATCGGATGCGGGTTCGATCCCCAAAGACCGAAAGGCACGCGGGGAAGGGGGCGCGATTTGTCCCCCTGTTCCCAGAGCTGCGAGCGATCCTGATGGATGCATTCGAACAGGCCCCAGAGGGGGCAGAGTATGTGGTCCATCACTACCGAGATAGCAAGGTGAATCTCCGCACGCATATGCGCCGGATCATCGAGCGTGCAGGGATGAACGATTGGCCCAAGCTCTTCAATGCGATGCGGGCGAGCCGGGCAACGGAACTAATGAACCAGTATCCATCGAAGCTCTGCACCGAGTGGATGGGACACTCGCAGGCGATCGCGGAAGCGCACTATCAGCAAGTCCGGGATGAGGACTACACCCGCGCGGCATCGACTCCGATTGAACGCGCCTCAGAATGCGGCGCACTTGTGTCTCACAATGCGTCTCAGCATGAACCCGCACGGAGCGGCACTTGTTCTCAGACGGGCGCGCAAACGAATAAGGGACCGGCGTTTATGCCAGTCCCTTCACCTTCGTGCAGTTCGGTGCAAGATGATTCAATGGGCATACGCGGACTCGAACCACGGACACCGGCATTTTCAATGCCGTGCTCTACCAACTGAGCTATATGCCCATCGGCTTTTCGACGGATCGATCGGCCAAAGGATCTCGGAGCGTGCTCCGAGGGGGAAGCATACCCTGAACCTCGGACGCGTCAACCGGGTTCTTGTGCGAAAATCACCGATTTCGTGTCACTCAGATCCGACGGGAGTGGTTCTGTATCGGCTAAGATGCACCCATGAGTGAGACCAGCGCCGTGATCGATCCCGAGACGTCCCAGAAATCCGCGCATCCGAAGGAGAATCCGCTGCTTGTGGTGGATGGGCTCAAGACCTATTTCCCGATCCGTTCGGGGCTTCTTCAGCGTGTGACGGACCACTTCAAGGCCGTGGACGGGGTTTCGTTCCACATTAATCCTGGTGAGACGCTGGGGCTTGTGGGCGAGTCGGGCTGTGGCAAGACCACGGTGGGGCGGACGCTGCTGCGGCTGATCCCGGCGACCGGCGGCCGAGTGCTGTTTAACGGCCATGATGTGTTCGCGGCGTCCGGCTCGGAGCTTCAGAAACTCCGGCGGGACATGCAGATCGTGTTTCAGGATCCGGCGGGGTCGCTGAACCCGCGGATGCGGATTGCTTCGATCGTTGGTGAGCCGCTGATTATCCACGGGCTTGTGACTGATAAGGCGGAGCTGCGTGAGCGGGTTGAGTCGCTGCTTGAGCGGTGCGGGATGCCTCGCGCTGCGGCGGACCGGTATCCGCACGAGTTTTCTGGTGGTCAGCGTCAGCGTATCGGTATCGCACGCGCGTTGGCGCTTGAGCCGAAGTTCATCGTGTGTGACGAGCCGACCTCGGCGCTGGACGTGTCGATCCAGGCGCAGGTGATCAATCTTTTGATGGACCTGCAGGAGGAGTTCCAGCTGAGCTACCTCTTCATCTCGCACGACATGGCGGTGATCCAGCATGTTTGCAAGCGGATCGCGGTGATGTATAAGGGGCGGATCGTTGAAGAGGGCACGCGCGAGGAGATCATCGAGAACCCGCAGCACCGGTACACGCAGTCGCTGCTGTCGGCAGTGCCTGAGCCGGACCCGCACCGTGAGCGTGAGCGGATTGTGTTTGATGGCGGGGCGATGTAGGGCATGAACGCGGCCGCACAGTTCAAGCAGCCGCGCCCTGATGAGCCCAGAGCACGCTTCCTGATCGAGCTGGCTCGAGCCCTGGGCACCTACGGGACCTCTGCGAACCGGATTGAGGAGGTGATCGCGTATTGCGCGGACGCCTTCGGTTACAACGCGCAGACGTTTACGACGCCTACGTCTGTGTTCGTCTCGCTTGAGGATGAGCAGGGCGATCTGCACACGTACCTTGCGCGTGTCCACCCGGGTGAGGCGGACATGACGAAGATGATCGCGCTGGATCGCATCTTCAACAATGTGCTCGACGGGATCATCAGCACGCGTGAGGCGATCGACGAGATCAAGCGGATCGTGAGCATGCCGGCGCGTTACCCGGTGTGGCTGATCGTGATCTGCTTCGGGGTGATCGGGTTCTGCGCCGGGAACTTCCTTGGCGGTGCGATCAAGGAGATGCTGGCTTCCGGGATCGTGGGGTTGACGATCGGGCTGCTTGTGCAGTTCACGGGTCGACGTCGCGAGTTTTCCCGGTTGATGGAGTTCCTGTCCGGGTTCTGTGCCGCGTTTATTGCGGGCGTGCTTGCGATCCCGTTCGGCGGGTATTTCACGACGGTGCCTGTGATCGCGGGGGTCATTATTCTGTTGCCCGGCCTGACGCTGACGATTGCGATGGTTGAGCTGGCGATGAAGCACGTTGTGTCCGGCACGGCTCGGCTGGCGGGCGCGATCATGGTGCTGCTGGTGATCGGGTTCGGGATTGTGCTCGGTCAGGCGGTGGTTGAGCACACGGTCGGCCCGTCACCGATTGTGATACCGGCGAAGCCGCCGTGGTTCTTTGATCTTGGCACGATCCTGATCGCGACGGTTTGCATGTCGATCTTGTTCCAGGCGCACCTGCGGCATGCGTGGGTGATGGTTGTGGCTGGCCTGATCGCTTTTTACAGTGCGCGGTACGGCACGATGTACTTCGGTCCGGAGGTTGGTGTGCTTGGCGCGGCGATGGCGGTGGGAGTTGCGAGCAACCTGTATGCGCGGATCTTTGATAAGCCGGCGCTGATGATGATGCTGCCCGGGCTCATCATCCTGGTCCCCGGGTCGCTGGGCTTGCGGAGCCTGCAGATGTTCTTCACCGATGCGTCGGTCGATGTGGATTCCACGATCGACGCGGTGCGGTCGAGCTTTACGGTGCTCGTCGTCGGCGTGGCGTTGGTGGTGGGGTTGCTGCTGGCGAACGTGGTGATGCCGCCGCGGAAGGTGCTTTAGGTATTCTTGTCTTCCAATCCCTTCGCTTGTGCGAGCAGGTCTGAATAGGAGGCGGCGATCGGTTCGCCCAGGGCGGGCAGGAACGTCGATTTGAGGCGGTGGGCGAGGTCGTGGGCGTCGTCCATGTTGGTTCGGGCGTCGATGAGGATCTCGTACTCGAAGTGCCAGCCGAGATCGATGACGTCGTCGATGTGGATGCGGGTCGATCCGTAGAGGTAGAGCTCTCGGTTTTTGATTACTTCCAGCCAGACGGGGAGGTCGGCTTGGCCGAAGCGTTCGCGGACCTGCTCCTGGGTGTAGATGTGGTACTCGGAGACTTTGGCGTTTACGCCGTCGGGGCGTTCGTAGAAGATGTACTCGATCGGTTCGGGTGAGCCCACGCCGCGCTCGACGGCGACCTGCTGGCGTTTCTTGAGGCGGCCGCGGGTGACGTTGTAGTAGGTGTCGGTCTGGCGGATGGTGCCGATCTTGGAGGCGCCGAGCTGCTTACAGATCAGTCGCGCGAGGTTGGGGTCTCGTAGTTCGGCTTTGAGTTCGAGGTTCTTCAATCGGTACTCCGTCCTTTACGCGCCCAGCTCATTCAATAGGCGTGCTTCGTCCCAGACTTCGATGCCGAGCGATTCGGCTTTGGTGAGCTTCGAGCCGGCGGATTCGCCCGCGATGACGAGGTCGGTGTTCTTTGAGACCGAGCCGGAGACTTTGGCGCCCATGCTCTCGAGCTTGTCGGTGAGCTCCGGTCTGGTGAAGTGTTCCAGAGAGCCGGTGAGGACGATTTTCTTGCCGCTGAATGCTGAGCTTTGCTGTGTCTTGGTATCGGTGTAGTCGTGGGATTGCAGATCGACGCCGAGCTTTCGGAGCTCTTCGAACGTCTCACGTGCCGGCTTGGAATGGAGGTACGCGTGGAAGACCTGCGCCGTTTCTTCGCCGAGGCCTGTCTCGTATTCGTCGGCGATTTGCTCGTCGAGTCCGAACAGTTCTTTGCGTTTCTTGGCGCTCATGCGGTTGATGGCCATGGGCATCAGCTGGTGAAGATCGGCGGCGAGGAGGGCGTCGTAGTCTGGGAAGACTCTGGCGAGTGCTTTGGCGGTGGAAGTGCCGACGTGGCGGATGCCCATGGAGGCGAGGACACGGGCGAGGCCTCGCGATTTGGACGCCTCGATACTGCTGAGCATGTTCTCGACCTTTTTCTCGCCCATGCGGTCGAGCTCCAGGAGCGCCTCGCGGTGCTCGTGGAGTCGGTAGATGTCGGCGAAGTGGTTGAGGGGGATGTCTGATGCGCGGATCTGGTCGATGGTCTGCTCGCCGAGGGAGTCGATGTCCATCTGGCGTCGACCGACGAACCAGACGAGCTTCTCACGGATCTGGGCGGGGCATTCGGGGTTGACGCAGCGGCGGATGGTTTCCCTGGTGGGGTCTTCGATGGCTTCGTGGGGCTCGATCTCGAGTGGCGAGGCGCAGTCCGGGCACTCTGTAGGTGGCTTGACCGGCACGGCGTTCTTTGGGCGTTTGCTATCGACGACCGATATGACCTGTGGGATGATTTCGCCGGCTTTTTCGACTTCGACGGTGTCGCCGATGTGCAGGTCGCGTTGGCGGACCATGCCGTAGTTGTGGAGGGTGGCGTGGGTGACGGTTGTCCCTGCGAGGAGGACCGGCTCGAGGGTGGCGCGTGGGGTGATCTTGCCGGTCTTTCCGACCTGGTGGGCGACGTCGAGGAGGATCGTTGGCTTGCGTTCTGCGGGGAACTTGTAGGCGATGATCCAGCGGGGCGACTTGGAGGTCGTGCCGAGTGCTTCCTGCTGGGCGAGGTCGTTGACGCGGACCACGACGCCATCGGTGGCGTAATCGAGATCGTGGCGGGCCGTGTCGATGCGGTTGATCTCTTTCAGGATGGCGTCCGCATCCGCGGCGGTGGTGCGCTGGTCCGTTGTCGGGAGGCCGAGCTTGGTGATGCTTTCGATGAACTCGGTGAAGGTGGAGGCGAAGCCCGGGTCGCTGACTTCGCCGATGCCGTGGGCGAGGAAGCCGAGGTTGCGTTGTGCGGCGACTTTGGGGTTGAGCTGCTTGATGGTGCCCGCGCAGGCGTTGCGTGGGTTCATGAATGGCTCCTCGCCGTTCTCTTCGCGTGCTTCGTTGATGCGGAGGAACTCGGAGAGCGGGATGTAGACCTCGCCGCGGATTTCGAGGGTGTCCGGGATGTTGATGCCGTCCTTGGGTTCGAGCTTGAGCGGGAGGGAGCGGATGGTGCGGATGGCGTGGGAGACGTCGTCGCCCTCGGTGCCGTCGCCGCGGGTGAGGGCCTGGGTGAAGTCGCCCGATTCGTATCGCACGCTGAGGGCGACGCCGTCGACCTTGGGTTCGCAGACGAAGATATCTTCGGCGCCGCCTGTGAAGAGGTCGGATCCGGCGGTTCCCATGGCCTTTGTTGTGCGATCGACCCAGGTGCGCATCTCCTGCTCGTTGTAGGTGTTGTCGATGGAGAGCATCGGGATGGCGTGCTTGCGGGTTTCGAAGGCGTCGATTGGTTCACCGCCCACGCGTACGGTGGGTGAGTTGGGGTCTTGGAGGTCCGGGTGGTTGGCTTCGAGTTTCGCGAGTTCCTTGAGCAGGGTGTCGAACTCGCGGTCGGACATGATGGGGTCCGCATCGGTGTAGTACGCTTTGTTTGCCCGCGTCAGCAGATCTCTGAGTTCGTGGATGCGTTCCGTCTCATTCATGCGTCAATCCTAATCCGGAATCGGTCGGCAGGCGCAGGGCGAGGGCTATGATCCATCGCATGAGCGCACAGATCATCGACGGCAAAGCACTGGCAACCCGGTTCCGAGAGCAGGTCGCTCGGCGTGCGGCGGAGCTGCGTGCTGCGGGTTTCAGCCCGCGGCTCGACGCGCTGCTCGTTGAGTCGGGTGATAATGGTGCGCGTGTGTATGCGCAGAATCAGGCTCGGACCTGCGAGGCGATCGGGATCGATTACGAGCTTCACACGCTTGTGCGTGGTTCGGGGCAGAAGGAGATCGAGGCGCATGTTCGCACGCTGAACGACGATGACAGCGTGCACGCGATCATGGTGCACATGCCGATGCCTGAGGGGGTCGAAGCGTACCGGATCCAGGAGCTGATCGACCCGGTGAAGGATGTCGAGGGCGTGAACCCGGCGAACATCGGTAATGTGGTGTACGGGCACTCGATGCGGGCGCCCTGCACGGCCCTCGCGACGCTGCGGCTGATTGACTCGGTGGGCGTGGATTTGAAGGGGAAGCGGTGCGTTGTCGTGGGCGCGTCGGCGGTTGTTGGGCGTCCGATCGCGGTGCTGCTGATGCAGCGTGAGGCGACGGTGGTGAGCTGCAACAAGTACACGCAGGGGCTGGGCGAGCTTTGCCGGAGTGCGGACGTGCTGATCCCTGCGGCGGGTGTTGCGGGGTTGATCAGGGCGGAGATGGTACGTGAGGGTGCGGTCGTCGTCGATGTGGGCGTGAACCGCGTTCTCGATGATGAGGGCAACCGTCGGACCGTGGGCGATGTGGAGTTTGAGGGTGTGGCTGAGCGGGCTGGGTACATCAGCCCAGTTCCGGGTGGTGTGGGGCCGATGACGGTGGCGGTGCTGCTTCACAACGTGATTGAGGTTGCTGAGGAGCGTTTCAATCGAGGTTCATGACCGCAAGCTGGTCGTGCCGATGGAAATATGCATAGCGGGAGCGCATTGACTCTCGGAAGGACCGCTCATTGAATCTGCCTATGCAAACCACGAGCTACACACTTGGATTCCTTGGGAACATCGGCTGGCCGGAGATCCTGATCGTCGGCGTGATCATGCTGCTGCTGTTCGGTCGTCGTCTCCCTGAGATGGGGCGCTCGCTTGGCCAGGGCATCGTGGAGTTCAAAAAGGGTCTGAAGGACGTGACGGACGACATCAAGAACGAGGTCGACAACGCCACGAATGACTCGAAATCGAAGGATTCTGGCCGGTTTGAGTCCGCCAAGCCGCATGAGCAGTCTGGCGGCACATCGCAGGGTCACACGAACCCATCCGAGATGAAGGCCCAGGTGGAGGCCCCTCGGACGGATGCCTGAGCGGGATCACGGGACGCCATTTCTTGCGGTGATGCTCGATTCGCGACAAATGGGTGCTATGATTGACGCCCCTTTCGGCGAGGTAGCTCAGCTGGCTAGAGCGGAGGATTCATAACCCTCAGGTCGGGAGTTCGAGTCTCCCCTTCGCCATTTTGCATCTTTTTGACGATCGGCCCGATATCACCATCGGGCCTCGTTTCTTTTTGTGCCCTTTCGTGATTCTTTTTTGACATAATGGGCAATCTGGTGCGTTCAGCCCACAACACACACTCGGAGGGTCCCCCATGAACTCGAAGGTTATTGCGATTGCCACACTTGCCGTCGGCGCCAGTGCGCTGGGAGGAATTTTCCTGCTCAAGGGTGGGGATGCCCCTGCGGAGGAGCCGGTTCGCCTTGCGAGCAGCGTTGCGCAGGGGGATCGGGCGTCGTACTTTGAATCTGATCTATCGTCGGAGCAGGATCGCCCTGAGCGGGCTGAGATCAGCACCGAAGGGCGTTCGGGCAATCGCGATGTTCAGGGCGGGCGTGGCGGCTTTGGTGCCATGCTCGATCGTGCGAGCGAGTTTGATGCTGATGGTGATGGGATTCTGTCTGAGGAAGAGCGCCGTGCGATGATGCGGGCCATGCGCGAGGAGTGGATGGCTCGGATGGATCTGGACGGTGATGGAGAGTTGTCTCGCGAGGAGCGGATGGCGGCTCGTCAGTCGATGTTTGAGAACTCCGAGCGCGGGCAGGAGCTGATGCGTCAGTTTGACGCGGATGGCAACGGCGTGCTCGATGAGGAAGAGCAGGCGGCGATGGAGGCCTACCAGCAGGAGCAGCGTGAGCAGCGCCGTGCGGATGAGCTGGCCCGGTATGATGCTGACGGTGACGGCGAGCTGTCGCGAGAAGAGCGGCGTACCCAGCGTGACGAGCAGCGTCAGGACTGGGGCGATCGCATGGAAGAGGCACGCCTCGAGTTTGACCGCGACGGTGATGGTGTGCTGAGCATCGAAGAATCACAGGAAGCATACGAGGTCGCGATGCAGCGTCGTGAGATCGATCAGTTTCTCTCGCGATACGATTCCGACGGCAACGGCTCGATGGGGAATGCGGACTACTCGGCGTTCCTGTCGGCCTATGAACGCGGCGATTCGCATGCTGATGTGAATCGTGATGGTGTGGTGAACTCTCAAGATCTTTCAGCGTATACAGATATGGTGACACGCTCTCGCAACCGTCCTTGAGACCCGGCGGTTCAATCCAGAGCTGACCACGACTCGGGCGCCCCGGCAAACACCGGGGCGTCGCTTTGCGCTGGGAGGTCCCAGTAGCCGCCTGCCGTCGCGCATTGGAACGCGAGCCAGTCTCCTGCGACGAGCTGGGGCATGGTGGGCTGCTCGGCGGTGATGGGCTCGGAGAGTTCGTACGCGGCGAACAGCTCGCTGAGTATGCCTTGCCAGCTTGAGGAGCTGTTGAGGGGGGCCGCATTGGCGACGCGTATAGGTTGGTGGTGCAGCATCTCACCACCCGCGTGGGTTGCGGGCGTGTGGGGCTGTGTGCAGCCGAGCATGGTGAAGAGAGAGGCGGTCAGGGCCATCGCTGCGTGCTTCATGACGTGCTTCATGTCTGGGTGATCGGACGCTTGTGGGCGGCGGTTTGTTTGGATGCTGATGTCGGGGCCATTCCTGCGAAATCCAGTGTGTGAAGTGAAAAGGTGCGCGGGATATCGGACGCTGAGGTGGTGTCGGTTGGTTCTTGTGTTAAACTTCGTGTGGGGACAAAAAGTGGTAGATAGGAATTACTGCATTGCGACTCCAGATTCCCGTATTCATCTTGCTGATGCTCGCTTTGAGTTCGGCTGCTTATTCACAGCGGTCCGGGGATGCTGCGGGGAGTTCTGGCACGGATGAGCCTTCGATTTTGCAGGCGGATGGCGTTGCGTACCCGGTGACGGGTTTTTCGTTTGGCTACCCGTTCCCGCATGAAGACCTGCCGCCTGTGGATGCGTTGCGCGATATCCCGGTGCTGCTCTCGGTGGTCGACGGTGCGCTGGTGGCTCCGAGGGCGGATGCGCCGATCCGCGCGTTCCGCGTGGGTGAGATCGGGTCGGGTGACGAGCCGGTGACGGTGTATGGCTCTGCGTTGGCGGTGATCAATGCCGGTGTTCGGGATGCGATGGAATCGCGGTATGGGCTGATCGGGCATCTGGTCACCCCCGATGCGCGACAGATCGCGTATCGCACGACGCAGAAGGACCTGCGGGCGGCGGGTGATCGCACGCTGACGATCCTGGTATGGCGTGCGGCGGTGGGGGATGTGCGGACCGTGGCGCAGGGCGGTCGTCTCGTGCCGGATGTCGATGAGCTTGAGGATCGGCCGGGTGAATCGAATGTTGATCGGGCTGAGCACGAGCGTCTGCGCAAGCGGTTTGAGATCGCTGAGGGTGATCTGCTGACGAGGGAGCGTGTGGACGATGAGGTGCACCGGCTGAATCGTCATCCGGGCCGGAAGGCGGATGTGGCGATCGCGCCGAGTGAGGAGCCGGGCGAGGTGGTGGTTGATTATCTGATCACCGAGCCCAAGCCGTGGACTGCGTATGTGTCGATCAGCAATACCGGGACCGAGAGCACGGACGGATGGCGTGAGCGGTTTGGTTTCATGCACCGGCAGTTGACGGGGCGTGACGATGTGCTTCGTCTGGACTACATCACGTCCTGGTTCGATGAGACCAACGCGTTCCTGGCCTCGTACGAGTTCGATGCGGGGTACAACAACCGGCTGAAGCTTTTCGGGAACTGGAGCGAGTACACCGCGCGTGATGTGGGGCTTGGGTTTGAGAACTTCAAGGGCGAGTCGTACGCGATCGGGGCGGAGTTCCGGCGGAACGTCTGGCAGCGCGGGCCGAAGTTTGTCGATCTGGTTGCGGGTGTTCGCTACGAGCACATCAACGTCGAGAATCAGATCCTGCTGCTCGAGGGCACCGAGGAGTTCCTGCTCCCGACGATTGGGGTTCGCTATGAGAAGCGTACCCCGCTGCACAACGTGTTCGGCGATCTGATGCTTGAGGTCAACTGGGGCTCGGTGGTTGGCACGGATGAGCTTGATGTGGCCCGCCTGGGCCGGTTTGGTGCCGATGAGAACTTCACGATTCTCAAGGGGCAGCTGAATCACTCGTTTTATCTTGATCCGTATCTCGATCCTGCTGGTTTCCGCGGCGAGAAGGGGCGTGATGAGATGAGGCTTGCGCACGAGCTCGCGCTTACTTTGCGTGGGCAGTGGACGTTCCATTCGCGGCTCGCTCCGAACTTTGAGTCGGTGGCGGGCGGGGCGTACTCGGTGCGTGGGTACCCTGAGTCGTCCGCGGTGGGTGATGATGCGATCATTGGTACGATCGAGTATCGCTATCACCTGGGTCGTTCAACACCGATCAGCCCGGAGACCACGACGCTGTTTGGTCAGGGATTTCGGAGCAGCCGGACGCAGCCGTACGGGAGTGCGGACTGGGACGTTATTCTCAAGGGCTTCCTGGATGTTGCTCGTGTGAGCCCGAACGACGCGCCGTTCTTTGAGCGTGCTGAAACGCTCGTGGGGGCGGGCGTGGGTGTTGAGGCGCAGGTCCGCTCAAACCTGACGCTGCGGCTTGATTACGGCATGGCTTTTACACCGCTGGGTGTGGGGACTTCTCGGAGCGTGGATGTTGGCGATTCTCGCCTGCATTTCCTCGCTCAGTTCGCCTTCTAGATCGCAAGGAATGCATCATGAAAAGCAAAGATCAGCGTCTCTCCGCGTCCGTGCGTGTGCCTTTCGCCTGCGCTTTCCTCTTGTGCGCCCCGGCGGTGCTCGCGTCTCCAGAGGGCGGCGATGTGGTGGAGGGTGATGCAACGATCGAGTATGACGGTGACTGGACCCGGGTGCTGACCGGTGAGATCACGATCATCGATTGGCTGAGTTTCAACATCGCCCAAGGCGAGACGGTTGAGTTCATCATGCCCTCCGAGGCTTCGCGGGTGCTCAATCGGATCACTTCGGGGGTCCCGACGGAGATCATGGGGAACCTGATCGGCAACGGGCAAGTCTTCATCGTGAACCCGTCTGGGGTGATCTTCGGTCAGAATGCGGTCGTGAACGTGGGGGCGCTGTACGCTGCGGCGGGGAATATCTCTAACACGGATTTCATGAACGGGACGTACCGGTTTACGGATGCGCGGGGGATTGTGGAGAACCGCGGCTATCTTGGGGGTGATCTGATCGCGCTCGTTGGTGGGCGTGTGGCGAATCACGGCACGATCTCCGCTCCGAACGGCACGGTGGTGCTGGCGGCGGGTGAGCAGGTGCTGATCGGCGAACTCCTGGGGCACACGTTTGTGCGTCTTGAGCGTCCGAGCGATCTGGATAACACGCCGACGCTGGGGACAGACGGGACGCCAAGTCTGGCTGCTGGCGATGTGTACTCGCTTGCCGCGTGGAATACGGGGACGATCGACGGGAAGAACACGACGATCGCGGTCTCAGCGGGGCACATGGCTCTTGATTCGGACATCACCGCCGGCGAGCTCTCGCTGGTCGCGCAGGGTGATTCGCACATCGAGCTGGGTGCGGATCTGCACAGTGATGGCACGGGGATCATCATTAACGGTGATCTGGTGCTCACCGACGATGTGTCTGTGACCTCAGAGGGTTCCGTGATCGCGTTCAAGGGTGCGGTCGATTCCGAGTTTGGCCGGGAGCACGATCTTTACGTTGATACGGACGGTGCGCAGGTGCGGTTTACGGAGCATGTCGGTGCGCATGGTCGCCTCGGCAGCCTGATCGTTGACGCGGGTATCATCCGGTTCTTTGGTGATGTGCGGGTCAACGAGGAGCTGAATCTGTTTGGCCCTGTGATGATTGCCGGCGATTCGACAACGTTTGATGTTGGCATGGGCACCGCGTTGTTTGCGGATGATGTGTACGCCGGGTTCCCGGGGGTTACTGATGTGGCCTTTGTCTATGACGGGCAGGCGTGGGTCGGCCAGGGGCAGGCGCGTGCGCCGTTCCGATTCCGGTCCGGGATCGGTGTCAACGGGGCGTTCCGGAGCATCACGCTCGGGGATGACCTGGATGGCCCTTCGAGGTCGGCCGCGTTCGTATTCGCGACCGGTGCGATGGCGGGCCTTGAGCTGATCGATGGTTCGACGGATCTTTCTCATCGCTTCCTGATCAATGCGACGGAATCCATCAGGATGGGGCAGGGGCAGAAGATGACGTCCTTCGGCTCGTTGACGCTGAACGTGGAGGGGGACGGGTATACAACGATCGCGGTGGGGGATCTGAACGTGCTCGGTGATCTGCGTATCGCGTCGCTTGGGCGTTCGGGTGGCCAGGTCGTGTTCAATACGCGTGCGCCGGGGGAGGTCGACTGGTTCGGTAACGAGGATAATCGGAGCGATGACGCGTTGATGGATGAGGGTCTGAAGCTGATCGCGTCGGGCGATATCACGATCCTGGGTGATCTGGGCGGTGACGGACCGGTCCGCCTTGGCAGCGGCGGGAGTGTGCAGCTGCTGAACAACACCGGGACGGGCAGCGCTGGGTCTCTTGATATTGATGTGTTTGAGGGCGGTGTGTCGCGGGATCTGTTCGCTTCGATGCAGGGTGCGACGGCGGGCGACTTGTACTCGTACGACCTGACGATCATCCCTCAGGGCGGCGGCCCGGGCGACACGGAGGCGAATCTCGCCGAGGCGTTCGATGACGAGCCGGATGTCAATCTGCGGACTGACGATCCGCTGCTCGCATCTCGTGAGGTGCTGGCGGAGCTGGGGTTGAATCCGAGTGCGCAGCAGATCGAGTCGATCCGCGACAGCCACCGGACGGGCGTTGAGCGATTCGCGGATTCCTCGGCTCGTGAGCCGGGTACTGCGGCTCAGTTTGGGCTCACGCTTGATCGGTTGACGCGGTACAGCGTTGAGCGTCTGACCCGCGCGTATATCGCCGCGCTCGGTATCGATACCGACAGTGACGGGGTGCGTGAGCATGTTCCGCAGCTGGGGCAGGCGCTCGTGTTTATGGACATGAACGACGGTGATACGCAATACCCGGATGCAGGCGCGTTCATCTCTGCGTTTGAGGGTGAGCGGCTGGGGGTCGTCTCGAACCTGCGCAAGATCCAATCGGTGATGGTTGCGATCGAGCTGCTTGAACTCACGCCGCATGAGATCGAATCTGCCAAGCGTGCGCTGATCGCTCGTGTTGTGCCTGATTCGCTCGATGCTGATCACGTGTATGAGCGGTGGTTTGCGGCCGGGGCGGGCAAGTATGCCATCAGGTAAGTGTGATCGGTCTAGACTGGGAGCATGCCAAGCGTAAGTGCCGTATTGCTCCCCGACCATCTGGCTGAGAACGAACTCACTGATCGTGTTGCGATCGTGATCGATGTGCTGCGGGCGACCACGACGGTGACGCATGCGCTCGACGAGGGCGCGGCTTGTGTCATCCCGGTAGCGTCTGTCGATGCTGCCCGGATGATCGCGCATGAGCGGGGTGGATCGTTGCTGTGTGGTGAGCGGGGGGGGATCCGGCCCGATGGATTTCATCTGGGGAACTCGCCTGCGGAGTATCGGCGTGGAGTTGTCGGGGGGAAGGACCTCGTGCTGACGACCACGAATGGGACGCGCGCGCTGGGACTCTGCGAGCGGGCGTTCTCGATCTTTGTCGGCGCTTTGACGAATCTGGAGGCGGTCGTGGCGGCTGTGCGGTCCACTGAGCGGGATGTTGTGCTGGTCTGTTCCGGGACGGATGGGCGGGTGTCGCTGGAGGATGTGATCTGTGCCGGGCTGTTCGCATCCCGGTTGAAACCGAGCCATGATCTGGACGACATCGCCATGGGCGTGATGTTTGCTGGCGAGGGCGCGATCGATCGGTGCGGTGGATTGGAAGGGGCGATTTCATCGAGTTTTCATGCCGGACGCCTTGTCGATATGGGCTTTGGTGCGGACGTCGAATACGCCTCTCGGCTGGGTGTCTCCGATGGGGTGCCGTGCTTTGATGCGGTGACCGGTGAAATCCGTCCTGCGGGTCAACTCAACCGGGCAGGCGGGTAGAATCGCTCTCCGTATTCAGGTTCCGTCCACGAAAGGAAAGCATCGTGCACACACTGGTCCTCATCCGTCACGGCGAGAGCGTCTGGAACAAGGAAAACCGGTTTACCGGCTGGAAGGACGTGTCCCTTTCTGACAAGGGGCACGAGGAGGCCAAGGATGCCGGGCGGCTGCTGCTCGATGAGGGGTACGACTTCGATATCGCGTACACTTCTGTGCTCAAGCGTGCCATCCGCACGCTCTGGCACGTGATGGAGCAGATGGACCTGATGTGGATCCCGGTGATCCGCTCCTGGAAGCTGAATGAACGGCATTATGGTGCGTTGCAGGGGCTCAACAAGGCCGATACTGCGGCGGAGCATGGCGAGGAGCAGGTGCTGATCTGGCGTCGCGCGTATGACACGCCTCCGCCCGCTCTTGAGAAGTCGGATAAGCGTTGGCCCGGTCACGACCGGCGGTACGCTGATCTGGCCCCGGGCGACATCCCGACGACGGAGTGCCTGAAGGATACGGTGGATCGTGTGGTGCCGTACTTTGACGAGGAGATCGCGCCCAAGATCCGGGCGGGCAAGCGTGTGCTGATCGCGGCGCACGGGAACTCGCTGCGCGCGTTGGTGAAGCACCTGGACAACATCTCGGATGATGACATCGTGAGCCTGAACATCCCGACGGGCATGCCGCTGGTTTACAAGCTCGACGCGAACCTCAAGCCCATCTCGAAGCAGTACCTGGGCGACCCGGACGCCGTGGAGAAGGCAATGGCGGCTGTGGCCAACCAGGGCAAAGCGAAGTAATCAGGTTTGCAAACGCTGCTCAAGATCACGCCGCATCAGCACGCGGCGTTTTTTACTTGCGTCACGCTTGCGGCGCTTCCGTGAGATTGCCGGGAGCTTGTTGAGCAGGGAGTCGCCCCATATCCCCTTGATGCGGCTGGGTTTGGCTTCTCTTCGCTGTGGCATGGGTTCACCATTGCAGGGCTGTGGGGAGGGTGTTGAAGTTTTCGCAGCCGTCCTCGGTGACCGCGACCATGTCCTCGATGCGCAGGCCGCCGATGGCCTTGCAGTAGAGCCCGGGTTCGATGGTCAGGACGTCGCCGACGACGAGCTCCGGGCCGTTGAAGTCCAGCAGCGGGGGCTCGTGGACCTCGAGGCCGATCCCGTGTCCTGTGCCGTGCACCATCGAGCAAAAGGAATCGTCAGCGTCTTCGGGTGGGAGGCCGACGTTGTAGCCGTGGGCCTCGATGACAGCTGCGACGGCTCTGTGAACATCGTCGCCCGACGCGCCGGCTTTGCAGGCCTGTTCGCCCGCGAGCTTGGCTTCAAGGACGGCCTTGTGCATTCTGGCGACCTCGTCGGGGATTGTGCCGTGCACGATGGTTCGGGTGCAGTCGCCGTTGTAGCCGCTCGCTCTGATGTGTGGGAAGATGTCGATGATGATTGGTTGCCCGGTTTTGAGTTCGCCTTCTCCGCGGTGGTGGCAGTCGGCGCCGATCGGGCCGCACGCGACGATTGAGCCGTGGGGTGTCGTGGCGC
The DNA here is from genome assembly GCA_017642965.1 of Phycisphaerales bacterium. GTDB lineage: Bacteria > Planctomycetota > Phycisphaerae > Phycisphaerales > UBA1924 > UBA1924. Next base: position 34,452 of record JAEPOJ010000028.1, read on the forward strand.
CTCGGTTCAAGAAGGCGACGTCGATCATGGAGTTGACCCGATCGCTGGTGAGCGGTGTGCCCTCGTGGATGAGGGTGCCTTGCTCGTCTGCCTGAGATGCAAAGATCATCTCGCAGATCTCACGCATGACTTCTTCTGTTGTTGCCTGGGCGGAGCGGAGGTGTGCGCGTTCCTGCTCGTCCTTGCTGCGGCGTTCGGCGACGCCGAGATCGATATCGCACTCGAGTTCGATGCCGTAGCTCTGGATCATGAATGCGTAGATGAGCGGGAGGGATCGGTCAGCGGTGACGCTGGTGATCTCGCCGCGAGCGAGGCATTCTGCGAGGGCTTGGGCTGTCGCGGTTTCGCGGTCTCCGTCGAGTCCTTCCTCGGGCTCGAAGTCGGCTGGGCAGAAGACCTTGTCTGCGCGGGCGTGCTTTCTTGCTCGCTCCATCTCGATATCGCGGATGATCAGGACACGCATGCCGTCGTCGGTTTCGATGTAGGCGCATGGATCGCCGACGCTGAATCTGATTTTGTGATACAGGGCAAGGTTTGTCTGGGGGATGCCGGCCATGACGGTAGCGTGTGCGTTGCTCATGGGTGACGATAGGAGATCCGCCGCTACCATTCCTGATGCGAGTTGCGACATGGAACGTGAACGGGATGCGGGCAGCGATCCGCAAGGGCTTTGAATCTCATGTGGCGCGTGTGGGGCCTGATGTGCTCCTGCTTCAGGAGGTCCGCGCGTTGCCGGACCAACTGCCTGAGAACATGCGTTGCCCGGAGGGGTGGTCCACGATCTGGCATCCGGCGGAGAAGAAGGGGTATTCGGGGACCGCGGTGTGGACGTGCGGCGATGGGCTAAAGGAAGAGCAGCGGGGGATCGGGTCGGATGATCATGAGGGACGCGTGGTCGTTGCGCGTGCTGGGAAGCTGCGGGTGGTTTCGGTCTACCTCCCGTCGGGGTCGTCTGGCGATCACCGCCAGGCGATCAAGGACGAGTGGCTCCCGGCGTTTATGGACTGGGCGCGTCCGATGCTCCGCTCAAGGATCCCGACGGTGCTGGGTGGCGACTTCAACATCGCGCATACTGAGCGTGATATTTTTTATGCGAAGTCGAATCAGAATACGTCGGGGTTCCTACCACATGAACGGCAGTGGATGGGGGAACTGATTGATCAGGGGTGGCGGGACGTTGTGCGTGAGAAGTACGGGGATGTGGACGGGCCGTACTCGTGGTGGTCGAATCGCGGGCAGGCGAGGGCGAAGGATCGGGGGTGGCGGATTGATTACCTGCTGCTGAACAGGGCCGCCCACAGGGTGCTCAAGGACTGCCATATCGATCGCCAGAGCGGGCTGGAGGTTTCGGACCATGCGATGGTGGTTGCGGACCTGGATCTCTGACCGGTGCGTTGTGGATGCCTAGAGTAGCCGTTAACCCTATCTGAACCGCGACGAGGGACCTCGATGAGCGATTACAGCACCGAATCTGTTGATCTTCACCGCACGTACAAGGGCAAGGTCTCGATCGAGTGCAAGGTGCCGCTGCTCTCGCGTGATGACCTGTCGCGGGCGTACACGCCGGGGGTTGCCCGGCCGTGCGAGATGATCCGGGACAACCCCGCGGAGAGTTTCAATCTGACGATGCGTGGCAACAGTGTCTGCGTGCTGACGGATGGGACGGCGGTGCTCGGGCTGGGCAACATCGGGCCGGCGGCCGCGATGCCCGTGATGGAGGGCAAGGCGTGCCTGTTCAAGTCTTTCGGGGATATTGATGCGGTTCCGTTGTGTGTTGATGTCCCGGAGGGCGACGCCGGTACGCAGCAGCTGATCGCGATCGCCAAGGCGATTGCCCCGTCTTACGCCGGGATCAACCTCGAGGATATCGCGGCACCGCGGTGCTTCGCGGTTGAGGATGCGCTGCAGGACATCGGGATCCCGGTCATGCACGACGATCAGCACGGCACGGCGATCGTCCTGCTGGCGGCGATGATCAACGCGATGAAGGTGGTCGGCAAGTCGTTCAGCGATGCGCGCGTCGTGATCAACGGCGCGGGCGCCGCGGGCACCGCGATCGCGGAGCTTCTGCGGTGTGTCGATCACGAAGCCGATGTGTGCGTGAGTGTCAAGGAAGTCATCATGTGTGATTCCAAGGGCATCATCTCGCCGGATCGCACCGATCTGAACGAAGAGAAGAAGCAGCTGCTGCGGTTTACGAACCGGCCGGGGATCTCGGGATCGGTGAAGGATGCGATCAGGGGCGCGGATGTGTTCGTTGGGGTCAGCGTCGGGAACCTGCTGGATGCGGACGACATCCGCACGATGAACAACGATGCGATCATCTTCGCGATGTCGAACCCGACGCCGGAGATCACGCCGGACGAGGCCCGCAGAGGTGGCGCGAGGGTCATCGGCACTGGGCGGTCGGACTTCCCGAACCAGGTGAACAACGTGCTCGCGTTCCCGGGGATTTTCCGGGGGGCGATCGATGCCCGCGCGACGCGGATCAGCTCGCGGATGAAGCTGGCGGCGGCGCACGCGTTGGCCGATGCGGTTGGCGAGCCGAGCCCGGATCGGGTGATCCCGGACCCGCTGGACAAGTCGATCGCGGACACCGTCGCGGCCGCGGTGAGGCACGCTGCAGAGGAATCGAACTGCGCCCGCGCATAAAAAATAGCCCCGCCCGGATTCGAACCGGGGACCAAGCGATTATGAGTCGCGCGCTCTAACCGCTGAGCTACGGGGCCGATGGCTGGATTGTACACGGCCGGGCGTCAGATGTGGTCCATGGAGATGAGCCCCATCGCCAGTTCGTGCACAAAGTGTTCAGCCTCGATGGCGTAATCCTTGCCCGCGTTGTGTGCCGCGATGATGGCTTTGACCAGTGCGCTGCCGACGATGGCGCCGTCGGCGTGCCTGACCACCGCGGAGACCTGGTCGGCGTTGGAAATGCCGAAGCCGCAGGCGATGGGGGTCTTGGATTTTTCTCGGATGGAGCGGACACGCTCTGAGATATCGGGCAGGTCTTCGCGGGCACCCGTGACGCCGGAGCGGGCGAGCAGATATGCGAAGCCGGTCGAGGCGTTGGCGATGTCGATTGCCCGCTGGGTCGGCGAGGTGGGGGAGATCAGCATGATCATCGATGCCCCGTGCGCCTTGCATGCCTCGCGGTAGGGCCCGGATTCTTCGAAGGCGAGATCGGGGAAGATGAAGCCGTCGAAGCCGGCATCCACCGCACGCTTGACGAATGGCTCGGGGCCGCCCATGGCGATCACGATCGAGACGCTGACCATGGCAACGAGACCCATCGAGAGCTGGTCACGCACGGCGCTGACCTGCTCGAAGATCTTCGCGGGCGTGATCCCCTGCTCGAGCGCGACGTGCATGGCGGCGGCGATGGTGGGGCCATCGGCGATGGGATCGCTGTAGGGGAAACCGATCTCGACGACGCTGGCGCCGGCGCTCTCCATTGCGGGGAGCAGGCGTGTCAGCGCGTCTGGCTCGGGTGAGCCCGCGCAGACGAAGGGGAGCAGAGCGCCCTGACCGGTTTCCTTTGCCTTGGCAAACGCTTCGCTGATCCGATTCATGCTCATCTACTCGGTAGGGGGGTTATCGCGTGATGACGTCCTGGACGTCCTGGAGGCCTTCGGTGAGGATTCGGGGGCCGTCTGAGGTCACGAGGACGTCGTGCTCGTAGTGGACGGAGTTGGAGCGGTCCGCGGTGAAGATTGGCCACTGCTTGTGGCCCTGTGTGATCTCACCGGTCCCGATCCCGATCATCGGCTCGACAGCAACCAAGGCTCCGGGCTCGATCGTTTTGTTGGCGTCTGGCCACTCGTTGGGGTGCGCGGGGACGACGTTGGAGATCCAGGGGGAGGTGTGGAGCTTCTTGCCGTAGCCGTGCCCGCCGAGGCCGCGGATGAGGTGGAAGCCGTACTCCTCCTCGACGACGCGCTGAACGGTCTTGGCCCATTCAAGCCAGGTGTTGCCGGGGCGGAGCTGCTCGATGCCCTTGGCGAGTGATTCCTTGCCCGAGTCGGTGAGCTCTTTGATCTGCGGGGTCATCTCGCCGAACACGTAGGTCCACGCGGCGTCGCCCATCCAGCCCTTGTGGCGGACGCCGATGTCGATCTTGAGCACGTCGCCCGCTTTGAGCGGTTCGAGGCGGTAGGCGGCGGTGCCGTGGACGACGCAGTCGTTGACGCTGAGGCAGGCCTGTGAAGGAAAGGGGGGCAACCCCCCTGCTCGATACTTGAAGAAGCAGGACTTGCAGCCCAGCTCCTCGAGCGTCTCGAAGACGAACCGGTCGATCTGGGCGAGTGTCAGCCCTTCGTGAAGAAAGGCGGCGATCCGGTGGTGTGTTTCCACCACTTTCTGCGCCGCGGTATACGCTGCTTCGACATCGTTATGGGATCGGACTGCGGTCGTCATGGGACACGATCATAGCGCTTGAAGTGCGGCTGTTTTGACCGGAATCCCCTTCCCTGCCCGATGTAGTCTACCAGTCATGCGTGTCTCCATCGTCTACAACCCACTCTCCGGGCGCGGCAAGGCCAAGCGACTCACTGATGCGATCAGCGGGCTCGCTTCGCGGCGTGGGCACGGCGTCGATATGTTCGATATCAGCAGGGGGGAAGTGGCAGGCCCCGGCGATCTGGAGGGCTGCGATCGGTTGGTGATCGTGGGCGGCGACGGCACGGTGCATCATCTGCTGCCCTTGCTCACGCAGACGCGTGTCCCCTTCCAGCATTGCGGCACGGGCACGGCGAACCTGATCTGCCACGCGATGAAGATGTCGCGCCGGGCGGCGGGGGTGATTGAGCAGTTGGAGATGGAGTCGGAGGCGCGGCGGATCGATGTGCCGCTGTGCAATGGGCACCCGTTCCTGATCATGACCTCGCTGGGGATGGACGCGTCGGTGATCCACCGCCTCGAGGAGTCCCGCAAGCTCGGCGGCTATCGCGCGTACATCCGGCCGGTGATCAGGGAGGTCCTGAGCCCACGCTTCGCCAGGGCTCGGGTGCGCATCGATGGCGAAGCGTGCCCGGAGCTCTCGCGGGCGGGGATCTTCGTCATCGCGAACATGCCGAACTATGGCGGCCACTTCAACCCGTGCCGGGACGCGTGCTGGGACGATCGCTCGCTCGACATCGCCCACATCGCCGGCGGCACCTCGATCACGTCCGGGCTCCGCTATCTCGGGTTGCTCGCACGCCTGAACGCGGCTCGGTGTGCGTGCGGGCAGGAGATCGTGGTTGAGGCGAAGCAGGACTCGTGTGTGCAGATTGATGGGGAGAAGCCGCGTGCTGTTCCTGCGGTGCTGCGGGCTGGAGAGACGCTGCGATTCCGCGTGAGTGCTGATTCTGTGTATGCGCATGCGCCTCTTCTGGGCTGATCTGGGTGTGCGGGGAGGGATAGGCGCAAGGTCCTATAATGTATGTTCTGTAAAATTAGGCTTGGATCAGCGTAACCCCTTTTTTGCCAATGACTTGGAGTAGTCGTAGATAGATTCCTCATATTTTTTTCGCTGGCGGTTTTTGGGGCCGAAAACGCCGGGTCTACCCCGAGTCATCCTGAAAGGGGCATCAAGGAGGTCGGCGATCGGGATGAATCGGTCGCGTTCGTTGCCGCCTGGCATGCCCTCGATCAGCTGGAATCGGCCCTCTTTGACCAGTTCGTGGACTCGGCGGGTGGAGACTGCCAGGATGCGGGCGGCCGTTGGAATCGGGACGACACCCCATGGGTGTTCCTGCTGCACGCGGGACCACCATGCCAGGGCTGCATGCCGCTGGTTCAGCTGCTTCACGTATTCGCTCTTGTCGGTCACTCGTCTCTGCCTGCGGTTTCATCTACTGACACGGTTTGGCACCGCTGCGCGGTGCGTACTTCCGGGGTGGGTGAAAGCTGCGATAGGTGGGCGGTTGCGTCGTTGGACCCGGGCTGGGCATGGTAACCGATCGGTCGGCTGCCGTCTACGCCCTCCGGGCTCCGACAACCGGATCGGCTGCGCCGATTTTGTTATTGCGAGTTCCCGGTTGACAATGGGCCTTGCTAGTCAAATGCGAACCCTACGGACCTCATAAAGGTGACGTCATCATGTGCCTGATGCCCAAGCTTGTGCAAATCCATTCCGGTCATACCCATGATGCGTTGTTTTTCTTGCTTGGTTTTTCCCATTGCAGAGCCGAACCAGTATTTGTGTGGATCATTTTGTTTTTGTGTTCTAGTTCTATCATAGGCTATTCGCAACATCGCCGTGTTGACAGGGTCATACCCAAATCCCAGAATCATAATTTGATCTGTGCCAATGAATGCTGACACAAATTCCTTGCTCACTTCCGGCTGGTTGCCAGTTACGCGGACTGTATTTATGTTGTCGGCTGCTTCTGCAACTTCTTCATGTCCGCAATGCTTGTTGACTAGATACCAGTCTATTTGATTCCGAATCTTGCTGTGGTTGTACTCCCCGAGGCTGCCGTATACGTGATGTATTGGCAGGTCTCGCACAAATTTTTCTGCCCTCTCTGTAGTGCTGTTTGTGTACCCCTTGTATGCGTAGAACATGAAGTGCTCAAACGCCCTGTCGTAGTTAAATGTTACGAATTTGTGCTTTTTGATCTCTTCTAGTGGATTGGCCCTGGTGAATACATTCCATAGGTGTCGGTATGCGTTCTTGTGGTAAATTCGAGAGCTGTCGGACTGATAGCTGTAGGCGTCGTACTCGCATTTGAATAACAGCGTTGAGTTATTTATATATCTGGATTCTAATGCCATAAGCTGATAGGCAAGTGCCGCCTTGCCCAGCTTGGTCAATGTTTCGTCTTGCTGCTGAATATATCTGTCGATTGAGTCAATACCCGATCTTTCTAGCAGCTCAAAAAATTGATCTCTTTGTTGATACTGGCATGGGTACGAATAGTGTCGGATTGCGTGATCGAAGTATGAATATTCGTCATCCTTTAGCTCATTGCGATGCCGTGTGACTAGTTGCTCTATCAGTCCTAAGCCTGTCGGGAATCCGAATGGGTGGCTTGTTCCTGCTCCGAAAACAAATGTAGTTGGCCTCATGATGAGGAATATACACGATTTGCTTGAATCATGATGACCAGTTGTGCTTCGTCCTCAGTGTCGGTCTGGGTGCCAAAGATCGGTGCCGGGAGGCCCGGCAGATGCTTCTGATCTGTGCTATTTGAGTGCTCCTGCAACCCAGTTATGATGACCCACTGCCCATCGTTCACGATGGTCGTCACACGCACGGTGGACTCGTTTGTGATGGGGGCGTCTTGGACAAAGCCGGTGACGTTCGAGATGGAGGGTTCGAGGTCCAGGAGCGCGCCGCCTGGTACGCGTCGAGCTGTGGCGTTGAGCGTGAACCCGGCCGTGATGTAGTCGTAGCCTACGAGCGTGGTCGTGCCCTCGGGTGACGTGCTGTATCGTGGGATCGGTACCCGCTGGCCCTGCTCGATGCTCGAGGGCTTTCCCTCGAGGCAGTAGAGCGAGGCGGTTTGCTCGAGGGTGGCGTGCGTGCCGATCTGCACGGCTTCGGCGATCAGAGAAACGAACGCGTCCGCGTTCACGATCGAGCCTGGGCGAGCGGTGTTCAGTGCCAGCTCGCCGCGGACGTTCCAGTCGATGCCCAGGTCCGTTCGCAGTGTCTCGGTGATTCGCACCACATGGACATCGAGGAGCCATGCGTCGGCGCCGCGTTCGAGATGCTTGGCGTACTTGCTGGCCTGCTCAAGGGCCCGTCGATCGCCGCTGACGAGTATCCGGTCGTCGAGGATCTCTACGGTCGTCTCGCCGCCCAGCATGGACTGGAGCGATCGCTGGACCACCTGGGGATCTCCGTGGCCGGAGCGTATGAACATGAAGTCGCGGTGCGCTTTGTCGCGGGGGAGGAATGAGATCAGGCCGTCCTGGTACTCGGCGACGTGCTCGAATCGTTGTGCGAGCTCCTCGACGATGCGTTGAGCGGGCTGGTCCTGGTAGTCGGCCGTCACCAGCTGAGTGGAGTCGATGCCTGGCGGGATCGTGATCGAGGCCCCCGCTTCGAACGCGACGGTTGAGAGCAGCTGGTCGATCGGCATGTCCTGGACGGTGAGCGAGATCGCGGGGAGGCCCCACGGCTTAGCCACCTGTTGCGGCAGCATCTCCGAGGCCGGAACGCTCTGTCTCGGCTTTGACCATTCGCTGATATGCTGCCTCGACAGAGTCGATAGGCCCGACAAGGGTTGGGAGCTCTTCGCCGTAGTTCCACAGCCAATAAGCGTCGTCAGTAGTGAGCACGCAAGCACGGAGCGAAGGGTTGTAGAAGACCAGCTCCGCACGCGATCCGACACGCTCGCCGATGGTGGTGGGCTGGGAGTCAAAGATCGGGCGAGATCCCGCGACGCCGTTGAAGCTGGGCCAGTTGTACGGTTCGATCTCCGGTGCTGGTTCATCGGTTGTGTTCTCCACGAGTTGAGCGGGTGGTGTGCTCGCCTGGCCGATCGCGTATGCGAGGGTCGCGACGATCGTGAGCGTGACGAGCTGCACGGTGCGACGGAACAGGCGCTTGATGATGGACGGTCGTTGTGTGCGCTTCATGTGCTGGTCTTCCCTGAGTTGCTTCTCTTGCTGAGTGGTGCCGGATTCGTCCAGGCCCGCGTCTACCCGCATGCGTCGGATCACGCGCAGGATCTGGCGTTTGCTGCCGATGTTCGTGAACGACGAGTAGAGGCGGAAGTAGACCTTGTTGCGGGGGAGCTGCGTCAGGATCGTGAACGACTCCGATGGGTTGACGTCCTCAGGGTTGCGGCCTTCGAGCTGGTCCTTGGTGAACCGCTGGTAGCCCATCCCGACCAATCCCAGGTGCTTGAAGCGCAGGCCCCACACCAGGCGATCCTCCCCACGGTTCCAGACTCGCCAGACGGACGCGGCCAGATTGCGGAACAGGATGTCGATGCGGGTGCGGTCCTGGGTGATGACCCAGACCCAGTGCAGGTGGTGCCGGCACATCGTCAGGTACGCTTGCAGTTGCTCACGCTTGTCGATGTCGCCGGTCTGCTTGATCATCGGGTGCCAGTGCTGGACCTCGTCGATGACGATGAGCGAGCCGACGGGGATGGAATCGGCCTGAACCCCCTTGGTGGTGTCGGGTCCGTAGACGGCGTGGAACGCGGCCCACAGCTGGGAGTCGTAGATCTTCTCCTGGTCGAGGATCTTGTCGACGGGTTTGCCGGTTGATTCGTGGATTGCCTGGATGATGCGCGGGTCCAGCTCGTCGGGTGTCTTCCGCGTGATGCTCTCTCGGAACTGTGCGTGCATGTGCTGGCGTCGGAGGAACCGGAACCAGTGCTCTTTAGTGAGCGGTCGGATCAGGTTGGCGAGCTCCTCACCCCCCCGCTTGCGGAGGTACGCACGGATGACGGGCCACTTGAGTGGGAGATTGGTATACACGGGTCGGCGGGTTTCTTCGATGACCTGGCAGATCCGGCGCACGGCGTAGTACGACTTGCCCGCACCCATGAGGCCCTCGATGATCTCTAAGCCGTAGCTGTACCTGGTGATCTCGCTCATGATCAGCCCTCAATAGCCGGGATGAATCCGATCAGGAACCGCAACATCCGGATGAGTGCCGCGAGTGAGTAGGCGATGAAGTAGATGTTGAGGATGAGCCAGAAGGGGATGAACCAGGTGATGGGTTCGATCATGGATTGCAGCGTGGTGAAGTCGAAGGTCTGTAGGTACGCGGCCAGGCCGTCGGGGAGCATGCCGTAGAAGATGTCGGGCAGCGTCTCCGTGATGAGCTGCTTCAGCCAGGCGTACAGATCGACGAGCAGCTGCCAGGGCTTGCCGATGATGAACGAGAAGAATCCTACGATGGCGTCGATGAGCGATTGCATGGCTTACGTCTTCCGCAGTTCTTTCCACACGATGAAGATCCCGTTGAGGCCGACGATGAGCGAGATCGCCGCCCGGACCATGTTGCGGACCGGCTCGAAGGGTGCCAGGTTCACGCTGATGTCGTTGATGTCCACGCCGTAGTCACGCGCGAACTGCAACGAGAGCTCCCAGACCGGGTCCTCGTTGTCCTGGTACGCGCTGATGTCGGGTAGGCCGAACTCCTGATCGTGCTCGACCTGGGCGTCCAGGTGCGCCGCTGGGAGTTGGGCAATCCCCGACGCAGCTGATCCCAGGTCGATGTCGTCGCCGGTGTTGGGTGCGACGTAGTCCCCGTCCTGAATGCGGATGCCCGAGGCCAGGAGTTGTTCCAGATACCAGTTCTGGTCGTACTGCAGCTCGCGGTCTTCGCGCATGAACGCTTGCATCTGCCCCAGGTACGCGCGGATGTCGTACATCGCAACCTGCATATCGGGCAGGATGCCATTCACGCCGAAGTCGGGCGAGATCAGCGCGTGATACAACGCCGCCTGCCATTCCTCGATGTTCTGGAGTCGGCGGTTGGAGTTGCGATGAATGACCGCGAGGTCCTCGCTGTACGTGATGAGGATGTCCAGGCGGGCCGTGATCGCCTCGCAGCACTCGCAGTCCCCTCCGCCCCCTCCTGGCGGTTGTGGCGGCTCTGGGGGATCTGGGGGATCCGGGTCGTCGTCCGGTGGTTCCGGGTTGGGTGGCTCGGGCGGGTCCGGTGGATCGTCATGGGGTGGCGGGTCGTCGACGGGTGGTGGCTCTGGAGGGTCGGGTGGCTCCCCGATGCCTCCCCCACCACCGCCGCCGCCGGGGTCCTCGTCGATGCACTCGCCGCCGGTGAACGTCACCGTGAGTGTTTCGATGATCTGATTTGCGCCGTCGAAGGTGATTTTCTGGGTGGTGAAGTTGGTGCAGTTTGCATCGTCCCAATCGAAAGATATCTCGTTGGTGACGCCGGGATTGCCGTCTACCCACCAGTCGCCGTACGCACTCGCTTCTCCGTCCAGGTGTTCGTACTCGGGTGTGATGATGCCGACGACGTCGATGGTCTGCGGGGGCAGCTCAGAGCAGCAGGAGTTATCCGGTATGAGCTGAATGCCTTCGAGGACGATGTCGTGGAGCGAGTACGTTGCAACGCCGTCGGTTTCCTTCGTGCCGTCCAGGTCGACGCGTGAGCAGAGCGTCAGGCCGCAGCCCGACCCGCCGTCCTCATAGACCCGCTTCGTGTACGAAACCGAGATCAGGCCCTCTCCTGGCACCTGGCCCTCTGGGCAATCGTCACAAGGCACCGAACTCTGTGCCTGGACAGAGCCGGATGCAATGACGATCGCCATGAGGGTGGCCAGGCGGGTCATGGTGCGATGTCCTTGGGGCTCGGGAGGAAGTAGTGCGAGATCGTCCAGCCGATGTAGATGCTGATCAGCAGGACGATCGCGTAGACAGCAGTGGTAACGGCGACGGCCGCGACGGTCGAGTTGACCAGGGCGAGCTCGCTGTTGAGCTGCGTCTGTTCGATGACGTTGAGCTTCGCATCGATCGACGCGACCGAATCGAGCAGCTCGTCAACCTCAGCGTCTGACCATCCCTTGGGTTCGGCGGATATCTGCATGGTGTGTTCCTCGAATCAGCAAAGCGGGGTTTCCCCCGCCTTGATGGGTCAAACGGTCGAACCCATGCGGGAGATGAACTTGCGGACCAGCTTGAAGCCGATCTTGTACACCGCCCACAGGCCGATCATGGTGCCGCCCGCGGCCGCGACTGCCAGGGCAATCGAGGAGAGCGTGATCGGGAACACAATGTCGCCGAGTTCGGCGGGTTCCGGGGGTTCAACCTGGGCCATGGCCTTGGTGCTCATGAGGCCCACCATGATGGTGAATGCAAAGACCTTGCCCCAGAGCGAGCCGAGCCATTCGAAGAAGTTCCCAACGTTCATTTCTGATTCCTTTCAGGTGGCCCGAATGCATGAGTCAATGAAGCGCACCGTCGAGCCGAGCAGCACGCAGACGAGTCGAAGGGTGATACCTACGCCGATACCACCCGAGATCAACAGGAGAAGTTCAGCCATGGCTCAGCGCCCCCTCCTCCTGGTTGAGTCGTTGTTTGATGGTCCGAGGGTCGACGCCCATCGAGCGGGCGATGGTGCGGACCTTGGGACAGTTGACATGGTCGGGGTTGTGATGGACCTCCCCGGCGATGTACTTGATCACCCCTCCCAGCGGGGTTCGGGTGATTCGTGCGATCGTTTCGAGCTTGGGGACGACTGCCGTTCTGACCCAGCGGGCGTAAGACTCGACGGTCGATTTCGCTCGAACTGCCGTAAGGCGTTCGCGGCGCACGTGCTCAGTGAAGTCTTCAAACCACGGCGCGAGCGGCCGACGAGCAAGCATCCTCGAGCCAGTTTTCTCCCTGAACTCAACGACCCAAAGAGCATGCGATAGAGCGGTTTCAATGGCGTTGTCCTGGGTGGCGAACTTGTCCGCGAACTGTTGGGCGCACGTGTCCGACAGCTCGACTTCCCACCTGATCCACTCCCCCGCTTCCGCTGTTTTCTGTTCGAGCCCCTTGTCGTAGACACGGAGATACCTCCCGGAGCCCAACTTGCCCCGCTTGCCGATGTTGATGCCATGGGCCGTCAGCGCCGCCCCCGAGCGCTCCACGATGTGCTGATACGTGCGTGAGCGGCAAAGCTCCCCACGGTTGCATGAGTCCTTGATGGTCTGGATCAGGTTCGGTCGGTCGTAGAGGTCAACCGCGATGTCGATGCGGGTGACCTTGAAGCCGTAGCAGCAGAGATCGTGCAGCAGCTGGCGCACGTCTGCGAAGTCCAGTTCAGATATGAGCATGCCGGGCAGCTCAATAACGCAGTGCTGCTTGTTGTGCTCCGCGTCCAGGTCGAGGAACATACCGCCCTCTGACCAGTGGTAGCCGGTGTCCAGGAAGAAGCGGCCCTTGCCCAGCTCGGGCTTTCCGAATCGCTTCTCCAGCAGGTGCATGACCTCGTAGAACACGCACCTTGGCCCGCTGAGTCTGAGCCAGTCAATGCAGATGGTGTTCTGTGACTTTGCCCCCCGTATTACTGACGGGGGGCTGTCGCACGCAGCACCGCCGCGAGCGGAGCTCGCGGTCGGTGCTGCGTTGTCGAGTGTGGTCGTGCTTCGCATGGTGTGTTCCTGTGTTCAGAAGCCGAAGAAACGCTTGATGCGATGGAAGCGGTAGCCAGGCGCGCCCTTGCCGTAGTGGCGGCGGTTGTACTGGTCCCACTCATCCCAGTCGTCGTCGTCCATGTCCTGGTCGCCGTCGTCGAAGTCCTCGCACTCGTCGAGCTCGTCCTCGTCGATGTCCTCGGTGAGATCTTCGAGGATGTCCTCGTAGCTGTCCTCGTTGGTGTCGAGGCCGAGGTCGATGCCAGGTGCCCAGCTCGCGTCGTCGTCCGGGTCCTCGTCGCGTGTGAACCCGAGATCGATGCCAAGTTCGTCGTCTTCGTGTCGGTCGTGGTCGTGCATGCTGGTTCCTCCATGCGTGTGAAAAAACCCGGCGCGGTTTCCCGCGCTGGGTTCGCTGCGTCATGCTGCGTGATCGCTGTCGTAGAGCTTGAAGGTCAGGCGCTCCTGGGCAGCGTGCCCGATGAGCCAGCGGACGTACTCTGCACGTGTGAGGCCGTGACTGAGTGCGGCCAGCTCTTCGAGCGTTTCAAGGTCGTCCTGTTTGACCTCGACGGCGATGATGATGGGTTCATCGCCAGTATTCATGCTGCACCCGCCTTGGCCGTTGCTGACTTGAGGTCGAGGAGGGTTGCAGGGCCGCTCTGCTTGATGCCGTATCCGCCGTCAGAGACGGGCACAAGGAGCGAGATCGCCGTGCCGACGCTCTGCTTCCGGAGCGGGTCGTTGTCTTCGGTCTTCACCTTGAAGACCCCGCCGAAGTAGGCGACCTGGAGGGAGTGACCCTCCCGGTACTCGCCGGTCTTCTCGTCGGTGCGCGACCAGGGCTCGTTCTTGATGATCTCGCCTGTTACGACGACTGCACAGCCGCCACGAATGGGATCGATTCCGAGTTGCTTGAGATCCACGATGGTCCTTTGCCGGAGTCACACCGACATGCGGTAAAAACCAGACCGGGGACACAGAACTGTGTCAGATGCCCCCGGATCTGGTCTCGTGGATACCGATCAACAGGGGATCTACAGGTGCGATGTTCGCCGCGGAATTCCGCTGAGGATGATCCATCGGCTCACGATTTCGTGGTACCATGTAGATGACTCCCGGTTCCTTGTAAATCGGGGTCCACGCCTCGGGGTGCCGCTAACACCGTCGAGGTATTGGGGTTGCCGGATACGCCTCCGGCAATCTCATTTTCAAATACGCTGCTCAGCGTTTCAGCTGCTCATCGTGTAGGGGTTTGAATTCATGCAGGATCCATTCGTCGCAAAGCGGGTTGCTATGCGTGCGCAGAGGAAGGAGCTCAAGAAGCGTCTTTGGCTGTGGTTCGCTGCGCTGGTGCTGGTTGCCGCTCATGTTCTGTTCTACGTGTACTTCAGTGAAATCACGACGTTCCTTGAGAGTAGTCGTGATGTGATGTTGGACCGTATCGGCGAGAATAACAATGTTGTCCAGTAATGCAAGTAGGGCTGCCGATTTTGGTGAATCTATAAGACCTTGTTTTTCAAGTAGTTATGACGATGTATGTTCTGTAAAATTGAGATGGGCAGGAGAACTGGGCCTCGGCGGGCGTGCGGGCAGCTGTAGGAATCGGGACGACACCCCATGGATGTTCCTGCTGCACGCGGGACCACCAGGCCAGGGCTGCATGCCGCTGGTTCAGCTGCTTCACGTATTCGCTCTTGTCGGTCACTCGTATCTGCCTTCGGTTTCATCTACTGACACGGTTTGGCACCGCTGCGCGGTGCGTACTTCCGGGGTGGGTGAAAGCTGCGATCGGTGAGCGGTTGCTTCGTAGGACCCGGGTTGGGCATGTTAACCGATCGGTCGGCTGCCGTCTACGCCCTCCGGGCTCCGACAACCGGATCGGCTGCGCCGGTTCGTTTATTCAGTTCTTGCTTTGATCGATTTTGCGATCTACTGGTTGAACATTTGGGCTGCCTGATATGAGTGAAATCTGGGCTGTAACGTCCTCTTGTTCAGTAACGCCTTCGGATGTTTTTACACTGTCTAGATCTTTCGGAAACGTGAGATCAATTGGTCTGAATGATGACGCTATGTACTTTGCTGTGCATTGGTCGTAGAGGGTTAATGGCAATGGGTGAGTCGTTAGATAGGATTGCGAGAGGGGTATAACTAGATCTTTCAATTCCTCTATGCACATCGGCAATACCTGTGGCAGTTTTCCTGCTTCGCCTGGGGCTATAGGCCATGCCAGTCTAAACTCGTGTTCCGTGGCATATTCCTGCGGCTTTTTGAACGCTGGGTGTAGCCTATAAACAGTATCCGGCGGAGGCTTTGTGTAGTCGAGGTACGTGACGGCTGATGCTACTGATGGGGCTAGGCCATATCGAGTCATTACCTCTTGGTCAATTGCATTTTTGAATCTATTCAAGTCTTTGATAACCACTAGCTGGCCAAATTTACCCATGTTTATAGGCTGGACCTGCATAGCGAAGCACATTATGTAGCATGGCTGAGATATGAATATGACCCTGTTGTTCTTGGCAGTGGTGTGCTCTTTATTTTGGTAGGGGAGTAGGACATTTCCGAGTGTTCTCCCGAGGTTGCTGCTCTCGGCCGGAAATCCGTCGACAACAATATCGTAATGCCCCTCTGTTGGGTCACTTCTCTTGTCGTGCCGAGGGTCTCTAAATGCCTCTATCTTGTTGAGTGCGATCGATCCCTCTGAGATAAGCGGATCATAGTATTTATCGCCGATATGTCGGTATATCACTAATGACGAGAGCTCATATGGCGTTAGCCTTTGGCGCGGTAATGATAGATCGCGACTGACAACTACATTGTCGGATATGTGTACTCCTTGGGGCTCTTTTGTCATGCGATCTGCACCTGTGATCTTTCATCTCTTCTTTCGCTCGCTACCCTGTCAGCTCCATCTTATTGGGTTGCCAAGTATACCCGATTTGCCTGAATCATGATAACAAGTTGTGCTTCGTCCTCAGTGTCGGATTGAGTGCCAAAGATCGGCGCCGGAAGCCCCGGTAGATGCTTCAGATCTGTGCTATTTGAGTGCTCCTGTAACCCAGTTATGATGACTCACTGCCCGTCGTACACGATGGTTGTCACGCGCACGGTGGACTCGTTGGTGATCGGCGCGTCCTGGTCAAAGCCGGTGACGTTCGAGATGAAGGGTTCGAGGTCCAGGCGTTGACGATTGGGCGCTTGGCTCCCCCACGCCCGGGTTGTGACTACCATTCGTTCTGCCCGTCTGCAGAGGAGCGGGCGTCCCCGACTGGAGCGTGATACGCAATGACCGATCGACGCGCTGAGCATGAGGCCAGCTGTGTGCCGTCGCATGATGCGATTGAGCAGCCGATCCACGAGGATGACCTCGAGGAGCTTGTTGGACAGCCGATGACGGTGACGACGAGCGGGGCGTTGACGGAGACGGGGCCGAAGGCGGTCTGCACGGATGATGGGCGGTTTAAGTCCGGGCGGCTCAAGGGGTTGACGATGTGGTCGGCGATCTTTGTGCTCGCCTGGCCGGTCGTGCTCGAATCGTTCCTCAACTCGCTGGTCGGGCTGGTTGATACCAAGCTCAGTGCCTCGCTGGAGGACGGCGTGGCCGCCACCGACGCGATCGGGGGGGCGAGCTACATCATGTGGTTCATCGGGCTGGTGATCATGGCCATCGGTGTCGGGGCGACGGCGTTGATCTCACGCTCGGTGGGCAAGGGGCGCCTGGGTGTGGCGAACGTCATGCTGGGGCAGGCGACCACGCTGTCGCTGATCTGCGGCTCGGGGATCGGGGTTGTGGTGTGGTTTATGGCGCCGACGATCGTGGCGCT